>NZ_CP173678.1:1587500-2236250 GCF_051903925.1 Zavarzinia sp. CC-PAN008
CAAGGGCAGCCGGGGCGGCGGGCGGACTGTCTATTACGTCCTGGTAGGGGACGAGGTGGTCTACCTCCTTGCCGCCTATGCCAAGGCGGACAAGGCCGATCTGACCCGGGATGAATTGAAGCTGTTCAGGAAGCTTGTTGAGGAACTGACCCATGGCTGACGACCGCACCGATCTGGGTCTGGCGATCGAACAGGGCTTGCGCGATGCCATCGCGCATCGCCGGGGGCAGGTGGCGCTGGAGGGGCGTTCGGTCGAACCTATGCCGCCCGCGCGGATCAAGGCGATCCGCCGGGCCGTGGCCGACAGTCCCAAGGCATTCGAGCGACGGTTCGGCATCCCTGCGCGCACGCTGGAGGGGTGGGAGCAGGGGCGCAAGCTCACCGCCGCGGACCGTGTCCTGTTGACTGTGATCGAGAAGGAGCCGGAGGCGGTGGAGCGGGCCCTGGCTGGCTGATTGACGCATCGGCGCGAGCAAGGGGCTTGCCCGGGTCGCCCGGCGGTGCCCACACTTTGCGCAAGGGAGAGACGCAATCCGGGAAGTGATCGTCGATGATGTTGCTGCTGCTGGCGGCCCTGGCGCTGCCCGTCTATGACGTCGATGCCTATTGCGCGGGCGTCGCGGCCTCGGCCGCCAATGACCCCAAGGTCGCCGCCGGCTGCCTGGACCAGGAGGCGCGGGCCAAGGTCCAGGTCGAAAAGCTGAACGTCACACCCGACGCACTGCAGACCTGCCACGAGGAGTCGGAGCTGCTGGGCGGGTCCTACGCCCTGCTCTATGGCTGCCTGCTGGCCAAGGTTGCCCCGCCGACACTGCAATAGGAGGGGGCCACGATGGGCAACGCCTATGACAAGGGCCTGGTGGAGGTGGCGCCGGGCGTGTTCGCCTATCTCCAGCCCGATGGCGGCTGGGGCTGGAGCAATGCCGGGCTGATTGCGGCGGGCGAGGGTGCGCTGCTGGTCGATACCCTGTTCGACCGGCGCCTGACGGAGGAGATGCTGGCGACCATGCGCGCGGCGACGCCGGCCGCACGGTCCATCGGCACGGTCGTCAACACCCATGCCAATGGCGACCACACCTATGGCAACGGCGCCCTGCCGGAAGCCGAGATCATCGCCTCGACCGCCAGTGCGCGGGAGATGGACGAGGTGCCGCCCGCCCTGCTGGACCAGTTCATGAAGGCGGCCCCCAATATGGGGGAGGCGGGCGCCTACCTGTCCCGCATCTTTGGCGCGTTCCAGTTCGAGGGCCTGGCGCCACGCGCGCCGACCCGCACGTTCAGCCATCGCCTGGACCTGGTCCTGGGCGACCGACGCGTCGACCTGATCGAGGTCGGGCCCGCGCACACCCATGGCGACGTGCTGGTGATGCTGCCGGACGACCGCGTCGTCTTCACCGGCGACATCCTGTTCGCGCACTCGACGCCCATCATGTGGGCGGGGCCGGTCGCCAACTGGATTGCCGCCTGCGACCTGATCCTGGGGGCAGAGGTGGACGTGATCGTGCCAGGCCACGGCCCCATCGCCGACAAGGCGGCGGTCGCGGCCCAGCGCGCCTACCTGGTGTACATCCGGGACGAGGCCAGGAAGCGCTATGACGCCGGCCTGTCCTGGGCCGAGGCGTCGGAGGACATCGCGCTTGGCGACTATTCGTCCTGGGGCGATGCCGAGCGGATCGCGGTCAACGTGGCGACCCTCTACCGCGAGTTTTCGGGCCGGCCCGGGCCGGACACGCTGGCCCTGTTCGGGCAGATGGCTAAAATTGATCGAAAATTCTCGAAATCCCATCATATGGGAAAATGATTCGTTTTAACTGGCGATTCATAGTCTGAAGTGTCATCTTCCGGGATCGAGAGCGGGACATCCTGGAATGACGGTCATGGCGGCAAAGGTGGAGATCGGACGGGCCGGGCTGATCCGGCTGACCGTGCCGGCAATGCTTCTGGCGGCGGTGGGCAGTGCGTCGATCGCCAGCGCCGCGCTTGAGCGCGCGCCGGGCCTGGGCTTGCGCGATGCCCTGATCGGCATGCCGGCGGCGCTGCTGATGGGGATCGGGGCCCTGCTCGCGGCCGTGATCTACCAGGCGATCCGCATGGGTGTGATGAACCAGCAGGCCCGTGCCATGGCGCCGGAAAAGGCCCGCCTGTCCGACTTCGTGCTGACCGCAAGCGACCTGTTCTGGGAAATGGGGCCCGACTTTCGCTTCACCTGGGTGTCGGACCCGACCGTGGCGCGCGCCTGGCTGGGCAAGACGCTGATGGACCTGGGGGCCGAAGCCGGCACCGATCCGGTCTGGCAGCGCCTGCGCGAGGACCTGGCCCACAAGCGGGAATTCCGCGCCTTCGACTGCCCCTTCGTCAACGGGCCGCTGGGCCTGCGCAAGCTTCGGCTGTCGGGCGTGCCGATCCGGGCCAAGGACGGCAGCTTTGCCGGCTATCGCGGCAGTGCCTGCGACATGTCCGAGGAGGACGCGGCCCGCGCCCAGGTCGCCCGGATGGAGCGCCTGCTGGCCGATGCCATCGCCCAGGTTGACCAGGGCTTCGTCCTGTTCGACCGCGAGGGCCGGCTGGTCCTGGCGAACGAGGTCTATCGCAGTGCCTATCCCCTGGTGGCCGACCTGCTGGTGCCCGGCGCCACGTTCGAGGGGATCCTGGACGCGGCCGCCGAGCGCGGCGGCTTCGCCGGCGAGGGCGACAAGCGGGCCTGGGTCGAGGCCCGCCTGTGGCGCCACCTGGCGCACGATGGGCCAGTCGACTGCGAACTGGCCGATGGCCGCTGGTGGCGCGTGTCCGAGCGTGCGACGGCCGATGGCGGGGTGGTCAAGATGCTGACCGACATCACCGAACTGGTCCATGCCAGGGACAGCCGCAGCGCCATCGAGGACTCCCTGGTCGAGGCCCGGCGCTTCGAGACGGTGGCCCGCCTGGCCGCCGGCCTGACCGTCGAGATGGACGAACTGGCCGTGGGGATCGAGGTCGCCAACAAGCGGCGGACCCTGGCCACGATCAGCCCCGCGGGGGCGGAGGCTGCGGCCGTGCAGATCGCCGACTGCGCGGGCCGCCTGCGCCGCCTGGTCCAGGCGCTGGGCCGCTTTGCCCAGACCCATGGGGCCGTGCCGCAGCGCGTGGAGATCGCCGCCGCGGCGCGCGACGTGGTCGCCCGGGGCGGCCGGGTCACCCTGGACGACGAGGCGCTGGACCCGGCTTTTGCCCGGGTCGATCCGCTGCTGCTGCAACTGGGCCTGGACGCGTTGATTGCCCAGGCGGGGGACAGCGTGGTGGCGCTGAAGACGCGGGTCCAGCGCAGCGGCCGCGCGCACAACGTCGCGCTGGAGGTCGTCGACAACGGCCCCGGCATGGATCCCGATGCGGTGCCCAACCTGTTCGAGCCGTCGCCCGACGGCTCGCTGGGCCTGCTGCCCGCGTTCACCATGGTGCATCAGGCGGGTGGCACGATCGACGTGGAGACCGCGCCCGGGCAGGGCACCCGCATCCGCCTGGTCCTGCCCCTGGCGGCGTGAGCGTCGTCAGTCGTCCGGGTCCTCGACATGGCGTTCGAGGATCAGGACGGCAGGGCGGTAGCCAAGCGCGGCATAGGCGTCCTGGGCGCGAGTATTGGCATGCAGCGTGCCGATCACGACGCGGCGAATGCCCAGGATCCGGGCATGGTCCTCTGCCGCCTGGACCAGAAGGCGGGCCAGGCCGCGACCGCGCTCCTCGGCGACGATATACAGGTCCTCGATCCACAGTTCGCGGCGTTCCTGCTCCAGGTCGTCGGCACCGTTCTTCACGGCGATGAAGCCCACGACCCGGTCCGCGCGACAGGCCAGGACGATGCGACCGATGCCGGCCTGCATCGCTGTTTCCAGGGCGTCGACCTGCTCCGCCGCCATTTCCGAGCCAAGGCGGCGGTGCGGTCGCAGGGCCCGCTCGAACTCCTGCAGGGCCGACACCATCCGCAGCAGGGCGTCGCGGTCCCCGGGGAAGGCATCGGGCTGGTAGTCGCGCAGGCTATGGTCCGGTCCCGTCATGCACCGTCATGCAAGCGCAATCGCCGCCGGGCGTAAACCGCTCAGGTGTCGGCCGCAGGGCTGTGCAGGCGCAGCGCATCCTCGGCCATGGCCTGGACCAGAATTGCCGCGCGCGGCGGGGCAGGGCCATGCAACGACCCGATCAGGCCCAGCAGCGCCCGGGCCGCGATGGCCGCGCCGGCGCCGTCCAGGTCGCCGCGTGCCGCGTGGATCAGGGCGGTCCAGGAGCCGCGCAGGGCCCGCAGCCGATCCTCCAGCGCCCGGCGGTCGGCGTCGGGCAGGTTGCCCCATTCCTGCTCCGCCAGCGCCGTCAGCCCGCCATCGGCCTGGGCATGGCGGATGGCCAGCGCGATCGCCAGGCGGCAGCGCTCGACCGCGTCCGGCGCCAGCCGGGCCGCCTGCTGATCGGCCTCCGCCCGGTCGAAGGACTGTTCCACCAGGGCCAGGAGGATCGCCTGTTTCGATGCGAAGTGGCGATAGATCGCAGGCCCGGTGATCGCGACGGCGGCGCCGATATCGTCGATCGCCGTCGCGTTGTAGCCCTGGTCGCTGAACAGGCGCGCAGCCGCCGCCAGGATCTGCTGGCGGCGGTCCTTTGGCCGGCTCGACACGCGGGCGGCGCTGCTCACTCGGCTGCCTTGCGCCCTGCCTTCGCCTGCTCGCGGATGATCCGCGCGCCATCGGGATCGACGAAGCTGCCGTTGTAGACGATGCGGTTATGGGCGTGGCCGACATGGTGCAGGCCGAAGGCCGACTGCACCGCCGTCCACATGCCCTGCGCGTCCAGCGACTGGTTCACCGACATCTTGGCCAGCTTCAGGCCGACGCTGGGGCGCTGCGCCACCTTGCCGGCGAGCTCCAGCGTGAACGCTTCCAGCCGCTCGCGCGGGACGACGTGGTTGACCATGCCCAGCGTCTTGGCCTCCGCCGCCCCGATCGGCTCGCCCGTGAACAGCATCTCCTTGGCGCGGCGATGGCCCACCTCATAGGCATGGACAAAGAACTCGTGGCCATTGACGCCAAAGGCGACGACAGGGTCGGAGAATTCCGCATCCTCGCTGGCGACGATCAGGTCGAACGGCCAGACCAGCATCAGGCCGCCGGCAATCGCCTTGCCCTGGACCTGGGCGATGGTGGGCTTTGGCAGGTTGCGCCAGCGCCAGCAGAAGCCCAGGTAGATTTCCTGCTCCTGCGCCATGTAGCCCTCGGGCCCCGGCAGTTCATAGCCGCCGACGCCCATCACGGGGGCCCCGTGGTCGCCCACCTTCGACCGGTCGCCCAGGTGATGGCCGGACGAGAAGTGCGGGCCGTCCGCCGCCAGGATCACGACGCGCACGGCATCGTCGTGCATCGCCATGTCCAGGGCGGCGTTGATCTCGTACAGCATCTTGCGGTCCTGGGCATTGCGCGTATCGGCGCGCGCCAGGGTGATGCGGGCGATCCGCTCCGCCGGCTTGTCGTAGCGAATCTCGGTAAAGCTCGGGCTGTCGGTCATTGGTCGATCCTCCCCTCGGCTCTCGGAGCCTGTTCAGATTTCTGTCTCTGCGTGCCCAAAGACCCCGCTCATTCCCGCTTTCGCGGGGATGAGCGGAATTCAGGATCAGGGCGTCAGCGGCCCTTGAACTGGGCGGTGCGCTTCTCGACGAAGGCAGCAACGCCTTCCTTCGAATCCTCGGTGCGGAAGGCCTGGTCCTGGGTCGAGGCCTCCAGCGCCAGCTGGGTCGCGAAGTCGTTGCTGGTGCTGGCGTCGATCATCCGCTTGATGGCGCCATAGGCCCAGGTCGGACCGTTCGCCATCTTCATGGCGATGGCGTGCGCCGTCGGCATCAGCTGGTTGTCGTCCACCACCTGGTAGATCAGGCCCCAATCCGCCGCCTGGTCGGCCGAGATCTTCTCGCCCAGCAGCATCATGGCGGTCGCCCGCGCCTTGCCCGCCAGGCGCGGCAGCGTCCAGGACGAGCCCCCATCGGGCACGACGCCCAGGCGAATGAAGGCCTGGAGGAAGCTGGCGGAACGGGCGGCGATG
This sequence comes from Zavarzinia sp. CC-PAN008, assembly GCF_051903925.1. Lineage (GTDB taxonomy): Bacteria > Pseudomonadota > Alphaproteobacteria > Zavarziniales > Zavarziniaceae. The sequence continues at coordinate 1,593,555 of NZ_CP173678.1, forward strand.
ACGATGTCGGCGACCAAGGCCAGGCCGCAGCCGACGCCGGCGGCCGGCCCGTTCACCGCGGCGATGACCGGCTTCTCTGCCCGCGCCAGGCGCTCCAGCATCGGGTTGATATAGCCGCGCAGGCCGTCGCCGCCCTCGCCCCGTGCCTTCTTCGCCGGGTCCTTGTTGCCCTCGTCCATGTCCTTGAGGTCGGCGCCTGAGCAGAAGCCGCGGCCCGCGCCGGTCAGCAGGATCGCCCGGACCTCCGCATCCGCCATCAGCGCGTCGAACGCCGCCGGCAGGTCCTTCATCATCGCGCCGCTCATCGCATTGAGCCGGTCCGGCCGGTTCAGCGTCACGATGGCGAGCGGTCCGTCCCGCTCGACCAACAGGGTTTCATAGGTGGTCATCGGCATCCTCCCCGAATGCGCCGTGAATGCGCACGTCCGATTATGTTAGCCGAGATTTACATTGCGCCCGGCGGCGGTCAACCGTCTGGCGGGCGCCGATCCGGTACCCTTTGCACCCGCCGTTCTCTAGGATCGCGCGACAGACCAGGGAGAGCGCCGATGACCAGCCAGTCCATGCCGACGCCGCGCATGATCGAGACCAACGGCATCCGCATGGGGGTGTACGAGGCAGGGCCAAAGGACGGCCCCGCCATCGTCCTGTGCCATGGCTTCCCCGAACTGGCCTATTCCTGGCGTCACCAGATCCCGGCGCTGGCGGCGGCGGGCTATCACGTCCTGGCGCCCGACCAGCGCGGCTATGGCCTGACCGAAGTGCCGGAGCGGGTGGAGGACTATGACCTGGCCCACCTGCTGGGCGACCTGGTGGGGATGCTCGATGCCGTGGGTGTCCCGAAGGCGGTCTTTGCCGGGCATGACTGGGGCGGCCTGCTGGTCTGGCAGATGGCACTGCTGCACCCCACGCGCGTTGCCGGCGTGATCGGCGTGAACACGCCGCATATCCCGCATCACATGCTGTGGCTGCACCCCGACCTGGTGCGCGACCTGGCCCCCGGCTTCGTCGCCGATCCGGCCCAGGACCCGCTCCCCCAGATGCGCCGGGTCTACAGCCCCGACATGTACGTGATCAATTTCCACGACACCGACGCCGCCGACCGCATGATGGCGCGCGACGTGCCGCGCGTGTTCCGCTCGTTCATGCGCAAGGGGGTGATCAGCCTGGATGTCTATCGCACCCTGCCGCCCGAGATGCGCCACATGGCGATCACGGCGGGGCTGGAGGGGCCGGAGCCTGCGGACCTGCCGGGCACCGCGATCCTGTCGGCGGAAGAACTGGGCTTCTATGTGCAGGCCTTCGAGCGGACGGGCTTTACCGGCGGCATCAACTGGTACCGCAACCTGTCGCGCAACTGGCTGCTTGACCGCGGCGTGGACCAGGTCGTCCGGGTGCCATCGCTGATGATCGCGGCGGGCGACGACGTCGTCCTGACCCCGGCAATGACGGACGAGATGCCGGCCATCGTTCCCGACCTGGAGCGCCACGTGATCCCCGCCTGCGGCCACTGGTCGACCCAGGAGAAGCCGCACGAGGTCAACGCCCTGATGCTCGACTGGCTGCGGCGGCGGTTCCCGGTCTAAACGAGTTCCACGCGGACCTTGCGGCCGACGATCGCGGCCGCACGCTGGAGGGTCGCCAGTGTCACGTTGCCGTCCTTTGGGTCCAGCAGGCGGCTGACTTGGCTACGGCTGGTGCCCATGCGCTCGGCCAGGGCGGTGCGCGTGATCTTCTGCGCCTTCATCGCCTGCTCGATCTGCCAGGCCAGGACTTCCTTGATGGCGACGGCCTGGAAGGCCTCAAGGGTGCCATCCTCAGCGAGGAATGCATCCAGGGTCGACATTTGCCCAATGCGACACGACACCGTTTCAGCGGCTATTTGTCGTTCTCTGTCCATGTAGAGTTACGTCAACATACGGCGCAAAAACATAACTGGCCACACCGGCAATCGATACTCAATAGCGTTTCTACACTTTTTTCGGATTCACCGGTTTAACTAGGTGATACCTGGGATAGCGAGAGCCATTCCAACTTGCCATTTGATGCCCGCAGTCGCATTCGTAACTATCCTTGTCTCTGAAAGGAACTTTTACCTCGGTAACTTCATACTCCGCACCGCACTTTGGGCAAGTTTCCTTTTCCATATCACCAAGCTTCGCTGCAATTCTAAGTTGTTCAAAATGATACGTTGTGTCATGTGAACGCAACCACATCGTGAACGACAATCTTGACTGGCCGCGTGCCGTGAAAAAGGGGCTCGAGGCCACATCTAGCCCTGAAGTCCCCGCGAAGTGGGAAAAATCAGCAGTAGAAATTGAAAGTGGGGGGCTTCTGTTGCCCGGTGCCCCCCGAACCGCGTTTTGGATTTACGCCAAGCTACCGTTAGGCAGCCAGACGGACTTCCTCAACCTGTGCAACGTTGTCGTTGGCACTTCTAGGATTGACCCGATAACGGCGGTATCATGCCGAGCGAAAGACCAAGCCTTTACCACGCACGTCGATCCTGTTTCGCCCCCATGGCCCGGCGGACAACGCCGGGTGGATGGTGGAGGCGCCGGGTACCGCCCCCGGGTCCGAAACGCTTATTTCGCTTGCCGTTTATCGCCATAGCCGGTTGCCCGGCACGACCAATATAGGGGCATCCGGCCCGGAAATGAAGGGGGGCGCCCACAGCACCTTGCCGGGTCTTGGGCGGCCGCTGTTCCGGTCGGCTCCGGGGCCGAACAGAAAAGTGCTCGCCTCCCTGAACGCCGTTCGATACGCTCTCTAAAACAACGTATCAAACAATGTTCGGGAGAGACGCGATGGCTGGCTTGCTGCTGGACAATCCGGTGATGAAGGGCCTGACCCTGTCCAAGTTTCGCCAGCCCCAGCAGCAGCTGCGCGACCGCCTGCCGGCTGGGCTGGAGATCGTCTCGGCCGACAACCATGTCGGCCTGAACGAGGACATCTGGTACCAGGGCTTTCCCGCGCACCTGAGGGAGCGGGCGCCGCGCGTGCTGCAGCATCACGGCCTGTGGGACATCCGCTGCCCCGGCGACACGCCCTGGGACGACCGGGGCGAGATCGAGCGCAAGATGTTCGACATCATCGAAAGTGCCGAGGTGCCGGGCAATACCGACCTTGAGCAGCGCCTGAAGGACCTAGCGGTCGAGGGCTACCAGAAGGAAATCGCCTTCCCGCAGCAGATGCTGCGCTTCCTGGTGCACCCGAACCTGGAAGAGCGGGAATGGATCTTCCGCATCTACAACCAGCATCTGGCGCGGATGCAGGAGCGGGCACCCGGCAAGTTCCACGGCGTGGGCATCGCCAACTACTGGGATCCGGCCAAGGCGCGCGATTCCATCCAGGAAATCAAGGACCTGGGCCTGAAGACCTATATGCTGCCGCAGCACCCGGGCAAGACGAAGGAGGGCGCCGACATCTATTACCCCTCGCCCGAGTTCGAGCCGCTGTGGAACGCGGTGGAGGAGGCGGGCCTGCCCGTCTGCTTCCATATCGGAGAGGTCGGCAACGCCGCCGGGCGCAATGGCTGGACCACCCTGGTGCTGGAACGCCTGGGCCCGTTCCGGCGCAACTTCGCACAGCTGGTCTTCGGCGGGATCCTGGACCGCAATCCGGGCATCCAGGTCGTCTTCGTGGAGGCCGGCATCAACTGGGTGCCCGGCATGCTGCAGGACGCGGAGATGATGTACGACAGCTTTACCGACCTGCTCGACCCCAAGCCCCGGCTGCGTCCCAGCGAGTACTGGCACCGCAACTGCTACGCCGTCTTCATGGCCGATCCGGTGGGCCTGCGCATGCTGGATTATATCGGGGCGGACCGGGTCATGTGGTCGGCCGACTATCCGCACAACGAAGGCAGCTTCGGCTATGGCTGGCAGGCGATCGACGCCGTGCTCGATTCCGTGTCGGAGCGGGATGCCCGGGCCATCCTGGGCGACACGGCCCGGCGGGTGTTCAACCTGGCCTGAGGCCGGGTTAGGCCGGATGTGGGCCGCCGCCCGCATCCGGCCCCGGCATCAGGCGAACAGGAAATCGCCCTGCTGAAGCGACGTGACCGCCACGTTCAGCAGCAGCAGGCTGCCGTCGGCGCCGAAGTCCAGCAGCGTGTTCTGACCATTGGGGCCGACGGCACTCGCCACAGCCTGTACCTCCTCCAGCGTGTCGAAGGCGCTGCCCAGCAGCATGTAGATGTAGTCGCCGCCGCCCGCCACCCCGAAAAAGTCGGTGACCACGTCATTGCCCGATCCGGGGCCAAAGACGAAGGCATCGCCATTGGCCCCGCCGGTCAGCGTGTCGTTGCCGCCGCGCCCGTCCAACACATCCCAGCCCGCCCCGCCATTGAGCACGTTGCGTGCGCCGTCGCCATAGAGGGCGTCGTTGTTGTCGCCACCGATCGCGTTCTCGAAGCCGATGATGGTGTCGCCATAGGCATCGCCATAGCCGCCGACCGTCTGCGCCGCCAGGTCGACCCAGACATTGCCATTCGCCGACTGGGCATAGCTGATCGTGTCGTTGCCGGCGCCGCCGTCCATCTGGTCGGCCCCGGCGCCGCCACGCACCACGTCGCTGCCGCCGCCGGCCCGGATGACGTCATCGCCGTCGTTGCCGGTCAACCGATTGGCGCCGTTGCTGCCGGTCAGCGTGTCGGCGCCGCTGCCGCCCACGGCGTTCTCGAACCCGGCGATCACATCGCCCTGGGCGGCGCCGCCGCTGGCCGTCTGGGCCAGGAGGTTGATCACCACCTTCGCGCTCGTGGGCGCATAGCTCAGCGTGTCGATGCCGCTGCCACCGTCCAGGCGATCCAGGCCCTGGCCGCCCACCAGCCAGTCATTGCCGCCCCCGCCGGACACGGTGTCATGGCCCGCCCCGCCGGCCAGCGTATTGTCCAGCCCGTTGCCGATCAGCACGTCGCCGCCGCTGCCGCCGACCACGTGCTCGAAGCCTGAAATGCGGTCGCCCGACGCCTCGCCCCCGCTGGCGGCCTGGATCCGCAGGTCGACCCGCACGGCGGTCGTCGCGTTGGCATAGCTCAGCGTGTCCTGGCCAGCGCCGCCGGCCATGGTGTCGCCCCCGGCGCCGCCCATCAGCGTGTCGTTGCCGGCACCGCCGTCCATCCGGTCGGCCCCGTTGCCGCCCGCCAGCACGTTGGCAAGGGCGTTGCCGACCAGGCGGTCGGCATGGGCGCTGCCCGTCAGGTTCTCCACGCGGACGAAGCGGTCGCCCGCCGCGTCCCCGCCAGAGGCGCTGCCGGCGCCAAGGTCGATGCGCACCCCCTGGCGCGAGGCGGCATAGCTGGCCGTGTCGCTGCCGCTGCCGCCGTCCAGCCAGTCGCCGCCGCTGCCGCCGGCCAGGATGTCGTCGCCCGGGCCGCCGGCCAGGCTGTCGGCACCGCCGCGGCCCTCCAGCGTGTCGGCGCCGATGCCGCCCACCAGGGAATTGCCGGCGGCATTGCCGATGCCGTAGATCGCCTGGTCCGACCCGGCCATCAGGACCTCGACATGGTCGGCCAGGACGTAGCGGCCGGCCACGACCAGGACGGTGTCACGGCCGCCCCCGGCATTCTCCACCACCACGTCCTGGGCCGTGTCGACGGTGTACCAGTCGTCGCCCGTGCCGCCTTCCATGTGGTCGATGCCCTGGCCGCCGTTCAGCGCGTCGTCGCCCTCGCCACCGATCAGGTGGTCCGCCCCGCCATGGCCCAGCAGGACGTCGTCGCCATCCAGCCCGGCCAGCGTATTGGTGTCGTCGTTGCCTTCGATCCAGTTGGCCCCGTCATTGCCGGTGCCGTCCGCCGGGCCAGAGCCATAGAGGTAGAGGCGCTCCACCTCGGCCGAGAGGGTGTAGGAGGTCGCGGCCAGGACGATGTCGGTGCCACCGTCCGCCGCCTCGACGATCACGTCGCCGGCCTGGTCGACGAAATAGGTGTCGGCGCCGTCGCCGCCGGTCATGGTGTCGGCCCCGGCCCCGCCGTCGATATGGTCGGCCCCGGCGCCCGCGTCGATCGTGTCGGCGCCGTCGCCGGCATCGATATGGTCGTTGGCCCCGCCGGTCGCGATGACGTCGCCGTTGTCGCTGGCGATGACGATGTCCATGCCCTCGGACCCGGTCATCGTCTGGCCGTCCTGGGCATAGGCTGCGGTCAGCACCTTGAAGCTGATGTCGACGCCGACGCCTGTGAACCAGTTCATGGCCGAGAAGCCGAGGCTTGCCTCGTTCACGTCGCCTGCACGGCCAAGTCCCAGGTTCACGATGACGGAATTGGACTCCGCGCCCGTCCCGCCACCGGCATAGTAGCCGCCATAGCTGGCCGACCACGTCGTTTCGTAGAAGTACTCGCCTGTCTCGGGGTCGCTATAGGCCTCGATCCAGTAGTCAAAGGAGACGTCGAAAACACCCGATGCCCGATCGATGCCGATGGCGTAGGTGACCGAACTCATGTGGTGCCCCATGGCAGGTTGACCTGCCTACGTTCGAGGCAGTTGCTGCCCACGGTATAGGCAACCTGAACGGCCTTCAATACACGGATCACTGGCTTGCCCACCTGGAAAGGTACAGGTTTGGTCTGCGTGGGTATGGCATTGGGGCAACCGGTTGCGCCGCGCGCGCGCCCTGGCTTAGGCTCTTGCATACAGGCCGGCCAGCGGCGGCACCAAGCGGGGCAAGGACCATGTCAGAGACGAAGACCTGGGGCGGCGCCCCGTTCTGGGGCCTGGGGTACAACTTCGATCCGCAATGGCTGCTGACCGACGAGCAGAGGGCCCTGCAGGAGAAGCTGATCGCGCTCTGCGAAAGCACGCTGCGCGCCAACGCGGTCGAGTCCGACCGCAACCTGATCTTTCCGCGCAAGAATTTCGAGGCGCTGGCCAAGCTGAACCTGCTGGGCCTGCTGGTGCCCAAGGAATGGGGCGGCCTGGGCCAGAACCATGTCTGTGCCGCGATGGTGGTGGAAACCATCGCCCGCTATGGCTGCGCGTCGACCGCCATGTGCTACACGATGCATTCGGGCGCCGTGGCCGCCGCCATGCTGCGGGCCAAGGGCAACCCTGCGATCGAGCCCATCATGCGAAAGCTGGACAGCGACGTGCTGGTCGGCACGCTGTCCTATTCCGATCCAGAGACGGGCAGCCATTTCTGGTACCCCGTGTCGTCCGGCGCCCAGGCGGTCGAGGGCGGCTGGAAGGTGCTGAAGAAGGCATCCTGGACGACGTCCGGCGGCTTTGCCGACTGGTACATCGTGCAGACGACAAGCCCCAATTTCGCTGGCAACTATTCGGACCTGTCCTGTTGGCTGATCCTGAAGGACGAGGTGACGTGCGATCCCTCGCAATGGGATGCGCTGGGCCTGCGCGGCAACCAGTCGGGCGCCATCCTGGTCGACAACGTGGTGATCCCCAAGGAGCGCCTGGTCGGTCCGGCGGGCGACGGCGCCTCCTCCAATGACGAAGCGGTGGACCCCTTCTTCCTGCTGCTGTCCTCGTCCTGCTGGAACGGGATCGCCCTTGGCCTGATCGACATTGCCAAGCGCCACACGACGGCGAAGCGCCATGCCGATGTCGGCATGCGCGTCGCCGACTACCCCACGATCCAGGACTATGTGGGGGAGGCGATCATGGACACCAACGCGTCCCGCATGTTCGCCTTCTCGTGCGGGCAACTGATGGACCAGGTCACCAACAATTGCGATTGGTCGATCCACGACGACGTCGCCAACCTGCCGCGCGCCGCGCACCTGCACTGGTACTGGCAGATCAAGTTCAACGCGGCCAAGAACGTCGCCCATGTGGCGGACAAGATGCTCCATGCCTGCGGCGGTACCGGCTACAAGAAGGAACTGGGGATCGAGCGCTATCTGCGCGATGCCAAGGCTGGCTGGGTCATGGGCCCCACGAACGAGGTGCTGCGCCAGTTCGTCGGCAAGCTGTCGCTGCTCGGCCCGGAATCGCTCGACTACTGGAACCAGTCGGTCAACGAGCGGGTCCTGAACAACGAGATCAAGAAGATGGACAAGGACGCCAAGCGCCGCCTGGCCGAGCAGCTCCTGGCCGAATCCCGCGCCGAAGCGGCGGAGTAGGCTTCTTACGCGTCGTGACCTCTCCCAACCGCTCATCTCCGCGAAGGCTGGGATCCAGAGCCACCAGGACCAGCGCTTGCGGCCCTTGGATCCCCGCCTTCGCGGGGATGAGCGGGGTGGGTTGTCGTCGCGTCTTCTTCAGGTGCCGCCCATGACCGCCGACGTCGTGGTGCTGGACCACGCTCTGGGCGCGTTGCGCGATGCCTTTATCGCGTGGCAGTGCCGGGTGCGGGCCTGGGCTGTGCGGCGCAATGGCGGGCGGCCCTTGCCCGGCATGTGCCCGCGCGTCCTTGGCGCGGATGGGGCGGAGATCCTGCCGGCGCTGACGACCGTCCTGCTGCCTGCCGACCCCAGGCGGGCAACGGCGCTGTTCCAGCAGATGCACAAGCGCACGCGCGACCCGCGCGAACGGCTGGAAAAGGCCCTGGAAATGCTGGCCGGTACCTTCTTCCAGAAGCCGGCGGAGTTTCATGACGAACTGACTGCCGTGTTCGCGCCGGGCTCGGCGACCGCGCGGCGGCTGCTCCTGGCGCGACGGGCCACGCTGGAATTCGCCGATTTCGCGCAAGGCTTCCGCATCCCCTGCCGGGTCGAGGCGCTGGCCCACGCCGATCTGGCCCGGCAGGGGACGTGGTGGCACAACGCCCTGTTCAACCCGGGCCTGGCGCCCGATGTCGAAATCCTGGCCCTGACCCCCATATGGGAAGACGCCGAGGCCATGGTGGAGGCTTGAGCGCGTGCCGGGATGTGACGCGCCGACAGCGCGTGCGGAACTTGGCCGGCTGCGACCAATCCTGATCGGAATTGTTTTTGCTTTTGGCGGTGGGCGAGACTAAACACGAACCGCCCATGGTCCTGCAAGCTTCCGATATGACGGCCGCCAACGACAGCCTCGACGCCCTGCGCGAGGAGATCGACGGGATCGATCGCGCGCTGCACGACCTGCTGATCCGCCGCTCGGAAGTGGTCCAGCGTGTCGCCCAGGCCAAGGCGCCGGGCAGCCCGATGATGCGTCCGGGGCGGGAGGCGCAGGTCCTGCGCCGGATTCTTGGCCGTCATCACGGCACCCTGCCGCGCCTTGTCGTGGCCCGCATCTGGCGCGAGATGATGTCCGCCTTCCTGCGGGTCCAGGCTCCGCTGGAAGTGGCTGTCTATGGTGCGCGCGACCCGATCGCGTATTGGGACGTGGCGCGCTCGCACTTCGGCTCCGGCACGCCGACCCATATCCACGAATCCCCCGCCCAGGTCCTGCGCGCGGTGAAGGAGAAGCCGAACGCCGTCGGCGTCCTGCCCGCGCCCGGCACGGGCGACGCCGAAAGCTGGTGGCCGTACCTGCGGGCAACCGGCCCCGGCGCGCTCCGCATCGTCGCCCTGCTGCCGTTCGTCACCGTGCCGGAGGGGCAGCCGGCGGGTCGCGTGTCCGCCGTGGTCGTGGCGCCGTTCGAGGCGGAAGCGACGGGGGAGGATCGTTCCTACCTGCTCGTCGCCTCGCGGACGGAGGTCAGCCGTGCCCGCGTCGTCGAGCGCGTGAACGCCGCGGGCTTTGCCGCCCGCTGCATCGACAGCCAGCCCGAGCGCCCGGGCGAGGATGAGGCCTGGCACCTGCTGGAGGTCGACGGCTTCGTCGCCCAGGACGATGCTCGCCTGGCCGCCCTGACCCAGAGCGATGGCGTGTCCGACGTCATCGTGGGCGGGGCCGTGGCCATACCCGTCGACGGGACCCATACGCCCCTTCACGCCGTCTGAGAGACACGCCCATGCTGGTTCCCCGGCCAGGGATCCTGGACATCGCCCCCTATGTCGGTGGCCGCTCGTCGGCGGGCGAGCGCCCCGTCACCAAGCTCTCGTCCAACGAGTCGGCGCTGGGCCCCAGCCCGAAGGCGCTGGCGGCCTATCGCGCGATCGAGGGGCTGCACCGCTATCCGGACGGCGGCTCGACCCTGCTGCGCGAGGCGCTGGCCCGCCACCACGGCATCGATGCCGCGCGTATCGTCTGCGGCAACGGGTCGGACGAACTGCTCAGCCTGTTGACCCGCGCCTATGCCGGCCCGGGGGACGAGGTGCTGTTCCCCCGTCACGGCTTCCTGATGTACCGCATCTCGGCCCTGACCGTTGGCGCGACCCCGGTCATCGCCGACGAGACGGACCTGAAGCCCGATGTCGATGCCCTGCTCGCCGCGGTCACGGCGCGGACGCGCGTCGTCTTCCTGGCCAATCCGGGCAATCCGACCGGGACCTACATCCCCGCGTCTGAGGTGAAGCGGCTCCAGGCTGGCCTGCCGGACAATGTCCTGCTGGTCGTCGATTCCGCCTATGCCGAGTTCTGCGAGGCCGAGGACTACGAGGCCGGCCGCGCCCTGGTCGACGCCCATCCCAACGTCGTCATGACGCGCACCTTCTCCAAGCTCTATGGCCTGGCGGGCCTGCGCCTGGGCTGGGCCTATGCGCAAGCCGGCGTGGTCGATGTGCTGAACCGCCTGCGCGGACCCTTCGACGTCAGCCTGCCGGCGCAGTTGGCGGGTGTTGCGGCGCTGGAGGACACCGACTTCGCCGAACAGGTCGTGCGCCACACGACACGGGAGCGCGACTGGCTCTATGCCACTCTGTCCCAGCTGGGGCTGGAGGTGGTACCGTCCGTCACCAACTTCATCCTGATCCGCTTCGGGACCGAGCCGGGACGCAGTGCGGCCGACGCCGACCGCTTCCTGACGGAGCGCGGCTTCCTGCTGCGCCGGGTCGATTCCTATGAACTGCCGCAATACCTGCGCCTGACCATCGGGACCGAGGCGGAGGACCGCGCCGTGGCCGAGGCGATCCGCGACTTCGTCCGCCAGGCCGGATGACGCAAGCCCCTCCGCGCCCACGGTCGCCGTTCGAGGCGCCCTTCGGAGCGATCCCCCTGTTCAGGCGCGTGGCGCTGATCGGCATCGGGTTGATCGGCTCGTCCATGGCCCGCGCGATCCGCGCGCAAGGCCTGGCGACGGAGATCGTCTGCGCCGCGCGCAGTGCGGAGACCCGCGCCGCCGCCCTGGGCCTGGGCCTGGTCGAGTCGTCGTACGAGGATCCGGCCGAGGCGGCCTCCGGCGCTGATCTGGTCGTGCTGTGCTCGCCTGTCGGGACCTATGGTGCCATCGCCCAGGCCATTGGCAAGGTGCTTGAGCCCGGTGCCATCGTCAGCGATGTCGGCTCGGTGAAGGGGGCGGTCGTGCGCGACGTCGGCCCCCATATCCCGGCGGGCGTCCACTTCGTGCCCGCCCATCCGATCGCAGGCACCGAGGAATCGGGACCCGCCTCGGGCTTTGCCGAGCTGTTCCAGAACCGCTGGTGCATCCTCACCCCGCCAGAGGGGGCGGACCCTGGCGCGGTCGAGCGGCTGAGCGCGCTGTGGCTGGCCATGGGCGCCCGCGTCGACGTGATGGACGCGGAGCACCACGACCTGGTCCTGGCCATCACCAGCCACGTGCCCCACCTGATCGCCTACAACATCGTCGGCACGGCGTCCGACCTGGAGCAGGTGACCCAGTCCGAGGTCGTGAAGTACAGCGCCGGCGGCTTCCGCGACTTCACCCGCATCGCGGCGTCTGACCCCACGATGTGGCGCGACATCTTCCTCAACAATCGCGACGCGGTGCTTGAGATGCTGGGCCGTTTCAGCGAGGACCTGACCGCGCTGCAGCGGGCGATCCGCTGGGGCGATGGCGACACCCTGTTCAACCTGTTCACCCGCACCCGCGCCATCCGCCGCGGCATCGTCGAGGCGGGACAGGAAACCCCGGCCCCCGACTTCGGGCGCCGCAAGGCCTGAGCGATACGCGGTGGCGGCGGCCTCAAAGGACCGGCTGCACCTGCGCGACGGGCGCCGGGCCCACGGACAGCGTGCCGTCCTGGATCGCAAAGGGGATCTGGGTCCGCCCGGCCTCGTCGCGTGCCGCCAAGCCGGCGATGGCCAGCGCGCCCTTCACCGCCTGGCCCGCCTGCGGCGCCACGCGGCCCTGGCTCACCAGGCTGTCGATCACGGCGTCCAGGCCGGCGGCGCGGACCACGCCCGCCCCTTGCGGCCGCAGCAGGTCGTCCAGGGCAAAGGTGCCATCGGCGACCAGGTCCAGCGATCCCGCCTTCAGGCCCGCCTGCGTCACCTCGACCACGCCGCCCGACCGCGACCACGCGGCCAGGTGGGGCCGGGTGGGTGCCGGGATCGCGGCGCCGCGCAGCGTGCCCACCAGGTCGGCCGCGTCGATCCGCGGCGGCAGGCCCTGGACCACTCCATCGGGCAGGGTCAGCGCCTGGGCCCGCGCGGCGATGGCCAGCGGCTGGCCGTCGTCGGTCATGCCGTGGAATTCGATCCGCTCGGCCGTGATCGGGCCGGGCAGCCAGGACGGCGTCAGGACCGGCGCCTTCAGGTCGACGTCCAGGCGCGCCAAGCGCCCTTCGGCAAAGCGCATGCTGGCCATCAGGGGGCCGCCGGACACGCCCAGCGTGCGCTGCCCGTCGCTCAGGCTGTGCGTCCCCTCGAACCCCAGGATCCAGTGGTTCAGGTTCCACGGCTGGGCATAGCCGGTCAGCCGGGTGCCGGACCAGCTGCCATCGGGCCGCGCCATGCGCGGATTGTCGATCACCACGACCAGGCGGAAGGGATAGCCCTCGACGCGCAGGGCCGACCACGACACCTCTGTCCCGCGGCTGCGTTCGTCCTGGGCCCAGGCGTCGATCCAATGGGGCATCTGGCCCGCAAGATAGAACCACACGCCGCTCCAGGCGGCAGCCAGCAGGGCAACGGCAAGGCCCAGACCGAGATAGCGCATGGCATCGACTTATAGAGGCAGGGCGCGCGCAGCACCACCGGTGCCTGTGCCGACGCCTGGCGCGGCGCCCACGCCGGCAACCACCGTGACCGCTGACCAGCCAGGCCCCGTCCTGCTTGGCCCCCACGAACTGCCGCGGCCGTTCCGCGTCTTTGCCTATGGCTCGCTGATGTGGCGACCGGGCTTTCCCGTGATCTCGGCGGAACCGGGCCTGCTGCGCGGCTGGCACCGCACGTTCTGCATCCGCTCGACCGACTATCGCGGGACACATGACTGCCCCGGCCTGGTCCTGGGCCTGGACGCCGGCGGCTCGTGCCGGGGCCGGGTCCTGACCGTGGCCGAGGCCGACGTGGGCGCAACCCTGGCCTATCTGCGGGACCGCGAACTGACCCCGCCCATCGTCTACCGCGAGGCGGTCCGCATGATCGAGACGGCGTCGGGGCGCTTGGCCGCCCTGTGCTATGTCGTCGACCGGCGACGCCCGAACTATGCCGGCAATCTCAGCCTGGAACAGCAGGCGGCCATGCTGGCGGTTGCCTGCGGGACGATGGGGACCAACCGCGAATACCTCTACAACACGCTGGCGCACCTGGACGAGATGGGGCTGCGCGAGACCGAACTGCACCGCCTGGCGCGGCTGGTGCCCCGCAGCCCCTGAGAGGCGGGGCCGGTGCCGCCCCGGGCGGACGATTGGCCCCCTTTCGCCCCGGCGTCAGGCATGCTTGCATGCGCCACGTCGGGCCCGGGTCGCCAGCAGCGACCATGACCAGGGGCCGCATTCAGGGGCTGGGGGCTCGCGATGCACTATTACTTCACCTCGGTGGTCACGGTCGCGGCCCTGGCCGTCTATGTCTGGACCTTCCTGGCGGTCGGGCGCGCCCGTACCCGCCTGGGTGTCAAGGCACCTGCCGTGGATGGGCCGGAGGAGTTCCAGCGTGTGCTGCGCGTGCAGACGAACACCGTGGAGCAGCTGATCCTGTTCCTGCCGGCGCTGTGGCTGTTCTCGATCTATGTGAACGTGACGATCGGCGGGCTGGCCGGCCTGGTCTGGTGTGCCGGGCGCGTCATCTATGCCCGCGACTACTGGAAGGCGGCCGAGCGCCGGGGCCTGGGCTTTGGCATCAGTTTCGTGGCCACGGCCTTCCTGCTGGTCGTCGCCGGCATCACCGTCCTGTGGGGCTTCCTGTTCTGGTAGGCCATGCCCGGCCCGCGGCGTCCTGAGCCACGGGCCGCGCGCCGGGCGGCCGCTGTCTCACGGGGGGCCGTTCAGGCGCATTTGGAATAGCCGCACGACGTGCAGGTGTCGCACCCCTCCATCCGGTGCAGGCTGGGCTGGCTGCAGCGGGGGCAGGTCCGGCCAACGGGTGCGCCGCCGGCGATCGCCACGGCCTTTGCCCCCGTCAGGTCCAGCGGCGCTTCCGCCCGGATGAAGCCGATCGCCACCAGGTGCTGCTCGATCACCTGGCCGATCGCGGCCAGCAGCGACGGGACATAGCGGCCGTTCATCCACTGCCCGCCGCGCGGGTCGAACACGGCCTTCAACTCCTCCACGACGAACGAGATGTCGCCACCGCGCCGGAACACCGCCGAGATCATGCGCGTGAGCGCCACGGTCCAGGCATAGTGCTCCATGTTCTTGGAGTTGATGAACACCTCGAACGGGCGGCGCCGGCCGTCCTGGATCACGTCGTTGATGGTGATGTAGATGGCATGGTCCGACTCGGGCCAGCGCACCTTGTAGGTCTGGCCCGGCAGCACTTCCGGCCGGTCCAGCGGCTGCGTCATCCACACCACGCCGCCCGCCTCGAACGGGTCGCGGGCGCGGGCATTGGCCAGTTCGGTCCGCTCCAGCGGCAGCTGGGTCTGGGCCGTCGCCTCGGCCGCCGGCTTCTCCGCGGGCACCGACAGGACGGAACCGGTGATGTCGTTGGGGCGATAGGTGGTGCAGCCCTTGCACCCCTGTTCGTAGGCCAGGGCGTAGATGTCCTTGAACGCCTCGAACGAGATGTCTTCCGGGCAGTTGATCGTCTTCGAGATCGAACTGTCGACATGGGCCTGGACTGCGGCCTGGACCCGGACATGGTCGGCCGGGCTCAGCGTCTGGGCGTCCACCATGTAGTCGGGCAGGGCCGTGCCCTCGCCGAACATGCGGCGGAACAGGCGATAGGCATAATCGCTCACCTCCTCCTCCACGCGACTGCCGTCCGGCATCAGCACCTTGCGCGTATAGGTGAAGGAGAAGACGGGCTCCAGCCCCGAGGAGACATTGTCCGCAAGCAGCGAGATCGTGCCGGTGGGCGCGATCGAGGTCAGCAGGGCATTGCGCACGCCATGCTCCCGGATCGCCGCGCGCACGTGCCCGGGCAGGCGGGCGACCGTGCCGCCGGCCAGGTACTGCTCCGCGTCGAACAGCGGGAACGGCCCCTTTTCCGCCGCGAGCTCGGCGGATGCCAGATAGGCACGCTCCTGGATCGTGCCCATCCACTGCTCGATCAGCTTCAGGCTCTCCGGCCCGCCATAGCGTGCCCGGCACAGGATCAACGCATCGGCCAGGCCCGTGACGCCCAGGCCGATGCGCCGCTTGGCGCGGGCCTCCAGCGCCTGCTGCTCCAGCGGAAAGCTGGAGACGTCGATCACGTCGTCCAGCGCCCGGACAGCCGTCGCGACCAGGTCGCCCAACTCGTCCAGGTCGATATGCGCGCCCTCCCCGAACGGCTCGCGCACCAGCTTGGCCAGATTCACCGACCCCAGCAGGCACGCCCCATAGGGTGGCAAAGGCTGTTCTCCACATGGATTGGTGGCATTGATTTCTTCACAATACCACAAATTGTTGAGGCGGTTCACCCGGTCGATGAAGATCACGCCCGGCTCCGCATAGGCGAAGGTCGCGCGCATGATCCGGTCCCACAGCGCCCGCGCGGGCAGCGTGCGATAGTCCACGCCGCCGAAGCGCAGGGTCCAGGGCTCGTCCCGCTCGACTGCCGTCATGAAGGCATCCGTCACCAGGACCGACAGGTTGAACATGCGCAGGCGGCCGGGCTCGCGCTTGGCCTCGATGAAGGCCTCGATGTCGGGGTGGTCGCAGGCCAGGCACGCCATCATGGCGCCGCGCCTGTGGCCGGCCGACATGATCGTGCGGCACATCGCGTCCCATACGTCCATGAACGACAAGGGGCCTGAGGCATCGGCCCCCACGCCCTTGACCGGCGCCCCCTTGGGCCGAAGCGTCGAAAAGTCGTAGCCGATGCCGCCGCCCGCCTGCATGGTCAGCGCCGCTTCCCGCAGGTGGGCGAAGATGCCCGACATGTCGTCGGGGATCGTGCCCATGACGAAGCAGTTGAAGAGCGTGACGCGGCGCGCCGACCCTGCGCCCGCGATGATCCGGCCAGCGGGAAGGAAACGGAAATCGGTCATTGCGGCGGCGAAGCGCTCGGCCTGGGCGGCGCGGATGCCCTCCGGCTCGGCCTGGGCGACGGCGCGGGCGATGCGGGCGAAGGTATCCTCGATCGTGGCATCGACCGGCGTGCCGTCCGGCCCCTTCAGCCGGTACTTCATGTCCCAGATCTGCTGGCTGATGGGCGCAATCGGCGGCACGGCGTGTACTACTCCACTGGAGGGGACCGGGCCGGCCATCATCGGTCCCGGTCCGGCCGTGCGCAAGCCGCCGATCGGCGCGCTTCAGTTCCTTATTTGTTCATGTCGCCCAGGTCTTGGTCAAGGCCGGATGAAGCACGGTCTCCAGCGACCCAGTGGTCGTATTTTGGCCGCATTTCCTCCCCACATTTAGCGTGAAAAGTTGCGTTCCTGATTCGTGCGGGACCCCAGATTTCGTGCGCCCGATTCGCTGCGTCGCATTGCCGGGGTTAGCCCATCGGGTGCCCTCAGCCATTGCGGAACGTGTAGCCATAGCCGTTCAGCGCCGGCGCGCCACCCAGGTGGGCATAGAGGATGCGGGACCCGGACGGGAAATAGCCGCGCTGCACCAGGTCGATCAGGCCCTGCATCGACTTCCCCTCATAGACGGGGTCGGTGATCATCCCCTCCAGCCGCGCGGTCAGGCGGATGGCCGCCTTCGTCTCTTCCGACGGCACGCCATAGACCGGATAGGCATAGTCCTCCTCCAGCACCACGTCCTCGGCCGTGATCTCGCGGCCCAGCTCGACCAGGGCGGCCGTCCTTTGCGCGATCTCCAGCACCTGGGCGCGCGTCTGGGCCGGCGTGAACGAGGCATCGATGCCGATCACGCGGCGCTCCCGCCCATCCCTGGCAAAGCCGACCAACATGCCGGCATGGGTGGACCCGGTCACCGTGCAGACGACGATATAGTCGAAGGCAAAGCCCAGCGCCGCCTCCTGCGCCCGCACCTCCTCGGCAAAGCCGACATAGCCGAGACCGCCCAGCGGATGGACCGAGGCGCCGGCCGGAATGGCATAGGGCCGCCCGCCCGCGGCCTTCACCTCGGCGATGGCCTCCTCCCAGCTGTGGCGGATGCCAATGTCGAAGCCGTCATCGACCAGGCGCACGTCCGCCCCCATCAGTCGGCTGAGCATGATGTTGCCGACCCGGTCATAGACGGCATCCTCGTGCGGGACCCAGGCCTCCTGCACCAGGCGGCACTTCAGGCCCAGCTTGGCCGCCACCGCCGCCACCATGCGCGTGTGGTTCGACTGCACGCCACCGATCGACACCAGCGTGTCGGCACCCGACTTCAGGATGTCGGGGACGATGTATTCCAGCTTGCGCAGCTTGTTCCCGCCATAGGCCAGGCCCGAATTGCAGTCGTCCCGCTTGGCGAAGATCTCGACCCCGCCGCCGAGATGGGCGGACAGGCGGCGCAGCGGCTCGATGGGCGAGGGGCCGAAGGTCAGGGGATAGCGTTCGAATTTTTCGAGCATGGCCGGCGCCGTCAGAAGCGGAAGACCCGGCACGCTAGCGCCATCCCCGCAGAAGGTGCTCCGTGAATGGTGCATCCTGGCCAAGAGATCATCGCCATATGATCCCAACTTCAGAAGAAAGATGGACTTTGGGGCAGGTTGGCAGAAGACTGTTCGGCGATGGCCGAGCCTGCCCCCTTCCCCGAACTCGGTGCCGTCGACCGGCGCATCCTGAAGGCCTTGCAGGATAACGGCCGCCTGTCGAATGCCGACCTGGCGAAGCAGGTGGGCCTGTCCCCCTCCGCCTGCTGGACCCATACGCGGCGGCTGTTCGAGGCGGGCGTCATCAAGGGTGTGCGGGCCCTGGTCGAGCCGCGCGCGGTCCAGCGGGAGACGGCCGTCCTGGTCGGGATCGTGCTCGACCGCTCGACCCCCGACAGCTTTGCCGCCTTCGCTGCGGCGGAGCGGGCGCTGCCCCAGGTCCTGGAATGCTTCCTGGTGGCGGGTGACGTCGACTATTTCCTGAAAATCCGGGTCAGCGACATCACCGCCTTCAACCGCTTCCATTCGGAGACCATCATCGCCCTGCCGGGCGTCCGCCAGGTCCGCACCTTCTTCGTGCTGGACGAGATCAAGGCAGACGGGCCTCTGGCATTCTGAGGCGGGGCGCGATCAGCCGAACATGCGGCGCCACAGGCCGCCCAGGCGGCTTTCCGGCGGCGACTGCGCCTCCTCCGGACCGAAGACCACGCCCATCCGGCCGCTCAGCCGATTGCGGATGCGCGCCATCTCTGACGCGCGCTGCGCGGGATCGGCGGAGAGCGGCTGCACGAAGTTGGCGGCCGTGGTCAGGGTATCGGCGCGATCGACGCTGCCCTTCAGGAAACTGACCGCGATCTGCGTCTCGCCCAGGGCGTGCACCTTGGTGATGCTGACCGTGTAGTCGCCCTTGGGCGTCGTGAAGCGCAGGCTGGCGCCGAGGAAGCCGGCGCCCCCGCTGGTCGTCTCCCACTCGCCGCCGCCGAGCCTTACGCTGGGGGAAGCGTCGAGCAGGGCCCGGATGTCGTCCTGGGCAGCTTCGAACGGAGTGCGGATCATGATCGACCTGGGAGTCTATACCCCCAGCCTGGCGCATTAACCTTGTTTCTGCATTGACCCCAGCGCGGCGGAACGGTTCCCGCGGACCGGTCAGGCCTGGCGGCTCAGACGGCGACCCGGCTCAGGCCAGCCAGTTCTCCCAGCGCAGGTCTGGCACGCGGCTGAACTCACGCACGTTCGCGCTGACCAGGACAAGATCGCGCGCCATCGCATGGGCGGCGATCAGGAAGTCGTAGTCGCCAATCACCTGCCCTTGTGCCTCCAGCCCGGCGCGCAGCCTGCCATAGATCTCATCGACAGGACGCTCCAACGGCAACACGTCCAGGCACGTCAGAAGTCCCTCCACCTCGGCTGTCAGGCGCGGAGACCCGCGCCGCGCAATGCCGAACCGCAGTTCGCCCGCGACGACGATGCTGGTGCAGATATTGGCTTCCCCCACCTCCGCAATGCGCGCAGCCACAAGACCCG
This sequence comes from Zavarzinia sp. CC-PAN008, assembly GCF_051903925.1. Lineage (GTDB taxonomy): Bacteria > Pseudomonadota > Alphaproteobacteria > Zavarziniales > Zavarziniaceae. Next base: position 1,612,877 of record NZ_CP173678.1, read on the forward strand.
AGGGATTGCGGATGAGATCGGACAATATGTTGGTATCAAGGAGATATCTGCTCATCACAGGTCGACCGCCCGCGGTGGACCTCGCTCAAGGCTGAGGTCCTCGTCCAGCGGCTCCCACGTCTTGAGCAGTTCAAGAAGGGAGGGGCGGGCGACCGGCTCCAGCACGAGGCGATTGCCCTCGCGGCGCAGGATCACCTCGGTCCCCGGCAATTCCAGGTCGCGCGGGATGCGCACCGCCTGGTTGCGACCATTGCGGAACAGCTTGGCAAGGCGTGGCTCGTCCATGGCGGCACCTCCTGCATGACCTATGCCTGAACATAGGCCGGAGAGGAGACAGCTTCAATCAGCGCAGGCGCCAGCGCTGGGCCCGGCGGAGCAGGCCGCGTGTCGCTAGTTCGTAGGACAGGCGGACCGTGGCGGCGGTGAAGAACAGCATCATCGCCATGGCGGCGGCCGGCGCCACGTCGCCCGCATCGTCCATGTTGAGAACGGCGATGGCGGCGAGCGTCGTGTGCGGCGAGTACAGGAACACGACAGCCGACACCGTCGTCATCGCGTTGACGAACAGGTACATGGAAATGTCCAGGATCGCCGGCAGGCAGACGGGCACGTTGACCGTCAGGAAAGTCCGCCAGGCAGGGACCTTGAGCGAGGCGGAGACCTGCTCGAACTCAGGATCCATCTGCTTCAACGCGGTGACAGCGGTCAGGTGCGCCACGGCATAGAAGTGGGCGACCGTGCACAGGACCATGATCGCCATCGTGTGGTAGAGGAACCGCAGCGGATTGGCGGGGTCGTTGAAGAAGAAGATGTAGCCCAGCCCCAGCGCCAGGCCCGGCACCGCCAGTGGCAGCAGCGCCATCATCTGAAGCCCCTGGCGCAGCGGCGGCAGGGTGCGCGTCTTCTCCACCAGCCAGGCGCCGGTGAAGACGATCGCCGTGCCGACCAGCGCGGTCCAGGCCGCCAGTTCCAGCGAATTCAGGTACGACGCCCAGCCGCCGCCATCCATGCGGTCGAAGTCGTAATGGCGCAGCGAGGGCGTGAAGTCATAGGGCCAGAACTTGATGATCGAGGCAAAGAAGGCGATGCCGATCATGCCCACCAGGATCGCGCTGACGCCCAGGCAGAAGACGAACATCACCCGGTCGACCACGGGGCGCACGCGCGGTTGGAACGGCACGATGCGGGCGGACACCTGGGCCGCCTGACGTCGTTCCACGATGCGCTGGATGACGAAGGCGCCGACCGCCGGCAGCAGCAGAAGAATGCCGACCACGGCACCCATCTGGAAGTTCTGCTGCCCGATCACCTGCTTGTAGATGTCGGTCGCCAGCATGTTGGTGCTGCCGCCGATGACCTTTGGCACGCCGAAATCGGTGATGACCAGGATGAACACGACGAGGAAGGCGCTGATCAGGCCGAACCGGGCACCCGGCAGCGTGACGGTCCAGAAGATCCGCGCGGGCCGGGCGCCCAGTGCCTCCGCCGCCTCGTACAGGCGCTGATCGGCCAGGGAGAGGGCGGTGACCAGGATGATCAGCGCGTGCGGGAAGGTCCAGAAGGCCGAGCCGATGACGATGCCGATGGGGCCATAGATGGTGTTGCCCATCAGCAGGGGGGTCATCAGCCCCTTGGCCCCGAACAGGTAGACCAGGCTGATCGCCGGCAGCAGCGACGGCGCCAGCAGCGGGATCTGCGCGATGGCGCGGAACGTCCTGCGTCCCGGCATGCGCGTCCGCGTCAGCGCATAGGCAAAGCCGAAGGCAAGTGTCACGCAGATCAGCGTGGCGATCAGGGACAGGCTGAGGCTGTTCCAGGCCGACGCGCTGAGGCCGGGTGTCGCGAAATAGGCGACGAAGTTGCCCAGGCCGACAAAGCCGCCGCCGCGGTCCTGGAAGGCCTTGGACAACAGGCCCCAGAGCGGCAGGACGACGCTGAGCAGCAGGAAGAGCAGCAGGGCAACCAGGCCGATGCGAGCGACGATGTCGTCGCGGCCGACCCGCTGCCGCACGCGCGGGGCGCGCCGCGCCGCCATGCCGGGCAGGGCGATGGTCATGCCGGTGTCGGGAACACCAGGATGCGCTCCGGCGGCAGCGCGATCCCCAGCGACTGGCCCGAGGCGATGCCCAGGTCGCGCACGTCGGTCAGCGACAGGGCGGCCGACAGGCTGAGATTGGTGCCGTCGACATGCACCGTGGTCAGGAAGTGGCTGCCCATGAACTCCATGATCCCGACCTGGCCCACCAGGCGGTTCGGCGCGTCCGGCGCGATGCCGCGCACCTGGATGTCCTCCGGCCGGATGCAGGCACTGACCCCCAGGCCGGGCGCGAAGGTCGTCGCCGGCTGGAAGGTGATGTGCGCCCCGCGCAGGTCGACGTGGCTGGCGTCGATCAGGTGGCCGTTCAGGAAGTTCATCTTGCCGATGAAGTCGGCGACGAAGGGGGTGGCGGGGGCGGCATAGATCTCGGTCGGCGTGCCGACCTGGTCGATGCGGCCCTTGTTCATGACCACGATCCGGTCGGCCATGGTCATGGCCTCCTCCTGATCGTGGGTGACCATGATCGTGGTGATGCCAAGCCGGCGCTGCAGGTCGCGGATCTCGCCCCGCAGGCGCGCGCGGACCCGCGCGTCGAGCGCCGACAAGGGCTCGTCCAGCAGCAGCAGGCCGGGCGACAGGGCCAGCGCACGGGCGATCGCCACGCGCTGCTGCTGGCCGCCGGACAGCTGCGCCGGGTACTTGTTGGCGTGCTCGGGCAGGCCGACCATGTCGAGCAGTTCATCCACGCGGGCGCGGATCTCGGCCCGCGGGCGGCCCCGGCTTTCCAGGCCATAGGCGATGTTGGCCCTGACCGTCAGGTTCGGGAACAGTGCATAGGATTGGAAGACGATCCCGAAGTCGCGGTCCTGCACGGCGAGCGCCGAGATGTCGCGGCCGTCCTGGAAGATCTGGCCCGACGTCTGCACGTCGAGGCCGGAAATCGCGCGCAGCAACGTCGTCTTGCCACAGCCCGAGGGGCCCAGGAAGCAGACGAACTCGCCCCGCATCACGTCCAGGTCGACCCCGTGCAGGACGGTGGCCGACCCGAACCGCTTGGTGACGCCGCGGACGCTGAGATAGGGAACCTCGCCCGTCTCAGGGTGAAGGCTCGCCATGGCAGGTCCGCGGTCCATCACGGAAGCTCCGCGCCGCTCAGGTCTTGGGCTCGGACTTGCTGTCGTAGCGCTTGCTCCACTCCGCCAGGATCCGGTCGCGGTTGGTCGCGGCCCAGGTGAAGTCGTTCTTGCCCAGCAGCGCCTCGACATCGCCCTCGACGAATTCCAGCGGCTTCTGGATGCCGGGGATGGCGACCACGGCATAACCCTTGGCATAGATCGCGTTGGCGGTCGGGCTGGCCGCCCAGTCGGCCAGGCGCTGCGCCGCCTCGGGCGTGTCGGTGGCCGCCAGGATCGCGGTCGCCTCCATGTCCCAGCCCAGGCCATCGGTCGGCAGGATCACGTCGATCGGCGCGCCATCGGCCTTGGTCTTGTTGCCGCGGTACTCGAACGACAGGCCGATCGCATATTCCCCGGCGCCCGCCTGGCGGCAGGGCTTGGACCCCGAATGGGTATAGGCGGCGATGTTCTCGTGCAGCTTGTCCATGTAGGCCCAGCCGGCGTCCTCACCCATCGACTGCAGCCAGTAGGACACCATCAGGTAGCCCGTGCCGGAGGAGGCGGGGTTGGGCATGCCGACCATGCCCTTGTACTCGGGCTTGGCCAGGTCGGCCCAGGTGGCCGGACGCGGCAGGCTCTTGGCCTCCGCCTCGGCCGTGTTGAAGCACATGGCGGACGCCCAGACGTCCATGCCCACCCACTTCGGCGGGTTGGCGGCATCGCGCATGTTCGGCTTGATCTGGTCCAGGCCCTTGGGCGCATAGGGCATCAGCATGCCCTCGGAATCGAGCAGCATGAGCGAGGTTGCGGCCAGGCCCCAGACCACGTCGGCGACGGGGGCTGCCTTCTCCGCCAGCAGCTTGGCCGTGACGACGCCGGTCGAATCGCGGACCCAGTTGATGGTGATGTCGGGATTGTCCTTCTCGAAGGCGGCCTTGTACTCGGCCAGCTGGTCCGCCTCGATCGCGGTATAGACCGTGAGCTCGGTCTGGGCCTGTGCCACGTTGGCGAAGGCCATGGCGGCCAGGGCCACGCCCGCCGCGAAGCTGCGATACAACATTCCGTCCGATCCCCTCAGGCTGAATGGTGATGCTTGTAGGGACGCTCCGTGACTCTGCAGTGACAGCTACGGTTCCGGCCCCGCCATGTCGAAACGCATACTCCGTTACAGTGCAGGAACGGGCTGCCTTCTGCCATGGCGACGTTGCGGAATCTGCGGCACGGGGGCCAACCGTCGCCGCCCCACCTGCGCCTCCTGCCATGCCGGGCGCAGGCCCTTGGGGCCTCGACCCTGGGCCTGGGCAGTCTGTAGAGTGCCCAGCAGAACAAGAAGGCCGGGACGCGCCGCCAGGGCGGCGGGCCTGGAGCACGAGACATCGCGGGGAAGGGGACGGGACATGAGGCATCGCGCAGGGACGGCGCCGCAGTGACGGTACGGGTGGAACGGGACGGTCCCGTCACGACCGTGATCATGAACCGGCCAGAGGCGCGCAACGCCGTCAACCGCCAGGCGGCCGACGAGCTGGTCGCGGCGTTCGCGGCTTTCGAGGCCGATGCCGAGGCGCGCGTTGCGGTCCTGTGCGGCGACAACGGCGTGTTCTGCGCCGGTGCCGACCTCAAGGCGGTCGCCACGGGGGACGGCGTCAACCGCATGTCGCCGGAAGGCGACGGCCCCATGGGACCGTCGCGCATGTGGCTGGCCAAGCCGGTGATCGCCGCGATCGACGGCCATGCCGTGGCCGGCGGCCTGGAGCTCGCGCTGTGGTGCGACCTGAGGGTGGTGGAGGCGGACGCGATCATGGGCGTCTTCTGCCGGCGCTGGGGCGTGCCCCTGATCGATGGCGGCACGGTGCGCCTGCCGCGCGTGGTCGGCATGGGCCGCGCGCTGGACCTGATCCTGACCGGCCGCGCGGTCGGAGCGGACGAGGCGCTGGCCATGGGCCTGGCCAACCGGGTGGTGCCCAGGGGCGAGGCGCGTCGCGCGGCCCAGGACCTGGCGCGCCAACTGGCCGCCCTGCCACAGGCCTGCATGCTGGCCGACCGGCAATCGGCATATGAGCAATGGTCGTTGAACCTGGATGCCGCCATCGCCAACGAGTTCCACCTGGGCAGCCAGGTCCTGGGCGAGGAGATGCGCGCCGGTGCCGCACGCTTCGCCGCCGGTGCGGGGCGGCACGGTGCCGCCGCGTCCTGACGAGATCGAGGGGTTTGCTTGAGTCTTGAGGCGCAATCGCTGGCCTGCATCCGGGGGGAGCGGGTCGTCTTCGCCAAGTTGAGCCTGAGCCTGGCGGCGGGCCAGGCGATGGTCCTGGTGGGCCCCAACGGAGCAGGCAAGTCCTCGCTGCTGCGTCTGCTGGCCACGCTGCTTCAGCCGGCGGAGGGCCGCCTGCTTTGGCGGGGCGTCGCCGTCGACGACGATCCGGACGCCTATCGCGCCGATATCGCCTATGTCGGCCACCTGGACGGCATCAAGCTGTCGCTGGGCGTGGCCGAGAACCTGGCCTTCTGGGCCGGGGCGGGTGGCGTGCCGCGGGCCGATGTTCCGGCGGCCCTTGCCCATTTCGGGTTGAAGGGCCTGGCCGACCTGCCGGCCCGCCTGCTCTCGGCCGGGCAGAAGCGCAGGCTGGGCCTGGCGCGCCTGCTGCTGGCGCCAAAGCGGCTATGGCTGCTGGACGAGCCCACCGTTTCGCTGGATGTTGCGGGCGTCGAGGCGCTGGTCGCGGCCATCGCGGCCCACCGGGCGGCCGGCGGGTCCGTGATCGCGGCCAGCCATATTCCGCTGGGCCTCGACGATGCCGAGGTGTTCGCGCTCAAATGACTGCCTGAATGAACGCCTGGATGAATGCCTTCTGGGTCATTGTGGGGCGCGACGTTCGCCTGGGCCTGTCGCCGGGTGGCGGCGCCTGGGTCGTGCTCGGCTTCTACCTGGTCGCGACCAGCCTGTTCCCCCTCGGCATCGGGCCGGACCTGCCGCTGCTCAGCCGCATCGGGCCGGGCGTGCTGTTCGTCGCGGCACTCCTGGCCACGCTGCTGGCGCTGGAACGGCTGTTCCAGACGGACCTTGAGGACGGCAGCCTGGACCTGCTGGCGGTCCAGCCCATGCCGCTGGTCCTGGTCGTGGGGGCGAAGTGCCTGGCCCACTGGCTGACCACCGGCGTGCCGCTGATCGTGCTCTCGCCCGTGCTGGGCCTGATCCTGAACCTGGATGGTGAGGTGCTGGCCCGCGTCCTCCTGGCGATGGCTGTGGGCACGCCCAGCCTCAGCCTGATCGGCGCCGTGGGCGCGGCACTGACCGCCGGTGTCCGGCGCGGCGGCGTCCTGCTCTCGCTCCTGGTCCTGCCGCTCTATGTGCCGATCCTGATCTTTGGCGTGGGCGTGGTGGCGGGCGCGCCGGGGGCGTTGCCCTTGCTGGGGGCCATCCTGCTGGGCGCCCTGCCGCTGGCACCCCTGGCCGCCGCCGCCGCGCTCAGGCTGGCCATCGCGTCCTGAGACGCCTGCGGCGCGCGCATGGGTCCTTAAATCAAGGGTTAACCAGTCTGGCGGATTGTGGGCGTACCGCGTATCGAGTGTAGACCTGATGCTGGCTCCCGAGTACCTCAGCTTCCGATCCGCCCTGCACGACCAGGGGGTGATCTTCTGCTTTACCGGCTATCTGTCGGAAGGTGTGCTCTTCGCCCTGGGCGAGGCGCTGAAACAGAAGCTGACCTTGGCCGATGCCGACGCCAATGTGACGAAGCGCGTGTTCTCGGTCTTCGTCGAGCAGGTCCAGAACGTCATCCGCTATTCGTCGGACCGCGTGGGCGGCGCGCCGGAGCCGGTCGAGCTCAGCTCTGGCCTGATCGCCGTGGGCGCGGAGCAGCAGCGCTTCTTCGTCGTCTGTGGCAATACCGTGTCAAATGGCGAGGTGCCGCGCCTGAAGGACCGCCTGGGCGTGCTCCAGGGCCTGGACAAGGAGGCAATCCGGACCCTCTATCGCCAGAAGCTGCGCGAGCCGCCCGAGGAAGACAGCAAGGGCGCCACGATCGGCCTGATCGAGATTGCCCGCCGGGCCAGCGAGCCCCTGCAGTTCGACTTCACCCCGCTTGACGCCAATTCCAGCTTCTTCTGCCTCAAGGTGTTCATATGACCGCTGTGAACGAGGCAGCCGCCCTGCCCTCCGACCGGATCGTGGTGGTGGCGACCGATCGCTCGCCCGCCGTCGACTTCGACTTCGCCACGGGCAGGCTGTCGCTGAAGGGCGAATCCTACCCCGAGGATGCGGCGGCCTTCTTTGGGCCGCTGATCAACGGCGTTCGCGCCCACCTGACCGATCCGGCGGATGCGATCGTTTTCGATCTCGAACTGGCCTATTTCAACTCCTCCAGCGCCAAGGCGATCATGAACCTGTTCCAGGTCCTGGAACGCACGGCCCAGGCCGGCGCCTCGGTCACGATCAACTGGCACTATGCGGCGGATGACGAGGCCATGCAGGAATTCGGCGAGGACTTCGCCGAGGACTTCGAGAGTGCCCAGTTCAACATGTGTGCCAAATCATGAACCAGCCCATGTCCGCCGCGCCCCGGCTTCTCGAAGACCTGCTGGCGCCCGCCTCTCCGGCACCGGACGTGCCTTCGCAGAGCTACAGCCTGTTCGAGGCGGAGGAGCGCATCCTGGCCGAGGCCGAGGCCATGATCGAGCGCCTGGAGCGGGTCCAGGGGGGCGTGCGTGCTTTCTCCGACGCGTTCCGCCAGAGCTTTCGCGAGCAGCAGCGCCTGATCCGGCTGAGCGACCGGATGCAGCGCGACCTGCAGGTGGCCAATCGCCGCCTGGCCGAGCAGGCACATGACCTGCGCGTACTGAACACCAAGCTGGAATGCGAGATCGAGCAGCGCGGCGAGCTGGAGGCCGAATTGCGGCGCCAGGCCTCGATCGACGTCCTGACCGGCGCGCTGACCAGGCGGCGGCTGCTGGAACTGGCGGCGCACGAGTTGCGGCGCAGTGCCCGCACGGGGCGGCCGCTGGGCCTGCTGCTGCTGGACGTCGACCATTTCAAGGCGGTCAACGACCGCTTCGGCCATGCCGCGGGCGATGCCGCCCTGCAGCATCTGACGCGCGTCTGCCAGGCGGGCCTGCGCGATGGCGATGTCTTCGGTCGCATGGGGGGCGAGGAATTCGCCGTCCTGCTGCCCGAGACGGGCATGGAGCAGGCCCTGGAGATCGCCGAGCGCCTGCGCCGGACCGCAGAGGTCGAGCCCCTGGTGCGCGACGGGCACGCGATCGAACTGACGCTGAGCATCGGCGTCACGGTCGCCGAGTCGGGCGAGACCATGCTGGACCAGGCCCTGTCCCGCGCGGACGAGGCGCTCTACCGCGCCAAGAGCGACGGCCGAAACACCGCGCGCCGCAGCCTGATGGGGGCCACCTGATGCCCCGCGGGCCGTCCCGCCGCGGCCTTGTCCTGCTGGGCCTTGCGGCGCTTGCGGCCTGGGCGTCGCCGCGTGCCGGGGCCAGCGCACAGGAGCCGGTGAAGCTGGTCGTGGGGGTTGAGAACCAGGACTACATGCCGGTCTATGGTGTGGCCGACGGGCAGTATGTGGGCTTTGCCCGCGAGCTTCTGGATGCCTTCGCCCAGGACCGGGGCTATGTCTTCGAGTATCGCCCGCTGCCTGTACCGCGGCTCTATGCCTCGCTGTTCGCGGGGCAGGTCGACTTCAAGTTCCCCGACGATCCCAGCTGGCGCGCGGAGGAACGCGCAGGCAAGGCGCTTGTCTACAGCGGCGGCATGGCCCGCTATATCGACGGCACGATGGTGACCCAGGCCAAGGTCGGCTCAGCCCCCGAGGCGATCGGCAAGCTGGGCACGATCACGGGTTTCGCGCCCTATGTCTGGCTGGACCGGATCGCCCAGGGCAAGCCGGTCCTGGTCGAGAACGGGGACATGCGTGCCCTGGTCGCCCAGGTGACGACCGGCCGCATCGATGGGGCCTATGTCAATGTCGCCGTCGCCACGCGCGAAGCGCGGGAGGCCGGCCTGCCCGCGGAAGCCCTGGTCTTCGATCCGGGCCTGCCCTATTCGGCGGCGGTCTATCGCATCTCGACCCTGACCAAGGGCGAGGTGATCCGCCAGCTGGACGAATGGATCATGGCCAACGGCACGCGGGTCGAGGCCATGCGCCAGCGCCACGGGGTCGAGGCCGGCCTGGACCGGCGCTGATCCCACCTGCCCCTTTTCCGTGTGAGTACGCAACCGATGGCATTCCCGGCCCCGGCCGACCCTGATGCCGCGTCCGGTCCGGGGAGCGCTGCCCGCGGCGTGCCGGGCCGCCGCCGCGGCCTGACCGCGCGACAGGCTGTCGTGACCTTCCTGGTGGCGCTGGGCTTCGGCCTGATCACCAGCGGGCTCGAGCTCTATTTCGACTGGCGCAGCATGCGCGCCGCGGCCCGGGCCGAGCTGGTGGAGACGGCGGCCACCGTCGGCTCGTCCGCGGACGAGGCGGCGTTCCAGATGAGCGCGCCCCTGGCCGCCCAGATCGTGGACGGCCTGTTCCGGCGCGAGACGGTCGCGCGCGTGCGCATGGTCGACAATTTCGGCAACGTCCTGGCCGAGCGTCAGCGCGAGGGGGGCACGGGTGCGAACCCGCTGGCCGACGCGCTGTTTGGCGATGTCGTGTCGATCACGCGGCCGCTGACCTATGGCGCCACGCGCGACGACGTGGGCCGGATGGAGATCGCGCTCTCGCCCGAGCTCGTCGCCAGCGGCTTCTTCCAGCGCGCGGCGACCAATGCTGGCATCGGCCTGGCCCGGGCCTTTGCCATCGCGGGCGTCCTGATCGGCATCTTCTACCTGATGATCACGCGGCCGCTGGTCCGCCTCAGCGCCGCGATCGGCCGCATCGACCCGGCGCGGCCGGGCGCCCACCTGGTGCCGCAGATCCGCGATCATGCGGATGACGAGCTGGGCTCGCTGGTCACGTCGCTCAACGCCCTGCTGGCGGAGAGCCAGGCGGGGCTGGACGCGCGCGACCGGGCGGAGGGGCAGCTGACCGACCTGACCCGCACGCTGGAGGCGCGCGTGGTCGAGCGCACCCAGGCGCTGGAGGAGAGCAACCAGGCGCTCAGCGTGGGCAAGGCCCAGACCGAGCAGGCCCTGGCGGCCCTGAACAGCGCGCACGCCCAGCTGGACGAGGCCAACCGCCTGCTGCTGGAGAGCCTGCGCTATGCCCGGCGCATCCAGACCGCGCAGCTGCCCCAGGCGGCCGACCTTGCGGGCCTGGTCCGCGACATCGCCGTGATGTGGCAGCCGCTGCACCTGGTCGGCGGCGACTATTATTGGCTGGAGCAGATCGACGGCCGCGCCTATGTCGTGCTGGCGGATTGCACTGGCCATGGCGTGCCCGGGGCCTTTGTCACGCTGGTCGTCGCGGCGGCGCTGGACCGCGTCCTGCACGAGCGCCGCCTGCGCGATCCGGTCGAGGTGCTGGAGGCGCTGGACGCCCTGGTGCGCTCCGGCCTGCGCCAGGATCGCAGCGACGGCCTGGGCGGCGATGCCGACGACGGATTCGACGCCGCCTGCCTGGTGATCGACCCCGCCGACCGCACCGCGCACTATGCCAGTGCCGGCCTGCCGCTGCTGGTCTGCCGCGACGGCGTGGTGGCGGAGCTGAAGGGCGATCGGCGCAGCCTGGGCTATCGCCAGGTGGGCGACGCGGCGCCACTGACCTCCCACGCGATCCCGCTGGAACCGGGCCTGTCCCTGTTCATGATGACGGACGGCGTGCCCGACCAGATGGGCGGCAGCCCACGCCGCCTGATGGGGCGCAAGCGCCTCGCCCGCCTGCTCGAACGCACCGCCGGCCAGCCGATGGCCACGCGCCTGGCCGGGATCGAGAGCGACCTTGCTACCTATCGCGGCGAGGAACGCCTGCGCGACGACATGAGCCTGATCGGCATCCAGCCGCTTTGAGGCGTGGGCAGCCTGGCGTCGCCGGTCTGGTGATCCGGACCTCGCGAGGATTGCCGTCATGAAAGCCCTCCGCCCTCGCGGGGGAGGGTGGGGTGGGGGGCATCCACGCCAATACCTTCATCTCAAGCGAAGGCGCGTCGCCGCCGCCCCCCATCCTGACCTTCCCCCCGTGAGGGGGGAAGGAACAGGGGCGTGCCTTCAGAGCTGCGTCTGGCTCTGCGACTGACCTTGGCTCTGGGACTGACCTTGGCTCTGCGACTGGCCTTGGCCGTCCTGGGACTGGGACTGGCTTTGCGTCTGGGCCGGTTCCGCCACCTGATGCGACTGGGCGGCGGGCGCGTCGCCAGGCGGCACGTAGTAGAAGAACGAGGCCCCGACCTCGTTCGTAAGGTCGACCAGCTTGCGCTGGACCCAGTCCAGGTACTGGTGCAGGCCCAGGCGCAGCACGTCCTTGATCGTGTCCGACTGCATCGTGCCGCGCAGATCGTCGAACTTCTCCAGCACCTTGTTCCCCGCCCGCACGCCAAAGCGCAGGCGCAGGCCGTGCAGCAGTTCCTCCGCCTGCCGCACGGCGCCGGACACGGAACGGGGGAAGCTGTCGTCGAACAGCAGGAACTCGGCCACGGCCGACGGGCTCATGCCGCGCGGATGCACCCGGCGAAAGGCGTGGTAGCCGGCCGCCGAGCGCAGCACCGCGTTCCACTGGCTGACGTCGAGCGCCGAGCCGACATCGGACACCGAGGGGAGCAGCAGGTGATACTTGATGTCGAGCAGGCGCGTCGTCTGGTCCGCCCGCTCGATCAGCTTGCCCAGCTGGTAGAAGTGCCAGCCCTGGTCGCGATAGAAGGTCCCCTCCACGATCCCGTTATGGGTCTGGCAGCCCTCCTTGATGCGGTCGCAGACGCGCACCAGGCTGTTGAGGGAGACGTCCTGCCCCACGGCCGATAGGTCGCGGTAGAACACGTTGAGCTGCGTCCACATCTCGGTCGAGATCAGCGGCCTCAGCGTCCGCGCATTGTCCCGGGCCGCCTTGATGCACGACAGGATCGAACTGGGATTGGTCGTGTCGGCCAGGTAGTAGCGCGCCACCGCCGCGGCCGAGGCCTTGGGGTGGATCTTGAAGAAGCGCTCCTCGTCCGCGTTCAGCTGGATGATCGACAGCCAGTTCTGGTTGCCCTGCGCATCGCGGCTGAAGGTTTCGTTGACCTGCAGCAGGCGGGCCAGGTTCTCCGCCCGCTCCATGTAGCGGGCCAGCCAGAACGTGTTCTCGGCAAAGCGTGCCAGCAACCTAGCCAAGGACCCACGTGTCTTTCGACCCGCCTCCCTGGCTGGAATTCACGATCATCGAGCCGCGGCGCAGGGCGACGCGGGTCAGGCCGCCGGGCAGGACCCAGGTGCTGCGCCCGGTGACCGCGAACGGCCGCAGGTCGACATGGCGCGCCTCGACCCCATCCTCGGTCAGGGTGGGGCAGACGGAGAGCTGGATCATCGGCTGGCTGATATAGTTGTCGGGATCCTCGATCAGCTTCGCCCGGGCATCGGCCAGTTCCTCGGCCGTGGCGCGGGGGCCGATGGTGATGCCATAGCCGCCAGCCTCGCCCACTGGCTTGGTCACCAGCTCGTGCAGGTGCTCCAGCGTATAGGCCAGGGCGTCGGGCTCGCGACAGATGTGCGTCTCGACATTCTTCAGGATCGGGTCCTGGTCCAGGTAGTACTTGATGAGCCGCGGCATGTAGGCATAGACCGCCTTGTCGTCGGCGACCCCCGTGCCCACCGCATTGGCCAGCGCCACATTGCCCTTGGCATAGGCCCGCATCAGGCCCGGCACGCCCAGGGCGCTGTCGGGGCGGAACACCTCGGGGTCCAGGAAGTCGTCGTTGATGCGGCGATAGATGACGTGGACGGGGGCCAGCCCTTCGGTCGTCTTCATCCAGACGCGATCATTGACCACGACCAGGTCGCTGCCCTCGACCAGGGGCACGCCCATCTCCCGGCTCAGGAAGATGTGCTCGAAATAGGCCGAGTTGTAGGTGCCGGGCGACAGCAGGACGACCTGCGGGTCGGACACGCCCGCGGGCGCCATCTCGACCATGGCCTGCTGCAATTGCGGGCCATAGTCATCGACCGGCTGCAGCGGAATGTCGGAGACCAGGTCGGGAAAGGCCCGCAGCATCATGTTGCGGTTCTCAAGGACATAGGACACGCCCGACGGGGTGCGGGCATTGTCCTCCAGCACCATGAACTCGCCCATCTGGTCGCGCACCACGTCGATGCCGCAGATGTTGACATAGGTGCCGTGGGCGACCTTGATCCCCGCCATCTCGGGGCGGTAGTTGGCATTGCCCAGCACCAGTTCGCGCGGGATGATGCCGTCCTTCAGCGCGTGCTGGGCGCCATAGACATCGCCCAGGAACAGGTTCAGCGCCTGCACCCGCTGGACCACGCCCGCCTGCAGCGTCTGCCAGGCCTCGCGGCTCAGCACGCGGGGGATGACGTCAAAGGGCAGGATGCGGTCGATTGCACCGGTATCGGAATACACGGTGAACGTGATGCCCTGGTTATAGAGTTCGCGCTCGGTATCGGCGGCCCGGCGGCGCAGTTCCGCAAGATCGATCTGAGCCAGCCTGCGCTGGATCTCGGCCGTGTGCTCGGCCGGGGCTTCCGCCCGCCCAAGCATCTCGCAGTAGCTTTGCCCCTGACTGTAGTGCTCCAGCACCCCAGCCATCGTCACCTCTCTTTCAGCGCGCATCCGGCCTCAACCCTACCCTGTCGGCACCGCGCCGCAACAGGGCCTTGGCATTCGGCCCGTGCGCATAACGCCGCGTGGGTGGGGCGGGGGCGCGCTCAGGCGAAGACGAAGTCGGCCTCGGTCAGCTCGGCCTTCAGGACGCCGGTCAAGGTGATTGTATTGTTGGCATCCAGCGTGATGACGGCTCCGCCCCCCACATCGGCGGTCGAGGCCATCACGTCGGCAAAGTCCGTGAACGCCGTCGCCGACAGGTCGAGCAGGTCATGGCCGGTACCGCCACCCGCAGTGAAGTCCGTGACCGTGTCGTTGCCGAAGACCGCGTTGAACACGAACGTGTCGGCTCCCCCCAGGCCCGTCAGAACGTTGTCGCCCATGTTGCCGGTCAGGCGATTTTCCAAGTCTGTTCCAGTGCCGTCGATATCCCCGGCACCCGTCAGGACCAGATCCTCAAGCTGGGATTCCAATTGCTGGCTGCCCGACAGATTGAAGCTGACACTGGACAGGACTGTGTCGTGTCCGCCACCGGGGCCGCCTTCGTCAAACACCACCTGGTCGCCTGGATCGTCCACCACATAGACGTCGTCACCTGACTCACCGGCCATCCCGTCAAACCCGCTACCGCCGTCCAGCCAGTCATTCCCATCATTGCCGATCAGAAAGTCACGGTTGGCACCCCCATAGAGCGTATCGTGCCCAAGGCCGCCAGCAATGTAATCGTCGCCGTCCTGGCCCATCAGCGTCGAATTGCCATCGAGTTGGGGGGAGTAAGTGTCGTAAACCTGGACAAAATCGTCGCCACTACCGCCCATGATCAGGTCGTTGCCGCCATTGCCGATCACGGTGTCATTGCCATCCAGGCCGGACAGCGTGTTGTCGCCGGCATTTCCGACCAGCGTATTGACCTGCATGTTGCCCAAGGCGTCGATCGCGTCCGAGCCAAGCAGCGTGACCTCCTCGACGAAGGTGCCGGCGAGGGTTACCGATGCCGTGGCAAGGATGACGTCCCGACCGCTGTTGTCGCCATTGCCCTCGATGACACGGTCGCCTGGGTCGTCGACGACGTAGGTGTCCCGACCATCGCCACCAAGCATCGTGTCGGCACCCGCGCCGCCATCGATGAAGTTGTCGGCTGAGTTGCCGATGATGTGGTTCGACAGGTCGTTGCCGATGACCGTGCCTTCGCTGAACCCAAACAGGACCACGTTCTCGATGTGCGGCGTGTTCGACAGGTCAAAATTGCCATTGATCCGAACTGTGTCGCTCCCGCCATTGGCTGTCTCAATCAGGACCGGGCTGCCATTGCCGGAGTATGTGTCGTCGCCGGCTCCGCCAATCAGCGTTCCGGTGGCGCCGCTCAGCACGTCGTTGCCTTCGCCGCCGTCGAGCCAGCCAGAGCCCGTCAGCGTGTCATTGCCACTACCGCCATAGAGCATTCCGTTGGCAGTGAGGACATCGTTGCCCTCAAAGCCCAGGATGCGATCCGTTCCGCCGCCGCCGATCAGGGTGTTGTTGCCGACGTTGCCCAGGATCGTGTTGGCGAGCGTGTTGCCCGTGCCGTTGATGGCGCTGCCGCCGAGCAGGACCAGGTTCTCGACATTGGCGCCCAGGATGAAGCTGACCGCGCTGCGGACCGTGTCGGTGCCCTCGTTCGCGGCCTCGCCGACCTGGTCGCTCGCGTTGTCGACGATGTAGGTGTCGTCGCCCTTGCCCCCGAACATGCGGTCGGTGCCGGCCATGCCGTTCAGGACCTTGTTGCCGGCATTGCCGGTCAGGATGTTGGCGAAGCTGTTGCCCGTGGCGTTCAGGTTGCCCGTGCCAAGCAGCTTCAGGTTCTCGACCTGAAGCCCCGCCAGCGTGTAGCTCAGCGTGGTGGAGATGCCGTCGGTGCCGCCGTTCGCCGCCTCCACCACCCGGTCGCCGGCGCTGTCGACGATGTAGCTGTCACTGCCCAGGCCGCCCGCCATCACGTCGGCGCCCGTGCCGCCGTCCAGCACGTTGTTGCCCGTGTTGCCGGTCAGGCTGTTGGCCAGCGCATTGCCCGTGGCGTTCAGGTTGGCTGAGCCCAGCAGGACGATGTGTTCGACCTGCGCCTTGTTGGCCAGGCTGAAGCTGGCACTGGCGCGCACCGTGTCTATGCCGCCATTGGCAGCCTCACCCACCAGGTCGGCCGGATTGTCGACCTGGTACACGTCGTTGCCGCTGCCGCCGAACATCGTGTCCACGCCCGTGCCGCCGACCAGCGTGTCGTTGCCGGCATGGCCGAACAGCGTGTCGGCGTCTGCCCCGCCGTCCAAAGTGTCGTTGCCGCCATTGCCCAGGATCAGGTCCGCCCCGGCCAGGCCCAGCAGGACGTTGGCGCCGCCATTGCCAACGATCGTGTTGGCCGTATTGCTGCCGGTGACGTTGAGGTTGCCGCCGCCCAGCAGGGTGATGACCTCGACCTCCGCCCCGCTGCCCAGGGTGGTGCTGGCCGTGGTGCGCACCTGGTCCACGCCGCCATTGGCGACCTCGATGATGCGGTCGCCGGCATTGTCGACGACATAGGTGTCGTTGCCCGAACCCCCGATCATCAGGTCGGCACCCGCCGCCCCGTCCAGCACGTTGTTGCCGGCGGTGCCGGTCAGGGTGTTGGCGAAGCTGTTGCCGGTCGCGTTCAGGTTGCCCGCGCCCAGCAGCGTCACGTTCTCGGCAAACACGCCCGCCAGCGAGAAGCTGACGCTGGACAGGACCGTGTCGGTCCCGCCGTTCGCCTGCTCGATCACCCGGTCGCTGGTGCGGTCGACCGTATAGGTGTCGTTGCCCAGGCCGCCGATCATGATGTCGGTGCTGGCGCCGCCGGTCAGGGTGTCGTTGCCACTGCCGCCATCGAGCGTGTTGGTGTTGCCAGCGGACGTGGTGCCGACCAGCAGCACATCGTCGCCCCCGCCGCCGACCAGCACATTGTTGCCGCCATTGCCCACGATCGACACGACGGTGGCCGTGAAGGGATCAACCTTCAGCGTGTCGCTGCCGGCCCCACCCAGCAGGGTGAGGGTCTGGTTGGCGCTGTCCACGAGATCGCTGCTCAGCGTGATCGAGGTGACGCTGCCCGATGGTGCAAGCACCTGCACGATCTCGATCTGGGCAACATTGCGGTTGAACGTATAGCCGCCGGACCCCGGCGTGCCTGAGAAGACCAGCCGATCACCGGGACCGGAGCCGCCGATGACGGTATCGGACAGCGAATAGGTGGCTGGTGTGAAGGTGAAGACGTCGGCCACGTTGTTGGCCCCGACGAACGTGTCGGTGCCGGTGGTGCCGTTGAACGTTGCCATGGTGATCCTCACCCGTGCGGGCCAAGCCGGGCTAAGGCCCGCAGACTACCTGTCGGCCGACAGGGCTGCAAATCACCGCGGAATGTCCACAAAGACGCGAGGTCAGAAGACGAAGTCGGCCTCGGTCAGCTCGGCCTTCAGGATACCGGTCAACGTGATGGTGTTCCCGGCATCAAGGGTGATGATGACACTGCCGGCCACATCGGCGGTCGAATTCAGCACGTCGGCAAAGTCCGTGAAGGCCGTCGCCGACAGGTCCAGGAAGTCATGGCCGGCACCGCCGCCGGCGGTGAAGTCGACGACCCTGTCCTGTCCGAACGTACCATCGAAGATGAACGTATCAGAACCCAGAAGACCCGTAAGAGTGTTGTCACCGAAGTTTCCGGTAATCTTGTTTGCAGCATTATTGCCTGTGCCATCAATATCAGCGGTACCGGTCAATATGAGATTCTCAAGAACATTATTGTCAAAGTACCTTAGAACGAAGCTGACACTCGCCATTACAGTGTCGTTGCCACTGACGTCAAGGGGTTCTTCATTGGCATTGTCGACGATGTACGTGTCATCACCCGTGCCGCCGGACAGGTAGTAGGTGCCGCCTCGGCCATCCAGCGTATCGTTGCCGCCCTGGCCCGCCAGCGTGCCTTCACCAGAGCCGCCGATGAGCAGGTCGTCGCCACTTTCGCCAAGGATCAGGTTTTTGCCGGTCCCACCGTAGATCGTGTCGTTCCCGTCTCCGCCGAGGATCGAGTTGCCGAAGTTGCCACCGAGGATCCGGTCGTCGCCGTCGCCGCCATACAGGTAGTTGATGCCGCCGCCACCCTCCAGCCAGTCATTCCCGCCATCGCCGTATAGTGTGTCGAAACTGTCGCCGCCATAGAGAGTGTCGTTGCCTACTCCTCCATGCATCCTGTTGTTTCCAGCAAAGCCCTGTAGTGTATTGTCCCCAGAATTTCCGTAGAAAATATTACTCAATGAATTGCCGATCACAGACAAGTCAGCAGTTCCCAGAAGAAAAACTGTGCTGACTGGCATTGCGCTGATGTCAACGGATAATGTGCTGTAGATTGTATTTGCACTCGATCCGGACGCGACAATTACGTCGCCTGGATTATCGACAAAGAAGGTGTCGCCGCCGTTTGAGCCGCCGCCGATCATCGTGTCGGCGCCTGCACCGCCGTCCAGCGTGTTGCTGCCGGCATTGCCCGTCAGGACATTGTCCAGGGCATTTCCAACGGCCACCAGTGGGGCTGCGCCGTTCAGGGTCAGGTTTTCGACATTGGGTGACGACGACAGGTCGAAGCTGACGAAGGCCGTGACCGTGTCGGTGCCGCCATTGGCGTTCTCGACCACGAGGTCGCCCGCATCATCGACGACGTAGCTGTCATCGCCGCTGCCGCCCGCGAGCAGGTCGATGCCGCTGCTGCCGATCAGGGTGTCGTTGCCCGCATTGCCCAGCAGGGTGTCGTTGCCGGCACCTCCAGTGATCGTGTCGTTTCCGCCATTGCCCTGGATGCGATCGACACCGCCGTTTCCGCTCAGGACATTGCTCGCGGCGTTGCCTGTGATCACGTTGTCCAGGTCGTTTCCGGTCCCGGCCAGGCTGCCCCCCTCCAGCAGGACGAGGTTCTCGACATTGGCACCAAGGGTGAAGCTGAGGGCGCTGCGGACCGTGTCTGTGCCCTCGTTCGCCGCCTCGCCGACCTGGTCGCTCGCGTTGTCGACGATGTAGGTGTCGTCGCCCTTGCCCCCGAACATGCGGTCGGCGCCGCCTGCGCCGTTCAGGACGTTGCTGCCCGCATTGCCGGTCAGGATGTTGGCGAAGCTGTTGCCCGTGGCGTTCAGGTTGCCCGTGCCAAGCAGCTTCAGGTTCTCGACCTGAAGCCCCGCCAGTGTGTAGCTCAGCGTGGTGGAGATGCCGTCGGTGCCGCCGTTTGCCGCCTCCACCACCCGGTCGCCGGCGTTGTCGACGATGTAGCTGTCATTGCCCAGGCCGCCCGCCATCACGTCGGCACCAGCACCACCGTCCAGCACGTTGTTGCCCGTGTTGCCGGTCAGGCTGTTGGCCAGCGCATTGCCCGTGGCGTTCAGGTTGGCGGTGCCCAGCAGGACGATGTGCTCGACCTGGGCCTTGTTGGCCAGGCTGAAGCTGGCACTGGCGCGCACCGTGTCGATGCCGCCATTGGCAGCCTCACCCACCAGGTCGGCCGGATTGTCGATCCCGTAGATGTCGTCGCCGCCGCCGCCGTTCAGGGTATCGACACCCGTGCCGCCGATCAGCGTATCGTTGCCGGCATGGCCGAACAGGGTGTCGGCCGCAGCCCCGCCGTCCAGCGTGTCGTTGCCGCCATTGCCCAGGATCAGGTCCGCCCCGGCCAGGCCCAGCAGGACGTTGGCGCCGCCATTGCCAACGATCGTGTTGGCCGTATTGCTGCCGGTGACATTGAGGTTGCCGCTGCCCAGCAGGGTGATGACCTCGATCTCCGCCCCGCTGCCCAGGGTGGTGCTGGCCGTGGTGCGCAGCTGGTCCAGGCCACCATTGGCAAACTCGGTGATGCGATCGCCGGCATTGTCGACGATATAGGTGTCGTTGCCGGACCCCCCGATCATCAGGTCGGCACCCGCCGCCCCGTCCAGCACATTGTTGCCGGCAGTGCCGGTCAGGGTGTTGGCGAAGCTGTTGCCGGTCGCGTTCAGGTTGGCCGCGCCCAGCAGCGTCACGTTCTCGGCAAACACGCCCGCCAGTGTGAAGCTGACGCTGGACAGGACCGTGTCGGTCCCGCCGTTCGCCTGCTCGATCACCCGGTCGCTGGTGCGGTCGACCGTATAGGTGTCGTTGCCCAGGCCGCCGATCATGATGTCGGTGCTGGCGCCGCCGGTCAGGGTGTCGTTGCCACTGCCGCCGTCCAGCGTGTTGGTGTTGCCGGCCGTCGTGGTGCCGACCAGCAGCACGTCGTCGCCCCCGCCCCCGACCAGCACGTTGTTGCCGCCATTGCCCACGATCGAGACCGCGCTGACCGTGAACGTGTCGACCTTCAGCGTGTCGCTGCCGGCCCCGCCGGCCAGCGTCAGCATCGTGTTGGCGCTGCCGATCAGGTCGCTGCTCAACGTGATCGAGGTGATGCTGCCGGCCGACGCCAGGACCTGCACGATCTCGACCTGCGAGACGTTCTGGTTGAACCTGTAGCCGCCCGGCCCCGGCACGCCCGAAAAGACCAGCCGGTCCCCGTCGCCAGAGCCGCCAATCACCGTGTCCGACAGCGAATAGGTCGCCGGCGTGAAGGTGAAGACGTCGGCGACGGTGTTCGACCCAACGAACGTGTCGGTGCCGGTGGTGCCGTTCAAGGTTGCCATGATCGTTGCCGTCCCCGAAACGCTACTTTTGATGGGGCACGATAGGGGAACGGCAACGAGGCTGCAAATCGCACACCTAATCCCGTATTGGGCGAGTGAGCCGGGCTACACCTCGTCCGCGGGGGCGACGTCGACGCCGACGTCGAGGTCCTGGGCGCCGCCGCCTTCGATCAGGCCGGTCAGGGGGGCGACGTCGTCATAGTCGCGGCCCCAGGCGACGGTGACGTGGTCGAGCGAGGGCACCATGTCGTTGGTCGGGTCCAGGTCCAGCCAGCCATGCTCGCCGCAATGCAGCGCCAGCCAGGCGTGGCTGGCGTCGGCGCCCACGATGCGTGGGCGACCCGGCGGCGGGCGGGTGCGCAGGTAGCCGCTGACATAGCGCGCCGACAGGCCGATCGAGCGTAGGCAGCCGATCATCAGGTGGGCGAAGTCCTGGCACACGCCGCGCTTCCTGTGCAGTACCTCGCGCACCGGCGTCGAGATCGTCGTCGCCTTGGGGTCGAAGACGAATTCACGCTTGATGCGGGCCTGCAACGCCAGCGCCGCCTCCACGATCGGGCGGCCGGCCGTGAACTCGGTCCGGGCATAGGCAGCCAGTTCCGCGTCCCAGGGGATGTGGGTCGACTCGTAGGCGGTCTGGGCGGCGTCCAGGGCCATGGCCGCGGCGATTGTCTCCCACGCGGGCGACGTGCGGGGCAGCGGCGGCAGCGGCAGCAGGTGGACCACGCTGCTGGCCTCCACCCGCAGTGTCCGGTGCGCCGACTGGATCGCGAAATGCGTCAGGCTGTTGCCGAAATAGTCGGTGCGGCTGCTGCGCGTCGCCGGTTCCGGGCCGATGTCCAGCTCGGTCGACAGGATCTTCTGCCGGGGCAGCGTGCGCGGCGTCAGGCACGCCAGGTGGTGCGACAGGCTGACCGTGTCGGCATAGCGGCACACGGTGCGGTGCCAGACGCGCAGGCGGATGCCCTCCGCCACCACGGCGCTCATGCCAGGGAGCCCCGGCGCGCCATGCCGATGGCGGGGCGGACCAGCGCATGGGTGAAGTAGAGCGCGCCCAGCAGGTCGGACAAGGCGGGCAGGCCGGCGTCGAGGTCGTCCATCAGGGCCTCGAGCGCGTCCAGCTTGCCGTCCGGCGTGGGCCGGGCCAGGTCGTTGGCGTCGATCTCGCGCAGGTTGGCCATGATCGTGCGGGTGCCCAGGTCCAGCGCGTCCCATGCCTTGAACCCCTCGCCCCGGGGCAGGCGGGCGACATGGCCGGCGGTGCGCGCCACCTGGTACGCGAGCGAGCGGGGATTGTCCTCGTCCGCGATGAGCAGGTCCAGGATCGGCGCGAGCTGGGGCGAGGCCCGGTAGCGGGCGCGGTAGGTCATGGTGCTGTCGGCCAGTTCCAGGGCGAGGTCGAGGGCAGGCGCGCCCGCACCCTGGCGCGCCAGGACCGTCGACCGGATCATGGTGACGGCGCCCAGCGCCCGCTCGATCCGGCGGCCCAGGTCCAGGAACAGCCAGGCGGGGCCGCGCATCATGTTCTCCGTCCCCATGCCGGACAGGGCGGAGAAGGTCGTGACCATCTGGTGCAGGCAGGGCAGCAGGCGGGCGCTGTCCATCTGCCGGGGGTCCAGGTCGTCGACCTGATCCTTGAGCTGGGCCAGCGCCCGCCAGATGTCGAGGCTGAGCCGGTCCTGCACCGAGATCGAGATCAGCCGCACCCGGTTCAGGATGGCGCTCAGGCTGCCGGGGCGGTTCGCCTCCAGCATCGCCTTGAGCAGGGAGCGTTCCAGTTCCTGCGGACCGCGGGGACCCCGCTCCAGCACTTCCGGCAGCTGGCCCATCTGCTGCAGGTGGTGGAGGCCGCTGGCGAAGTCGACCTTGCCCGCGGGATCCAGGTCCTCGCCCGCGCGGAGCAGGGCGGCGCGCACGCTGCGCACGCCGATCTCGGCCCGCTCCAAATAGCGCCCCAGCCAGAACAGGTCGTCGGCCACGCGGGAGGGCAGCTGGTTGCCGCTGCGCCGGATCTCGACCACCGCATCGACCGGCGGCATCAGGCTGAAGCTGCCGACCGGGCGCGAGGACAGGACCCAGGTGTCCTTGTAGCCGCTGACCGTCGCCTCGCCCTCGCCAAGGCTGGCGCCGACCCGGGCGATGGCCCCCGGCATGACCGAGAAGCCATCCTCGGTCCAGGCCAGGAACATGCGCAGCGTGACCGGCCGCGCCGAAAGTTCCGCGCCGTTCAGGCTGGGCGCGTGGGACAGGGCAAAGGGCCGGACCGCGACCAGTTCGGGCGATGCCTCTGGCCGGCGGCCGCCGGTGCCGGCGCGCAGGTCGTCGCTGCGGCGGCGGCGCCGCTCGGCCGGCATGGCGCGGCGGTACAGCCATTCGCCATCAGCCAGGCGTTCGGACACCCGCGCCGCGGGACCGGCACCGCACCACAGCGCCTCCGGCTGGGGCAGCAGCAGGTCCTCCCCGATCAGGGCGGGCGCCAGCGCGGGCAGGTAGGGGAACAGCGCCAGGCTTTCGGCCAGGCCTGCGCCGATCGCGTTGCCGACCGCCATGTGGCCGGCACGCACAGCCTGCAGCAGGCCAGGTATGCCGAGCGTCGAGCCGCCGTTCAGCTCCAGCGGGTCGCTGAGGTCGTCCGGGATGCGGCGCCAGATGGCGTGCAGGGCCTCAAGCCCGCCCAGCGTCTTCAGGTAGATGCGGTTGTCGCGCACGGTGACGTCGTCGCCGCGGATCAGCGAGAAGCCAAGGTAGCGGGCGAGGAACGCATCCTCGTGATAATTGGGCGAACCGGGCCCGGGGGTGAGCAGGGCCAGACGCGGCGTGCCGGCGCAGGTCGCGGCGGAGGCGAGGGCCTGTCGGCTCTGCTCGAACCAGGGGGCCAGCCGGCGGATCTGCTGCTCGCGATAGGGCTGCGACAGCGCGTGAGAGATCGCGATCCGGTTCTCCAGCGCGAAGCCGGGCCCCACGCTGTCGGGCAGGACCTGGCCCAGGACGTGCCAGGTCCCGTTCGCCGCGCGGCCCAGGTCGACGCCGATCATGTGCAGCATGCTGCCGCCGGGCGGCTTCAGGCCATGCGCCGGGCGCAGGAAGGCGCGATTGCCGAACACGGCGCCGGGCGGCACCAGGCCCCGCTGCAGGACCGTCTGCGGCCCATAGAGATCGTCCAGCAGGGCGGACAGCAGGCGCCCGCGCTGGATCAGGCCGCGCTCCAGCGTCCGCCATTCGGGTTCGCTGATGACAAAGGGCAGGAGGTCGAGGTCGCCCTGGCCGCCGACCTGCCGGCCATCCTCGATCAGGGCGCTGGCGATGCGGCTTTCGCGCAGTTCGCGCCGCAGCAGGGACCAGCGCTGGTCCAGCTCGCCATGGCCCAGCCCGCCCAGGGCCTGGACCATCGCGGCCCAGTGCGCCCGCAACTGGCCATCGCCCTGGCGCAGTTCGTCATAGGCGCCGGCCGGTACGGCAAAGCGATCCAGCAGGCCTGGCGCCTGGTCGATCCTGCGTGCCTGAACGTCCATGCCCCCCCGTTCGCGTGCTTGCCCGATGCCACCCTGTGGCGACATCGCCCGCGGCTGCCCCGCCTGATCCTAGTCCAGGATCAGGCCCAGGATCATCCGGAAGGTGATCGCGACCGGCACCGTGACCAGGGAAAGCAGGATCGCATAGAGCACGATCATGTATTCAGGTCGATCCCGTTCCGCGCGGGGATCGAGCGGCATCAGCACTTCCCAGATCGCCAGCGGCACGACGCACAGGCCGATCAGCATGAAATCCAGGCGCAGCGGATCGTCGGGCAGGCCCGGCTCCATGTACAGGAAACGCGCCACGATGGCCGAGGCGAAACCGACCAGCACCAGGCGCAGCACGATCTGCAGGCCGATCGGATGGCGCGACGACAGGTCGTGGAACAGTCCCAGCACGACCAGGAGCGGGCGCGGCAGGGCGACGCCCGGCGCCTCGTCCGCGGCCTCGCCAGGGGTGCCGGCTGTGGGGCGGCCCCGGCGGCGCTGGCCCGGCGGGGGCGGCGGCTCGGCCGGCCGGCCGCGTTCGTCCAGGTAGACGTGCCAGGACCCGCCGGGGTCGGTGAACCCTTCGACCCGGCCGGCCTGGACGCGCTCGCGCAAAGCGGGCTCGGGAATGCCGAAACGGATGGCGGCTTCAGACAGGCGCAGGGACGGGCGGGCCGGCGGCATGTCCGGCTCTTGGCTCGCCCCGCCGGGCACGCCGGGGACCCGGGCCGCTTCACCTTCGGTTTCTGTCATGGTGCCGTAGAGTGCCTATCGCACCCCGCCTTCACAAGCAGCACACGTCCAAATCCGGCACCTGTGGCGCGCCGAGCATGCGTCATGGCCACGCCTGTGGCAGGGCCCGGCTATTCCGCGGCATCGGGCAGGCGCTCCGACACCGCCGCGGCGTGTTCGACCGCGTCGGACGAAGCACCCTGCGGCACGACGGGAACACGGCGGTGCACCACCGCGTGCACGAAGCCCAGCTTGTCGATGGCCGGGGTGGAGAGGACGAAGGGATAGAGGTCGGGCTGACCCATGCTGCGGTTCAGGCTGTTCATGGCGAAGGTCAGCGGCAGCCAGGCCTCGATCAGGTCGGTCGCGGCCTCAGCGCGATAGGGGTTGAAGTCGACCTCCGCCGCCAGTTCGTCACCCTTGGCGATGCGCGGGCGGATGCGCAGGTTGAAGGCGCGCGCCGTCTCCAGCGTGTCGACGATGTGCAGGTAGTGGGCAAACGTCTCGGCAAAGTCCTCCCAGGGGTGGGAGGCGGCATAGCTGGAGACGTAGTGCTCCTGCCAGTTCGGCACGGGACCGTTCTGGTAGTGGCGCTGCAGGGCCTGGGCATAGTCCTCGCGCTCGTCCCCGAACATCGCGCGGCAGGCGTCCAGGCAGGCGGCATCGGGCGCCACCAGGCGATCCCAGAAGAAATGGCCGATCTCGTGCCGGAAATGGCCCAGCAGCGTGCGATAGGGCTCGCCCATCTGGGTCCGGCGGCGTTCGCGCTCGGCGTCGTCCGCCTCGGCCAGGTTGATGGTGATCAGGCCGTCGTCATGGCCGGTCAGGACCTTGGGCGCCACGCCGTCGTCACCGTCGGCCAGGAAGTCGAAGGCCAAGCCCTTGTCCGGATCGTCGATGCGGTTGGGCAGCGGCAGGTCCAGCTTGACCAGCGTGTAGAACAGCCGGTGCTTGGCCAGTTCCAGGCGGCGCCAATGCTCCCGGTTATCCCCCAGGGACAGGTCGGGAATGGTGCGGTTGTGCCGGCACGACAGGCAGTGCGTGTCGGCATAGTGCGCGGGGATCAGCCAGTTGCACACGCCGTCGAGCGCATTGGCGCAGAAGCGATAGCGCGCGGCCTCGTCCGGGTCGGCCAAGGCCCGCCACAGCTCGGCCGGCGGCGCGTCGCCCTCGGCCGGGGCGTCGGCCGGCTCCAGCGCGCTGAGCACCATCAGGCCCGGCACGAAGCCCAGGCGATGCCCACACGATTCGCAGCCCGTATTCTCGAAGTAGAGCGGCTGCGCACAGGATTGGCATTCGAACAGCTTCATGGCGCAGGTCTTCCCCCAACGGCGATGGCAGGTGGCGCAGGCACCCCGGCGCCTGCCTGGATACGAAACAGCAACGCCCGCGCGCGGGTTCCGTGACCCCGGGCCTGCGCGGCGCAGGCCTGCCCTGCGGAGCGCGGCACGGCGGCAGCCCGTCGTAAACGGATTGTTGAAACGCTTGCGTTTTGTCTGGTGGTGTACACTGGCCGCGGAAGGAGACGATCGTGGCGTCGATGATCGCGGCCCTGCGCCGCCTGCGCGACCGGATGAGCATGAAGCAGCAGGCCGGCCTGCTGATGGCCCTGGTCTGCCTGACGACGATCACGCTGATGACTGTCACCGCCGCCCTGATCGTGCGCGACCGCGCAATCGAGCACGCAACGGCCGAGATGGCCGACCTGGCGACCGACATGGCCAACAGCCTGGACCGCGACATGTTCGGCACCTATCGCGAGATCGGCAACTTCGCCAGCCTGCGCCCCCTGGCCGACATCTGGGCCGCCAATGACGGCGTGACGCGGGCGATGCTGAACCAGTTGCAGGAGGCCCGGCCCGCCTATGCGTGGATCGGCTTTGCCGCGCCGGACGGCACGGTCCAGGTGGCGACCAAGGGCATGCTGGAAGGCAAGTCCGTTGCCGAGCGACCCTGGTTCAAGCAGGGCAGCAAGGGACTGGCCGCGCTGGACATTCACGAGGCCAAGCTGCTGGTGGCGCTGCTGGGTCCGTCGCGCGATGGCGAGCCCTTCCGCTTCGTGGACGTCACCGCGCCCGTGCTGGCCGCCGACGGCACGCTGAAGGGGGTCGTCGGCGCGCACCTGAGCTGGACCTGGGCCGAGGCGACGCGGGACCGGCTGCTGGCCCGCTACGACCCGGCACTCGCCACGGACATCTGGGTGACGGATGCCAAGGGGGCGTCGATCCTGGGCCAGCCGTTCGGTTCGCCCGAGCTTGACGCCGATGCGCTGGCGGCCACGGCCAGGGGGCCCATCACCTATATCGACGAAGCCAGCGATGGCGACTTCTTCGCGGCGGCCGTCGCGACGCGGGGGATGGAGGCCTATTCCGGCCTGGGCTGGCGCGTGATCGCCCGTCGCCCCACGGCGGCCGTCCTGGCCGGAGCCTATCGCGACGTGGCGCAGATCCTGGCGATCGGCCTGCTGGCGGCGCTGGCCAGCGTGGCGGCGGCGATCTATTCGGCGGGCACCCTGACCCGCCCGGTGCGGCGCCTGACGCTTGACGCGGATCGCGCCGGCCGCGACCCAGGCTTCAGCGGGTTCGACCGGCTGCGCGGCTCGTCCGACATGCTGGCCCTGTCCACGGCCCTGCGGTCGCTGGTGCGGCGCGTCGACTTCGCCGAGACCAGCCTGAACCGGGCACGGGCCGCGGCCGCGCGCAGCCACGTCGTCCAGTCCGAGGAGATCGAGCGTCACACCCAGCAGGTCGAGGCGCTGCGGGCACTCGCCAATACCGATCCGATGACGGGCCTGCTGAACCGCCGCGGCTTCGTCGCCCAGGCGGGCGACGTGCTGGACTACTTCAAGCGCTATGGCCGGGCGTTTGCCGTCCTTGTCGTCGACATCGACCATTTCAAGCGGGTCAATGACGGCCACGGCCACCCGGCGGGCGACGCCGTCATCGTCGCCGTGGGGGCCATCCTGGCCGAGGCGGCGCGGCGCACCGATCAGGTCGCACGCTTTGGCGGCGAGGAGTTCGTGGTCCTGCTGCGCGAGGTGACGCCCGAATCGCTGACGACCTGGGCCGAGCGGGTGCGGGCCGCGGTGGCCGACGGAGCAATCGCGATCCCTGGCGGCGGCACGGTGCAGGTCACGATCAGCCTGGGCGCCACGCTGGCCAGCCCCGGCGACCGCGACGTGGAGGACATCATCCAGCGCGCCGACCAGGCGCTCTACATGGCAAAGGGGCGGGGGCGCAACCAGGTGGTGACCCTGATGCCCGAGCCACTTGCCAGCGCCGCGCAGTAGGACCGGCGCCCACCTGGCTCAGCGCCGTGGATCGCCCGCGACCATGCCGTACAGGACGTGGTCGCGCCACTGGCCGTCGATCTTCAGGTACTGCCGGGCATAACCTTCCTTGCTGAAGCCGACGCGCAGCAGCAGGGCTTGGCTGGGGCCGTTCCCGGGCAGGGTGGCCGCCTCGACCCGATGCAGGTTCAGGCCGTCGAACAACCAGGGGAGCAGGGCCCGCACGGCGTCCGTCATGTAGCCCTTGCCCGAATGGCTGACGCCCATCCAATAGCCGATGGAGCAGGACTGCGTGACGCCCCGGCGCACGTTGCTGACCGTGATGCCGCCCACCAGGGCTTCGTCGGCGCGGCGGAAGACGAGGAAGGCATAGCCCAGGTCCTCGCGCGCATCATGGGCATAGCGGCGCAGCCGCCGCCGGAACGAGGCGCGCGTCAGGTCATCGGGCGGCCAGGTCGGCTCCCACGGGGTCAGGAACGCGCGCGATGCGGAACGCAGGTCGGCCCAGGCCTCGTAGTCGGCGACCACCGGCGCGCGCAGCACCACCCTGGCGCCGCTGATCGCGGGCACCAGTTCGGGGCGAAAGCTGCGCAGCAGCGCGTTCACGGATGCGGCCTCTCCTCCTCGACCTTATGCGGTGAGTCTACACGCAAAGTCGGCCAGGCAGGCTAGGTCCGAAAGCGCTCCAGGATGCGGTCGTGCGCAGGCAGGCCGGCGACCGGGCCAAGGGCCGCGATCGCGGGGGCGCCCTGGTCCAGGATCCGCCGCGCCACGCGCCGCACGGCGGCGGCGTCGACGGCGTCGATGCTGGCGATCAGCTCCGGCGTCGGGATCACCCGGCCATGGATCAGCATGTGGCGTGCCAGCTGCTCCGCGCGGGACGACGAGCTTTCGAGCGACATCAGCAGCCCTGCCTTCATCTGCGCGCGGCCGCGGGCGACCTCTTCCTCGGTCGCGTGGACGCTGACGTCCAGCATCTCGTCGGCGATCACCGGCACCAGGTCGGCGACCGATTCGTCGCCCGTCCCGGCATAGATCCCCAGCATTCCGCCATCGTGATAGGACGAGGCGAACGAGAATACGGAATAGGCAAGGCCCCGCTTCTCCCGCACTTCCTGGAATAGCCGGGACGACATGCCCCCGCCCAGCACGGTCGAATAGACCTGGTAGGCATAGAAATCGGGATCGTCATAGGCCAGGCCCGGAAAGCCGATCGCCAGGTGCGCCTGCTCGAAATCGCGCACGTCGCGTGCTTCGCCGCCCACATGGCGCGACGGCTCCGGCGCGAAGCCGCTGGCCGGGCCCAGCGCATCGAAGCGCGTGCGCGCCATGTCGACCAGCGCGTCATGATCGACCCGTCCGGCGCCGGCGATGACCATCGCGGGGGCCCGGTAGTGCTCGGCCATATAGGCGTTGAGGTCGCCGCGCTGGAACCCCTCCACCCGCTCGACCGTCCCCAGGATGGAGCGGCCCATGGGCTGGTCGGGGTGGGCCGCCTCCTGCAGCATCTCGAACACCAGGTCGTCGGGCGTGTCCTGGGCCTGGCCGATTTCCTGCACGATGACCTGGCGCTCGCGCACCAGTTCCTGCTCCTCGAAGGTCGAGTGCTGCAGGATGTCGGACAGCATGTCGACGGCCAGCGGCACGTCCTCGGCCAGGACGCGCGCGTAGAAGGCCGTGTGCTCGCGGCTGGTATAGGCGTTCAGGTGGCCGCCCACCGCCTCGATCTCCTCGGCGATGGCGCGGGCATCGCGCCGCTCCGTCCCCTTGAAGGCCATGTGCTCGATCAGGTGGCTGATGCCGTTCTGCTCCAGCCGCTCGTGTCGGGCACCGACATCGACCCAGATGCCGATGGCACTGGTCAGCGCGTTCGCCGAATCCTCGGTGACGACGCGCAGGCCGGAATTGAGTGTGGTGATCCTGGTACCCATCAACCGCCATTCCCCACGACGCTGCGGACGTGGGCCTTCAGTTTGTCGGCATCGGCCGGCAGGACGTCATAGTGTTCGGGCCGCTCCAGCAGATCGGCCAGACGATCGGGCAAGGCGGGGCGCTTGCCGATGGCCCGCTCGACCGCGTCCGGGAACTTGGCCGGATGCGCGGTCGCAAGGGTGACGACGGGAATGTCGCGCTGCATCCGCGCGGTGCGCGCCGCGGCGATGCCGACCGCCGTATGGGGGTCGATCACCAGGCCCGTCTCGCCATGGACGCGGGCGATGGTGTCCAGCGTTTCCTCCTCGCTCACCGCCCGGCCCGTGAACAGGCTGCGCGCCTGCATCAGCGCGACACGGCCCAGCTGGAAACTGCCCTGGTCGCGCAAACCCTCCATCGCGGCGCGGACGACCGCCGGATCGCGGCCCTCGACCTCGTAGAGCAGGCGCTCGAAATTGCTGGACACCTGGATGTCCATGCTGGGGCTCATCGTCGGTTCCGTCTCGCCCTTGTCATAGAAGCCGGTGGTCAACGCGCGCGCGACAATGTCGTTGCGGTTGGTTGCGACCACCAGGCGACTGATATGGAGGCCCAGGCGCTCCGCGATAAGGCCTGCATAGCAGTCCCCGAAATTCCCGGTGGGCACGGAAAAGGTGAGCGCCCGGTCCGGTCCTCCCAGCAGAAGGCTGGCATAGACGTAATAGGCTGCCTGCGGCATCAGGCGCGCCCAGTTGATCGAATTGACGGCGCCCAGCTGTACCGCGTCGCGGAAGTCCAGGTCGTTGAACAGGTCCTTCACCAGGGCCTGGCAGTCGTCGAACGTGCCTTCGATCGCGACATTGTGGATGTTGTCGTCCAGCACCGTCGTCATCTGGCGGCGCTGCACCTCGGACACGCGCCCCTTCGGATGCAGCATGACGACCCGGATGTTGCGTCGCCCGCGCATCGCCTCAATCGCGGCGGACCCCGTGTCGCCGGACGTGGCGCCCAGCACCGTCATCCGGCCGCCGCGCGCCGTCAGCGTGCGCTCGAACAGGTGGCCGAGGAGCTGCAGTGCCACGTCCTTGAAGGCCAGCGTCGGCCCGTGGAACAGCTCCAGGATCCAGTCATTGGGCCCGATCTGGACCAGCGGCGCCACCGCGGCGTGGGCAAAGGTGGCGACCCCGCGGCTGACCAGCTGGGCGAATTCCTCGGCCGGCATGGCGTCGCCGATGAAGGGCAGCATGACCCGGGTCGCCAGGTCCGCATAGGTATTGCCCGCCAGGCGGTGCAGCTCGTCCGAAATGTTGGGCCAGGTCTCGGGCACATAGAGGCCGCCGTCGCGGGCAAGCCCGGTCAGCAGCACATCCTCGAATCCCAGGCGGGGCGCCAGACCCCGCGTGCTTACATAGTCCAAGTCGTCAGTCCCCCAGGCCGGGTACCACCGTTCCGGCCTGAATACACCATAGCACGCCCTAGTGGCTTGCCGGGACCGCAGGGCCGCTGCGCGCGTCGAGCCAGGCCAGGACATCGCTGCGCAGGCTCTCGTTCCGCCCCAGGGGCGAGGCGAAGGCGACCAGCGGGCCCAGGTGGCCGATCTCGGGATACGTGATGAAGGTGACGGTGTTGCCCTTCGCCTCCAGCGCGCGCTTCAGCGACCGGGGATTGTGGAGGTAGACGGTGTCGTCCGCCTCGCCATGGATCAGCAGGGCCTCGGGCGCGTCGACGGTCACCTTGTTGACGGGCTGGGTCGAGGGCAGGTCGGCCACCTCGCCAAAGGCCCCCTTGGACAGCGGCGAGTCGAGCGGCAGGAAGTCATAGGGGCCGGCCAGGCCGACAAAGCCGGCGATTTCCTGGATCCGATGGCCGTGGCGCTCCAGGAACGGCGGGTCATAGGCGACCATGGCGCCATTATAGGCGCCGGCGGAGTGGCCCATCACGAAGACGGGGCGGCCGGGGGCGATCTCCTGCCGGTGATCCAGCGCCCAGGCCATGGCGGCGGCACTGTCCTCGACGAAGTCGGGATAGTGGATGGCCGGGACCAAGCGATAGTCGGGCAGGACCACGGCATAGCCATTGGCGGTCAGCGTCTGCGCCATGAAGCGGTAGTCGCCCTTTTCCCCTGAGTTCCAGCCACCGCCGTAGTAGAACACGACCAGGGCCTTGGCCGGCGCATCGGGACGGTAGACGTCGAGCTTCTGCCGGGGCAGCGAACCATAGGGCTGGTCCGCCTGGACCGTGTAGCCGGCGGACGAGACGACCAGGTCCAGCGCCTTGAGCGGCGAGCATGCCGCCGCCCCCAGCGCGCCCACAATGACCAGCGCAAGCCCCAATCCCAGCCACATCATCCGCAACAATCCGCTCCCTGGATAAGTCATGGCGACCCGCGCCGCCGCCGTGGGGGTTGCGCCGCACGCCATCCTCGCGGCATGTGGGGCCGACCGGTCCCTGGTGGAGACGATACGTGGGCGCATTGCTCTGGCTCGCATCCTATCCCAAGTCAGGCAATACCTGGCTGCGGGCGTTCCTGCACAACCTGCTGATGAACCCGGATGTTCCCGTGCCGCCCAACCAGATGACGCGCTTCGCGCTCAGCGACACGCACAAGGCCTGGTACCGCGCCGCCAACAACGGCCAGCCGGTCGACCAGCCGAGCTCCGACGTGCTGGCCAGCCTGCGCGTCAGTGCCCAGCGCGCCATGACCCAGGCCTCCCGCGATACGGTGTTCGTCAAGACGCACGCGCTCAATGCCGACTATCACGGCGTGCCGCTGATCGTGCCGCAGGTCACCGCCGGTGCGATCTACGTCGTCCGCAACCCGCTGGATGTCGCCCTGTCGGTCGTGCCGCACTACGGCCTGCCGCTCGACCAGGCGATCGAACGGCTTGCGCTCGTCACCGGCGGTTCGGCCGAGGATCCGGAGAACGTGCCCCAGCTGATCTCCTCCTGGTCCGCCCATGTCGAGAGCTGGACGGCCAGGCCGTCGCCCCAGCTGCACGTCGTGCGTTACGAGGACATGATCGACAAGGCCTTTGCGACGTTCCAGGGCATTGCCCGCTTCCTGGGCCTGGACCCGCCACGGGACCGTCTGCAGAAGGCGATCCGCTTCTCGTCCTTCCGCACGCTGCAGCAGCTGGAGGCGACCCATGGCTTCACCGAGCGCAGCCCGACGGCCGAGCGCTTCTTCCGCGAAGGCCGCTCGGAGCAATGGCGCAGCCAGCTGAGCAAGGACCAGGTCGCCCGCATCGTCGCCGACCACCGGGATCAGATGACCCGCTTCGGCTACGTTCCGCCGGGGTATTGAAGGCGCCGCATCCACCCTCCCTACCCTATGTCCTCCGCTTTATGCGGAGGACCCATGAACCGACCCGTCAACTTGCCTACCGGCGCAGAACCGACATCGGCTGATCCATTCGGAGAGGGTTCTGAGCCGCTCCGCGAACGGCAAAGTCAGTTCATGGGTGGCCCGGATAAACCGGGCCACGTAGGTATTGGGGAGTTGGACGCTTCTGACTGGGGGCTGCGTTGATCCAAGGCCTGGCGATCTATGGCGTGGCAGCTTTGGCCGAGATTGCGGGCTGTTTCGGGCTGTGGTCCGTGGTGCGGCTGGGGAAGTCGGCCTGGTGGCTGGTGCCCGCCACCCTGTCGCTGGTGCTGTTCGCCTGGGTCCTGACGCAGGTTCAGCTGGAGTTTGCCGGCCGCGCCTATGCCGCCTATGGCGGGGTCTACATCGCCGCCTCCCTGGCCTGGCTCTGGGTGGTGGAGGGCGTGCGGCCGGACCGCTTCGACCTGATCGGTGCCAGCCTGTGCCTGGCCGGTGCGGCACTGATCCTGTTCGCCCCGCGCAGCATCTAGGGGCTTGGCAGGGCCGATCGTCGCGGCGCTAAATGGTGCGGCAATTCGGCCAGACGGATGACCACCATGGCAACGCAAGCCTGCCCGGCGTTTCACGAACGTGTTCGCTCCAAAGCCCCGGCGGCGCGCGCCGCCCTGGCGCTGAGGGCATGCGGCATGGCCTTGGGCCTTGTCCTGGCGGGCGCCGCGCTGGCCCAGCCGGCCGCGGCCAAGACGCTGATCTACTGCTCCGAGGGGAGCCCCGAGAACTTCAACCCCCAGATCAACACCACCGGCACCTCGTTCGATGCCTCGCGCCCCGTCTACAACCGCCTGGTCGAGTTCGAGCGCGGCACCACGACCGTGGTGCCGGGCCTGGCCGAGTCCTGGGAGATCTCACCCGACGGACTGGTCTATACGTTCAAGCTGCGCCAGGGCGTGAAATGGCATGCCCAAGGCGGTTTCACGCCCACCCGCGACTTCAACGCGGACGACGTCCTGTTCTCGTTCAATCGCCAGTGGAAGGAGGACAGCCCCTTCCACAAGGTCTCGGGCGGTGCCTATGACTATTTCAACGACATGGGCATGCCGGACCTGATCAAGTCGATCGAGAAGGTGGACGACCACACGGTCCGCATCACGCTGAACAAGCCCGAGGCGCCGATGCTGGCGGACCTGGGCATGGACTTCGCCACGATCCAGTCGGCGGAATATGGCGATTTCCTGCTGAAGGCGGGCACGCCCGAGCAGATCGACCAGGTTCCGGTCGGCACCGGTCCCTTCGTCTTCGTCGACTACCAGAAAGACGCGGTGATCCGGTACAAGCGGTTCGACGCCTATTGGGGCGGGCCGGCGCCGATTGAGAACCTGGTCTTTGCCATCACGCCCGATGCCTCGGTCCGCTATGCCAAGCTGAAGGCGGGCGAATGCCACGTGATGCCTTATCCAGCACCGGCCGACCTGGAGGCGCTGGGCAAGGAGGAGGGCATCACCCTGCTGTCGCAGGAGGGGCTGAACATCGGCTACCTCGCCTTCAACACGACCAAGGCGCCGTTCGACGACCGCCGCGTGCGACAGGCGCTGAACATGGCGATCGACAAGGAATCGATCATCAAGGCGGTCTACCAGGGTGCCGGCAAGGCGGCGACGAACCCGATCCCGCCCACCATCTGGTCCTACAACACTGCGGTGCAGGACTATGCCTATGACCCCGAGAAGGCCAAGGCGCTGCTGGCGGAAGCGGGCCACCCCAACGGGTTCGAGACCGACCTGTGGGCCATGCCGGTCCAGCGCCCCTATAACCCCAATGCCCAGCGCATTGCCGAACTGATCCAGGCCGACCTGGCCAAGATCGGCGTGACGGCCAAGATCGTCACCTATGAATGGGGCGAGTACCGCAAGCGCGCGCAGGATGGCGAGCACCAGATGGCCCAGCTGGGCTGGACCGGCGACAATGGCGATCCCGACAACTTCCTGCACACGCTGCTGGGCTGCGACGCGGCGCGTCCGGGCGGCAGCAACATCGCCAAGTGGTGCTTCAAGCCGTTCGACGACTTGGTGGTAAAGGCCAAGACGATCAGCGACCAGGCCGAGCGGACCAGGCTCTATGAGCAGGCGCAGGCCATCTTCAAGGAGGAGGCCCCCTGGTTCACGATCGCCCATTCGGTGGTGTTCGAGCCGGTGCGCAACGAGGTGAAGAACTACAAGATCAGCCCCTTCGGCGTGCACGAGTTCTACGGCGTCGACCTGGCGGAGTAGGTCTTCAAGGCGCGGGCCGTGCGCCCGGAGGTGGATGGCTCCGCCACTTGCACCAATAGCCCGCTCATCCCCGCCTTCGCGGGGGTGAGCGAATCTTAGGTCGGCAATTGCCATGATCCGGTTCTTTCTGGGGCGGCTGGTCCTGGTGGTGCCGACGCTGCTGGGCGTCGTTCTGCTGGCCTTCCTGCTGATCCGCCTGGTGCCCGGCGATCCGGTCGAGGTGCGCTCCGGCGAGCGCGGCATCTCGCCCGAGCGGCACCAGCAGATGCTCGAGGCCTGGGGCCTGGACCAGCCGCCGTGGAAGCAGTTCGTCGATTACGTCGCGAAGGTCGCGCAAGGCGACCTCGGCACCTCGGTCGTCAGCGCCAAGCCGGTGCTGCGCGAATTCCTGACCCTGTTCCCCGCGACCATCGAGCTGACGGTCGCCGCGATGATCCTGGCCGTCCTGGTCGGGCTGCCGGCGGGCGTGCTGGCGGCCCTGAACCGCGGCGGGCCGCTGGACCATGTCGTGATGGGGGCAGCACTGACCGGCTATTCGATGCCGATCTTCTGGTGGGCGATGATCCTGATCCTGGTCTCGTCCATCCAGCTTGGCCTCACGCCCGTGTCGGGTCGCATCTCGCTGCTGTTCTTCACGCCGCCGGTGACCGGCTTCATGCTGGTCGACACGCTCCTGGCGGGTGACTTGAGGGCCTTCCGCTCGGCCCTGCATCACCTGATCCTGCCGGCCATCGTGCTGGGGACCGTGCCGTTGGGCGTGATCGCGCGCATGACACGGTCGGCCATGCTGGAGGTGCTGGGCGAGGACTATGTCCGCACCGCCCGGGCCAAGGGGCTGAGCCCGTTCCGCGTCGTCTGGGTCCATGCCCTGCGCAACGCGGCGATTCCCGTCATCACGGTGATCGGGCTTCAGGTCGGCGTGCTGCTGTCGGGCGCCATCCTGACCGAGACGATCTTCTCCTGGCCCGGCATCGGCAAGTGGCTGATCGAATCGATCAACAAGCGCGACTACCCGGCGATCCAGGGCGGGCTGCTGCTGGTGGCGAGCACGGTGGTGTTCGTCAACCTGTGCGTCGACCTGCTCTATGGCGTGATCAACCCCCGCATCCGGACGACGCGATGACGCCGCAGGCCATTCCCGCCGCGTCCACCCTGCCGTCCCCCGCGGGCGAAGCCTGGGCCGACTTCCGCCGCAACAGGGGCGCGCTGGTGGGCCTGGGCGTGATCCTGCTGGTGGCCGTCATGGCGGTCTTCGCCGACTGGCTGGCGCCCCATCCGCCCGATGCGCAGTACCGCGACGCGCTGCTGCAGCCGCCCGTCTGGCAGGCGGGGGGCACGTGGATGTTTCCGCTGGGCACCGACGACATCGGCCGCGACATGCTCTCGCGCCTGATGCATGGCGCGCGTCTGTCGCTGCTGATCGGCATTGTCTCGGTCGCCTTGTCGCTCAGCCTGGGGGTCGCGCTGGGCCTGGTCGCGGGCTTTGCGCGGGGGGTCACGGACCAGGCGATCATGCGCCTGATGGACATCATGCTGGCCTTGCCCAGCCTGCTGCTGGCGGTCGCCATCGTGGCGATCCTGGGTCCCGGCCTGATCAACGCGATGATGGCGATCGCCATCGTCACCCTGCCGCACTACACCCGCCTGACCCGCGCCGCCGTCATCGCCGAATTGAGCCGCGACTATGTCACGGCCAGCCGGATTGCCGGCGCCGGAACCCTGCGCCTGATGCTGGTCGTGGTCCTGCCCAATTGCGCGGCGCCGCTGATCGTGCAGGCGACGCTGGGCTTCTCGACCGCGATCCTGGAGGCGGCGGCGCTGGGCTTCCTGGGCCTGGGGGCACAGGCGCCGACGGCCGAATGGGGCACGATGCTGGCCGGCACGCGCCAGTTCCTGGAGCGCGCCTGGTGGGTCGTGACCTTTCCCGGCCTTGCCATCCTGTTCACCGTCCTTGGCTTCAACCTGATGGGCGACGGTCTGCGCGATGCCCTCGACCCCAAGCTGAAGCAACGCTGATGGCGCTGCTGGAGGTCGAGGCCCTGAACGTCCGGTTCGGCCGCTTTCGCGCGGTGGAGGATGTCAGCTTCAGCCTGGACCGGGGCGAGGTGCTGGGCCTGGTGGGCGAATCGGGTTCGGGCAAGAGCGTCACCTCCCTGGCCCTGATGGGCCTGATCCCGTTTCCCGGAGAGGTCGCGGCTGCCCGCATGGCCTTCGACGGCCGAGACCTGGACCGCCTGTCGGGCCGCGCCCGGCGCGCCCTGAACGGGCGGGACCTGGCCATGATCTTCCAGGAGCCGATGACCAGCCTGAACCCGTCCTTCACGATCGGGACCCAACTGACGGAGACGCTGAGTGCGCACCAGGGCGGCAGCGCGCGGGCCAATCGCGACCGGGCTGTCGAACTGCTGGCCAAGGTGGGCCTGCCCAGCCCGGAACAGCGCCTGGCCTCCTATCCCCACCAGCTCTCCGGCGGGCAATGCCAGCGCATCATGATCGCGATGGCGATTGCCCTCCGCCCCCGCCTGCTGATCGCGGACGAGCCGACGACGGCGCTGGACGTCACGATCCAGGCCCAGATCCTGAGCCTTTTGCTGGAGCTTCAGCG
Source organism: Zavarzinia sp. CC-PAN008 (assembly GCF_051903925.1). Taxonomy (GTDB): domain Bacteria; phylum Pseudomonadota; class Alphaproteobacteria; order Zavarziniales; family Zavarziniaceae. The sequence continues at coordinate 1,651,021 of NZ_CP173678.1, forward strand.
CGAGACGGGCATGGCGCTGCTGCTCATCACGCACGACCTTGGCGTGGTCGCGCGCATGGCCCAGCGCGTCGCCGTCATGTACGCGGGCGAGATCGTCGAGACGGGCACCACCGCGGACCTGTTTGCCGCTCCGCGCCATCCCTACACCGCGGCGCTGCTCGACGCGTTGCCGGAGCGGGCGCCGCCGGTGGTGCAGGATGGCGTGCGGCGCCGGGCCCGCCTGCCGGCGATACCGGGCGTGGTGCCCGGCGCCCACGACCGCCCGCCCGGCTGCCGGCTGGAGCCGCGCTGCCGTTTCGCAGGGCCCCGCTGCGTGGCCCAGGCGCCGGCCCTCCATCCGGTGCGCGGCGGCCAGGCACGCTGCCATTGGCCGCTGGAGCCGGACGGCCGGCCCGGCCCGGAGCGCTGAGCGATGGCCGTTCTCGCCGCTCACGACCTGCGCCGCCACTACGAGATCACGCGCGGGCTGTTCCGCCCCGGTGTCTCGCTCAAGGCGCTGGATGGCGTGTCCTTCACCCTGGACAAGGGGCGGACGCTTGCCGTGGTCGGTGAATCGGGCAGTGGCAAGTCGACGCTCGCCCGCCAGCTGACGCTTGTCGAGCAGCCCAGCGCGGGCAGGTTGGACATCCTGGGAGAGGTGGCGGACGCCAGCGATCGGGCCCTGGTCAAGCGCCTGCGCGCCCATGTCCAGATGGTGTTCCAGAACCCCTATGGCTCGCTGAACCCCCGCCGCACGATCGGCGCGGCGCTGGAAGAGCCATTGCTGGTCAATGGCGTCGGCGATCGAGCGGGCCGCCGGGCCGCCGTGGCCGACATGCTGGCCCGTGTCGGTCTGCGTCCCGAGCATGCGCAGCGCTATCCGCACATGTTCTCTGGCGGGCAGCGCCAGCGCATCGCCATTGCCCGCGCGCTGATGCTGCGGCCGGAAATCCTGGTGGCGGACGAGCCCGTCTCCGCCCTCGACGTGTCGATCCGGGCCCAGGTGCTGAACCTGCTCCTGGACCTCCAGGACGAGATGGACCTGGCCATGGTTTTCATCAGCCATGACCTGTCGGTGGTGCGCTTCGTCGCGGACGAGGTCCTGGTGCTCTATCTCGGGCGCACGATGGAGCAGGCGCCGGCCCAGGACCTGTTCGCCAGGCCCGCCCACCCCTATACCCGGGCACTGCTGGCGGCGACCCCCAGCGTGGCCGCCGCGGGGGAGGGGGCGGCCGGCTTCCGCCCGATCGAGGGGGAGATCCCCTCGCCGCTGGCACCGCCCTCGGGCTGCGTCTTCCGCACGCGCTGCCCCTTTGCCATCCCCCGGTGCGCCGAGGAGGTGCCGGCCCTGCGCCCGGCAGGCGGGGGGCAGGCGGCCTGCCACCGCGCGGACGAGGTGCTGGCCCTCAGCCCTCAATCGTCATAGCGGTCATCGTCGTCATCGACGTCGCGCTTCACGATCTCGGCGGTGACGGGGTGCAGGTGCAGTTCGACGCGGGCCCCGTCCGAAGCCCTGGCCTTCACCTCCCAGCAGCCGTCGTCGGCTTCGATCTTGCGCGCGTCATAGCCCATGGCCGCGACGCGGGCGGCGACATCGGGCAGGCTCAGCCATTGCGCGCGATCGACGCGGCCGCAGTGGCGATCGTCGTCGGCCAGGGCGGGCAGCGTGGTGGCGGCCAGGCCCAGGGCGATGGCGGCGGTTCCCAGAAGGATCTTCATGGCACTCTCGTTCTCGTTCAGGTGCTTGCGATGGCCCGAGAGTGACGGCTGCGGCATGACAGGGGCCTGAGCGCGATTGTCAGCGTTCTGTCATCCGGCCCCTGGCAGGAAGAGGTGCATGTCCGCGCCGCGCTCCGTCCCCGCCATCCTGGCGCTGCTTGGGCTGGCCCTGGCATTGGCCGTGGCGGCGCCCGCGCGCGCCGATGACGACGATGCCGAGCGGGCCTGGCACGGGGCCCGGTCCGGCCGCCTGATGCCCTTGCCGCGGATCGTCGAGGCGGTCCGCCAGCGCTTTCCCGGCGAGGTGCTGGACGTCGACCTGGATGACGATGACGGCGCGCCCGAGTACCAGATCCGCCTGCTGATGCCCAATGGCCGCGTGCTGGAGGTGGAGGTCGACGGCCGCACGGGCCGCATCCTGGACGTGGACGAGGACGACTGAGCGATGCGCATCCTGCTGGTCGAGGACGACGCGCGCATCGCGCGCGATGTGGCGGAGGCGCTGGCTGCCGCCGGCTATGTCGTCGACCGCGAGGCCAACGGCGAGGAGGCGTGGTTCCGCGGCGATACCGAGGATTATGCCGCCGCCGTGCTGGACCTTGGCCTGCCGGGCATGGATGGCCTGTCGGTCCTCAAGCGCTGGCGCGCCAATGGCCGGGCCTTTCCCGTCCTGATCCTGACGGCGCGCGGCACCTGGTCCGAACGGGTGGAGGGGATCGACGCCGGGGCCGACGACTACCTGCCCAAGCCTTTCGCGATGGAGGAACTGCTGGCCCGCCTGCGCGCCGTCCTGCGCCGCGCGGGCGGTCACGCCGCACCAGTGATCCAGGCGGGCGGCCTGGTGCTGGACCCGCGCCAGATGCGGGTCAGCCGCGGCGGCACGGCGATTGCCCTGTCGCCGCAGGAATACCGGCTTGTCGCCTACCTGATGCACCATGCGGGCCGCGTCGTGCCGCAGCAGGAACTGGCCGAGCACCTGCAGGCCGAGCACTATGAGCGCGACTCCAACGCGGTCGAGGTCCTGATCGGCCGCGTTCGCCGCAAGCTGGGGGCGCAGGCGATCGAGACGCGGCGCGGCTTCGGCTACATCATCGCCGGCGCGTGACGGCCGGCATGGCGACCGCCTTCTGGCATTCCCTGCGGCTGCGGCTGCTCCTGTTCGCGGTGGCGGGGACGGCGGTGGCGATCACGGCCGCGACCTTCGCGCTGCTCGCCCTGTTCGATCGCTACCTGGAGCATCGCGTGGGGCAGGAACTGGACAGCCATATCGTCCAGATCGCCGCCCAGCTGCGACTGGACCCGCAGGGGCGGCTGGTCCTGGCGGCGGAACCAGGCGATCCGCGCTTCCAGCGTCCGCTGGGCGGCCTGTACTGGCAGGCCCTTGACGCGGCCGATGGCACCACCTTGCGCTCGCGCTCGCTGTGGGACGGCAGCCTGGTGGCGCCGGACGCTGCCCTGGCCGCGGGCGAAGTGCGGGCCAGCCGCACGACCACGCCCGATGGCAGGCCTGCCCTGCAGCATGACCGCACGGTGATCCTGACGCGGGCGGGGGCGGACCATCCGGTGCGCGTCTCGGTCGCGATCGACCGCACGGCCCTGACCGAGCTGCGCGGCGGCTTCTTTCGCGACCTGCTGCCGGGCCTCGCCCTGCTGGGCCTGCTGATCCTGGCAGGCGCCTGGGTCCAGGTCCGGGCCGGCCTTGCCCCGCTGAAGGCGGTGGGGCAGGGCCTGGCGCGGGTGCGCGACGGCAGCACCCGCCGGCTGGAGGCAGCGGTGCCGCCCGAGATCGAGCCCCTGGTCGCCAAGCTGAACGACCTGCTGGCGGCACAGGATCAGGCGATGCAGCGCGCACGCGACCGCGCCGTGGACCTGGCGCATGGCCTGAAGACGCCGCTCACGGCCCTGGCCGGCGACGTCCAGCGCCTGCGTCAGGCAGGGCAGGCGGCCCTGGCCGCGGAGATCGAGGCAGTCGGCAGCCAGATGCAGCGCACGATCGACCGCGAACTGGCGCGCGCCCGCCTGCGCTATCGCAGCGGCCCGGCCGACGCCCCGGTTAAGGTCGTCGCGGTCGCGGACGCCATCGTCCGCACCCTGCGCCGGACGCCGCGTGGCGAGGCGCTGGACTTCGTGAACGAGGTCCCGGCGGGCCATGGGGCGGCGATCCTGGCGGAAGACCTGGCCGACATCCTGGGCAACCTGATGGAGAATGCCACCCGGGCGGCCCGCAGCACCGTGCGCATCGGCTCCAGCATCGCCGGCGGTGACCTGTCCATCGTGGTCGAGGATGACGGGCCCGGCCTGGCGGCGGAGGACCTGCCGCGCCTGGCCGCCCGCGGTGGTCGCCGCGACGAAGGCGGCGGAGCCGGCCTGGGGCTGGCGATCGTGGGCGACATCGTCGAGGCCTATGGCGGGGCGCTGGCCTTCGATCGCTCGGCCCTGGGCGGGCTCAGGGTCCGCTGCGACCTGCCGCGCCGGTCGCCAGGCGCCGCGCCCAGCCTGCCATGAGCTGAAGCGCCGCCAGGACCAGCAGGGCCGCGACGATGCCCAGGCCATTGGCCAGGAAATCGCCGAACTCGCCCAGCCGGGTTTCCGTCTGCGTCTGCAGGATCTCGATCGCACCGCTATAGGCCAGCAGCACCAGGGCCGCGGGCAGGACCCGGCGCGGCAGGACCAGGGCCAGGCCCGCCATCAGCATCAGGCCGAAATAGCCGACGAAGTGCACGCCCTTGTCCCAGGCCTGGGGCGCCACGGGATTCTCGGCCAGCGAGGCATAGGTCGCGTAGCACAACGTGGCCACGACCCCCAGGACCAGCAGGCGGCGCACGGGACCCGCCGCGTGCCAGAACCTGTACAGACGCGCAAGAAACGACATGGCCCATATCCTAGGGCCCAGGACATCATATTGCAGTGCGGCATAAACGCGGTGCCGCCGGTGAAGAATTCCAGAAGGCACTAGAATTTTCGCGGGGTCGAACTCCGCGTCTTTGACGGGCGCGGCCGGCTCCGTCACACTCCGCCACTTCATACATTTGCCGTGTCTCTGGGAGGAAACGATGCTGGGCTTGATGCAGGACCGACCACTTCTGATTTCGTCGTTCCTGACTCACGCGGCGCTCTATCACGGGGACCGCGAGATCGTCAGCCGCACCATCGAGGGTCCGATCCACCGCACCAACTATCGTGAGGTGGAGCGCCGCGCGCGCAAGCTGGCCAATGCGCTGGCCGGCCTGGGCGCGACGTTCGGCGATCGCATCGGCACGCTGGCGTGGAACGGCTATCGGCATCTGGAGATCTGGTACGGCACGTCCGGCTCGGGACTTGTCTGCCACACGATCAATCCGCGCCTGTTCCCGGAGCAGATCTCGTACATCGTCAACCATGCCGAGGACCGGGTCCTGTTCGTCGACCTGACCTTCGTGCCCCTGGTCGAGAAGTTCGCCGACAAGCTGACCGCCGTCCGCCACTTCGTCATCATGACCGACCGGGCGCACATGCCCGAAACGACCATTCCCAACGCCCTCTGCTATGAGGAGATCGTCGAGGCAGCGTCCGAGGACTATGCCTGGCCGCAGTTCGACGAGAATACCGCCTCGTCGCTGTGCTACACCTCGGGCACGACGGGCAATCCGAAGGGGGTGCTCTACTCCCACCGCTCGACCACGATTCACAGCCTGTCGGCCAACTCGGCCGATGCGTTCTGCCTGTCCAGCCGCGACGTCGTGCTGCCGATCGTGCCGATGTTCCATGCCAATGCCTGGTCGCTGCCCTATGGCGTGTCCATGGTCGGCGCCAAGATGGTGTTCCCCGGCGCCAAGCTGGACGGTCCCAGCGTGCATGAGCTGCTGGAGGGCGAGGGTGTCACCTTCACCGCCGCGGTCCCGACCGTGTGGCTGATGCTGCTGCAGCACCTGGAGGCGACGGGCGGCGCGATCACCACCCTGAAGCGCGTCGTGATCGGTGGCTCGGCGGCTCCCGCCAGCATGATCGAAACGTTCGAGAAGAAGTACGGCGCCACCGTCATCCATGCCTGGGGCATGACCGAGATGAGCCCGATCGGCACGCTGGGTGCGCTGAAGGCCGGCATGGACAGCCTGCCCTATGAGCAGCAGCTGGCCTACAAGGCCAAGCAGGGCCGCGCCGTCTATGGGGTCGAGATCAAGATCACCGACGATGACGGCAACGAGCTGCCGCGCGACGGCAAGGCCTTTGGCCACCTGATGGTGCGCGGCCCCTGGATCGCCAAGGCCTACCTGAAGAACGAGGGCGGCAACATCCTGGACAAGGATGGCTGGTTCGACACTGGCGACGTCGCGACGCTGGACCCCGAGGGGTACATGCAGATCACCGACCGGGCCAAGGACGTGATCAAGTCGGGCGGCGAGTGGATCAGCTCGATCGACCTCGAGAACGCGGCCGTCGGCCATCCGGCGGTGGCAGAGGCGGCGGTGATCGGCATCGTCCATCCCAAGTGGGACGAGCGGCCCCTGCTCATCGTCGTGAAGAAGCCCGGGGCCGAGGTGACCAAGGACGAGTTGCTGAAGTTCCTGGAGGGCAAGGTCGCGAAGTGGTGGCTGCCCGACGACGTCGCCTTTGTCCCCGAGCTGCCGCACACCGCGACAGGCAAGCTGCTCAAGACCAAGCTGCGCGAGGACTTCAAGTCCTGGCGCCTGCCCACCGCCGACGCCGCGGAATAGGCGACCAGTCCCGCCCTATGGTCCGCTTGCCCATCCGCCGGATGGGCAAGCGGACCTCGACGCGGCGTCAGAACCGGCGGAGCAGGCGGTCGATATAGTCCAGTTCGTCCTGCGGCCGGCGGCGGTCGGAGGCCCGGCGGCGCAGTTCGTCCAGGATCGCTCGGGCGCGCTGCAGGTCGGCCTCGTCCGGCACGCGGACGCTTTCGCCCTTGTCGAACTGCTCGTTGGGCAGGGGCCGGCCGAACGGGTCGTTGCCGCCGCGCTGGCCCTGTTCCTGGCCCTCATCGCTCTGGCCGGCCTGTTCCTGCAGTTGCTGGGCCATGCCCTCGGCCGCGTCGCGCATCTGGTTCATGGCCTGGCTCTGGTTGGGCACGGCCTCGCCCGGCTCGCCCTGGCCCAGGGCCTCGCGCGCATCGCGCATGGCGCGCTCCGCATCGCCCAGGCCCTCCGGAATGCCGGCACCCGACTCGTCCAGGCGGCGCATCATCTCGCCCAGCGCCTGGCGCAGCGCCTCCTGCTGGCCGGCCAGGTTCTCCAGGCCCATCTGCTGGCCCTCCTGGCCCGCCGAATCCTGCCCGGCCTGGTCGCCCTGCTGGGTTTCGCCGCCGGCCTGGGGCTGCTGCCCCGCCTCGCCCTCGCCACGATCGCGCTGGCGATCGGCCTGAAGGCTCTGGTCCATCAGGCGCTGCTGGTCCTGCATCATCTGCTGCAATTCGCGGAGCGAGCGGCTCGTCTCCCGGGCGGAGGGGTTGGGCTCCTGCGCCTGGCCGGTCCGCATGTTCTCCATCATCTGCTGCAGCTCGGAGAGCATCTGCTGTGCCGCGTCCCGGCTGCCGGAGCGGGCCAGCTCCTCCATCCGGTCCATCATTTTCATCAGTTCGCGACCGTCGATGACCTGGGCATGCGGGTCGATCGGATCCATCGCCTCGCCCCGCTGCATGCGGCGCATGGCATCCTGGGCCAGGGCCTGCATGTACTGGTTCATCGCCTGGCGCAGCTCGCTCATCAGGCGTTCCAGCTCCTGGTCCGAGGCCCCCTCGGCCAGGGCCCGCTCCAGCGCTTCCTGTGCGGCACGCAGGTCGCGCTCGGCCAGCGACTTGGCGCCGTCCTCGATGCGCAGGGCGGTATCCCACATCAGGTCGACCACCGAATCCCGGGCGGCCTGGTCGCGCGTGGCGATCTCGGCCTTCTGCTCGGCGTTGGCATGGGGGTTGGGCGGACGGTCGAGCTGGTCCAGCCGGAAATAGGCGCTGCGCAGGGCCAGGAACACGACCATGTCCTCGCCATAGTCGCTGGGCTTGCGCGACAGCGCGTCCATCACGTCCGCCACCTCGCGCCAAGTCTCGGGCTCGGTCACCAGGAGCTTGCGCGCGGCGATGATCTGCCGGGCGACCGGGTGCTCGAACGGCCGCTCGGGCAAGGTGATGGCAAAGGCGTCCGAGACGCCGACCTGGTCGCGCCCATCGCGCGCCGCCAGGGTCAGCAGGACCGGCAGGCCGGCCCAGGGGTGCGCCGTCAGATCGCGCACCAGGCTGGCCTTGGCCTCGCGCGGGGCGCCGGGCGGCGCGACCAGGGGCAGCGTCATGGCCTGGTCCGTGCCCTGGCGGCGGATGCGCAGCTCGATCCCGGCCAGGCCCCAGTCGTCGGCCGCCGTGTAGTCGACCTTCAGCGCATGGCGCGGGGTGGGTCCGGGCGAACTGGCGAAGGTGATGACCGGGGCCGCGTCGGGCACGATGGTCAGGCTCCAGGTGCCCAGGTCCTGCCCCGCCTGACGCACGGCGAGCGTGGAACCGGCGTCCAACGTCGCCTCGATCTGGTGATCGTCCTGGCCCGCTGCCTGGAATGGTGTCTCGTCCTGGTCCACGGCCAGGACGGGTGCCGCACTGCCGCCATGGACGCGGGCCAGCAGGGTCGACCCCTCCGGCACCGTGATCGGGCCGGTGACGGCGCTGATGCCGTTCTCGCTCAGCACCACGGGCGCCTCCCCCGTATAGGTTGGCGGCGTGATCCAGGCATCCAGCACTGGCGGCGCGGGGGCGGCACCCGCCAGGTCGGGGCTGACGGCGCGGCCCAGCCGGTCGCGCCAGGCATCGCCGGCCGCGACCACGGCGACCAGCAGCACCAGCACCAGCCCCACGCGCAGCGCCAGCGGATCGCGCCGTGCCAGGTCGGGGTGCGGAACGACCGGTTTCAGCCGGCTCAGGGCCTGCTCCGCCCGACGCTGGTGGACCTGCCACAGGGCGCGCGCGGTCGCATCCTCCAGGCCACTGGTGGCGGGCCGGTCGGCCAGCACCGATAGCGGGCGGTGGGCCAGGTTGCTCGTCGTCTCGATCCGGCGCAGGGCCTGCTGCCGGTCGGGCAATGCGATGCGCCGCGCGCCAAGGCCCAGTGCCGCGACGAAGGCAATGCCCAGCACGACCAGAAGGGCCAGGTGAAGCAGCCCGGGCAGCGCCGCCGGCACATCGAACAGGCTCAGCACCAGGAAGATGCCGGCAATGCCCAGGGCCGGGGCCAGGGCGGGCCACAGGCTCTCCCAGAACAGCGCGGCACGCGCCTGCCAGACATGGCGCGCCAGCCGCGCCCCCGGCAGCGGACGGTGCGGGCGGGCCCGCGCGCTGTCGGCCTGACCGGTGTCGCCTGTGCTGTCGCCCACGCCCAACTCCTTCACGATCATGCCGCCCGGCGCGCCGCCCGATATGCTATTCGGCCGCACCCCGTCTCTCGTCCGACGCGTCTCCGACCCAGGATGGCACGCTGTCCAGGGCCAGGATATCGGCAACCTCCATCCTGCGCCGAACGATGGCAAAACGATGGCCGCTGACCAGCACTTCCGGCACCAGGGGCCGCGTGTTGTAGGTACCCGACATCACTGCGCCATAGGCCCCCGCCGTCTGGAAGGCGACCAGGTCGCCGGCCTTCAGCGGCGGCAGGGGACGGTCCTTGGCAAAGCTGTCGGTGCTTTCGCACACCGGGCCCACGACATCGACGGGCAGCAGGGCGACGCCCTTGTCCGGCTGGGCCACGGGCACGATCTCGTGGTGCGAGTCATAGAGGGCGGGCCGCATCAGGTCGTTCATCGCGGCGTCCAGGATGACGAACTGGCGCCCGGCGCTCTCCTTCACATAGGTGACGGCGGCAACCAGGATGCCGGCTTCCGCGACGATGCGGCGCCCCGGCTCGAACAGCAGGGTACAGCCCAGGTTGCCGACGATCCGCCGGGCCAGCGCGCCATAGTCGGCGGCCCGTGGCGGGGACGCCTTCAGGTTGCCATAGTCGACGCCCAGTCCCCCGCCCAGGTCGATGCGGTCGATCCGGTGCCCGGCATCGCGCAGGGACCGCACCAGGTCCGCGACCCGGCCAAAGGCCGTGGCCAGGGGGTCGAGGCTGGTCAGCTGGCTGCCGATATGGATGTCCACCCCCGCCACATCGAGGCCGGGCAGCGCCGCCGCGGCCGCATAGGTGCCGGGCACGTCGGCCCAGGCAATGCCGAACTTGTCGTGCTCGCGGCCCGTCGAGATCTTGTCGTGCGTGCCCGCATCGACGTCCGGATTGACGCGCAGCGCAACCGGTGCCGTGTGCCCGCCCGCAACCGCCCGGGCCGACAGGGCGTGCAGCTCCGGGATCGACTCGACATTGAACTGGTAGATCCCGGCAGCCAGCGCGGCATCCAGCTCGGCTGCGGTCTTGCCCACGCCGGAAAAGACGATGCGGCCGGCCGGGATGCCGGCCTGCAGCGCCCGCATCATCTCCCCCGCCGAGACGACATCGGCCCCGGCCCCAAGCCGGGCCAGGGTCGCCAGCACCGCCTGGTTCGAGTTCGCCTTCACCGAATAGCAGACGATCGTATCCAGCCCGGTCAGCGACCCGGCGAAATCCAGGTACTGCGCCTCAAGCTTTGCGGTCGAATAGCAATAGAACGGCGTGCCGACCTCTGCCGCGATCGCAGCCACCGACACGTCCTCGGCATGCAGCGTGCCCTGACGCCACGCAAACGGCTGCACGCTCATGCCGCGCAATCCGAAATGGCGATTGAACCCTCTCCCCTCGCGGGGGAGGGCAGGGTGGGGGGGCGTCGGCATGCAGGGCCAAGTTCTGGAAGAGAGGCGCTTCGTTGAGGCCCCCCCATCCCAACCTTCCCCCGCAAGGGGGGAAGGAGTTCCGCTGCGCCCGGCTTCAACATGAAGCTCTGCTGCTCGGGCTCCGGAGCGGGCGGGCGCAGGGCGCCGCGCTTGCCGCAGGCGGAGAGGCCCAGCGCCAGCATGCAGGCCAGGCCTGCGATCACGATCCGCCTCATGCCCCTGCTCCTACGGCCTGGAGGTCCCGCCCGCGTGCCGCCAGCACCGCCTGCCAGCGCGCCACCTGCTCCCGCACGCGCGAGGGCGCCGTGCCGCCATAGGACGTGCGGCTGGCGACCGAGAAATCGACGCTCAGGACCTTCAGCGCCTCGGCCGTCACCTTGGGCTCGACCGCCTGGAGATCGGACAGGGTCAGGTCTTCAAGCCCCACCCCGCGGTCCTCCGCCAGCTTCACCGCGCGGCCGGCCACGTGATGGGCCTGGCGGAACGGCATGTTGATGTGGATGACCAGCCAGTCGGCCAGGTCGGTCGCGGTGGAGAAGCCGCCGCCAGCCGCCGCGCGCAAGGCCGGCTTGTTCGGCGTCATGTCGGCCACCATGCCGATCATTGCGTCCAGCGCCAGTTCCAGGCTGTCCGCCGCCTCGAACGTGGGCGGCTTGTCCTCCTGCATGTCCTTGGAGTAGGCCAGCGGCAGGCCCTTCATCACCAGGAGGAGGCTGTTGAACGAGCCGACGATGCGCCCGACCTTGGCGCGCACCAGCTCAGCCGCATCCGGGTTGCGCTTCTGCGGCATGATCGACGAGCCCGTGGTGAACGCATCCGTCAGCGTCACGAAGCGGAAGGGCGAGGAGCACCAGATCACGATCTCCTCCGCGAGGCGCGACAGGTGCATGGCCAGGATCGAGCCCACCGACAGGTACTCCAGGGCGAAGTCGCGGTCGGCGACGGCATCCAGCGAATTGGCCGTCGGCCGGTCGAAGCCCAGCTCCCGCGCCGTCGCGTCGCGGTCGATGGGGAAGGACGTGCCGGCCAATGCCGCCGAACCCAGCGGGCATTCGTTGAGGCGGGCGCGGGCGTCGAGGACGCGGCTGCGGTCGCGCTCCGCCATCTCGACATAGGCCAGCATGTGGTGGCCGAAGGTGACGGGCTGCGCCGTCTGGAGATGGGTGAAGCCGGGCATCACCGTATCGGCATGGGCGGCGGCCTGGGCCACCAGTTCCGCCTGCAGGGCCGAGAGCTTGAGCGCCAGGCGGTCGAGGGCCGTGCGCACCCACAGCTTGAAGTCGGTCGCCACCTGGTCGTTGCGCGAGCGCGCGGTGTGCAGGCGGCCCGCGGCAGGGCCGATCAGCTCGGTCAGGCGGGCCTCCACATTGAAGTGGATATCTTCCCGATCCCGGCGGAAATCGAAGCGTCCCTCGCGGATCTCCGCCTCGATCACATCAAGCCCACGAAGAATTGAGTCCCCGTCCTCCCGGCTTAGGATTCCGGCAACCACCAGCATTCGACAATGTGCACGCGACCCGGCAAGGTCCTCGGCATAGAGGCGCGAATCGACGTCGATCGAGGTGTTGATGCGCTCCATCACTTCTGCCGGGCCGCGGGCGAAGCGGCCACCCCAGAAGGGATTGGCCGAACGGTCGCCCGGGATTTCAGGCAGGTGATTGGGCGCAGCCACCGCGGGGGCTGCAGGATCGGTCGAAGGGGTGTCCATGGTGCGTGGTGCTGCTCTGGTCCGGTGCGCGTTGCGGGCTGGTGTGTTGGCGGGTCTGGCCTGGCTGGTCGCCGCGGCCGTGCCGGTCAGCTATGTGCCGGCCAACTTCGTATCCGCCTGGGGTGCGATGGCCAAGTTTACAGTCACCCGCGAAGCCGTACCAGCGCCGCCGGTGATGCTTGTCGGCCTCAATGGCGAGCGGCGCGACATCCGCACCCTCCAGGGCAAGGTGGTCCTGATCAATTTCTGGGCCACGTGGTGCACCCCCTGCATCAAGGAGATGCCGGGCCTGGCCGAACTGCAGCGCACATTCGGCCCGGACCGGTTCGAGGTCATCACCGTTTCCGTCGACAAGGACGGGGCACCACGGGTGCGGGCCGCGATGGCCCGTCACGGCATCGAACTCTATTCCTATGTCGACCCCGACAGCTTCATCATGAAGGTGTTCGATGCGCCGGCCGTCCCCACCACCATGCTGATCGACCACAATGGCATGGTGCGGGGGCGCATGCTGGGCGGGGCGCGCTGGGGCAGCGACGCGGCGCGCGACCTGATCGCCCGCTACCTGGCCGAAGCGGGGGTCTGAGCCTCTCCCCCGCGCGACGCCCGCGTGGCAGTGTGGCGGGCATGAGCCCCGCCTTGACGACCTATCTCGCCCTGATGCTGGCGATCGTGCTGGAAGTGATCGGCACGTCCGCCCTCCAGGCCTCGCAGCAGTTCACCCGCATCTGGCCCGTCCTGCTGATGGCCGTGTGCTATGCCGGGGCCTTCTACCTGATGTCGATCGCCATGCGCGCGATGCCGGTCGGCATCGTCTATGCGATCTGGAGCGGCCTTGGCATCGTGCTGATCTCGCTTGTCGGCGTCGTCGTCTTCAAGCAGGCGCTGGACCTGCCGGCGATGATCGGGCTGGGCCTGATCGTCGCCGGCGTCCTGGTCGTCAACCTGTTCTCGAAATCGACCGTGCATTGACGGGCCGCGGCGTCACGCCGCCGCCCGCACCGCAGCCAGGAACCGGTCGACCCCGCTGCGCATGCGCGTCGCCTGGGCCGACAGGTCGTTGGCCGTCGACAGCACGCTGTTGGAGGCATCGCCCGTCACGCCGGCGGCCTCGCGCACGGCGGTGATTCCCACCGTCACGTCCTCCGTCCCCTGGGCCGCGTGCTCGACATTGCGCGCGATTTCGCTCGTCGCGGCGATCTGTTCCTCGACAGCGCCGGCAATGCCGCCGGCCACCTCGCTCATTTCCCGGATCGAGGCACCGATGCGCTCGATTGCCTCCACCGCCGCGCGGGTCGACGACTGGATGCCCTCGATCTGGCCCGAGATTTCCTCCGTCGCCTTTCCTGTCTGGGTCGCCAGGGCCTTGACCTCGCTGGCCACGACGGCAAAGCCCTTGCCGGCCTCACCCGCGCGCGCCGCCTCGATCGTCGCATTCAGCGCCAGCAGGTTGGTCTGCCCGGCAATGCCCTGGATCAGCTTGACCACGTCGCCGATGCGGCCGGCCGCCTCCTCCAGCGTGCGCATGGCGCCGCTGGTCTGGTCTGCCTCGTCCACTGCGCGGTGGGACAGCGTCGCCGACTGGTCGACCTGGCGGCCGATCTCCTTGGACGAGGCGGCCAGTTCCTCGGTGGCGCTGGCGACGGTCTGCACGTTGGTCGAGGCCTCGTTGGCGGCGCCGGCGACCCGCGTCGCCTGGTCCGTGGTCTGCTCAGCGCTCGTGGACAGGGCGCGCGCATTGGCCTGAAGCTGCACGGCGGCGGCGCCGACGCTGGCCACCACTTCGCCGATTTCGGTCTCGAAGCGCTGCACGGCGGCCGCCAGGTCGCGGCCACGGGCGGCGGCCACCTCGCTGCGGCGCAGGTCCTCGGCCGCGCGGGCCTGCTCCGCCGCGCGTTCCTGCCGCTCCGCCGCCTCGCGCTGGGCCCGCGCCTCTTCCTCGGCCGCCCGGGCGCGTTCGGCTGCCGCGGCCAGGCGCGCATTGTCGATGGCTGCCTGCCGGAACACGGCAAAGGCCCGCGCCATGTCCGATACCTCGTCCCGGCCGATGACGGCCACCTGCACCGACGTGTCGCCGTCGGCCAGCCGCGCCATGGCACCCGACAGCGCGCGGACCGGTACGCTGATGGCGCGCCCGATCGCCCAGGCCAGCACCAGCATGACCAGGACGGTCACGCCGATCACGGCATAGAGCAGGCGCTGGACCTGTGCGTCCAGCGCCGCCAGCGCGGACTGCGCCCTGGCGCGCGCCGCCTCGGCGTCGGCCGCGATCGCGGCCAGGACCGGCTCGGCCGTGGCATAGGCCTCGCTCATGCCGGCGATCTTGCCGTCAATGGCCAGGTGCAGCCGCGCCATGTCCAGGAATGCCGCCTTGTAGCCGTCGACGAGGGCGACGACCTGGGCCTGGATGTCGGGCGCCAGGCCGGCGGCGCCCAGCAGTTCAAGGAAGCGGCCGTGTTCCGCCGTCAGGCGGTCGACATAGTCCTGCGTGCCACGCGCCAGGAAGTCCTTCTCGTGCCGGCGCATCAGCAGCATCGACACCATCAGCCGGGGCTGGTCCAGCGGCTCCACGATCTGTTCCGCGGCACGCACCGCCTGGCGCAGGCGGCCCAGCAGGCCCTGGTCCGGCTTCAGCCCCATCGCAACCGTATCGGCCGCAACCGACCGGAAGCGGGCGTCGTAGTCGTCGTAGATCGCCTTCAACTGCCGCAGCGCGGTCTCCTGGTTGGCTCCGCGCTGGGCGGCGAGGGCATCGATGCGCTGCCGGATGGCGGCGCTGGTCTCGCCATGACGCGCGACAAAGGCCTCATCCTTGCGCAGCAGGAAGTCCTTCTCGCGCCGCCGGGCGTTCAGGAAGTCGTTGGCGATCTGCTGGACGGCGATGAACTCGGCCGTGGCCGCCGCCTGCTCCGCCTCGCCGTCGGCGCGCATGGTGCCGGTGACCATCTCTGTCGCGACGATCGCCGCGAAGCCGATCAGGGCCACGGCCGCGATCAGGATCACCTTGGTGGCGATCCGCGTCCTGGCCAGAAGTGCATTCAGCATCGACTTTCCCCCTGCGCCCGTCGCCTACCCATGCGAGTGTCGGACAGCATCCGCCCGCGCGCGTAAAGGGTGCGTTAAGGGTCCGTCAGCAAACGGCCACGGGACCTGGGCGCTTTGCGTATGCGGAGCGCTACTCCGCGCCTATAGTGCGGGGAGAAGACCGGATGGAAACCGGATGGCCGGCAATCGGCGAAAGGACGCGGATGGCGACCGAACTGATCTATGCCCTGCCGGTCGAGCAGACCGACTGGCGCGTCGACGGCAGCCACGAGACGGTGCTGCGCTGGGAATACGACGATGGCCGGGACGACCTGCTCGCCCTCTATGACAAGGGCAAGCGCCAGCAATGGGACGCGGCCACCCGCATCGACTGGTCCCAGGACCTGGACCCTGAGAATCCGATGCTGCTGCCGGACGAGTCGCTGTCGATCTTCGGCAGCGATGTCTGGCGCCGGATGACGGTGAAGGAGCGCGCCAACTTCCGCCGCCACCAGCAGGCCTTCACCTTGTCGCAGTTTCTGCATGGCGAGCAGGGGGCGCTGGTCTGCACCGCCAAGATCGTGCAGCAGGTGCCGAACCTGGACGCGAAGTTCTATGCCGCGACCCAGGTCGTGGACGAGGCCCGCCATGTCGAGGCCTATTCCCGGCTGCTGCACGAGAAGTTCGAACTGGCCTATCCGATCACGCCGCCGCTCAAGGCACTGCTGGACGACGTGATCCGCGACAGCCGCTGGGACTTCACCTATCTCGGCATGCAGGTCCTGATCGAGGGACTGGCGCTGGCCGCCTTCCAGCGCCTGCGCGACCAGTCGAGGAACCCGCTGGCCGCCGCGGTCAACGCCTATGTGATGCAGGACGAGGCGCGCCACGTCGCCTTTGGCCGCCTGCAGCTGCGCGACTATTATCCCCAGCTGACGCAAGGCGAGCGCAACGAGCGCGAGGAGTTCGTGGTCGAGGCCTGCTACCTCATGCGCGACCGCTTCAACGCCGACGAGTTGTGGGAGGCGGTGGGCCTGCCAAAGGCCGAGTGCATGGCCCTGACCAACAATTCCAACCAGATGCGCGGCTTCCGCGCGCGCCTGTTCAGCCGCATCGTCCCCACCATTCGCGATATCGGCCTGTGGGGGCCCAAGGTGCGTGGGGCCTATGAGGCGATGGGCGTGATGGAATACGCCGATGTCGACGCCGGCGCCCTGCTGGCGCGCGACAATGCCGTGGCGGATGCGTTCGACGCTGCGCGGGATGCGCGCGCCCTGGACGGCGGCGGCGCGTCGCCTGAGTGACTCGCGGGCCACATCCCGTGGCCGCCGGGCGCCACGGTGCGGGCAAACGGGGCAGGTGCGCTTGACCCCGGTGGCACAAGCGGACATTCAGGGAACATGCGTCGCCTGGTTGCCGGTCTCCTGCTCAGCCTCGCCCTCCTGGGCGGGCTCCGTGCCCTTCAATCGCCTGGGGTCCAGGCACAGGAAAGCGTGGCCGCCGGCCCGACCGATGGCGAGGGGCTGCCCACGCCGCGCTTCGTCTCGCTCGGCTCGAACGAGGTCAACGTGCGCGTTGGGCCAGGCGGCCAGTACCCGGTCAGCTTCACCTTCATCCGCGAGGACCTGCCGGTGGAGGTCATCGCGGACTTCGAGCTATGGCGAAAGATCCGCGACTTCGATGGGTCCGAGGGTTGGGTGCACGTCAAGCTGCTGAAGGGGCGCCGCACGGTCCTGGTGACCGGCGAACGCCGCACCCTGCATGCCAGGCCGGAAGACGCCGCGCCCGCCGTCGCCCGGGCCGATCCCGGCGTCATCGCCCGGCTGCGCAAGTGCCAGGCCAACTGGTGCGAGGTCGAGGCGAAGGGCTATCGCGGCTGGCTGAAGCGTGAGGAATTCTGGGGCGTCTATCCCGGCGAAACGATCGAGTGAGCGCATGGCCCAGTCCGCCAATCCCATCCTGGTCGAGGCAACGCGCGGCGGCATCGTCGAGAGCTGGCATCGTGGCGCGGTCGCGGTTGTCGATGCCGCAGGCACCGTCGTCCGGGCCTGGGGCGACATCGACCGCCCGGTCTTTCCGCGCTCGGCGCTGAAGCCGGTCCAGGCCCTGGCCCTGGTCGAGAGCGGCGCGGTCGAGCGCTTCGGCCTGAACGACACGCACCTGGCCCTGGCCTGTGCCAGCCACAATGGCGAGACGGTGCACACCCTGGCCGTCGCCGCCTGGCTTGCCCTGATGGGCCTGGGCGAGGCGGACTTGGCCTGCGGCCCGCAGGAGCCGGAGCCCCAAACCTGGCACGCCATGGTCCAGGGGCACGCGGCCTGTGGCCGACTGCACAACAACTGCTCGGGCAAGCATGCGGGTTTCCTGGCCGCGGCGCTGGCCTGGGGCGAGCCGGTCGCCGGCTATGCCGCGCCGGAGCACCGGGTCCAGGCGCATGCACTGGAGCGCACGGCCGAGTTCGCGGGCGTGGCCCGGTCCTCCCTGGTCCTTGGCGTCGACGGCTGCTCGGCACCCAATCCGGCGCTGCCGCTGGTGGCGCTGGCGCGGGTGATGGCGCGGCTGGCCGTGGCGGAGGCGGCGACCCCGGCCGGGCGGGTGATGCGGGCGATGCGGGCGCACCCCTACCTGGTCGCGGGGCGCGACCGCTTCTGCACCGACGTGATGCCCGCCCTGGAAGCCGGAGCCGTGGTCAAGACGGGGGCGGAAGGGGTGTTCGTGGCGACCTTGCCCGGCCGCGGCTGGGGCATCGCAGTGAAGATCGACGACGGCGCCACGCGCGCCTCGCAGGCGGCGCTGCTGGCCCTTCTGCACGGCCTGGGCGCGGTGACGGGTCCATGCCCGGTGCCGCTGGCGGTGCCGATCGTCTCACGCATGGGGGAGTTCGCGGGCGAGGTGCGCCCCGTGGCCGGGTGGCCCGCCTGACGACCTGACCGCTGGCCCGTCGGGGCGCCCCATGCTAAACGCGATGCCGTAAACCGAAGGGGAGGAAGCGCCATGAAGGCCGTCCTGTGCAAGCAATATGGCCCGCCTGAGAGCCTGGTGATCGAGGATGTGCCCAGCCCCAAGGCGGGCAAGGGCCAGGTCGTGGTCTCGGTCAAGGCGGCGGGCGTCAATTTCCCCGACACGCTGATCATCCAGAACAAGTACCAGTTCAAGCCGGAACTGCCCTTCTCCCCCGGCGGCGAGGTCGCGGGCGTGGTCAAGGAACTGGGCGAAGGCGTGAAGCACCTCAAGGTCGGCGACCGCGTCCTGGTCTCCACCGGCTGGAACGGCTACCGCGAGGAAGTCGTCGCGGACGAGGGCAAGTGCTCGCCCATCGGCGGCGACATGGACTTCGTGACCGCATCCGCCTTTGTCATGACCTATGGCACGTCGCACCACGCGCTGAAGGACCGGGCCGAACTGAAGCCGGGCGAGAAGCTGCTGGTCCTGGGCGCCGCCGGCGGCGTCGGCCTGGCCGCGGTGGAACTGGGCGTCGCCATGGGCGCGCGCGTGTTCGCCGCCGCCTCCTCGCAGGAGAAGGTGGACCTGGCCATCGCCCACGGTGCCGAAGGCGGCCTGGTCTATCCCGAGGGCCCGCTGGACAAGGACGCCCAGCGCAAGCTGGCCGAGGACCTGAAGACCCTGACCCAGGGTGGGGCCGACGTGATCTATGATCCGATCGGCGGCACCTATGCCGAGCCGGCGCTCCGCGCCATCAACTGGGAGGGGCGCTTCCTGGTGGTCGGCTTTGCCGCCAGCCTGGAAATCCCCAAGGTTCCGCTGAACCTGGCCCTGCTCAAGGGCTGCCAGATCGTCGGCGTGTTCTGGGGCGCGTTCGTGGCCAAGGAGCCCAAGCGCAACGCCGCCAACATGGACGAGCTGTTCCAGCTGTGGAAGTCCGGCAAGCTGAAGCCGCACGTCTCCAAGACCTACAAGATGACCGAAGCCCCCCAGGCCCTGCGCGACATGATGGAGCGCAAGGTCCAGGGCAAGGTCGTGGTCGAGATCGGCTGACCTTCGGCTGTGTCGCCTTCCCCCCTTATGGGGGAAGGTTGGATGAGGGGGCGTGACGCCAGCACTCCGGCCTGCGGATGTGCACCAGGCGGCACGACCCCCCTCCCATCCCTTCCCCAACAGGGGCAAGGGCAATCCGGCCAGCGCGTCCCTGGGCCCTTTGGGCATGGCTTCCCCTTGAGAAATGCAGTCCCGGATCGGGGCGTACTGGCGGTATCACTTCGCGGGTGCGAAATGGATCGACCGACTCCGTTGCCGGAGTCCTGCCCGAGCTTCGGCCCGCCCGAACCCACGATGAAGACATGACGGACAAGGCGCCGCTGGGCGCGCCGCGTCCCGTCGGGTCGGAACGCGCCGTGGTCGATGGCTCGCCCCGCGCGCTGCGCCAGGCGGCGATCATGGTTCTGCTGGCGGGCGTGCTCTACACCGCCGGCAACACGGTCGCGAAACTGGCGACGGACGCCGTCCACCCGCTGCAGATCTCGTGGTTCCGCTGGGTCATCATCCTGACCGGCTTCACCATTGCCGGTTTCTTCCTGGGCCATCGCCGGCTGTTCGCGACAAGGCAGCCGGGCCTGCAGGCGATCCGGGGCGTGATGGTGTTCCTCGCCAATGCCGGCTTCATCGTGGCGATCGCCTACATGCCGATCGCCAATGCCCAGTTGATCGCCTTCACCTCGCCCCTGATCGCGACGTTGCTGGCCTGGGCCATGCTCAGCGAGCGGCCCGGGCGCACCGGCATGGCCGCCCTGCTGTGCGGCTTTGCCGGCGCCATGATCGTGATCGGGCCGGACTGGTCGCTGTTCGGCTGGGCCACGCTGCTGCCCATGGTTTCGGCCGTGGGCAATGCGTTCTATGTCCTGCTGACGCGCAAGGCCGGCGCGGTCGATACCCCGTTCGTGTCGATGGCGACGTCCTCGGTCGTCGGCACGGTCCTGGCGACCGCCAGCGTGATCCCCGTCTTCACCGTGCCCCCGGTCGAGGTCTGGGCCATGATGGCGGCGGTCGCCCTGTGCTTTGCCAGCGGCCAGTTCCTGGTCATCATGGCCTTCACCCGGGCCAGCGTCGCGCACCTCGCCCCGCTGCAGTATTCCGAACTGGTCTGGGGCCTGTCGGTCGGCATGCTGGTCTTCGCCACATGGCCGACCCTCAACATGCTCGTCGGCGGCGCCGTCATCGTGGGTGCTGCCCTACTCATCGTCACCAGCCGGCGCTAGGACCGATGACGCGCCCCGGCAACGCGATCCAGGGCGTGCTGTGGATGCTGCTGGCGGCTGCCCTGTTCACGGCGATGAGCGCGCTGGCCAAGACACTGGGCCAGCGCCTCGACTCGATGCAGATCGCGTTCTTTCGCGCGTTCTTCGCGCTGGTCTTCGTGACCCCCTTCGCGCTGTCGATCGGCTGGAAGGGGCTGGCCAGCAACCGGCCCTGGCTGCATGTCTGGCGCGGCCTGTTCGGGTCCAGCGCCATGCTGGCGGGGTTCTATGCCTTCGTGCACCTGCCTTTGGCTTTGTCGACCGCGATCAACTTCACCACGCCGCTGTTCCTGATCGTGCTGGCCGCGCTGTTCCTGGGCGAGCGGGTGCGCCTGCGCCGGGGTCTGGCGACGCTGGTCGGCTTTGCCGGGGTGCTGGTGATCCTGCGGCCCGACACTGGCCTGGACCAGGCCAGCCTGATCGGCCTGGCCGGCGCCTTCCTGGCCGCGTGCTCGTTCACCCTGATCAAGACGATGGCCAAGAATGACCGGCCTTCGACCATGGTCTTCTATTTCGGGGTCTTTGCCAGCGCGTTCTCGGCCATCCCCGCCTGGATCGTGTGGATCGACCCGACCCCGCTGGAATGGGTCCTGCTTGCCGCGACGGGCGCTGCAGGGGGTGCTGCCCAGGCCTGTACCGCCCGGGCCTATGCCCTGGCCGAGGCGACCTTCGTCGCCCCCTTCGACTATACGCGGCTGCTCTATTCGGGCCTGGTCGGCTACATCCTGTTCCAGGAAGTGCCGGACGGTTGGTCCTATGCCGGGATCGCCCTCATCGTCGGCTCCACCCTCTACATCGCGCGGCGCGAGGCGCACCTGGCGGCGGAGACGGGCAAGCCGCCGGTCGCCGATCGTCCTGCCGACCGTTCGGTAGGGTGAGGCGGTTGGGGGTCTTGTTGTGCCGCCCGGTGAAGTGCTAGGACCTCGCCCGCGACGAGTTCGAACACATAGTCGGGGAGCACCATGGACCTCAAGGGCATTACCGCAATCATCACCGGCGGCGCGTCGGGCCTGGGCGAAGCCACCGCCCGCGAGTTCGTGAAGCACGGCGCCAAGGTCGTGCTGTTCGACCTGCAGAAGGACAAGGGCGAGAAGCTGGCGGCCGAGCTGGGCGGCGTCTTCTGCGAGGTCAACGTCACCGACGAGGCAAGCGTCGACGCGGGCTTCAAGCGCGCGCGCGAACTCGCCGGCCAGGAGCGCGTCCTGGTCAACTGCGCCGGCACCGGCATCGCGGTCAAGACCGCGTCGCGCGACAAGGCGACGGGCGAGATCGTGCCGCACCCGACCGACCGCTTCGACCGCATCATCCAGATCAACCTGGTGGGCACCTTCCGCTGCATCGCCAAGTCGGCGGCCGGCATGATCGCGCTGGACCCGGTCAGCGAAGACGGCCTGCGCGGCGTCATCATCAACACGGGCTCGGTCGCGGCCCAGGACGGCCAGATCGGCCAGGCGGCTTATTCCGCGTCGAAGAACGGCGTGGTCGGCATGACGCTGCCCATCGCCCGCGACCTGTCGCGTGACGGTGTCCGCTGCTGCACCATCCTGCCCGGCCTGTTCGACACGCCGCTGCTGGCTGGCGCGCCCGAGAACGTGCGTCGCGCCCTGGGCGCGCAGGTGCCGTTCCCGGCCCGTCTGGGCAAGCCGTCCGAGTACGCGCAGCTGGCCCGGCAGATCGTCGAGAACGACATGCTGAACGGCGAGACGATCCGCCTGGACGGCGCCATCCGCATGGCCCCGAAGTAGTCGCTGCACGTCGCAGACCTGCGGTGAAGGCGGGACGGCCCCTGACCGGGGGCCGTCCCGTTTGCGTTTCCGGGGCTGGCGGAATGGGCGGCAGGCCACGACATGCAGGGGGTTGAGTGCTAAACCGTGCCGCTGCCGCCCGGCACTCGGGCGGCCGGCCAGCGACAGGATTCGAGGACCACGCAATGACCCTGACCCCGGACATGGAGGCGCCCAGCCTTGCCGACCTGGAAGCGCTGGCCAGGACCGTCTTCGCCGACCTGCCCGCGGTGTTCCGCGACCGGGTGAAGGGCGTCCTGATCCGGATTGAGGACTTTCCCGAGGACGACGTGATCGAGGACATGGGCCTGGAGAGCGAGTTCGACCTGCTGGGCCTCTACAAGGGCGTCTCGATCGACCGCAAGAGCGTGTCCGACGTGGCCCATGACCTGGACCGGGTCTATCTCTATCGCCGCCCCATCCTCGACTACTGGTGCGAGACGGGGGAGGCCATCGGCGACATCGTGCGCCACGTCCTGATCCACGAGATCGGCCACCACCTTGGCCTTTCGGACGAGGACATGGAGGCGATCGAGGACGCCGACTGAGGCAGTCCGGCGCTCAGCGCGGCAGCAGGCCCAGGCCCAGCACCTCGGTGACCTGCTCGGCCACGGCGGCGGCCCGGTCCGCATCCATGCCGCCCAGCCCGTCCTGGTCGTCGACGATCAGGCGGGCGAGGCCATAGGTCATGGCCCGCGTCGCCAGAAGGATGACCTCGGCAGGATAGGGCGCCAGGGCGCCGGCCCCCTGTGCGGCCTGAAGTTCCGCCATCTGCGTCGCCATCCATTCCCCGACCCCCGTGCTCATGGCGTCCCGTCGGGCGATGGTGGGCAGCGTCATGACCCGGAAATAAGCCGGGTTTTCGACGGCGAACCGCACATAGGCGATCCCCGCGGCGCGAAACCGCGCCATCATGTCGGACCCCGCCTGCGTCGCGGCCTTGTCCATCGCTGCGCCCAGGCGTTCGGCGCATTCGGCCGCAACCGCTGCCAGCAGGGCGTCCTTGTCGGGAAAGTGACGATAGGGCGCCGACGGTGCCACGCCGACCCGGCGCGCGATGTCACGCAGGGTGAAATCCTCAAGCCCCCTGTCCGCGATCACCTCGAGCGCCGCGGCGACCAGGGTTCGTTCCAGGTCGCCGTGGTGATAGGCCCGCTTGGGTGTCTGTGCTGTCATTATGTGATCGATGCTCACATTTGTCTTGCCGTAGGCTGGCCGGCCGTCTACCAAATGTGATCATTGATCACATGGAGGTGCCGCCATGGCCCCGGCCGTTCTGGATCCGCAGTCCAACGACGCTTTGACCGACTATACACGCGACCTCTTCCGCCGCTCCCTGCCGCGGGAGCATGGCTTCGAGCCGTTGGAGGTCGAGGGTCGCTTGCCGGATTGGCTGGCGGGCACGCTCTATCGCAATGGACCAGGGGTCTTCGACATTGCCGGCCGGCCCTATGCCCACCCATTCGATGGCGATGGCGTCATCACCGCCCTGCGGATCGCAGGCGGCCGTGCCTTCGGCGCTGCGCGGATCGTGCGAACGCCGGAGCTGGAGGCGGAACTGCGCGCCGGCCGCATCCGGCATGGCGATGCGGCACCCTGGCTGCGCCGGCTGCGGGACGCCCATGGCGGCGGTGGCAAGGTCACGGCTAATACCAGCGTCCTGCCCTGGCAGGGGCGACTGTTCGCCCTCAACGAGGGCGGGCCAGCGATCGAGATGGCGACCGACGACCTGGCGACGATGGGCCAGTCCGATCTGGATGGCGTCGTCGGCGGGAACTTCAGCGCGCATCCCCATCGCGTTGCAGCCCTGCGCACGACGTTCAATATCGGCCTGGACTATGGGGCCAAGACGCGACTCACGGTCTATGCCCTGCCGGATGACGGGCCGGCTCGGCGCCTGCATACGATCGAGCTGCCCTATGCGCCGCTGATCCACGACTTCATCGCGACGCAGCACCATCTGGTCATCTTCATCTCGCCGCTGCGCCTGAACCTCGTTCGGCACATGCTGCAGGTGGGTGGTTTTGACCGGCTGTTCGACTGGTGCCCGCGGGAGGGGACGGACGTCCTGGTCATGCCGCTGGCAGATCCCGCAGCAGCCCGGCGCTTTACGGTCGAGCCATTCTTCCAATGGCATTTCGCCAATGCCCAGGAGCGTGGCAGCGAGATCGTGGTCGACTATGTGCGCTTCCAGGACGACGCCCCCATCCGCGAGTTGTGCGGCGCCGACAGCTCGCGCCCGTTCCAGGACGCTCGCTGTCACCGGGCGATCCTCGACCCCCGGCGTGGGACGTTCCGCAGTGCCGCGATCCACGACGGCGGCTGCGAGTTCCCGCGTGTCCATCCCCAGGTGGAGGGCCAGCGCTATGCCCGGATCTGGCTGACGCGCGGCGACATGGGGGCAATCCTCGCGCTGGACCCCGAATCGGGCCGGATCGACACCTATCCGATGGCGCCCGGCCAATGGGCGTCGGAGCCGGTCTTCGTCCCCCGTCCGGGCGCCGCCGCGGGCGACGAAGCGGACGGTGTCGTCCTCGTTCTGGCTCATGACGTCGGACGCGACGCCGGACTGGTGCTCGTGCTCGATGGGCGCAATCTGGCCGCGGGACCACTGGCCCGGGCCTGGTTCCCCGGCTACGTGACCCCCGCCTTCCACGGCCATTGGGTCCAGGCCTGAAAACTGAGCCGGGCCGTCACCGAGCGATGGACGGACGGAAGCCGGATCGTGCGAGTGGGCGGCGAGCCAAGGTCGCCGCCCGCCCCGGTCGGGTTACTCCGCGGCGAGCGCGCGTGCGCCGCGCGACGGGCGCTCGACCATGCGGCCGGGCAGGGCGCCGGTCGGCTGGCCGTTGCGCATGATCACCTCGCCGCTGACGATCGTCGCGACATAGCCGTCGGCATCCTGGGTCAGGCGCCGGCCGTTCGACGGCAGGTCGCGCACCATGCGCGGCACATGCAGGGTCAGCTTGTCGAAGTCGATCACGTTCAGGTCGGCCTTCAGCCCCTCGGCGATGCGGCCGCGGTCGGTGAAGCCCAGCATGGCGGCGGGCTTTGCCGTCATCTTGCCGATGATCTCGGGCAGGGCGATGCGCGCCGCCTGCCGGTCGCGGCCCCAATAGGTCAGCATGAAGGTGGTGTAGGTCGAATCGCAGATCATGCCGTAGTGCGCGCCGCCATCGCCCAGCGCCGGCACGGAATGCGGATGCGTCAGCATGCCGTGCACGGCGTCGAGGTTGTTCTCCTCGAAATTGGCGGCCGTCTGCAGCAGCAGGGCGTGGCCGTCCTGCTCCAGCAGCATGTCATAGACGACCTCGTCCGGGCTCACGCCGCGCGCCGCCGCCAGGGCGGCCACGCTGTTGGCCGGGTCCGGCTCGTAGTTGGGCGTGGCGCCAAGCGCGTAGATCGTCTCGAACCGGCGGGCGATGGCATAGACGAACATGCCCCGCGGCTCGGCCGTGTCGGCGATGATGGCGGCGCGCACCTCGGGCTTGCGCATCTCGGCCACCCGCTCTGCCAGCGGCAGGTCGGCGATCGCGCAATAGGCCGGATGGGCCGAAAACGGGTTGTAGGAAGCGTCGAGCCCCAGCAGGACGCCGACCGGCCGGGCAAAGACCTGCGCGGTGACGCGCGGCCCGTTGCCGTCATTGGCGACGCGCACCGTCTCCAGGATCTCCTTCCAGTTGTTCTTGTCGAACGAGGTCTGGAGCAGGCTGAACGAGAGGGGCGAGCCGGTATGGGTCGCGACGTTGTGGAACATCTCCAGGTCGGGCTTGGGATGCTCGATGTTCAGGATGGCCTGGATCACGCCGCCGCCGCCTTCGGCCATGCCCTCGGCGATGGCGCGCAGCTCGGGCTCCGGCGTGTGGGCGGTCGGGATCACCACGCCGTCGAGCGTGGTGTGGAAGATGTTGCGCGAGGTGCCGAGGCCGATGGCGCCAGCCTGGATCGCCTCCTTGGCGATGGCGCGCATCTGCGCCATGTCCTCGTCCGTCGCCACCTCCATGTCGACCGCCCGCTCGCCCATGACATACATGCGTAGCGCTGCGTGCGGCAGCTGCACGGCGAAGTCGATATCGTGCTTGCGCCGCTTCAGCGCCTGGATGAATTCCGGGAACGTCTCCCAGTCCCAGGTCAGGCCGTCGGCCAGCACGATCTCGGGCATGTCCTCCACGCCTTCGAGCAGCTTGATCAGGCGCGTGTGATCCTCTGGCCGGCAGGGGGCAAAGCCCACTCCGCAATTGCCGGTGACGACCGTGGTCACGCCGTGCGCCGACGAGGGCGACATGTGGCTCGCCCAGATCAGCTGGCCGTCATAGTGGGTGTGCACGTCGATGAAACCGGGCGTCACCATCTTGCCGGTCGCGTCGATCTCCTCGCGGCCGGTGCCGCTCACGGTGCCCACGGTGACGATCCGGCCGCCCGTGATCGCGATATCGGCCACGAACGGTTCCCCGCCAGTGCCGTCGAAAATGGTCCCGCCCCGGATGACCAGATCAGCCAAGTGTTCCAAATCGCTCTCCTCCGCTGCCGGAAGCAGCACGTCCGCTTCTTGTTGATCGTCATCGCCGGAACTGCGCACCGGCGATGGCAGCACACGGGTCGCGCGGTGCGGACCACCCGTGCGCATTCCCCACGACTATCCTCCATCACCTGTTCCGGCACAATACCGGCGGTATGCGGATGCGAGAACGGGGACGGAAGACGATGGAGGAACGGGGCGCGAGCGTCCGCTCGACGTCACCGGCCGCACGATTCGGATGTAAGTCCTGCGATGCCCTTCGGGGCTCTGTCACCATCCAGCCATAGGCGAAACCCCAGGGTTTCTGCGGGGCTGGATGGTGGGCGCGGCTGGGATTGAACCAGCGACCCCCACGATGTCAACGTGGTGCTCTCCCACTGAGCTACGCGCCCGGGTCGCAGGCCGGGAGAATTAGGGCAGATCGCACCGCCGCGCAACCCCGATTGTTGCGGGAAACGGAGCGGCCCCCGCGACGCGGCAGCGCATGTGGTAAGGGAGGAGACGGCGGCGCCGACGCGGGACTTCATTCCCCCGGCAAAGGTCGTGCTATCCTTGTTCTTCTGTCTCGACACCGTCCAGAAATCGCCCAAGTCCTTGTCCGCCCGGCCCCAAAATCCAGGAAGAAACGGCCCGGCGTCCCGCGCCGGCACCCCATCCGGCAGCAGGGCCGCCGCCCCGCCGGCCGGCGACGCGGCCTCGCCCTGGCCGGCCACGCCGCCATTGGAGATCGTGCGGCCGGCGTGCCAGACGCTGCCCTTTGTCTATTCCTCGCCCCATAGCGGGACGGACTATCCGGCAGCCTTCCTGGCCGCGTCCAAGCTCGATCCCCTGACCCTGCGCCGGTCGGAGGACAGCTTCGTGGACGAGGTGTTCGGCGCCGCGCCGGCATGCGGGGCGCCCCTGTTGCGGGCGCTGTTCCCGCGCGCCTACCTGGATCCCAATCGCGAGCCCTATGAGCTGGACCCCGGCATGTTCGCGGACAGCCTGCCGACCCATGCCAACACACGCTCGATCCGCGTGGCCGGCGGTCTGGGCACGATCGCCCGCGTGGTCGCGGATGGTGCCGAGATCTATCGCACCAAGCTGAGCTTTGCCGAGGCGGAGAGCCGCATCGGGCAATGCTACAGGCCCTATCACGAGGCGCTGGCCGGCCTGCTCGCCGAGACGCGCGCTGCCTTCGGCTTTGCCGTCCTGATCGATTGCCATTCCATGCCGTCGGTCGCAGGGCCGGCCGAGCGCGATGCGGGGCTGGGCCGGCCCGACATGGTCCTGGGCGACCGCTGGGGCGCATCGTGCGCGCCGGCGCTGATGGAGCGGGCCGCGGCCTGCCTGCGGGCCATGGGTTACGCCGTGGCGCGCAACGATCCCTATGCCGGGGGCTACATCACCCACAATTACGGCCGGCCTGGCGAGGGGGTCCATGCCCTGCAGATCGAGGTCAACCGCGCGCTCTACATGGACGAGGAGCGCATCGAGCGCTCTGGCGGGCTGCCCGGCCTTGCGGCCGACATGCGCCACCTGGTGGAGGATCTGGGCGGCCTGACC
Organism: Zavarzinia sp. CC-PAN008; assembly: GCF_051903925.1. Classification (GTDB taxonomy): domain Bacteria; phylum Pseudomonadota; class Alphaproteobacteria; order Zavarziniales; family Zavarziniaceae. The sequence continues at coordinate 1,679,324 of NZ_CP173678.1, forward strand.
CTGGCCGCACTGCGACCGTGACGGCGTTGGCGTGAGCGGGGCGACGGCAGAGGGTGCGTCGATCCGGCCGGCCGGGCCGCAGGACGTGCCGGCACTGGCCGCGATCTATGGCCATCACGTGCGCGAGGGCTTCGGCTCGTTCGAGGAGGAGCCGCCGGACGAGGCCGAGATGGCGCGCCGCCTGGCGGCCGTGGCCGCAGCCGGCATGCCCTGGCTGGTGGCGGAGGCTGCGGGCCGCGTCCTGGGCTATGCCTATGCCGCGCCCTATCGCGCGCGCAGCGCCTACCGCTTCACGGTCGAGGATTCGATTTACATGGCGCCGGACGCGATGGGCCGGGGTGTCGGCCGCCGCCTGCTCGCCGCGCTGCTGGAGCAGCTGGAGCGCCAGGGCCTGGCCGAAGTGATCGCGGTGATCGGCGACTCCGGCAATCTCGGCTCGATCCGCCTGCACGCGGCGCTGGGCTTCGTGCCCGTGGGCACCTTGCGCAATGTCGGGCTGAAGCGCGGTCGCTGGCTGGACACGGTCTTCATGCAGAAGACGCTGCGCCGGGGCGCCTGAACCGGCAGCCTCTCCCTCCCGAACCCGCTGTGCCTGCGCGGGCAAAAAAAGGGGCCGCTTTTGCAAGCGGCCCAAGTCTAGGGAGGAAACGCCCAGGAAGGGCAGCGGCACCATCACTGAAACAGCAACGTTGCCGCGCTGCAAAATTAGCCGCCGCGGCGCAAAATTGCCAAGCGGTTTTTTCGCGTCCCCGCGATCCTGCGACAGAAGATAGCAGTTTCAACACTTTGCCTGTGAAATCTGAGACCGCCTGTCGCGGCAATGGGATGTGGAGCGTGTCTCCGCGTTCCGCTGAGGAATCGTCATGGTGCAGCGCGCAACACGTTGCACGCGATGGGGCGGACGGCGGGGCTCGTATCCGCGTCCAGCTGTGGCAGGATCGGCGGCCCGGTTCGCTCGCCCCAGGTCCATGGCATGACGGTACGCAACCTCGACGGCCTGTTCCGGCCCCGCAGCGCCGCCCTGATCGGCCCGCCGACCCTGGTCGGCGATGCCGTGGCGCAGCGCTTCCAGGGGCCCCGCGCGGCCCGCGCCGGCGACCTGGCGACCGCGCCCGACCTTGCCGTCCTGAGCACCAGCCTGGAGGCGGCGCCGGGCGAGATCGCCGCCCTGGGCGCGGCCGGGACGCGCGGCGTCATGCTGTTGTCGGAACAGGCGCCCGCGATCGAGGGGGCGGAGGGCCTGCGCCAGGCCCTGCTCGACGCGGCACGGCCCAACCTGGTGCGGCTGCTGGGCCCCAACAGCCTGGGCCTGATGGTGCCGGCCGCGGGGCTGGAGGTCTCGCTGTTGGGTCGGCCGGTGCGCAAGGGGCGGGTCGCCCTGGTCGTGCAGGCCAATTCGGTACTCGGTTCAGTCCTGGACTGGGCGGAGGCGCGCGGCATCGGCTTTTCGACCGCGCTGGCCCTGGGCGAGAGCCTGGATGTGGACATCGGCGACGTGCTTGACTGGCTGGCCGTCGACCGCGCGACCGACGTCATCCTCCTGCACCTGCACGCGGCCGATCCGGCCCGCAAGTTCATGTCGGCCGCCCGCGCCGCCGCGCGGGTGAAGCCGGTGGTGGCGATCAAGGCAGGCCGCGACGGCCAGGCCCTGGCCGCCGCCGCCACGCACAGCCGGCGCATGGTGGGCCATGCCGCCGTCTTCGACGCCGCCTTGCAACGGGCCGGCATCCTGCAGGTGCGCAACATGGCCGAGCTGCTGGAATCGCTGGGGACGGTGGCGCTGGGCCCGGCGCCGGCTGGAAACCGCCTGGCCATTCTGTCCAATGGCGGCGGGACGGGCGTGCTGGCCGCGGATGCCCTGCTGAGCCTGGGCGGCACCCTGGCCGCGCTGTCCCAGGCGACGCAGGCTGCGCTGGCGGCCCTGCCGGGCATGCGGGGCACGACCAACCCGGTCGACCTGGGCAACGATGCGACGCCCGCGCTTTATGCCCAGGCCGCGCGCCTGGTTGCGGCCGACCGCGGGGTGGATGCCGTGCTGGTGCTCAATGCGCCCTCGCTCCTGGCGCAGCCGACGGACGCGGCGGAGGCGATCATCGCGGCGTGGGAGGGCGTGCGTCATCCGCGCCTGCTGACCTGCTGGCTTGGCGCCGCAAGTTCGGGGGAGGCACGCGCCCGCTTCGCCGCCCGGGGCATTCCCAGCTTCGAGACGCCGACCGAGTCGGTGCGCGGCTTTCTCCACCTGGCGGCACACCGGCGGGCGCAGGATCTGCTGCTGCAGGCGCCGCCGTCGATTCCAGAGGCGTTCGCGCCTGACCTGCACGCGGCCCAGGCCCTGGTGGCGGAGGCCATGGCCCAGGGACGCACCTGGCTGGGCGGGGCGGATGCCACGGCGCTGCTGGACTGCTACCGCATCCCGACCAACCCGGTCGCCGCCGTGCGCAATGCGGACGCGGCGGCGCGCGAGCAGGCGCGCCTGGGCCGGCCGGTGGCGCTGAAGATCCGCAGCCGGGACGTCATGCACAAGCGGGCGAGTGGCGGCGTGGCGCTGGGCCTGGTGGGCCCGTTCGAGGTGCGCCGGGCGGCACGCGACATGCTGAAGCGGGTCGCCGCCAACGCGCCGGAGGCCGTGCTGGAGGGCTTCACGGTCGAGCCGATGGTCGAGCGCGCCAACGGCGTCGAATGCCTGGTGGGCATGATCGACGATCCCGTGTTCGGTCCCGCCATCGTCTTTGGCCATGGCGGCACGGCGGTGGAGGTGATCGGCGACCGGGCGCTGTGCCTGCCGCCGCTCAACATGATGCTGGCGCGCGACTGCATCGCCCAGACGCGCGTGGCCCGCCTGCTGGCCGCCTATCCGGGCAAGCCGGAGGCGGACCTGCAGCAGGTCGCGCTGACCCTGGTCAAGGTGGCGCAGATGGTCACCGACCTGCCCGAGATCGCGGAGCTGGAGGTCAATCCCCTGCTGGTCGACGAGCACGGCGTGATCGTGCTGGACGCCCGCATTCGCCTGGCGCCGCCGCGCCTGCCGCGCGGCCGCCGCCTGGCGATCCGCCCCTATCCCAAGGAGCTGGAGGAGGAGATCCAGCTTGCCGACGGCAGCCGCGCGCTGCTGCGCCCGATCGTGCCCGAGGATGCCACGGCGATGAATGCCGGCTTTGCCAAGGTCAAGCCGGAGCATGTGCGCCTGCGCTTCTTCTCGGCGATGAAGGAGCTGTCGCTGCGCCTCGCCGCCCGCCTGACCCAGATCGACTATGACCGCGAGATGGCGCTGGTCGTGGTACGTGACGGCCTGCCGGGCCAGGCGGAATGGCTGGGGTCGGTCCGCATCGTGGCCGATCCCGACAACGAGCGGGCGGAATATGCCGTGCTGGTGCGCAGCGACATGGCGGGACGCGGCCTGGGCACGCTGCTGATGCAGAAGATCCTGGACTATGCGAAGGCGCGCGGCATCCGCGAGGTGTATGGCGAGGTCCTGCGCGAGAACACGGGCATGCTGAAGCTGGCGGAGGAACTGGGCTTCCGGATCGTGGGCGACGTGGAGGATCCCTCGCTGTGCCATGTCTCGCTCAGCTTCCCCGGCCCGGCCGGGGGCTGAGGCCCGGCCGTGACATTCGGGCGCGCCGCGGCGCTTGCCATGGCCTGCCGCCTATGGCAGTTTCCGCCGCCTGTCCGAACCGGCGGCGTCTGACGCCCCACCCGGTCCCGGCGCTGCCGTAGCTCAGTGGTAGAGCACTCCCTTGGTAAGGGAGAGGTCGACAGTTCAATCCTGTCCGGCAGCACCATCAGCCCGCTGAAGGCGGGCCGTGTTCCCCAATCATTGCAATGGCGCAGACAGTCGTGCCGCGTCCGGGCTTTGCCCAGGGCGACTGCGCATCCGGCGCTGTCGCGAAGCCCGTCTTTGCGTCGGCTGCCCCGGCGCGCATGGCGCCGGGGCAGGGACCAGCGCCCTAGTCGCCGCGGGTCGAGATCACGCTGAGCGAGGCAGCGGTCACCGCGATCTGGCCGAGGACCGTGCTGACGTCGCGCACCGACTGCAGGAAGTCGAACGGCGCCGGATCCAGCGGCACGATGATCGTGGCGCCCGGCGGGATCGGCACGGACGAGGTGCTCCACATCGAGCGGTTCTCGGGCCGCGCCAGACCGTTCGGCATCAGGATGAAGATGCGGCCGTCGTCGGCCGAGCGGTTCAGGCCGCCCGCTGCCTCGATATAGTCGTCGACCGCCCATTCGGGCCGGAACGGCAGCGAGCCCGCGTTCAGCACCTCGCCCGAGACGGTGACGTTGGTCGGCCGGCGGGGGATGAAGACGGTGTCCCCCTCCTCGACGAGGATGTCGAGGTCGGGGCGCGCCGCCAGGACGCGGGGGTCGACCTCGACCACGATGCGTCCCAGCACCGGCGCCTGGCGCAGGTCGTTGGCCAGGTTGCGCACGACGTTGATCTGCTCGGGCGACAATTGCTGGTCCTTGCTCCGGGCGCTCGACTCGGTCATCGCCTGGGCCAGGGAACGGTTGATGTCCTGGGCCGAGCGCTCGCGCGCCTGGCGCTCGAACTGCTGGGCCGAGCGGCGCTGGAAGACCGCGCCATAGGGATAGGCAACGTCGGTCAGGCCGCCGGCGCGGGCCAGGACGGACGACAGCCGCTCGCCGCGCACGAAGCTGAAGCGCCCGGGCCGCACCACCTCGCCCGCGATCTCGATCGAGCCGGCGCCGCGGTCGGTCGCCACCGCCGGCACCATGACAAGGTCGGAGGACGACAGCAGGATACGCTCCAGCCCGCCGGGCCGGAAGTCGATCAGTTCGCGCCGGCTTTCCAGCGTGTTGGTCTGCGGATCGCGCACGAAGCGCGTCACTTCGACCCGCGCCAGGTCGGCCGAGGCGGCAAAGCCGCCCGCCGCCTGGACCAGTTCGTCCACGCTGGTGCCGGGCACCAGGGGATAGCGCCCAGGCAGGCGGACCTCGCCCGAGATCTCGACGGCATAGCTGGCCAGGATGCCGCCCAGGACCAGGGGGTCGACCAGGTCGCCCGGCGTCACCCCGCCATCGCCCCCACCCCCCGGCCCGCCGCCCAGGGGACCGCCCCCAGCACCCGCCATCGGCCCCACGGCCATGGCGCCCGCGGCGTCGGCCGAGGCCATGACCTGGCCACCCGTCGTCCCGGCGCCGGCGGCCTGCGTCGAGAGCAGGGCGCGGACTTCCTCGCCATTGAAGATCTTGACGATGTCGCCGGGTTGCAGGCGGAAGTCGACCCGGCCGCTGAGCACGCGACCCAGCGGGATCGGCGTCACCGACCGGTCGCCGGCGGCGCTGCGGCGCAGCAGCAGGCCCAGCGGCAGGTAGGTGCCCTCCTTCAACAGGCGCGGATCGCCGATCAGCGCCCGCACGGTCTGCGCCGATTGCAGGGGGCGCGAGCCGGGATAGAGCACGCTGCCCACCAGCGTCACCGATTCCTGCACGACATGGACGACCCCGCTGGGGTCCACGCTGGCCAGCGACATGTTGCGGCCGCCGGCCTCCAACACCTCGACTCCCGCCGCGCCGCCGGCGGCGACGCCGCCGCGGGCAATCTCGACCGCGCCCTGGACCGCAGCTTCGCTGGCGATGGGGTAGATGCCGGGACGCAGCACGGCACCGCGCACCAGGACCGAGTGCTCCATCAGGTAGGTCAGCAGCGCGGGCTGCTGCATGAAGATCGTGGGGCAGGGCAGGTCGATCTGGCCCAGGCTGCTGGCGGCGACCGCCAGCTGGCCCATGTCCAGGCTGCCCTGCGGCCGGCTGCGGACATTGCGCGCCAGGAACGCGACGCCCTGGCAGGCGGCGGCGGCCGGCGACAGGGCCGAGGGTGCCACCGGGCCCAGGGCGCCGATGGCCCGCTGGTCCTCGAGCGAGGACTGCTGGTTCAGGATCGTGGAGCCCACACCCGACACCGTGCTGTCGGTCAGGGATGGGGCGACGCCCACCAGGCGGCCATAGGCATCGATGCCGGGGGTCTGGCTGGTCGCCTGCCCTTGCCCTTGCCCCTGCGCTTGGCCCTGGGCCAGGGACTGTCCGGCCAGGCTGCCAGCCCCCAGCGCCAGGTCGACATCGGCGCCGCCCTGCAGCAGGCCCGATTCGCGGGCGCGTTGCAGCGCCAGGTTGGTCTGGACCTCCTGCGCCAGGTGGTTGGGCTGCGCCCCCTTCAGCTGCAGCGCTTCAAGCACCATGCGCGAGCTCAGGAACTCGACATCGGCCAGCGACAGGACGATGACGCGGTCACGATCCTTCAGCGTGACATTGGCACCGCCAGAAAACACCGCGCGCAGGTCCACGGGGATGTAGCGCCCCACGCCCGTTGCCGGGTCCGGCCGTTCGATCACGGCCATGGGCAGGTACGGGTTGGCATCCAGGTCGCGCAGGTCGCGGATCAGGCCGCGCATGGAGCGAGAGGAGGCCAGCGAGTACTCGCCCGGGATCTTGACCGCGCCGACCAGGGTGACGCGGCTGACCGTGTCGTCGACGGAGGGCCGCACGAACAGGATCTCGCCATCGCGCAGGATCGCCTCGTCCAGGCTGCCGATGCGCTGCAGCTCGGTGCGGCCGTCGCCGCGGATGCGCAGGACCTCGTAGCGGTAGCGGCTGCGGGTCAGGCCCCCGCCGGCCATCTCCACCAGGCTGCCCAGGGTCATCGAGTCCTGGCCCGGAGCAAGCTCATAGATGCCGGGACGCTTCACCTCGCCTGCCACGGCGACGGTTGCGCCGATGGGCGGCACCACGATGCGGTCGCCCTCCACCAGTCCCAGGGGCACGGGATCGCTCGTCGCGGCCAGCAGGCCATAGAGGTCGACCGGGACCACCGACTGGCCGCGCGCGATGGCGATGTTGCGCAAGGTCCCCTCCGGCAGGATGCCGCCGGCCAGCGCCAGGGCATCGACAACGGAGGCAAAGGCCGTGGGCCGGATCGTGCCGGGGGAGGCGACGGCCCCCAGGACCAGAAGGCTCAGCTGGCGCGTCTGGCTCAGCGAGACATAGGCCGTGGCGCCCTGGCGGATGCGCGCCACTTCGTCGGCCAGCGCCTGGCGGAACTCGCCGAAGGAGCGGCCCGCGGCGGGGATCGGCGCCAGGTCGGGCAGCACGACATTGCCCTCGCGGTCGACCGTGACGTCCAGCCGGGCGCTCTGCTCGCCGCGCAGGTTGACCACCAGCGCGTCGCCGATGCCCAGCACGTAGCTGTCCTGCACGCCGCCGCTGACCACGTCGGTCAGGGGCCGGGCAACGCCGAACGCGTCATAGCCGAACAGCAGCAGCTGCTGGCCGGCACGCTGCGAATACTGCTGCTCCAGGCGCGACGGCGGACGCCGCAGCGACGGCATGACCGGGTCGATCGTCGTGGTCGAGGGCGACAGCGTGCCGCCGGCGCTGCCGGAACCGGGCAGCGAGGGCGTACCCCGCGACTCCAGCATGCGCATCAGGTCGGGCGGGATCAGGTCGCTGGCGGACTGGGCCTGCGCGGGCGCTGCGGCCAGTGTTGCGCCTGCCACGGCCAGCAGGCCGGCCGCCAGGTTGCGCATGCGGCGCGCTGCCGGAGGCAACCCCGCACCGGCCAGGGCAGCGATGAATCCGAACCCGAATCTTGCCACGCAGCAACCCCTCGACTGGCGGAGCCCCCCGGCACCGGCGCCTGCCCAATAACTCTGTCCCGGACCGTCCCCGCCGGCCATGGCAACGCGGGCCGGGCGCCGGGCGACCAGCCGCCGGGCCACTTCGGCGGGCCCTTCGGACGTCGTGTCCAGGCCTCGCATTTAGCATGCGCGCGGCTGCGAGTGAAACCGCTCTCGCCCGGCGCCCGCCAAGTTGACATGGCCCACATCACGCGGAATATCATATACCGACCGAACGGTAGAATGATGAGGATGAGGCAATGGCGCAGGTGAGCACGGGTCCGGCGGCCGGCGGCGGCCGCGGTCGGCTGGCGGGGCGCACCGTCCTGGTGGCGGGCGGCGCGGGCGGCATCGGCAGCGCGATCTGCACGGTCTTCGCGGCCGAGGGGGCCCTGGTCGTCTGCGGCGATCCGGCGCTCGAGCGCAGCACCGCCCTTGTCGAGGCCATCCGCGCCGCCGGCGGGCGCGCCTGCCACGCGTCCCTGGACGCGGGTGTGGAGGAGTCGTGGAACCAAGCGGTCGCCCTGGCGGTGCGGGAGGGCGGCCGCCTGGACGGCCTGGTCAATGCCACCTATTCCGGACGCGCCGGCACGTTCGCCAGCATGACCCAGAAGGGCTGGGAGCGCAGTTTCGCCGTGACCTCCACCGGGGTCTTCCTGGGCATGAAGGCGGCCGTTCCGGCGATGGACGCCGGTGGCGCCATCGTCAACCTGTCCAGCGCCGCCGCCCATGGCCCGGCGCCCGGCAATATCGGTTACGCCGCGGCCAAGGCGGCGATGATCTCAACCAGCCGCTCGGCCGCGGCGGAACTGGCGCCGCAGGGCATCCGGGTCAACGTGGTGACGCCCGGAACGATCCAGACACCGGCACTGGACGCGACGATGGAGGTTCTGGGCAAGGGGGCGGGCCCGGACAAGCCGCTGGCCGCATTCCTGCGGCGGATCCCCATGGCCCGCGTGGGGCAGCCGGAGGAGATCGCCAAGGCCTGCCTGTTCCTGATCTCGGACGAGGCGAGCTATGTCACCGGCGCGGAACTGGTCGTCGACGGCGGCCTGCTCTGCGGCGGCTGAGGCCGCGCGGCGCAGCCCGCCGGCAGGGCCTATTCCTCGCGGCCTATTCCTCGCGGTAGGTGCGTTCGCGGCGCTCGTGCCGCTCCTGCGCTTCGATCGAGAGCGTGGCGATCGGTCGCGCGTCCAGCCGCTTCAGGCTGATCGGCTCGCCCGTCTCCTCGCAATAGCCATAGGAGCCGTCCTGGATCCGCCGCAGGGCCGAGTCGATCTTGCCGATCAACTTGCGCTGGCGGTCCCGGGTGCGGAGTTCCAGTGCGCGTTCCGATTCGGTCGACGCGCGGTCGGCGATATCGGGCTCCTGAATCGTATCTTCCTGCAGGTGGACCAGGGTTTCCTGGCTCTCCTTCAGGATCTCCTCACGCCAGGCCAGCAGCTTCTGCCTGAAATACTCAAGCTGGCGAGGGTTCATGAACGGCTCGTCATCTGACGGCCGGTAGGGGGACTGAAGCACTGTTGTCATCCAACCATCCCCGACACGCCTATCCCAGTCCCGAAGACGGCGCGGACATTACTCAACGAAACCAAAGCCTTCAAGGCGAATATCAGCCGATTCCAAGCTTTGCCAGCTCGACCGACGCGCGCAGCACGATATCGTCCATCAGTTCGGCCAGGCGCGGATCGTCGATCGCCTCGCGCCGGCGGCTGATCGTGGCCAGCAACTGCTGCAGCCGCTCCTGCGGGATATGGCCCAGCAGCAGCCCGTGCCGCAATTCCTCAAGCCGGTCGAGAAGGTCGTCCGCCTCGCGCAGGGTGCGGGCGCGGCGGGTGCGCGGGTCCGGCACTTCCTGAAGGCCGATGAGCGCGTTCAGTCCAACCGGCGCGCGTGCGCCGGTGACCCCGGCCGTGGCCGGTTCGTCCGCCTGCTGCTCGATCGTGAACTTGTCGCCGTCGGCTGCCTTGCCCGCCTTGCGGTTGGGCTGGGGACCGGCGACTCGCCCGGGACCTTCGACCTTCATGCCCAGACCATAGCGCAAATGCAGGGCGGACCTGGGGGAAATTTCTGCCGGGCAGGGGGCCAGCCTTGCCGGGCCATTGTCCCCGCCGGGACCCCCGCCGTGTCCAAGGAGCCCGGAAACCCTGGCCCGCCACCGCTGGCACGCACCTTGCTGACCCCGGCCGAGGATCAGGCCCGCCAGAACGGTGCGGCCAAGCCCAACGGAACGGTGGTTGCGATGCGTCTCAGTTCTCGCCTGGCCCTGGTCGCCCTGCTTCTGGCCCTGCCGCTATGCCTGGCCCTGGCGCGTCCGGCGGCCGCCCTGTCGCGCATCAAGGACATCGCCGATTTCGAGAGCGTGCGCGAGAACCAGCTGGTCGGCTATGGCCTGGTGGTAGGCCTTGACGGCACGGGCGATTCGCTGCGCAACGCCCCCTTCACCAAGCAGAGCCTGGAAGCGATGCTGGAGCGCCTGGGCGTCGCCGTGCGCGGCACCGCGATGAAGACCGACAACGTGGCGGCGGTCATGGTCACGGCCAGCCTGCCCGCCTTTGGCCGCCAGGGGGCCCGCATCGACGTCTCGGTCTCGACCCTGGGCGACGCCAGCAACCTGCTGGGCGGGACCCTGCTGGTGACGCCGCTGCTGGGCGCGGATGGCGAGGTCTATGCCGTGGCGCAAGGAGCGATCTCCGTCGCCGGGTTCAAGGCACAGGGCGCGGCCTCCAGCGTCACGCGCGGCGTGCCGACCACGGGCCGCATTTCTGCCGGGGCCACGATCGAGCGGGAGACCGGTTTCGTCTTCGCTGACCAGACAGCCTTGAAGATCAACCTGCGCAATCCCGATTTCACGACCGCCACCCGCATCGCGCAGGCGATCAATGCCTTTGCCCGGACGCCGATCGCGGCCGCCCTGGACCCATCGACCGTGCAGATGCAGGTGCCGCCGTCCTATGCCGGCAACCTGGTGGGCCTGGTGACGGCGGTCGAGCAGTTGCAGGTCAACCCGGACCAGATGGCCCGCGTCACCATCGACGAGACGTCGGGCATCATCGTTATGGGCGCCGACGTCCGCATCAGCGAAGTGGCGATCGCGCAGGGCAACCTGACGATCCGGGTGACCGAGACGCCCCAGGTGTCGCAGCCGGCGCCGTTCTCGGACGGCCAGACGACCGTGGTGCCGCGCACCGACGTCCAGGTGAGCGAGGACGGCGACCGCAAGCTGGCGGTGCTGCGGCCGGGGGTCAGTCTGGGCGACCTGGTCGACGCGCTCAATGCGCTGGGCATCGGCCCGCGCGACATGATCTCGATCCTCGAGGCGATCAAGGCGGCCGGTGCCCTTCAGGCCGAAATCCAGGTGATGTGATGGTTGCCGGCACGCTGGGCCTCAGCGCCCCCAAGGTCATTCCCGCCCAGTACATGGGCACCTCGCTGCAGCCCTTTCCGCCCAAGGTGCAAAAGGCGGCCGTGGAGTTCGAGCAGATGATGCTGGGCCAGATGCTGGCCCCGATGTGGGACGGGATCGCGACCGACGGCCTGACCGGCGGCGGGCCGGGGGAGCAGGCCTTCCGCTCGATGCTGCTCGATTCCTACGCCAAGGAGATGACGCAGCGCGGTGGGCTGGGCCTGGCGGTGCCGGTTGCGCGCGCGATGATGACGATGCAGGAGGCCTGAGCCCATGATGACCCTGAGCCTGAGCGACCTGGTCACGCTGACGAAGCGGCTGATCGACCTTCTCAACCGCGAACTGGAAATGATGAGCCAGCGCCGGCCGCGCGACCTGCAGCCGCTGATCGAGGAGAAGGCCAAGCTGGCCGCGATCTACCAGCGCGAGACCCAGGCCCTGAAGCAGGACCGCACACCGCTGGTTCGCGAGCCGGGCGTTGCGGCCGAGTTGAAGTCGCTGACCCTGCGCTTCACCGAGCTGCTGGCCGAGCAGGGCCGCAAGCTGAAGGCGCTGACCCAGGTGACCGACGGCGTGATCCAGGCCATCGGCCGCGAGGTCGTCACCCGCAGCCAGCCGGTGCTGGGCTATGGCCGCAACGGCACCGTGCGCACGGCGAACGCGGGCGGCGCCTCGTTCGCGTTGAACCGCACCATCTGAGCGTCGCGGAATGCGGGCGCGCCATAAATGCTGTATTAACCACTCCGGTGGCTGACTTGGGCCGAGCGTTCCGTCGCCGGTGCTGACCGGCGGGTGGAGCGCTGTCGGACCGCACGCGTTCCGCTGGAACGCGTGAAGCGACCTGGAGGCCGAGCAATGCGCCACGTCATCGACCGCCGTCCATGGACCTGCCGCACATGATGGGACTGGCCTTGCTGGGCGGCACGCCGGTCCGCTCCCATCCCTTTGCGCCGCGCCGGACCATGGGGACCGCCGAGCGCGATGCCGCGATGGCGGTGCTGGACAGCGGCGTCCTGTCGGCCTTCATCGGTGGCCCCGGTCCCTATTTCCTGGGTGGCCCGCGGGTCCGCGCCTTCGAGGGCGCCTGGGCGGACCTGTTCGGCTATGACCATGCGGTCAGCGTCAATTCCTGGACCTCGGGCCTGATGACCTGCATCGGCGCGGCGGGGATCGAGCCGGGGGACGAGGTGATCTGCACGCCGACGACGATGTCGGCCAGCGCCACGTCGATCCTGTTCTATGGCGGCGTGCCGGTCTTCGCCGATATCGAGCCGGATGGCTTCTGCCTGGACCCGGCGAAGGTGGAGGCGCTGGTGACGCCGCGCACCCGCGCCATCATGGTGGCCCACCTGTTCGGCGGCGCGGCTGACCTGGACGCCCTGGTGGCGATCGCGCGCCGCCATGGCCTGGTCCTGATCGAGGATGCGGCGCAGGCGCCGGGCACCACCCTGCACGGCCGCCTGGTCGGGGCGTGGCACGGCCTTGGCGGCTTCAGCCTCAACTATCACAAGCATATCCATACCGGCGAAGGCGGCATGATCGTGACGAACGATCCCGTCCTGGCCGAGCGCTGCCAGCTGATCCGCAATCATGGCGAGAATGTGCTGGAAAGCCACGGGCTGGAGGATCCGGCCAACCTGATCGGCGGCAATTACCGCCTGACCGAGCTTCAGGCGGCCATCGGCCTGGCCCAGCTGGATCGCCTGGCGCCCATCGTGGCGCAGCGCCAGGCCCTGGCCGCGCGGCTGACACAGGGCCTGGCCGGGGTGCCGGGCCTGACGCCCGCCTGGGTGCGTCCCGACAGCCAGCATTCCTGGTACTGCTACCCGATCCGCTATGACGAAGGGGCGACCGGCGTGCCGCGCCAGCGCTTCATCGAGGCGGTCTGCGCCGAATTGCCGCCGCCCGCGTCCAGCGACGATGTGGCACTGACCGGGGGCTATGTCCGGCCGCTCTACCTCAATCCCGTCTATCAGAAGCGCCGGGCGCTGGGCAGCCGCGGCTTTCCCTTCGACCAGGCGGCGGGCTCCGTCTCGTATGAGCCGGGCCTGTGCCCGGTGGCCGAGCGCACGTGGCGGTCCGACCTGATGCTGAGCGCGCTGATCCGCGATCCCCTGACGCCCGACGACATCGACGACCTGGTGCGCGCGATCCACAAGGTGTCGGACCGCATCGCCGAGTTGCGCGACACCGTATGCCCGACGCCGGTCGCAGCCTGAGCGTTCCGTCCCCCCGTGGCCGGCGGCGACGCAGCGGCGGGCCGCGGCGCGGTGTCGTCATGGTGCGCCAGGCGGGTTCCGCCGCCGCCCTGGCGCCGGTGGCGCAGCGCCTGGACGCCGCCCTGTTCGCCTACCCCTCCGCCCGTGGCGGTCTGGGCGACGCGTCGGCCCACATCGTGCGCTCGTTCGCCGATGCCCGCGCCACGCTGGAAACCCTCGATCCCGCCTTCATCCTGACGGGCACGTCGCTGGCGGTGGAGGATGACGGCGCGTGGTGGGCGTGGGCCCGCGACCATGGCTGCCCCGGCATCGCTCATGTGGAGCAATGGTCCAACTACGCGGAACGGTTCGACGGCTTTCGCACCATGCCCGCCTATGTCGCCGTGGTCGACCAGGTGGCGGCGATGCGCATGGTGCGCCTGGGCTGCCCGTTCGAGCGCGTGATCGTGGCCGGCACGCCGGCCTATGACGTGCTGCGCCAGGCCCAGCCGGACGGTGCTGCCGCGCGCGCCGCCTGCCTGCCGGCTGACCGCGAGTTCCTGGCCACGTGGATCTGCGAGCCGGTGCCCGATGCCGCCGCCTTCCGCGCCGTGGCCGGCTATGACGAGGCGCAGGCCCTGGACCTGGCGGCGCAGGCGCTGGGCCGGCTGGACGCCCGCGTTCACCTGGTGCTGAAGCGCCACCCCATCCAGGTCGCCGCCGGGCAGGTGCCGGCGGCGCCCGTCGTGCCGGGGCTGAGCACCGGCATCACCGACCAGGACCGTCTGGCCCTGGTCGCCGGGGCCGACCTTGTCCTGGGCATGCATTCCATGCTGCTGCTGGAGGCGGCACTGCTGGGCCGGCCGGTGGTCGCCGTGCAGCCGGGCCGCCTGCGCCCCAGCGACCTGACGGATGGGCGCCCTGGCATCCAGGTCGTGGTCGACCCCGCCTTGGTGGACGGTGCCGTGCGCGGCGCGCTGGCCCGCCGCCAGGCCCCGCCGCGGCTGGCCCCGGTCGACCATACAGCGCGCTTCATCGCGGCCCTGGGCCTGGATCGCCGCCATCTCGAACCGCAGTCCTGACGCCATGACCGTGCTGGGCCTGGTCCAGGCGCGCTGCGGCTCCAGCCGCCTGCCCAACAAGGTGCTGGCCCCGATCGAGGGCCGGCCGATGGCCCTGTTCATCGCCGACCGCCTGGCGTGCGCGCCGGGCGTGGACCGCGTCGCCATCGCGACGACGACGGAGGGCAGCGACGATCCCCTGGCGCAGGCCGCCGCCGATGCCGGCATCGCTTGTCATCGTGGGCCGGTCGACGACATCGCCGAGCGCCTGGCGGGCGCCGCGCATGCCCTGGGCGCCAGCATCGTCGTGCGGGTCTGGGGCGACTGCCCGCTGATCGATCCGGCGGTGGTCGGCATCCTGGTCGACCATGTCGTGTCCGGCCGGGCGGACTGGGCCTGCAACGCGCTGCCGGGCCGGCGCACCTATCCCCCTGGCCTGGATGCCGAGGTCTATCGCCTGGACCTGCTGGAACGGCTGATCACGGCAACCGCGGCCGATCCGCGCCTGCGGGAATTCCCCTTCGAATGGGTGCGGCGGCAGCCGGACGTGCGCATCGCCGCCGAGGACTGGCCGCAGGACCTGTCCAGCCTGCACCTGACGGTCGACTATCCGGCCGACCTGGAGGCCGCCCGCGCCATCGTGCGGCGCCTCGTGGAGCGGGGCGCCGGGCCGTCCCTGGGCGAACTCGTCGCCCTGCTGCGGGATGAGCCTCACCTGGCCGACGGCTTCGCCCAGGCCGCCCGGAACATCGAGTACAAGGCCTGGAAGGCCAGCATCGGGGAAAGCCCATGACCGCGCCCTTCATCGAAGGCACGCGCGTCGTGCTGCGCCCTGTCGCCCGTGCCGACTACGAGGAGGCGATGCCGGCCTGGGTTTCGGACCGGGAGGTGGTGCGCTACCTGGTGCGGGGGACACTGCCGCCGACCCAGGCCGCGATGGCCCAGGCGTTCGACGCGATGCAGGCCAGTGGCGACATCGAACTGGCCATCGTGGCGCGAGACAGTGGCCGGGCGGTCGGCATTGCCGGGCTGCATGGCCTGCAATGGGTGCCCCGCCATGCCGAGTTCCGCATCCTGATCGGCGAGCGCGGCTATTGGGGCGGGGGCATCGGCACGGAGATCTGCCAGCTGCTGTGCGGCTATGCGTTCGAGATCCTGAACCTGAACAAGGTCTGGCTGGGCGTGAATGCGGGCAACCAGCGCGCGGCGCGATCCTATGTGAAGGCCGGCTTCACACAGGAAGGCGTCCTGCGCGCCGAGGTCTATCGCAATGGCCGTCACTGGGACGTCCTGCGCATGAGCCTGCTGCGCCAGGACTACGACGCCCACAGCCGCGCCTGGCCCGCCGATCCACTCATCGCGCGCCAGTTCCGCACCGGCTGATCACGGTCGCTGGCCGCGCTCAGCCCGCGGCGGGAATGACGACCGCCTGGACCGGTCCATCGGGGGTTGAGAAGTCCAGTTCGGTGGCGCCAGGGGGCAGCGGGGCCGGGGCGTCGGGGTCATAGTCGACCACGACGCTGTCGCTGTCGGGCTCGCTCGCCGCCTCGGCCGTCGCGGCCGCGGCATCGGCCAGTTCGTCCGGCGTCGGCGGCCGGCGCACCTTGACCAGGCGGCCATCGGCGGTGCCGTTCCGGATGATGGCGCCGGTCGCGTCGGTCACTGCCCAGTCGGTGCGGTCCGCCGCCGCGTCGCGGACCGTCACGATGAAGCGCAGCTGCCGCGCCGGCTGGGTCTGCAGGTCCAGGTCGACGCCGACGTCCAACTGGTTGGGATCGGTCTGGCTTGCCGGCACAAGCCGGGTCGGGTCCTGGAGCAGGCGGGTCAGCACCGCCTGTTCCCCCTCGTCCAGGATCGGCGTGACCAGGGCCGGCCCGTTCAGCGCCAGAAGGTCGCGCCAGAACACGCTGCGCATGGCGTGCAGGACGAACAGCGACAGGAATTCCTGCCGGGCGGCCTGGACCTCCGTCCCCTCCTGCGCCAGGACCTGGTTGACCAGGGCCCAGGCCTGTTCGGCATGGCCGGTCCAGGCCAGGCGGCCGACCGCGCTGCCGAACACGCCGAACAGCGCATCCGCAGGGCGGGTCCGGTCGGCCTGGGCCCAGGCGTCGCGGTGTTGCGCGATCAGCGCCGGCAGGCCCAGGGTCGGCGGCAGGTCGGGCACGCCCACCAGTTCCGGCAGGATGCGGTCGATCGCCAGGGGCGCCAGCGGCCCCTCGTCGGCAAAGGGTGCGACCGGGGTCACGATGTCCGTGCGCGCGGCCAGCGGCGGCGGCCCGCCTGGCTCCGCACTGACCTGCCAGCGGCGCTCCAGCGTTGGCCGGCCATAGCGGAAGCTGACGGCCACGGGCGGGAAGATCGAGCCGGCATAGGAGCCGCCCCAATAGGCCAGGACATCGTCCGAGCCGAGCGCCAGCAATTGCCCGTCCAGCACGAACAGCGGCACCGGATCGCCATTGCCCTGGAACCAGGGATGCGTGCGCCCCAGGGTCTGCCCCAGCCGAAAGACATGGTGCGTGATGCAGCAATGCGCGCCGCCCGACCATTCATAGGCCAGCAGCAGGCGCGCCGGATCGCCCGGGATCTCCAGGCACGGCGCCGTCACCGTCCAGCGCAGGGCGCCGTCCGCCTGACGGTCGCGGCTGGCCCAGACGACGGCACGGTCGCGCGTCAGGACCAGCGAATCGCCGTCGCGAATGTCCTCATCCTCTGGCGCGGCGCTTGCGGGAATGGTGATCGTGGCGGCATAGGCGCCGCAGGCGGCGGTGAACGTCGGTTCGGGCAGGGCCGCCTCCTGGGCCAGGGCGGGCTGGGCGGCCAGGTAAAGGCCGGCAAGGGCGGTGCCGAACGACGACAGGAAACGCGGGGCCATGGCTCATCGGATCGTGGACTGCACTGCCGGCAGTGCAGCCGGGGACGGCGCCCCAGGCAAGCGCTGTTTGGCCAAGATTGCGAAAAGCGTGGACGCCGTCACGGCCCGTGCCGAAAGTGGCGGACCATGCCAGCGCCACGCCGCAACCCGCCATGACGCCGCTGCGCTGGGGCCTGATCGGCTGTGGCGCCATCGGCTCCGCCCTGGACGAAGGGCGGCGTGGCCGGGCCCTGAGCCATGCCGGGGCGATTGCCGGCAATCCCTTGGTCCGTCTGGTCGCGATCTGCGACCGGGATCCCGCGCGACTGGCGGCCTGCGGTGCCGCGCGCGGGGTGGCGGCCCGCTTCACCGACTGGCGGGCCCTGCTGGACCACGGCCCCCTGGACGGGATCAGCCTGGCGACCCATCCCGACCTGCGCCTGCCGGTGATTGAGGCTGCCATGGCGCGGGGCATCGGCCGGATCTGGTGCGAGAAGCCCCTGGCCCCCACCCTGGCCGAGGCGGAGGCCATCGCGGCGCTGGCCGAGGCGCACGGCACCAGGCTGGCGCTCAACTACCTTCGCCGGTTCAGCCCACTGGCCCGGCGCATGGCGGACCTGGTCGGCGGCGGACAGCTGGGCCCCTGGCGTAGCGCCACCCTGCGCTATGGCAAGGGGGTCGCGAACAATGCAAGCCATGCACTGGACCTGATCCTGTCCTGGTTCGGGGCGCCGCAGCGCGTGCAGCTGCTGGGCCGCGTCGACGATGGGCGGTTGGACGACCCGACGCTGGACGCCCGCCTGGACTGGGCCGATGGCGCCAGCCTCATGCTGCTGGGCACCGATCACCGCGCCTTCACGCTGTACGAGCTGGACCTGATCTTTGAGCATGGACGCGTGCGGCTGGCCGATGGCGGCGACGTGTTCGAGCTGTGGCGCGCGGCGCCGCATCCGCTTTATGCCGGCTATACCGGCCTTGCCCTGGCGGAAAGCCGGCCGCACATGGTGGCGGGAGCGTTCGAAGCCGCGCTGACCCAGCTTGTCGAGGGTGCGCCGCCGGCCTGCAGCGCGCGCGACGGCGTGGCGGTGATGGCCCTGGTGGAGCGTCTGCGCGCCGCGGCCTGACATTTCTGCGGACGAGTCGCAGAAAGGGCTTGAAGCTATAGTTGCTGTAGGCACCAAGTTCAGGGCGTCCTTGGAACCAGGGGATCGCACGATGGTCGCCACCAGCCTGAACCGGGATCCGCTCCGGACCCGGCTGCACGTCACGGGAATGGACTGCCCCTCCTGCGCCGCGAAGATCGACGCGGCCCTTGGGCGTCTTGACCATGTGCGGGAGGTGGGGGTCTCGGTCCCCGCCGGTACGGTCACCCTGGTGCACGATGCCGGCCTGGACCTTGGCCGCGCGCTGGCCCAGTTGGCCGCCCTGGGCTTTCCCGCAACCGCGCCGGTGGCGCAAGCGGATGGCCAGGCCCCGCACGGCCACGGCCACAGCCACAGCCACAGCCACAGCCACGATCATGGGGCGGAGGCCGGGGACTGGTGGCGGGGTCCCAAGGTGCTGCTGACTGCCGCCTGCGGCCTGGCCCTGGCCGCTGCCTATGGCCTGGGCCTGCTGGTGCCGGCGCTGGGCTCTTACGCCTTCCTGGCGGCGCTCGGCGTGGGCCTGGTGCCCGTGGCGCGCCGGGCGTTCGTCGCGGCGCGGCTGGGCACCCCCTTCTCGATCGAGATGCTGATGACGATCGCCGCCATTGGCGCCGTCATCATCGGTGCCACCGAGGAGGCTGCGGCCGTCGTCTTCCTGTTCCTGGTGGGAGAGGTCCTGGAAGGCGTCGCCGCCGGCCGGGCCCGGGCCAGCATCCGCGCCCTGGCCGACCTGGTGCCCCGCACCGCCCTGGTCGAGCAGCCGGACGGCGGCACCCGGGAGATTGCCGCCGCGGACCTTGCGGTGGGTGCCGTCATCCTGGTCCGCCCGGGCGACCGCCTGGGCGCCGACGGCACAATCGTCTCGGGCACCAGCGACGTGAACGAGGCGCCGGTGACGGGCGAGAGCGTGCCGCGCAGCAAGGTGGCGGGCGACACGGTCTATGCCGGTACGATCAATGGCGCCGGGGTGCTGCGCGTCGCGGTGACGGCCACGGCCGGGGACAACACGATCGCCCGCGTCGTCCGCCTGGTGGAGGAGGCGCAAGCGGCGCGCGCGCCGACCATGCGCTGGATCGACCGCTTCTCCCGCATCTACACGCCCGCGGTCGTCGTTCTGGCGCTGCTGGTCGCGGTCCTGCCGCCGCTCCTGGCTGGGGGTGACTGGGCGGAGTGGGTGTACAAGGCGCTGGCCGTGCTGTTGATCGGCTGCCCCTGCGCGCTGGTGATCTCGACCCCTGCGGCGATCGCCGCGGGCCTGTCGGCGGGCGCCCGGCGTGGCCTGCTGATCAAGGGCGGCGCGGTGCTGGAACGCCTGGGCGGCATCACCCTGGTGGCCTTTGACAAGACGGGCACCCTGACCGAGGGCCGGCCCCAGGTGGTGGAGGTGCGGGCCTGGGGCGCGGAGACGGGCCAGGTCCTCGCCCTGGCCGCGGCGGTGGAGGCCGGCTCAAGCCATCCCCTGGCCATCGCCATCCTGGAGCGGGCGGAGCGCGACGGCATCGCTGTGCATCCCGCTGCCCAGGGGGCCGCCCAGCCGGGGCGTGGCGTCAGCGGTCTGGTCGATGGCAGGCGCATCGCCCTGCTGTCGGTGCGGGCCGCGGCGGACGCCCTGGATTCTGCCCAGGCGGCGGACGTCGCCGCGCTGAACCATGCGGGGCACACCGTCTCGGTCCTGCTGGCCGACGGGGTGGCCATGGGCGCCATCGCCCTGCGCGATACGCCGCGGGCGGATGCGCGGGCCGGACTGCAGGCGGTGGCTCAGGCGGGGATCGGGCGCGTGATGCTGACTGGCGACCAGCACGCGGTGGGCCAGGCGATCGGTCGCGACCTGGGACTGGCCGTGCAGGCCGAGCTGCTCCCGCAGGACAAGCTGGACGCCGTGCGCGCGCTGGAGGCCCAGGGCCACCGGGTGGCGGTGGTCGGTGACGGCATCAACGACGCGCCGGCCCTGGCGGCCGCCCATGTCGGCATCGCCATGGGCGGCGGTACGGACGTGGCGCTGGAGACGGCCGACGCCGCCAGCCTGCACGGCCGGGTGGGCGATGTCGCCCGGATGGTGGCGCTGTCGCGCGCGGTGATGGCCAACATCCGCCAGAACATCACCATCGCGGTGGGCCTCAAGGTCGTCTTCCTGGCGACGACGGTTGCCGGGATCACCGGCCTGTGGCCCGCCATCCTGGCCGACACGGGCGCCACGGTGCTGGTCACGCTCAATGCCCTGCGCCTGCTGAGGCGGGACTGATGCGGCGGTATACGGCGTTGACCGCTGGGTCAGTGGACGCCATATCGAGGACTGGAAACACTTCCCAGGAGCGAGGCGGGGCCATGCGCAGCGGGCTGCCATCCGGCAAGCGGCCATACAGCCGCCGTGACAGCAGGGCGGCCGACGCGGGCGCCCTGACCATCGGCGCCCTGGCGGCGGAGACGGGCACCACCGTCCAGACCATCCGCTACTACGAGCAGATTGGCGTGCTGCCGGTGCCGGGGCGCAGCCATGGCAACCAGCGCCGCTATGACGAACGCGCGCGCCAGCGCCTGGCCTTCATCCGCCATGCCCGCGAACTGGGCTTCCCGCTGGAGGCGGTGCGCGAACTGCTCGACCTGTCCGACCATCCGGAGCGCGCCTGTGCCGATGCGGACCGCATCGCGCGGCGCCAACTGGCCGAGGTGGAAAGCAGGCTGGTCCGCCTTACCGCGCTGAAGACCGAGCTGGCCCGCATGATCGGCAGCACCGAACACGGCAGCATTGCCGACTGCCGCGTGATCGAGACCTTGTCCGACCACGCGCTGTGCCTGCACCAGGACCACGCCGTGCCGCACGACCACGCGGGCGCGGAGGGGACCTGAACCGGTGGCACTATGGGTGCCAGCATCCTTCGAGACGCCCCTGCGGGGCTCCTCAGGATGACGACTGTTGTGAAGTTTCCAGTAAACCCAACCGCGTCATGCCGAGGAGCCGGCCATCCGGCCGGCGTCTCGAAGCACCACAGAGCGACGGTGCGTCAAAAGATCTTGCCGGGGTTGAGGATGTCCTGGGGGTCGAGGGCGCGTTTGAGCGTGCGCATCAGGGCGACCGCCTCCGGCCCGTGCTCGGCCACCAGGTAGGCCTTCTTGCCCAGGCCCACGCCGTGTTCACCCGTGGCGGTGCCGCCCATGGCGAGCGCACGGCGGACCAGGCGGCCGTTCAGCGTCTCGACCTGTTTCCGCTCGTCGGCATTGTCGGGGTCGAACAGGAAGACCAGGTGGAAATTGCCGTCGCCGACATGGCCCACCAGCGGGGCGAGCGCGCCGCTTTCGACCAGGTCGGCCTTGGTCTCGGCAATGCACTGGGCCAGGGCCGAGATCGGCACGCAGACGTCGGTCGGCCAGCCGAAGGCCCCGGGGCGCAGCGCCTTGGCCGCGTAATAGGCATTGTGCCGCGCCGTCCACAGCTTGTTCCGCTCTTCCAAGGCCGTCGCCCAGGCGAAGCCGTGGCCGCCATGCTCCGCGAAGATGCCGCCGACCATCGCCGTCTGCTCCGCGACGGATGCCTTGGTCCCGTGGAACTCCAGGAACAGGTTGGGGCCGACCGGCAGGTCCAGCTTGGAATAGCGGTTGACCGCGTCGATCTGCACCTCGTCCAGCAGCTCGATCCGGGCCATGGGGATGCCGGACTGGATCGTCTCGATCACCGCCGCCACGGCCCCGTCCAGCGTGTCGAACGAGCACACGGCCGAGGCGATCTCCTCTGGCACGCCATGCAGGCGGACGGAGAGTTCGGTGATGATGCCGAGCGTGCCCTCGCTGCCCACGAACAGGCGGGTCAGGTCGTAGCCGGCTGCCGACTTGCGCGCGCGGCCACCGCACTTGACCACGTTGCCGTCGGCGGTGACGACCTTCAGGTTCAGCACCGTCTCGCGCATCGTGCCATAGCGCACGGCGTTGGTGCCCGACGCCCGGGTCGCCGCCATGCCGCCGAGGGTCGCGTCCGCCCCCGGATCGACGGCAAAGAACAGGCCGGTATCGCGCAAGGCCTCGTTCAGCTGCTTGCGCGTGACGCCGGGCTCGACGGTCGCGTCCATGTCCTCAGCGCGCACCGCCAGGATGCGGTTCATCTGCGACAGGTCCAGGACGATGCCGCCACGCACCGCAATGATGTGCCCTTCGAGCGAGGTGCCGACGCCGAAGGGCACGATGGGCGTGCCCGTCTCGGCGCAGATCCGCACGATGGCCTGCACTTCCTCGGTCGTGTGGGCATAGGCGATGGCGTCGGGCAGGGGGCCGCGATGATAGGATTCGTCGCGGGCGTGCCGCTCCCGCTCGGCCGTGCTGGTGGTCAGCCGCTCGCCCAGCAGGGCGGACAGGCGGGCAATGGCATCGTCACTTCGCTTGGGCACGGCAGACATGGGAAACCTCTCCCTGGACGCCGGGGAGCCTAGCACGGCTCCCCGTTGCCTGAGCCCTGGTAGATTGGGCCCTGATAGATTACGCCTCCTGACCCGTCAGCAGGACGACCTTCACGCACTTGCCGTGGTGCTGGTCGGCAACCGCCTCGTTGATCTTCTCCAGCGGATAGGTCTGGATCAGCTTGTCGAAGGGGAAGCGACCCTGGGACCACAGGTCGATCAGCAGCGGGATGAACACGTCGGGATCGCTGTCGCCCTCGATGATGCCCTTGAACGTGTAGCCGAAGGTCATGGCCTGGGACAGGGTGCCGGGGAACTTCACCTCTGGTCCGGGAACGCCGACGAAGCCGAAGACCGCGTGCGGGGCCAGCGCCCCCAGCGCATCCTCCATCACTGCGGGCAGGCCCGTCGTCTCGAACGCATAGTCCACGCCGTTGGGCAGGATCGCGCGCACGGCTTCCGCAATCGTCTGGCCCTTGGGGTCGATGACGTGGGTGGCGCCCAGGTCCAGGGCCAGCTGGCGCCGGGCCTCCTGCGGTTCGACCAGGATGATGGGATTGCAGCCCTGGACGACGGCACCCAGCACGGCAGAGAGGCCGACACTGCCGCCGCCCAGCACCAGGAGCGAGGATCCCGCCGGGCAGGCCATCGAGTTCATGACGCCACCGGCGCCCGTCTGGATGCCGCAGCCCAGCGGCCCGGCGATTTCCAGCGGCATGGCGTCCGGCACCTTGACCAGGTTGCGCTCATAGGCGAGCGCATGGGTGGCGAACGAGGACTGGCCAAAGAAGTTGGAGCCGATGGGGCCGTTCGCGTCGCTGATCGCCTTGGACCCGTCGGGGCGCATGCCGATGTAGTTGAGCATCGGCATGGTCAGGCAATAGGCGGGCAGGCCCGCCTTGCAGCGCACGCATTCGCCGCAGGAGCGGAAGCTGATCGCGACGCGGTCGCCGGCCTTGACCTTGGTGACGGCGGTGCCTACGGCCTCGACAACGCCCGCGCCCTCATGACCCAGCACGACGGGCGCCGGGATCACGCCCGCATCCTTGAACACCAGGTCGGTATGGCACAGGCCGACGCCGACGATGCGCACGCGGATTTCGTCTGCCCGCGGCTCGTCCAGCATCACGCGCTCGATCGTGAAGTCCCCGCCCTGCTGGCGGGCGACCGCTGCCGTGATTTCCATGTTCCCCTCCCGGATTCTGTGGTGGCCAGGAAAGCGGTTGCAGTCATCACGCACAAGGGTGCCGTGGTGCCGCAGGACGCGTCCTGCCGTGGCACGTGATGCTTCGAGAAGGGCCTGCGGTGCTCCTCAGCATGGCGCCATTGTTTGTGGTCAAGTATCCAACGGTCGTCATCCTGAGGAGGCGGCCCTTCGAGACGCCGCCTGCGGCGGCTCCTCAGGGCAAGCTTGCCGTCTCGAGGGATGCGTGCTCAGGCCTCGGCCGGCTCTACGGGCGCGCTCGCGTTCTGGCAGGCATCGACCCAGGTGGCGCCGACAAGTGCCGCCAGGCGATCGGGCGTCAGGCGGACGGAGGAGTTGACCGAGCCGGCGGCGGGGATCACCTCGTCAAAGGCCTTGAGCGAGACGTCGCAATAGACGGGCAGCGGCGTCGCCAGGCCAAAGGGGCAGACGCCGCCGACCGGATGGCCGGTCAGTTCCATGACCTCCTCCGCCCCCAGCATGCGCGGCTTGGCGCCCAGGGCCGCCTTGGCCTTGCGGTTGTCGAGCCGGGCATCGCCGCGGGCGACCACCAGCACGACGCGGTCGCCCACGCGTACCGAGAGGGTCTTGGCGATCTGGCCGGGCTCGCAGCCATGGGCGATGGCCGCCAGCGGCACGGTCGCGGTCGAGACGTCGTGCTCGATCACCTCCAGGTCGGGGGCATGCTCGGCCAGGAAGGCGCGGACGGATTCGATGGTCATGGGGCCTGCGGGTCGCTTGTCGCACCAGCATCCTTCGAGACGCCCCTGCGGGGCTCCTCAGGAGGGCGAACGGAGAAAATCCATAAGTAAAACAAAGGCGTCATGCTGAGGAGCCGCGCTTTGTGCGGCGTCTCGAAGCATCAGCCCCACGCCTCAGAAGTCGCTGGCGATGCCGTTGTTCTCCCAGTCGCCATAGCGGGTCGGCTCCGGCCCCGGGCGGCCACCGATCTCGGCCACCGTGTCGGGCGCCTGCTTCGCGCGGACCTCGGGCTCGTGCTGGGGGGTGATCGGCGCCTCGGCCGCGTGCTCGTGGTCATGATCGTGGTCGTCATGCGGCGGCTCGACCACCGGGCCCATGGGGCGCTCGATCTTGCGGGGCGGCGGCGGGGGCGGATAGTCGCGCATCGGGGGCAGCTTCCAAACGGGATCCTGTCCTCCCATATAAAAGTTCGCAGGCGCAGTCCAATACCGGAGGCGCCCTTTCACGGGATCGAGGTGAAAAGACATGGGTTATGCCAGGACCGCCATCCTGCTTGCCGGGTTGACGGCCTTGTTCCTGGGCGTCGGCTACATGATCGGTGGCGGCCAGGGCGCGGTGATCGCTTTTCTGGCCGCCCTGGCGATGAACGCCTACGCCTACTGGAACTCGGACAAGGCCGTCCTGCGCATGTACGGCGCGCGCGAAGTCGATGCCCGCACGGCGCCCGAGTTCTATGGCATTGTGCAGCAGCTGGCCGCGCGTGCGAACATGCCGATGCCCCGCGTCTACATCATCGACGAGGACCAGCCCAACGCCTTTGCCACCGGACGCGACCCGCAGCACGCGGCGGTCGCCGCGACGCGCGGTCTGCTGCGCCTGATGAGCCCGGAGGAAGTGGCCGGCGTCATGGCCCATGAGCTGGCCCACGTCGCCCACCGCGACACGCTGGTCATGACGGTGACCGCGACGATCGCGGGTGCCCTGTCCATGCTGGCCAACTTCGCCTTCCTGTTCGCGGGCAACCGGGACGACCGCAACCCGCTGGGCGCGATCGGCACGCTGCTGCTGGTGATCGTGGCGCCGTTCGCCGCCATGATCGTGCAGTTTGCAATCAGCCGCTCGCGCGAGTTCGAGGCCGACCGCCTGGGGGCGGAGATCGCAGGCCGTCCGCAATGGCTGGCGTCGGCGCTGGCGAAGCTGCATAACGCGGCGCAGCGGGTGCCGAACGTGACGGCGGAGCATCATCCGGCCACGGCGCACCTGTTCATCGTGAATCCGCTTGGGGGACGCCGCAACCTGATGGAGATGTTCTCGACCCATCCGCCGATGGAGGAACGGATCCGCAGGCTGCAGGCCATGGCCGGCCAGCCGGCGGCGGCGCCCAAGCCTGGTCCCTGGAGCAGGATCTGACACAAACCTTTGAACTGACGCGCAAGAAGGCCACGCGACCGATGACACCGCCCCGCCGCGCCATCCCGCCCGCCGGGGGGGCGCGTGGGGCGGCGCTGCGCGTGCTAGCCGCCGTGCTGGACCGCAGGCGCTCGCTGGACGAGGCGCTGCCCCCTGCCGTGGCCGGGCTGGAGCCGCGCGACCGCGCCTTTGCCCGCCTGCTGGCGGCGACCGTGCTGCGCCGCCTGGGTCAGCTGGACGATGCCCTTCTCGCCTGCCTGGACCGGGGCCTGCCGCAACAGACCGAGTTGCTGCACCTGCTGCGCCTGGGGGCGGCCCAGATCCTGGTGATCGAGACACCGGTCCATGCCGCCGTCAGTGCGACCGTCGACCTTTGTGCCGGTCCCCTGGCGCGCTATCGCGGCCTGGTCAATGCCGTGCTGCGCCGCCTGGTGCGCGACGGCGCGCGGATCATCGGCCGGCAGGATGTCGAGCGGCTGTGCACCCCTGAATGGGCCTGGCACCGCTGGGTCCATGCCTATGGCGAGCCCGTGGCGCGCGCCATCGCCCGCCAGCACCTGGCCGAGCCGGCGATCGACCTGACCGTCCCGGCGCAAGGCGAACGCTGGGCCCGTGCACTGGGCGGCACGCTGCTGCCGACCGGCACCCTGCGCGTGCCGACCGGCGGCCGCATCGAGGAATGGCCCGGCTTCGAGGAAGGCGCCTGGTGGGTCCAGGATGCCGCCGCCGCCCTGCCTGCCCGCCTGCTGGGTGCCCAGCCGGGGGAAGCCGTCCTGGACCTGTGCGCCGCGCCGGGTGGCAAGACCGCCCAGCTGGCGGCACTTGGCGCGACGGTGACGGCGGTCGACCGCGCCGGCGGCCGCTTGGCCCGGGTTGCCGCCAACCTGGACCGCCTGAAGCTGAAGGCCCGGCTGGTGGAGCAGGACGTGGCGGCCTTCCGTCCCGCCCAGCCGGTCGCGCGCATCCTGCTGGACGCGCCATGCAGCGCCACCGGTACCGCGCGCCGCCACCCCGACGTGCTGCACCTGAAGACGGCGGCCGACATCGGCGCCCTGACCCTGGTGCAACCCCAGCTCCTGGCCCACGCCATGGGTCTGCTCCAGGTGGGAGGCGTGCTGGTCTATTGCGTCTGCTCGATGGAGCCCGAGGAGGGGCCGGAGGTGGTGGCGGGCCAGCTCGCCAGGGGCGGCTGCCGCATCGACCCGATCCGTCCGGACGAGGTGCCTGGCCTGGCCGAGGCGATCACGCCTGACGGCACGCTGCGCACCCTTCCGCACCACTGGTCCGAGCAAGGCGGCATGGACGGCTTCTTCGCCGCGAGGCTGGTCCGCACGGAGTAGCTCGCAGGCCAGGCGCTCCTTCGCTGTACACGCACCCCTTCGCCTTTGCGGAGGGGGCGGGCTTAACGGAGGCGCCCGCGTCAAACGCGCCGACGGCACCCCCTATGGCGCGAAGGCTGCGGTGATGGCGCGGGCGTGGTCGCCAATCGGACCGAGTTCGGGCCAGCCTGCAAGCCAGTCACGGTAGCTCAAGGCATGGAAGCGGACCGTCGCGTCGCGGACCAGTTCGGCGAACTGGGCGATCTCCGCACGATGGCGGGCCAGGACGGCGGCGCTGATCGGCTTGCCGCCAAGCCAGGCCGGCTCCGCAAACAGGTATAACAGGACCGGCACCTTGTCCCGCCGCCGGCCATCCGTGACCAGACCGAAGGCGTGCTTCACGAGCTGTGCCCCATCCAGGTGGGCAAAGGCGAGGCCCCCGCTGCGCAAGGTATCGCGCACTTGTTCGAACGGCGCCATGCCATCGCCCCATACGGGCCGGTCATAGGCCGGTGACAACACGACCTTCTTGGCATCGCGATAAGGCTCGAAGCGCTTTGATTCGACACCGATCAGATGTGTGGCGGTTTCGACGACCGCGTCCAGCCAAGGGTGTCTGCCCCCGGACCAGGGGAAGCGGGCGCAATACTCGATGTCGACGCGGTGCGGCGCACCTTGCCCGGGCAATCCAGGAAATGGCGGCAGATCCGCCGGCCGGTGTGCGAACCAGCCGAACGTGTTGACCGCAAGGGCCGCCGAACTGTCGGGACTGGCGAACTTGCCGGTTTCGATCTCCTTGCCGCCGGCCCTGGCCAGACGGTCCAGGACATGGGCCACTGGAACTCCAGGCAGGAACTGCGGGTCGCTCATCGCTTGGCATCCTGGCGTGCTTGACCGGCGGAAACAGGCAGGCGGGTGCGGGCGGGGCTGGGCATGAGGACAGGGCGCATCCGGCTGCGCACGCGGGCGCCGGTACCGGTGGCGGCGTAGATCTGCTTCGTGGCCTCGACCAGGAAGACGCCGGGGAAGCGGGGCCACCAGCGGCCGCCCAGCTTTTCCAGGCTGGGCGCCAGGCGGAGGATGAAGCGCGTCTCGACCGGCGGCAGCCACAGGGCACCGGCCCAGCGCGTCGGCTGGTACAGGGACGCGCGCAGGAGGCGGTCGATCTGGCCGCGGCTGAAGGGCTGGCCATGGCCGAAGGGCGTCGCCTCGATCCGCGCCCACAGGCTGCGGCGGTTGGGGACGACCACGACCAGGCGGCCGCCCGGCGCCAGCACGCGCCAGATCTCGCGCAGCAAGGTGCGCACCTGCTCACTGGCCTCCAGCCCGTGCACCAGCAGGATGCGGTCGGCGCTGGCGTCGGGCAGGGGCAGCTCGCCCTCGTCCGCCAGGGCGACCAGGCCGGGTTCCTCCGCCGGCCAGTGGACGACCCCTTGCGCCGCCGGCATCAGCGCCAGCACCCGCTCCGACTCCTCGCGAAAGGGACGCAGATAGGGCACGGCATAGCCCAGGCCCACCACCACCTGGCCGTCGACCTGGGGCCAAAGCTCGCGCAGCTGGCGGCGGATCATGCGCCGCGCGGTCTGGCCCAGCGGCGTCGCGTAGAAGGCCTGGAGGTCGACGACGTCGAGCGCCATGCCGCGCGTCAGCTGGCCCGGGCGAGATGCCGGGCACGCACCTTGTCGCGGATCACGGGCAGCAGGTGACGGCCATAGTCGGCGGCATCGGGGATCGGATCGAAGCCCCGCATCAGGAACGTGCGGATGCCGACGTCCCAGTACTTCATCAGCGAATCGGCCACCTGCTCCGCCGTGCCGACCAGGGCGGTGGAATTGCCCTTGGCCCCCGTGGCCGCGGCGACCTCGGTCCACAGCCGCTCATCCACGACCGGCCCCCGGGCCGCCGCCTCCAGCAGGCGCTGCGAGCCCACGTTCTGCGGCCGGGGCGGCGGCGCGTCGCCGCGCAGGCGGCGGATGTCGGCGATGATGCCGCGCGCCTTCTCCCAGGCGCGTTCCTCCGTCTCGGCGATGATCGGGCGCGTCGACAGGCTGAAGCGGAGGCTGCGGCCATGGGCACGCGCGGCGGCCTGGACCCGGGCCACCGTGTCGCGCGCGGCGGCGACCGGTTCGCCCCAGAAGGCATAGGTGTCGCAGATGGCGCCCGCTGCCTGGATCGCCGCCTCTGACGAGCCGCCGAACCAGATGGGGATCGACCCGTTGACCGGCTTCACCTCGGAAAAGCCGCCGTCGAAGCGATAGTACGTGCCCGCATGGTCGAACGGCTTCGGCTCGGCCAGCATGCGGCGCACGATCTGCATGTACTCGGTCGAGCGCGCGTAGCGCCCCTCGGCATCCAGGTAATCGCCATCGCGCGCCTGCTCGACGCTGTCGCCGCCTGAAATGACATGCACGGCCAGCCGGCCGCCGCTGATGATGTCCAGCGTCGCCATCTTGCGTGCGGCCAGCGTGGGCGCCACGAAGCCGGGCCGGTGGGCCAGCAGCAGGCCCAGTCGGGTTGTCGCATGCGCGATCACGCTGGCAACCAGGAAGCCATCGGGCGCCGTCCCGAAATAGCCCACCAGGACGCGATCAAAGCCCGCCTCTTCCTGCACCTTGGCATGCGCCTTGATGAAGTCGAGGTCGAGGGGCGGGCCGGACAGGGCCAGGGACTCCGATCCGTTGCGCACCTGGACCCAGCCGACCAGTTCCAGCGCATCCGGGCCCGGATTGGGGATGCCGGTCATGCTGCGGACCCACCGGGTGCGCGATGGATCGGGTCGACCCAGGGCACGTTCTCGGGCTTCTCCACGGGCTCGATGTCCAGGTTCACCACGACGGGATCCTGGCCGCTGCGCACCAGCACGCATTCCAGCGGCTCGTTCGGGTCGGCGTTGATCTCCTGGTGAGGCACGAAAGGCGGGACATAGATGAAGTCACCGGGCCCGGCCTCGGCCGTGAACTCCAGGTTCTCGCCCCAGCGCATGCGGGCCTTGCCCTTGACGACATAGATCACGCTTTCCAGGTCGCCATGGTGATGGGCGCCCGTCTTGGCGTTGGCGTGGATGACGACGGTGCCGGCCCAGATCTTCTGCGCGCCGACGCGGGCGAAATTGATGGCCGCGGCGCGGTTCATGCCCGGCGTCTGTGCCGTGTTGGGATCGAGCTGGCTGCCCGGGATGACGCGCACGCCGTCGTGCTTCCAGTGGTCATGGGCGTGGTGGTCGTGATCGTGATCGGCACTCATCGGCGCTTCCTTCCTTGAGCGGACAGCCTAGCCGCTTTCGGCCGGGGGTCCAGGCAGAAGGATTTTCACGGGCAGTACCCGACCTATGCCGCCTGCCTGGCGGCGCGGGCCAGGCTCCAGCGCCGGGGTTCGGCCAGCGTCAGGATCAGCACCGCAGCCGCCAGGTTGCAGGCGGACCCGGCCAGGATGGGGATGGTATAGGACCCGGTCACGTCGAACGCGTGGCCCGCCAGAAGCGGCCCGAAGAACGCCCCAAGGCCGCCCGACGTGTAGAGCAGGCCCATGATCCCGGTGACCGCGCGACCACCGAAGAAGTCCATGATCAGGGCCGGGATCATGGCGACATAGCCGCCATAGCAGGCACCGAAGACGACGGCGAAGACGGCCAGCGCCAGCGCCGCGGAGGAAAAGGCCCAGAGCAGCAGCATGGCGGCGATCGCGGCCATTGCCGTGGCGATCGTCTCGCGTCGGCCAAATCGGTCGGCCAGGCCGCCCAGGGCAAAGCGGCCCACGATGCTGCCCACCCCGATCAGACCCACCAGCAGGGCACCGAACCGCGCCGACATGCCGTGGTCGAGTGCAAAGGGTGCCAGGTGCACGAACGGGATCATGATGCCGCCACAGGCGATCGAATTCGCCAGCCACATCTGCCAGAACGGCCGGCTGGCGACGGCAGCGCGCAGGGTCAGGCCGGCGGCGGCGGTTGCCTGTGTCGTGCCGTCCTCGTGCGCGACGCCCGCTGCGGCGGGGGAGGGCAGGACGAGCAGCGCGCTGAGCAGCATCAGGCCGCCGCACACCACGCCCAGGATGACGAAGGCCGCGCGCCAGCCCGCCGTCTCGATCAGCAGCGCCGCGGCATAGGGGACGGCGAGCGTCCCAATGCCGATGCCGGTGACCGCGACGCCAGAGGCGAAGCCTCGGCGGCGCCCGAACCAGCGCTGGACGGCGCCGATCGACGGGACGTAGAGGAAGCCTGCGCCGATGCCGACGCCCAGGCCGAAACCGGCATAGACCACGACCAGGTCCCGGGCCTGCCCGGCCAGGATCAGGCCGCCGCCCAGGATCACGGCGCCGGCCACCATCATTGGCCGGGGCCCGAAGCGGTCAGCGCCCAGGCCCGACACCATGCCGACGCCGAAGACCATCAGCCCGGCAACGGAAAAGACCAGCGCGACATCGGCGCGGCTGGCCTGGAACTCGCTGGCGAGCGCCGGGAAGAAGGCGGCGAAGGCGTACTGCGCGCCAAAGGCCGCCAGCATGCCCAGATGGGCCGCGGCGACCACACGCCAGCCTGGATAGATTCCCCGCATGCGCCAAGGCTGGCGCAGGCGGCCGACCCGTCACAAGTGCCGAACGCTCATGGCTGGTGTGAGTGCGTGCGGTCCAGCCCGCGCGACGGCTTCAGGAGGCCAGGCGCAGCGGCACCGGGGCCGCGTCCGAAACCTCGTCCGTCCACACCACGAAGCGGCTGAGGGCGGCCCGGCCATAGCTGGTGCTGATCGCCACGTCGGACGCGTCACGGCCATAGGCGATGGGCACGCGGCCGATGCGCGGGGTGTTGTGGCGGGCGTCGAACGTGTACCAGTCGCCACCGATATAGGCTTCGAACCAGCCGCTGAAATCCATCGGGCAGTCGACCGGCGGCACACCGATATCGCCCAGGTAGCCGGTGCAATAGCGCGCCGGGATGTTCATGCAGCGCGTCAGGGCGATCGCCAGATGGGCGAAGTCGCGGCACACGCCCCGCTTTTCCTGGAACCCCTCCCAGGCCGTGCGGGTGCAGCGGGCATGGGGATAGCCGAACTCGATATGGTTGTGGACGAAGTCGACGATCGCCTGGACCCGCGCCCAGCCACCCTGGATGTGGCCGAACTGGTTCCACGCGAACTCGGACAGCAGGTCCGTCTCGCAATAGCGGCTGCCCAGGAGGTAGACGAGCGTCTCCTCCGGCAGGTCGTGCACGTCGTGCTGGCGGGCGTCCCAGTTCACGCGGTCCGGCTGGCCCGAGTCCTGGATCAGGGCGTCCGTCGACACCCGGAAGGGGCCAGGCCCCGCCACGATGCGGGTGCACCAGTTGCCGAAGCTGTCGCGATAGGCCTTCACCGGCAGGCCGGTCGGCTGAAAGCGCAGCGTATCCGGCACGATCAGGTCGCCGCGCCGGGCCTGGTGGACGTTCAACGTCAGCACCATCGCCGTCTGGTGCGGCAGTTCGAACCCGATATCGAAGCCAAGCCTGATCTTCATGGCGTTCCCTGTACTCTGACCCGGTCGACGGGCATTACGGACAGGCGCCAGAATGGATCCGCTCCGAATTCGTTCCAGCTCTACGCCGATCGTGCCTCGATGACGTCAGCGGTTGCCGGGCATCAGGCATGTGCCCGCGTCCGCATCGCTCAGGACGGGATAGTCAGCAGTCGCCGGAACCTGGTAGTGCCACCACTCAAAGGGGTAATGCTCGAACCCCGCTTCCGCCATCAGGCCCAGCAGCAGCAGCCGGTTGCGCGCGGCCTCCCTGGCCACGGAAGCGCCGTGCCAGGATGCTTCGGTCATGTCGTCGAAGGCGGTGCCCATGTCGAGCGGGGTGCCGTCCGCCTCCTGCAGGGTCAGGTCGATGGCAACTCCGCGCGAGTGGTGCGAGCCGCGTTTCCCCGGATTAGCCACGTAGCGGTCGTCGGGCAGGAAAGTCCACAAGGCCCATTGCGCTTCGACCGGGCGAAAGGCATCGAACACGCGCAAGGCCAGGCCCAGCGCTTGGGCCCGCGCCGCGGCCTTCAGCAGAAGCGTCGCCGCCTCGGCCCGGAGGAAGGCCGCTGGCCGGGCATAGACGGCCTTGCCCGTGAAGTTGTCAGCACGGGCATAGGCGATGTCGAGGGCCAAGCCGGGACCCGGATGAAGTTCGACCAGTTGTGGTGGCGTCATGGTGCCCCGGTTCGTTCAGGCGACGTGTTCAGAACCCTTGCCCGCTCACGCGACGTCGCTGGCCAGGCGCAGGGCGGCGGCGCGGTCATAGCCGTGGGCGGCGGAGAGCAGGCGCTGGGTGTACGGATGCTCGGCCCGACCGGCACGCAGGGCGGCGGAATCCAGCCGCTCCACGATGCGCCCCTGCGTCATCACGGCCAGGTTGCGGCACAGGTGCGCGATGACGGCCAGGTTGTGGCTGACCAGGATCGCCGTGATCTGGCGCGCGGCCACGATCTCGGCCAGCAGGTTCAGGATCTCCGCCTGGACCGAGACGTCGAGGGCGGAGGTCGGCTCGTCCAGCAGCAGGACCGGCGGTTCCAGGATCAGGGCGCGGGCGAGCGCCACGCGCTGGCGCTGCCCGCCCGAGAGCTGGTGCGGGTAGCGGAACCGGAACTGCGGCCCCAGGCCCACGGCGCGCAGCGCCTCCACGATGCGGGCGTCCGCCTGGTCCAGCCGATGGACCGCGATCGGCTCGCGCAGGGTCCGGTCGACCGTGTGCCGCGGGTGGAGCGAGCCGAAGGGGTCCTGGAACACCATCTGGAGCGTGCGGCGATCCTCGTGGCTGCGCCGACGGCCCAGTACGTGGCCGGCCACGGTGATGCGCCCGGCCTGCGGCGTCACCAGGCCGGCGATCGCGCGCAGCACCGTCGACTTGCCCGAGCCCGATTCGCCGACCAGGCCGTAGACCTCGCCCTTCTGGACATCGAAGCTGACCCGGTCGACGGCGCGCACGGCACCGGGGCCGTGCCCGAATTCCACCACAAGATCCTCGACCGCGATGACGCGCATCAGGCGCTCGCCCAGGCAGGATCGCGCTGCAGGGTGGGCAGGACGCGGCGTTCGTCGTCCAGCGCGGGCATGCAATCCAGCAGGCCGCGGACATAGGGGTGCGTCGCCCTGTGCAGCTCATTCGCCTTCAGCGACTCGACGATGCGGCCCGCATACATGACCAGGACCCGGTCGCAGAACGAGGCGACCAGGTTCAGGTCGTGACTGACGAAGAGCAGGCCCATGCCGCGGCTGGTCACCAGGTCGTCCAGGATCGCCAGGACCTGCATCTGCACCGTGACGTCCAGGGCGGAGGTGGGCTCGTCCGCGATCAGCAGGTCCGGCTCCGGCGCCAGCATCATGGCGATCATGATGCGCTGGCCCATGCCGCCCGATACCTCGTGCGGGTGCAGGCGGAAGGCGCGTTCCGGATCGCGGATGCGCACCGCGTCCAGCGCCTCCAACGCCTTGACCCTGGCCTGGGCCGTCGAGAGACCGCGGGCGATGCGCAGCGCCTCCACGATCTGGGCCCCGATCGTCATGACCGGGTTCAGGGAATAGCGCGGGTCCTGCAGCACCATCGACATGCGACGACCGCGCAAGCGCCGCATGCGCCGCTCGCTCAGGGACAGGATGTCGGTGCCGTCGAAGGCCAGGCGGGTCGCGCTGACCTGTCCGGGCGGGCGGATCAGCCGCAGGCAGGCGCGGCCCGTCATCGTCTTGCCCGAGCCGGATTCGCCGACCAGGCCCACCTTTTCCCGGCCAACCTGGAAGCTGATGCCGCGCACCGCCTCCACCGTGCCATGGCGGCCGGGAAAGCTGACCCGCAGGTCGGCGACGTCAAGGAGCGGGGCGCTCATCCGCGCTTGGGGTCCAGCACGTCGCGCAGGCCGTCGCCCAGCAGGTTGAAGCCCAGCGAGACGAGGAAGATCGCAATCCCCGGAATGGTGCAGACCCACCATTGGTCATAGAGATAGTCGCGCCCGCTTGCCACCATGGCACCCCATTCGGGGGCGGGCGGCCGCGCGCCCAGGCCCAGGAAGCCCAGGCCCGCCGCGGTCAGGATCACGCCCGCCATGTCCAGCGTGGCCCGGATCACGGCGGAGGATGCGCAGAGCGGCAGGATGTGGCGCACGATGATGCGCAATGGCCCCGCGCCCATCAGACGCGCCGCCGCCAGGAAGTCCGACTGCCGCACGGTCAGCGTCTCTGCCCTGGCCAGGCGGGCATAAGGCGGCCAGGTGGTCAGGGCGATGGCCAGGACCGCATTCTCGATCCCAGGGCCCAGGCTGGCGGCAAAGGCCAGTGCCAGGATCAGGCGGGGAAAGGCCATGAAGATGTCGGTGATGCGCATCAGCACGGCGTCGACGATGCCGCCGAACAGGCCCGCCGCCATGCCGATGGCCAGGCCAATGGGCACCACGATGATGGCGACCAGGCCGACGATCACCAGCGTCAGCTGCGCCCCATGGACGACGCGGGCATAGATGTCCCGCCCCAGTTCGTCCGTGCCGAACCAGTGCTCGGCCGAGGGCGGCGCCAGCCGGTTCGGCAGGTTCTGCGCAATCGGGTCCTGGGGCGCCAGGATGGGGGCAAAGGCCGCGACGAACACCAGGCCCAGCACGATCGTCAGCCCGATCACGGTGGTCGG
This sequence comes from Zavarzinia sp. CC-PAN008, assembly GCF_051903925.1. Classification (GTDB taxonomy): domain Bacteria; phylum Pseudomonadota; class Alphaproteobacteria; order Zavarziniales; family Zavarziniaceae. The sequence continues at coordinate 1,715,262 of NZ_CP173678.1, forward strand.
GTCGCGCAGCAGGGCGCGCAGGCCGCCGTACCAGCGCACGGCCCAGGCCTGGGCTGCCGTCTGCGGGCTTTCGGCATTGAGCCAGGCCTGCAAGCCTGGTTTCTGCATGGTGCGCCCCAGGGTCATGAGCGGGCCCTGGGGTCGGCCAGGTGGTAGAGCAGGTCGGACAGGCGGTTCAACGTCATGAACACGGCGCCGATCACGATCGTGGCCCCCAGGACCGCGCTCATGTCCGCGGCGAACAGCGCGTTCTTGATATAGAGGCCGATCCCCGGCCAGGCGAAGACCGTTTCAGTGAGCACAGCCCCCTCCAGCAGCGAGGCATAGGTCAGGACGATGACGGTGATCAGGGGCACGACGGTGTTGCCCAAAGCGTGGCGCCAGATCACCCGCGCCTCGGACAGACCCTTGACCCGTGCCGTCGTCACGTATTCCTGCGCCAGTTCGTTGAGCATGAAGCTGCGCGTCATGCGCGCGATATAGGCCATCGAGAAATAGCCCAGGATGCCGGCCGGCAGGACCAAGTGCATGACCGCGTCCCAGGCAGCGCCCGTGTCGCCGGCAAGAAGGGCATCGACGATCAGCACGCCCGTGACCGTCGGCACCATGCCGTCATAGAGGATGTCGGCGCGGCCCGGCCCCGCCACCCAGTCCAGCCTGGCATAGAAGATCAGCAGCCCGACCAGCCCCAGCCAGAACACCGGCACGGAATAGCCGACCAGGCCCACCACGCGGACAATGTGATCGATCATGGTGCCGCGCCTGGCCGCGGCGATCACGCCCAGGGGCACGCCCAGGATCACGCCGATCAGGGTGGCGACGGTCGCCAGTTCCAGCGTGGCCGGAAAGAACACGGCCAGGTCCTCCGTCACCCGGCGCCCGGTCATCACCGACTGGCCCAGGTCGCCCTGGACCAGCTTCTGGAGATAGAGCGCGTATTGCACCGGGATCGGCTTGTCCAGGCCAAGCTCAAGGCGCGTGCGCTCATAGACGTGGGCCGGTGCCCGGTCGCCCACGATGGCGATCACGGGGTCGATCGGGATGACCCGGCCGATGACGAAGGTGATGACGGTCAGGCCCAGCAGCGTCAGGGCCAGGCTGATGAAGAAGCGGGCCAGCGCCGCGATCCAGCGCGGCACGCCCCGCCGGCTGCGGGCGGACGCCGCCGGGCCGCCGCCCGGCGCGATGTCCAGGGTCCCGGCGTCAGCCACGCTGACGCCGGGCGCTGGTGCGGATCGGGATCCGGAGGCTCAGGATCGTCTCCCGCCTACTTGGTGATCCCGCGATAATAGACCTGGTCGAACGTGGCACCCGAGACGAAGGTCTTCACCGTGGCGCGCCGCGCCGTCACCTCGGTCGTCTGGAACATGATGACGAACGGGCTGTCGTCGCGCACCACCTGCTGGATCTCGTGATAGAGCTGGGTGCGCTTGGCCTCGTCCGTTTCCTTGACCGCGGCATCGCTCTTGGCGGTCAGTTCGGGAATGTCCCAGGCATTGCGCCAGGCCAGCGGCTTGGCGGAGGCATCGTCGGAGTTGTCGGGATTGCGCGAGAACGTGTCGGCGTTCGAATGCGGGTCCTGGTAGTCGGGCGACCAGTAGAGCAGCACCATCTCGTGTCCGCGGGCACGGTACTTGGTGATGACGGTCTTCTGGTCGGACGAGTTGATCGTGACCTTGATCCCCGCCTGACCGAAGGTCGACTGGATCGACTGGCCGATGTCCTTCCAGGGGAAGGTGCTGGGCACGTCGAACTGGATCTCGAAACCGTCCGCCAGGCCCGCCTTGGCCAGCAGGTCCTTGGCCTTGGCGACGTCCAGGGTATAGGGCGTCTCCTCGATCCCGCCCAGGAAGCCGGTCGGCACGAAGTTCTGGTGCACCTTGACCAGCCCCTTCAGGAAGCTGTCGGCCATGCCCTGGTAGTCGACCAGGTAGCGCAGGGCCTGCCGCACTTCCGGCTTGGCCAGGTTGGCCACCTTCTGGTTCAGGCCAAGGTAGTAGACGTCGGCCTTGGGCGCTGCCGAGACGGTGATGTCGGCATTGCCCTCGACCCCCTTCAGCAGGTCGGGCGACAGGTTGCGGGCCACGTCGATATCGCCCTTCTGCAGCAGCAGGAGCTGGGCGGACGGCTCGGCGATGTGGCGAACGATGACGCGCTTCATCGTGGGCGCGCCGGCGCGGAAGTTCTCGAACGCCTGCAGCGAGACGGACTCGTTCGGCTTCCACGCGACCAGCTTGTAGGCGCCGCTGGCGGCCGAATTGTTCTTCAGCCAGGCATGGCCCAGGTCGCCATCGGCCTCATGCTCCAGGGCCAGCTTGCTGTCCACCACGCAGGCGACATTGGCGGACAGGGCATTGAGGACGAAGGTCGGCGCGAAGTCGGCGGTGATCTTCAGCACCAGCGTGGTCGCGTCCGGCGCGGTCACCAGCTCGGTCACGTTCTCCTTGTCCCAGCCGAACTGGGTCAGGATGAAGGCGGGCGTCAGGTCCAGCTTCACCACCCGCTGCAGCGACCAGGCGACGTCCGCCGCGGTCAGCGGATTGCCCGACTGGAAGGTCAGGCCGGAGCGGATCTTGAACGTGTAGGTCTGGCCGTCGATCGTCCAGCTTTCGGCAACACCGCCGACCAGCTTGGACGTATCCTCGGCGTCATAGATCATCAGCTTGTCGTAGATGTTCGAGACGACTTCGCCGCCCGAGAACTCGAACACCTCCGCCGGATCCAGCGTGATGATGTCGTCGATGTTCTTGGCCATCACCAGCGCGTCGGCAGGCGTTGCCGCCTGGGCCGGCATGACCTGGGGCGATGCCGCAAGCATCCATGCCGCGGCAAGGCCTGCCGCGATGGTCCTGAACCCTCGGCCCCTCATCAACTTGCGCATCGCCAAGCTCCCCCCTGCCGAATGACCTTCCGGTGGGAAAAAGCCTAAGTCGGCGGAAGGCCGGCGGTCCAGGGCCGCATGCGCAAAAAGCGTTGACGACCGATGGCAGGCGTTCCGGCCGGCGGAACGCCTGGGCCCCGGGTCAGGCCGCGGGGCTCTTGCGGGTGCGGCGCCGGGCGGGGGCCGCCGCGTCCGGTGCCGGTGCCGGTGCCGATGTGGGTGCAGGTGCCGGGGAACGGGTCGCCGCCTCCTGCGCGCGGTTCACCGCGGCGACCCGTTCCAGCAGGGCGCGCGTGCGCAGCAGGGCGATCAGGTCGTTCACGACCTCGATCCCGACCTGGCCCAGGGCAGCGACGCTGTCGCCGCCAAGCTTGCCCGCGACGCGGCCATAGAACTGGTCGATCTCGCGCTCGGCCATGGCCTCGATCACGTCGACATAAAGCTTGGTGACCGTGGGGTCGAAGCCGTTGCGCTCGTCATAGCCGGCGACCTTGGCCCGGCCCCACAACCTGGCGATGGCGACATCGAAGGACGAGATGCCGGCCCCGTCCGGTCCGTCCACCAGGCGCACCACGCCGCATTCGGCCAGCACGCGCAGGTCGGCCTCGCTCAGGCCGGCAATGCGCACCGCCTCGGCCAGGCCGACATGGTCGTGGCGCGGGGCCAGGCCCATGCGCGCGGCCAGGTTCACATCCAGTTCGGGGATGCTGGACAGCGGCTCCGGCGTCTGCGGCGCCTCCATCAGCACCTTGATCAGTGACAGCGGCAGGTAGCGTTCCTGCTGCAGCCGGCGGATCATCTGCAGGCGCCGCACATGGCCGTCGTCATAGACGGCGACATTGGCCTTGGGCCGGTCCGGTTCCGGCAGCAGGCCTTCGCGGATATAGAAGCGGATCGTCTCCCGGCCGATGCCGGTGCGCCGCTCCAGTTCCTTCATTTTCATGAACCCTGGATGCAGGGTCCGCAGTGCAGACGTCAAGGGCTGCGCACCGGGGTGCGTCTTGGCGATCGGCGATTGGCAGTCCGCCGCACCCGCCCCATCGGAGCGGGCGCGGCGTCTCCCCCCTTTATCGCCAGGACATGGCCCCTATTCCGCGGCGGCGGCGGTTGCCTGCCGGGCGCGGGCCATCACGTTCTCGATGTGCTGGCGCCGTGCGTCGAAGGCGCGGGCGATCTCCTGGTCCTCGTCCTGCATGGCCTGGACGTCGGCCTGGGCATAGCCGAGCACGCCCATCTGGTCATAGGCCGCGACGATGCGGGGGCTCCACAGGCCGATGTCCTTGACGATCGGCACGATGCGCGAGAACAGGGCCGAGCGGAAACCGGCCATGTAGCCGCTGTCATAGGTATGCGCGGCGCAGGCCTCGACGTTCAGGCCGAGGTTCTGCCACAGCTCGGCCGAATCGAAGCGGTCGCGCATCAGGTAGCAGGCCTCGACCAGGAACTCCTCGCGCTCGCGACGCTCGGCCTCGCTCAGGTGCGGGTAGTAGTCGCGCAAGGCCAGCCGGCCGAACGCCACATGGCGCGACTCGTCCTGCATCACATAGGCATTGACCTGCTGCGCCAGAGGGTTCTGGGCGTTGTCCCGGACCTGGGCAAAGGCAGCGAGCGCCAGCCCCTCGATCACCACCTGCATGCCGAGATAGGTCATGTCCCAGCGGCTGTCGCGCAGGACCTGGTCGATCAGTTCCCACAGCGGCTTGGTCATGGGGTAGGTCACCCCGAACTTGGACAGCAGGCGCTTGTAGGTCTCGACATGGCGGGCCTCGTCGATCGTCTGGGTCGAGGCATAGAACTTGGAGTCGATGTCGGGGACCTGCGTCACGATCTTGGCCGCGCAGATCAGGGCGCCCTGTTCGCCGTGCATGAACTGCGACAATTGCCAGGCCTGGTGATGGCGGCGCACGGTCGCCTTTTCCCGTGCCGACATCTTCTCATACTCGGCCATGCCGGCGATCGGCAGCATGGCCTCGGGCAACTGCTGCGGGTTCTCCTCATCGATTTCCTGGGTCCAGTCGATGCGCGCGACCGAATCCCACTGCATGTCCACGCCCATGCGGTAGAGGTGGCTCATCGCCGCGCGGTCCTCGTCGTAGCGCCAGTCGAAGGCGGCATCGAAGCCCTGCGGCACGGTCCAGACGCTGTCCTTGACCGGGATCGCATAGGTATCGGCCAGTCGCATGGGTTTGTCCTCCATCGCAAAGTGCGGAGCATTGATCCGCATTTCTGTCGACGGTACAGCCCGGCAGCGCTCTTGCCAACAGCAATCTGAACGGCGTTATCCGCCCCGGCCCTGTCAGCGCTGGCCGCCGACCAGATCGCGGAACAGGCGGCGCAAGGCCTCCGGCTCCGGTGCTTCCCCCGCGTCCAACGGCCCGCGCAAGGCGGCGGCAAAGCCCAGGCCCGTCTGCACGCCGCCCAGTTCGGACAGCGAGATCGGGCGGCACGCCTTGAGCATCCAGGACAGGTCGGGCGAGGGGAAGCGCGCCTCCAGCGGCTCCACCCAGGTCAGCGTCCAGCAGGCATCGCGCAGGCGGACCGCCTGGGGTCCGAACTCGGCCTCGAACGCGCTTGCGTCGCGCTCCACCGCGGCCAGGGCGCTGCCCGCGCGCGCCAGGGTCGGTCCCGCCTCCCGCGCCAGGTCCAGGCCGTTCGCCTCGCCGATCTCCATGATCCCGACAAGTGCCACCAGGGCGTAGGAGCCGTAGTAGAGCGCCCGTGGGCCGCGCCGCATCTCAAGGGGCAGCAGGCCGCGGGCATCGACCTGCGCCACGCCCCGCCGGAACTGCCGGGTCGAGAAGGCAAGCCAGGCCGGCTCGTCGACCGCCACGGCGGCGGCGGCGACGGCAAAGCCGGCCCAGTAGACCAGGTTGTTGGGCCAGTCGTAGCCGCCACCGGGGCCGAAATAGACGATCACGTGGCGCGCCAGCGCCCGGATCCAGGCCTTGACCTTCAGCCGGTCGACATAGGCCAGGCGCTCGCCCGCCTGCAGCCGGGCATAGCTGCTGGCAACCGCCGCCAGCAGCCACATCCGCTCGAACTCCCCCTGCTGGGTTGCGGCGACGTCGACCAGGGCGCCCGCGCGGGCCCAGTCCAGAAGCCAGGCGGCGCCGCAGGTCCCCGCGGCGTCATGCCCGGGTGCGGCCCGCAGGTTGCGGGAGGCCAGGCGCGCCAGCCCCTGCTTGAACTGGTCCAGCGGCTCGCGCCGGGCGGCGTAGGCGGCGTACAGCGCCTCGTCCCGCTGCGTGCCGCGCTGGTCGCGAAAGAAGGGCTGGAAGACCAGGTCGGGCGGCGGGGCAGGGGCGCCGCTGCAGGCGAAGTCGTCCAGCGGGTCGCCTGCCGCCGCGCGTTGCGCCGCGACGTCGACCGGACTGCGGAGGGGCTGGGGCAGCGACCCCGCCCCATCCTGCGCCGCGCCAGGCAGGATCGGCAGCACGGCCAGGAACAGGCCCAGGCCCAGTGCCAGCAGCCGCGCGCGCAACGCGCTCAGGTCCCGCTCCGGAAGGCCCGGGCCAGGTGCCACAGCCCGGCGCCAAGTGTCACGACCAGCGCCACCGCGACGCCCGCCACGCCGCCCGGCGGGCCGGCGACCCAGGACAGGCCGGCAATCGCCGCCGCGCCGACGATTGCCGCCACGATGCGCGACCACATCAGCACGCGCGCCGCCCCCAGGATATAGAGCGCCGTCTCGACCGGCTGGCCGACCAGGGTCAGGCCCGCGACCAGCGCCCACAGGCCCAGCAGCAGGTCGGTATGGCCATAGCGGCCGGGAAACAGCACCTCCATCAGCCAGGGGCCAGCCAGCGCCATGCCCAGCGCATAGGGCAGGCCCAGCAGCAGCAGGCGCCGCATCGTGCGCAGCATGGCGCGGCGCAGGGCCGGCGCGCCGCCCTCGGCATGGGCCCGGACCATCGCCAGGCGCTGGACATTGTCGATCGCGGTGATCAGCGTCGCCACCGGGTTCAGGAAGGTGCGCGTGACGTTGAAGTCCGCCACCGCCAGCGGACCCAGCACGCCGCCCACGACAAAACCGTTGAGCTGCATGTAGGACCCGAACGCGACATGGCCCGCCAGGGTCCGCCCGGCCTGCGGCCACAACTCGGCCAGCAGCGGGCGCAGGGCGGTCGCCGGCGCGGCCAGGCGCGGGCGCAGCATCGCGCACAAGGCCGCCCCACTGGCATGGGCGAGGGCCAGCACGCCGGCGATGGCCAGGGCGGGTGCCTGCGGTCCCGCGATCCAGGCCGTGCCGCCTGCGGCAAGGACGGCGAACAGGGCGGCCGCGGGCAGCAGTGCGGCATAGCGTCCCGCAATCATGTGCAGGCGGCGCTCGAAGTCGAAGAGCAGCGCCGGAACCAGCACGACGGCGCTGCACAGCAGCGCGTTCGCCACCCACCAGGGCAAGGCAAGCACCGCCAGTCCGCACAGCGTCAGGGCGAGGGCCGCCAGGACCAGCGCGGTCGCCAGGTTGAGACGAAGCCAGGTGCGGCCACGGATCTTCAGCCGTTCGCCATCATGCAACGTCTGTAGCAGCGGGATGATGACCAGATTGCGGTGAACGCCACCAATCATCAGTGTGACGCCAAAAGACAATGTCAGTGCCGCGACTTCAGTCTGGGGCAATCGCGCTGCCGCGAATAGTGTCAGAAGGAAGGTCGCGCCAGAGATCAGCGCCTGTTCGACCAACGAAATCGAGGTACGGCGCATAGGGTGAATTCGGCCTCAACGCAGAATTAAGGTTAATGTTGACGGGGCGGCTTGGAACCTTCGTCGGGTGAAGACGTTCGCACTGCCACCCGTCACCACAATCCGTGATCCGGATCACGAAAAATCACGACAACGTATCTAAAAATGTTGTAGTGTTCCGCCAGATCACGAAGTACCCGCCCGGAGGGCACATCGCATGCGTTGGCATCGGCATTCCGCGTTCCTGGCCGTCCTGCTGGCCTCCACGTCGGCCATGGCGTCTGGTGCAACGCTCACTGTCATTCAGAACAACCTGGCGGGCAAGTCGCTGGCCCAGGCGAGCTCCGACGAGTTGGCCCGCGCGGCCGAGACCGCGGTCCGGGTCGGTGGCCTCGACGCGACGGAGGTCCTGAACGTCCTCTGCCAGCGCGAGGACGTGCCCTATGACACGTGCGAGAAGGCGGCCATCGCCATCACCGCGGTCGACCTGCCGGCGCCGGCAGCCGGGGCCGCTGGCCTTGCCGTCGCGGGTGGCGGCGCTGCCGCGACCGCCTCTGCCGCGACCGCCTCTGCCACGCCGGCTGCCGCGACCCCTGCTGCCGCCGCACCGGCAGCCGTCACCCAGGCCGTCGCAGCGGCTCCGGAGTCCGCGACGCGCGCCGCGATCCAGGGCAACCTGCGTGGCCCCATCTCCTCGGCCAGCGCCAACGAGCTGGCGGCCGCCGCGCTCCGCACGGTGGGCCAGGGGCACGAGTCGGGCGCCGTGATCGCCGAGGTCTGCAACGACCCCGCCGTCCTCACCGATTCGTGCGAGCGGGTGACCGCCGCCCTGGCCAATGCCGCCGGGGGTGCTGCCCCCGCCGCCGGGACTGTCGCGGTCACCCCCCGCCAGGCCGGCGCCGGCTTGGCCGCCGCCTCTGCTCCCGCTTCGGCCTCGGCAACCTCGACGTCCGCCACGACGGCGGCCGCCGCCTCTGCCGCGCCGTCGGGCACGTTGACCCAGGCCATGGCGCCGACGTCCGGCAATCCCGGCGTGCTGGCCGCGATCGAAGGCAATCTGGGCCGGCCGCTGGCCGGCGCCACGGGCGCGGAGCTGTCGGCCGCGGCCCTGGCGACCGTTGCCCAGGGCTATGACCGCAGCACCGTCCTGGCGGAAGTCTGCACGTCCAACGCGGTGCTGAGCGAGGATTGCGGCCAGGTGGCCTCGGCCCTGGGTGGCGACATCGCCTCCCCCGCGGCCGGCCCCGCCACCGCGCAGGCCACCAATCCCGGCAATGCATCGGCGACGCCCTCGGGCGATGGCCTGGGCGCCGAGGGGGCCCAGATGGCTGCCGCCGATCCGGCCGCCCCGGCCGAGGGCGCTGCCGGCGGCCCGCCGGCGGCCATGCCGTCCGACCCCGCGGTGCGCGCGGCCATCATCTCGAACCTGGGCAAGGACCCGGTCGCCGCGACGCCTGAGGAGATCATGCAGGCGGCCCTGACCACCCAGGCGCAGGGTGTCGACACCGGCCTGATCCTGAACGAGATCTGCAACACCACGGCCGACTTCTTCGAGGCCTGCGCCCTGGTCCTGGATGCGGCCCCGGCAGCCGGCGGCACGCCCGGCGGCCCGGGCAATCCCGGCAATGACGGCAGCACGCCGGACGGTGGGCGCGAACCCCCGGGCAGCTCGGCCTGATTTCGGACCCGACGTTGACGGGACAGGGGCGCGGGCGGAGGCTCTCCTGCCGACACTGAGTACATCCACCATGGGACAGGAGCGCGCGGCCAACCGCGCGCTCCTTCTCGTTGCGGGCGCGGTTGGCCTGGCGCTGGTCGCGTTGGCCGTGCCGCGTGTTGGCGCGGCATTGGCCGGTCTGTCGGGCGAACCGGTGCGCTTTGCCCTGGACCAGGGACAGGACCCGTCGCCCCAGCAATATGAGCGCCTGGCACGGTCACGCACCGCCGCCGCGGCCTGGCACGCCGATCCCGCCCTGCTGCGCGATCTGGCGATCGGCCAGGACATCGCGCGCAGCCTGCATGCCGATCCCGACCGCCGCCTGGCGGACGCAGCGGAGCAGGCCCTGGACCGCGCGCTCCGGGCAGCACCAGCCGATCCGGCCGGCTGGCTGCGCCTGGCCGTGCTGCGCCACGACCGCGACGACGATGCCGGCGCTGCGCTTGCTCTGCTGGCTTCGTTCCGCTCCGGCCCCGGTGATCGCTGGCTGTGGGCGCCTCAGGTCAGGCTGGCCGCCAGCCTGCGCCCGCATCTGGGGCCCCGCGGGTTGGGTGGGGCGCAGCAGGCTCTGCGTGGCCTTTGGCGCACCGATCCCGGCGCGCTGCGCCTGATGCTGGGTGATCCGGCCGTGTTTGCCCTGGCGCTCGCGACCCTGCGGGATGAGGTGCCCGTGGCCACCCTGATGCTGATGCGCCAGAGCGTGGTCGGCCTCCCCGTCGCCCCGCCGCTGTCTCTTCAGGCTCCGCCTGCCGCGACCCCCTGAGCAGGCGCGCTGCGGCGCGCCGCGCCCGGTGCGGCCACTTCCGGCTCCCGAGGGGCCAGCGCCTGGGCCGTGCCCAGCGCCAGCAGCGCCGCATAGAGCAGGGCCACGGCTGGAATCTGCAGGCTGAAGTCGATCAGGGCATGCGTCGCGACCAGTGCGGTCGCCGCGACCGCGACCCAGGCGGGCACGAAGCGCCGCGGCCGCCGCTGCAGTCCCTGCCAGGCCAGCATGGCGGTCCAGGCCAGGGCGGCAACCAGCGCGCTCGCGGCCGGCACGCCCAGCTCGAACGCCAGTTCCAGATAGGAATTGTGGGCGCGGTCGAAGTAGATGGCGAGATCGGGCGTGCGATAGGGGCGGAACGTGTCGGCAAACGTCCCCAGTCCATGGCCCGTCAGGGGCCGGTCGGCGATGCCGGCCACGACCTGGCGATAGGCTTCCAGCCGCTGCCCCGCTTCATTAGCGGTATCACGCAGGCGGCCGAACCGGTCGGCCAAGTCGCCCCCGGAAAAGGCCAGCAGCGCCGCCAGGACGACCGCGCCGCCGCCGCCCATGGCCAGCGCCGCGCGGCGGTTCTTCAGCCGCAGCAGCAGTCCGACGCCCAGCACGACGACGCCCACCAGCACCGCGAGCAGGCCGCCCCGCGACTGGCTCAGCAGCAGTGCCGTCGCATTGGCCAGTGCGCTCATGAAGGCCAGCGCCGGGTCGGCGCTGTGGCGTCCATCGGCTGGCGCCCGTCCGGCCGCGACCTGCGCGCGCCGGGTCAGGCTGCGCACGCCCAGGCCCAGGCTGGCTAGCAGGCCCAGCCCCGCGAACGTCGCGTAGGAATTACGGTTCACGAAGGTGGAGGTCAGGCTGTCCAGGTAGGCCCACTTCTCGAACCCGATGATCGTGCGCGCCCCCAGGGCATGCAGCCACAGGCCATAGAAGGCATAGGCTGCGGTGCCCAGCGCCAGGATGCGGAGCGCGCGATGCGCCCGCTCATGCGTGGCAAAGCCCTGGACGACCAGCCAGAACAAGGCGGCATAGGTCGCCAGGCGCATGATCCCGGTCCAGGTCGCGACCGGATTGGCCGAGATCGTCTCCGGCCCTGCGGCCAGGCCGGCCTGGGGCAGCAGGGACCAGCTCTCATGCGCCAGGCCCAGGCCGCCGGGAATGGTCTGGACCATGGCCCAGGCCAGCGCCAGGCCATAGAGCAGGATGGGCCCGCGCAGCGTGGGCCACGCGACCGGCGGTGATCGCACCTGACCGCCGCCCAGCGCCTGGCGCGCGGTCCATGCCACCAGCAGAAGGCCGACGAGAAGGGCTAGAAGGCTCCACAGTGCCGGACGGTTGGACCCGAATGGCAGCGGCGCCAGCAGCACCAGCGCCATGGTCCCCCAGGCCAGCAGCCGGTCGCCCATCGCAGCGGTCCCCGCCTGTCCTGTGACCGACGATCAGCCGCCCAGGCCGCGCAGCAGGCTCTCGCCCTGCGTGCGCTCGGCCGGCGTCAGGGTCAGGGCCGCGGCGCTGCGCCCGGCCTCGGCATTTCCCTTGCGCGCCGCCAGGCTGTACCAGGCAAAGGCTTCGGCCTTGCCGTCCGGGCGGTCAGCGTGGAGGTCGCCCAGCCGCACATAGGCATAGACGTCGCCCCGCTCGCCAGCCTGCTTCAAAAGAGCAATCGCCGCGGCCTCGTCCTTGGCCACGCCGACGCCCCGAGCATGCAGATTGGCCAGGCGGATCATGCCGCCGGTGTCGCCGCCATCGGCCGCCGCCTTGTACAGGGCGGCAGCCTGGGCCGGGTCGCGCGCGACCCCGCGACCCAGTTCATAGGCCCGGCCCAGTTCCACCTTGGCGGTCAGGTCGCCCTGGTCGGCAAACGGGCGCAGCGCCGCCACGACCTGCTCGGGCGGGGTGACGCCATTGCCGCCGAACACCAGGCGGGCCAGCTGGATGGCCGGGCGCGCATTGCCGGCCTGGGCGTTGGCCAGAAGCGCGGCCTCGCCCTCCTGCTGCAATTGGCCTGCGTCGCCGCCACCCAGTCGGGCCAGCTCCAGCTTGGCATTGGCGTCGCCGTCGGCGGCGGCCTGTTCGAACAGGCTGCGCGCCCGGGCCTGGTCGCGCGGCACGCCGCGCCCGGCATTGTAGAGCCGGCCCAGCCACAGCGCGCCGCGCACGTCGCCGCCATCGAGAGCGGCCTGGTAGAGGCGGGCGGCTTCCTGCGGGTCGGCGGGAACACCTGCCCCCCGATCGTAGAGGCGCGCCAGGCGGAACTGGGCCGCGGCGTTGCCCCCTTGCGCCATCGGCGTCAGCAGGGCCACCGCGCGGGCCAGGTCCTGCGGCACGCCCCGGCCCTGTTCATACAGCATCGACAGGGGGCCGGCCGCGTTGGCATAGCCGGCGTCGATCGCCTTCTGGTACAGCGCCGCCGCCTTGGCCGGGTCGGCGGCGACACCCTGGCCCTGGTCATGCAACTGGCCCAGGCGATAGGCGGCATTGCCGTCGCCGGCGTCGGCCGCGACCTGGTAGAGCTGCGCCGCGCGGGCCAGGTCCTGCGGCACGCCCCGGCCCTGTTCATAGAGCAGGCCAAGCTGGCGCGACGCGCTGGGCTCGCCCGCGCGCGCCCGCGCCTCGAGCGCGGAAGCCGCGTCGCCCAGGATGCTTCCCGTCGCCTGGGGGTCGGCCTCGGCGAACTCCCCGCCCTGGTTGAGGCGCGCCAGGTTCATCAGCGCCGCGGCAGACCCGCCAGAGCCCGCAGCCCGGTACAGGGCCGCGGCGCGGTCGATGTCGCGGGGCACGCCCTCGCCCTTCTCATAGAGCTTGCCCAGTTCGAACCGGGCCAGGGCATTGCCCTCGTCCGCCGGCAGCTTCAGCAGGTTGGCGGCCTGGGCCGGGTCCTTGCCCACGCCCCGGCCGTCGATCAGCATGCGCGCCACCGCGATCCGGGCGCGGTAGTCCGAGCGCCAGCCGCGCCGGGGGGTGAATGTCCGCTCCAGTCCCATGGCCTGGTAGTAGAGGAGGAAGGCGCGGCGCTCGTCCTGCGCGACGCCGGTGCCGGTTTCCAATGCCGCCGCCTGGGCCAGCAGTCCCTCGCGCGAGGTATCCTCCGGCGCCGGGGGGCCCGCGTCCGCGGCGGCTGACCCGGGGCTGGCGGCCGAGCCGTCGGCCGCTGGCAGCGCCGCCGGGGTCGGCTGCGGTGCCGGCGCCGTGGCGCAGGCCGAAAGGGTCGCGGCGGCCCAGAGCGCCAGCGCGGCCGTCCCATGCCGCCGGGTCAAGCTGTTCATGCCTGCGTCTCCTTCTCTACGCGTGCCGCAACACTGTATCCGCCCTGCCTGGGCGCCCTCATGTCGGCGCCGCCCGGCCCTGCGCCAGCGGTCCCGGCCGGCGTTCAGTTCCGAGGTCCGCGCCATCGCCCGGCAGCAGGCCCAGCAGGGCACCCCAGCGGCGCCGGAAGCGGCGCGGGTCGTGATGTTCGGCGACATAGGCGGCACCCCGCCGCGCCGCCTCGTCAAGCCGGTCCAGTTGGGCCTCCGGCGCGCGGATCAGCTCCAGCATCGCCGCCTCGTCCAGCAGCAGGGGATAGTCGGCCAGCTCCGCCGAATCCAGGGCCATCGCCTCGAACGTCAGGCGGTTGCCCACGACCGGAATGCCCCAGGCAAAGGCTTCCAGCACCTTGGTCTTGACGCCGCCGCCGATATAGCTGGGCGACAGCAGGATGGAGCGCGCGTCATAGACCTGGGCCAGGCTGTCGACATAGCCATGGGCGAAGACGCCGGGGGGCAGCGGCCGCTCCCGCGTCATCAAGCCGAACAGGTGCAACTCGGCAGTCGGCCGGTGGCGGTCCCACAGCGCGGCCAGGTGGTCGATCGTCAGGCGGTTCTGCGTCAGGCCATCAGTCCCGATGAAGACGAAGCGCAGCGGCGTCTGGCGCGGTACCGGCGGCGCCACGACCGCGACGACCGGGCGGGTGACCGCGATTGTCGCCCGGGCGCGGCGGCCCAGGCGGCCGCGCACCACCTCAAGCGACTGGGCGTCGACGCTGGACAGCAGGTTGACGGCGTCCGCCAGCTGCAGCACCTCGCGTTCGGCTCCGCGCAGGGACCAGAGTTCGTACCGGGCGATCATGTGGCCGAACAGCGGCGCCGTGACGATCCGGGTCAGGATCCGCGGCAGCTTGGTCGAGAGGTAGCCGGGGGCCACGATCTCGGTCATCGACAGCAGGAGCTCGACCCGTCGCGACATCAGATCGTCGAAGTCGCAGACAATGCGCAGGTCGGGCCGCATCTTGCGCAGGGCCCGCAGGAAGGCGAGCGAGCGTACCCCATCGACATAGACGACCGGGGTGCCCGCGGGAATCGCCGCGATCAGGCTGCCAAAGGCGCCATAGGTCGCAAACAGCGCGCATTGCAGCGCCATCGGCTTCAGTCGCAGCAGGTGCCACAGGAAGGACACCCCCGCGACCAGGAAGGTCAGTACGCCGCCACGTTCAAACAGGTTGGGCAGGCGCAGGTGGGTGACACCCCCGCCATTGGCGGCCGCGGCCTCCTCCATCGCCTCGCGGATGCGGGCGATGACATGGAGGCGGCCAGCCAGCGGCTGCCCGGCCAGTTCGCGGGTCCAGAAGGCAACGCAGCGCGGTCCGGCGGTGCTGGCGGCGGCGGGCGTCATGCGCCACGGCCGTGCAGCGCGGCCTGCGCCGCCTGCGCCTGGCGCGTGATTGCCGAAATCTCGTCCGGGGACAAGGCGCGGGTCTGGATGGCGTCCGCCAATTCCTCGACATGCGCGGTCGAGGTCATGCCCGGCAGGACCGTGCTGACCCCGGCATGGTCGCGGACCCAGGCCAGGGCGGCACCCAGCGGGCTCAGCCCCATCTCCGCCAACAGGCGGCGCAGGGCGGCGGCCTCCGCATTGGGCGGTTCGCCCTTCTGCGCCAGGGCCATCCAGGTGCCGCCGGAAAACGGCTGGCGGGCGATGACGCCCCAGCCGTCCAGCGTTGCCAGCGTCTGTGCAAGGGTTGGCGTGCCCAGCGCGGCACCGGGCAGCTGGACCACGTCGGCAGCATCGGCCGCGGCCCAGGGAGCAACGTCGGCCAACTCCTCGCACGCGGCGCCAAAGGCCCGGATCTTCCCCTGCTCGCGCAGGCGGAGAAGCACTTCCAGCGCCGGCTCGACCATCTCCGGGGCGGGCGGGCTGTGCAGCTGGTAGAGGTCGATATAGTCGGTGCCCAGGCGCTTCAGGCTGGCCTCGACCGCGCCGGCGATGTGGGCGGGCGAGAAGTCGTGGTCATAGGGCCGGGCCCGCCGGTTGGCCAGGGCGCTGCGGACCTGGGGGCTGAGGCGTGCCGCCGCGCGGACCAGCGGCTTCAGCAGCAGCGCCTTGCGCCCGGTGCGCGGCAGCAGGAAGCCGCCCTTCGTCGCGATCACGACGGAGGCGCGGACAGGGCGCAGGGCACGGCCCAGGACGCGCTCGCTGTCGCCCTGGCCATAGATGTCGGCGGTGTCGAACAGCGTGATGCCGCGCTCGGCAGCGCGCACGATCGCGCGTTCGGCCTCGGCCTTGCCGACTGCGGCCAGGATCGAGCCGATGCGGCTGAGCCCCATGCCCAGGACGGAGACCTTGAGGCCGGTCCGGCCAAGGGGGCGGCGGGCGATGTCAGGCATCGACCGGTCAGTTTTGGATATAGGCACTGTCACCATAGTAGCTGCCGGCGCCGCCATAGGTGCCGATGCCGGCGTCCGGCTCGGCCATGGACAGGACGATGCCCCCCATGGGCACGCCCCCCTCAGCCAGGCGGCGATAGCCGGCCACGGCACCGGCGCGCGGCGTCTTCGACCAGGCCGCCAGGAACAGGCAATAGTCGACGTCGGTTCCCAGGATCTGGGCGTCGGCCACCACGTTGACCGGCGGGCTGTCGATCACGATCAGGTCATACTTGTCGCGGACCGAGGCGATGAACTCCGCCAGCACGGGCCGGCGCAGCATTTCCTGGGGATCGCCCTTGGCCTGGCCCGCGGTGACCACGTGCATGCCGGTGGCACCGTCGGTCGCATGGCGCAGCTCCGACAGGGGCGCGCCGGCCAGGATCGCGTTGAGCCCGGGGTCCAGGCTGAGGTTCAGAAGCGTGTGCACGCTGGGCCGGCGCAGGTCGGCATCGATCAGCAGCACCCGGCGCCCCGCCTTGGCGATGACGCGGCAGAGCGAGGTGGCAAGGACCGACTTGCCCTCGCCCGGCTGGGACGAGGTGACGAGCAGGACCAGCGCGCGCGCCGCGTCGCCTCCACCCTCGCCCTGGCCGGCGGTGCGGCGATCCTCGCGCAGGAGCAGGCTGGTATGCAGCGCGCGGCACGCCTCGGCATAGGCCGAGAACGGCTTCTCGACGACATAGTCCTGGGGCCGGTCCTTGAACGCGACGGCGCGGATGCGCGGAACCACGGCGATCGGGCGCACGCCCAGCATGCGTTCGATCTCCGCCGCCGAGACGAAGCCGGCACGCAGCCGCTCGCGCCCGAACACCACGCCCAGGGCGATGATGATCGACCCGACGAAGGCGACGCTGAGCAGCACCATCGAATTGGGGAACGAGCGTTCGATCGGCACCAGGGCGCGCGACACGATCCACGCATCCGGCCGCTCATAGGTGACCTGCTGCGTCTGCTTGAACCGGTCGATGAAGGTCTCGAACACGCCGCGCGTGGCCGCGGCCTCGCGCTCCAGGCTGCGCTGCCCGACCATCGCCCGGCTCAGCCGGTCCTGGTCGGCCTGCAGCAGGTCGAGCTCGGTTTCCAGCCCTGCGACGGAGGCATCGGCGATGGTCGATTCGTTGCGCAGTGCCGCCAGGATCGAATCGGCGGTGATCGCCCCGCCCGACGTGCGGGCACGGACCAGGAACTCCGTCCCGATCGCGCCAAAGACGGCGGCGGTACCGCGCTCGGCCACCTGCTCGGCGACGGCCAGCCGGGCGCGCGCCGTCTCGGCATCGGCCTTGGCCCGCGCCACCAGGCGCGAAACCTCCTGCACCTCGTCCGACAGGCGCTCGGCATTGCGGCCGCGCACCGTGCCATGCTCCATGCGATAGGCCTCGACCTTCAGGTCGGCCTCCTCCGCCGCCCGGCGCAGGTCGGCCGTGCGTTCGTTCAGCCAGTCGGTCGCCTGGCGCGTGGCCAGGTACTTCTGCTCCAGCTGCTGTTCCAGATAGGCCTCGGCCAGCGTGTTGGCGACATGCGCCGCCAGGCCCGGGTGATCGGAGGTGAACGAGATCGAGATGGCGCGCGAGCGGCCGACCGTGGTGACACTCAGCCGGTCCTCGAACAGGTCGATGACGGCGCCGCGGTACTCGGGATCGTCCATGCCTGCAGGCGTCGCCGATTCGCCGCCGAACAGGCGCGACCAGCCGCGGCCGCTGTCGGGCTGGAACTCCGGCACCTTGGTCAGGTCCAGCTTCTGCACGACGCGCTCCGCCAGTTCGGGCGCGCGCAGAACCTGGATCTCGCTCTCGACCGCCAGGGCGTCGGCGGTCACGTCGGACACCACGTTCTGGATGTCGATGATCTGGTTGCGCCGGGCGTCGACCATGACCACGGCGCTGGCGGTATAGAGCGGCGTCAGCTGGATCAGCACGATGATCGCCAGCGTCATCACGGCGCCCACGATCGAGATCAGGATCCAGCGCTCGCGCCACAGGGTGGCCACGATCTCGCGCAGGTCGATGCCGGCCAGCGCCGCCTGGAAGCTGGATGGGGTGTCCGTTTCAGTGCCGCCGATCATCGCGCCTTACTGGATCCCCGCATGCGTCGTACCAGCCAATGCACCGCCCCCGGACGAATCTGCCCGGACCGATCAGTGCAACGGCGGCGACAATAAAACATCAACCCGTCAGGCCTACAACGACAGGGGTAAACGAGCGCTTGCCGCGCTAGGATTAATCGGTTGGGCCGGCCCCCGCTTCCGCGGCCGGCCCCTGTTGCGAGGAGGAGGCAGGATGAAGCGCGCCAGGTTCACGGCAGCGGTCGTGGTGCTGCTCTGGTGCTGTGCGATCGGCACCGCGGCCAGCGGGGCGCAGGCAGCCCCCCTGTTCGGCACGCGCGAGGTCGGCAATCCGAACATTGGCCGATTTCCCAAATGGACGGATGTCCTGGCCCGCATCCAGCGCATGGACGCGGCCGAGAACTGTTCCGGGGGCGGATTTGGCGCCTGTCCCTTTGCGGAGTGGCAGGCCAAGATCGCAGCCGTGCGCGGCCTGGCCCCGATGGAACAACTGGCCGCGGTGAACAGCTTCGCCAATCGCTGGACCTATGTGACGGACCGGGTCAACTACAACCTGGATGACTACTGGGCGACGCCACGCCAGTTCCTGTACAGGAATGGTGATTGCGAGGACTATGCCATCATCAAGTGGGCCACCCTCAGCGCGCTGGGCTTCGATCCCAATTCCATGCGGATCGTGGTCGTCAAGGACCAGAACCTGGGCGTGGACCATGCCATCCTGGCCGTGTACATGGGCCCAAAGATCTTCATCCTGGACAATCAGGTCCGTCAGGTGGTCGACAGCACCTCCATCCGTCACTACAAGCCCATCTTCTCGGTGAACGAGGCCGGCTGGTGGATGCATTTCTGAGCAGCGTTGCTCCAGCCCCGGGGCATCCCCGCGCGGCGCGCGGCAGCGTGCAGGCGGGGCAGCCGGTGCTGGTCCTGGCGACCTGCGCGGTGCTCTATGGCCTGTGGCTCAACAGCTTCGGCCTGGTCAGCTTCGCCCTGGGCGGGGAGGAGCAGCTGGTGCGCGGTGTGGCGCTGCTGCTGGTGCTGGCGCCGATCGGCCTGCAGCTGGCGCTGCTGCACAATGGCCGCGTCCATGCCTCGGCCCTGGCCCTGTCGGCGCTGCTGATCCTGTCGGTCATGGCCAGTTTCCTGCCGACGCTGGAGGCGTCGCAGGCCCCGGCGCTGATCGTCTCGACCCTTGTCCTGTTCGCGGTGGCCCTGACGCTGGTCGCGGCCCCGGCCAGCCTGGTCGCCGACCTGCTGCGCGTGTTCGCCGTCGGTGGTGCGGCCCTACTGCTGCTGGTCGTCCTGTTCGGCGAATACCGCTGGGGCCGGCTGTTCGGCAACGACCAGCCCAATGCCTGGGCCCGCCTGGGCATGGCGGTTGCCTTTGCCACGCCGCTGGTGCGCCGGCGCTGGCTACGCCATGGCATCTTCGCCCTGTTGCTGGTGCTGATCTATGTCACGCAGTCGCGGGCAACGACCCTGGCCCTGCTGGCGGGCTTTGGCGCCGCCTATTGCGCCTTCGACCTGCGCCGCCAGGGCGGCCGGCATTTCGTGATGGTCGCGGGCGCCGTCGCCCTGGCCCTGCCGGTGCTGCTGGTGTCGTGGGCGACGGTCGATTCCGGGATCCAGGCGATGCTGGCCGACCCGGACGTCAGCGGCCTGGTCAATCCGTATGACCCGGTGCGCGGCCTGGGCGCCCTGGACAATGGCTATGTCGGCCGCTTCACCCTGTGGGACAAGACGATCGCGATCTGGCAGAGCAGCCCGCTGTTCGGTGTGGGCTTCCGCCAGCACAGCGCTGTGCTGCAGGGCATGGTGGGCGAGACCGAACGCCTGATCTCGGCGCACAACGCCTACCTTGCGATGCTCGCGGACCAGGGTCTGGTCGGGCTGATCGTCTATCTCTCCCTGATCGCCCTCGCCCTGCGCGCAGGCCTGCGCCTGGGCGCGCGCTCGCAGCTGGGCCGCATCTGCTTCATGTACGTGGTCGGCTACGCCGTCCTGGGCGGGTTCGAACGCCTGACCATCAATGCCGGCAATGCCCTGTCCATCCTTTTCCTTGTTGCCGCGCTGACCCTGATCAGCGAAGGGGCCCGCGTCCGCTCGGCGCCGCCGGCATGATCCTGTGAGTGCGCATGCCTGATCCGGCAAACCCGACCCTTGCGCCCTTGCGCGTGCTGTGGCTGACGCGGGAGGAGCCCTTTCCGCCCAAGCGCGGCGACCTGTTCTATGCCGCGCACCTGATGACCCACTTGGCCGCGGCAGGCGCGCAAGTGACCGTGGTCACCCGCTCGGAACGCCTGGCGCCGGGGCAGGCGCCGCGCGTCGAGCAGGCCCACGGCGTGACCTGGCACCTGGTGCCCTTTGCCAACCGCTCGCGCGCGGCAAGCCTTGCCTCCAGCCTGCCCAGCGATCCCTATCGCATCTCCACCCCCGCCTTTCGCGCAGCGGTGCGCGGCGCCCTGGCCCAGGGCCCGTGGGACGCGATCGTCCTCAACCACGTGGTGATGGGCTGGGCGCTGGAGCTGGCCCGCACCGCGCCGGGGGCGGCCCTGGTCTATGTGTCGCACAACCACGAGATGTCGCTGCGCCCGGCGGTCGCCGCCGCCGCACAGCGCGGGCCGCTGTTCAAGCTGTTGATGAAGCTGGACGGGCAGAAGAACGCCGCGCTGGAGCGCCGCATGGTCCAGGCGGCCGACCTGGTCACCGCGATCACGGACGAGGACGCCGACCTCTACCGCGCCGACTTTCCGGCCAAGGCGGTGCAGGTGCTGCTGCCCGGCTATGCCGGCGACATGGTGGAGCAGCGCACCATCACGGCCGACGTGCCGCGCCAGGCTGTGCTGCTGGGCACGTTCGACTGGACGGCCAAGCAGCATGGACTGAGCACGCTGCTGGCTGCCGCGCACGAGCCGTTCACCCGCGCCGGGATCCGCCTGGACGTGATCGGCAAGCCGGTCGGAACCCTGTTCGAGACGCTGGCCGCGCGCCACCCGTTCGTCACTTTCTCGGGCTTCGTGCCCGACCTAGCGCCCCATTTTGCCCAGGCCCGGATCGGCATCATGCCCGATACGATCGGCGGCGGGTTCAAGCACAAGAGCCTGCAATACGTCATGCACCGTGTCGTGCTGGCGACGATCGCCAGCCAGGCGATGGGCCTGCCCCTGGCGGCGGGGCAGGACATGGTGGCCGCCGATACGCCGGCAGCGCTGGCCGAAGCGGTTGCGGCGACAATCGATGACCTGCCAAGCTTGAACGCGATGCAGGAGCGGGCCTTTGCCCGCTGCCGGGCGCAATTCGACTGGGCGGCGCGGGGGCGGCTGCTGCACCAGGCCATCGCCCAGGCCGTCGCCGCCCGCCATTGCCGTGTGAACGCTGCCTGAAAGGGCGGCCATCAGGGGGGAAGCCGGATGAGCGAGCGGGCAGCGACGAACCAGGCCGCGGGCATCCAGCCGGCGGTCATCGTCATCGCCATCCTGGTGACGGCGGTGATCGGCATCCTGGCCGCCATCAGCTTTGTCGGGGGCGAGGCCGACCGCGCCCGCGCCCAATGGCAGGTGGCGCTGGGCAGCGTCGCCGACGCGCAGGACCGCGCCGTGGAACGCTGGCTGCAGGAGCAGTTCGCGGTGATGCGCCGCCTGACCGACAACCAGGCGCTGCAGCTCTATGTCAGCCTGATCACCCAGCCGGAACCCGCCATGGAGGCGGAGCAGGAGGCGCAGCAGGGCTACCTGCAGCAATTGCTGGATGCCACCGCCGAGACGGCGGGCTTTGCCCAGGGAGGTGGCCCGCGCCTGCCCGATTCGAACAGCCGCCCGGCGGGGACCGGTGGCCTTGCCCTGCTCGACCGGACGGGCAAGGCGATCGTCGCGACCTCGGGCCTGCCGCCGCTGGACGATGCCGTGCAGCGCTTCCTGAACGACACGCCGCTGTCCAGGCCCGCCCTGATGGATGTGTTCGCGGCCGCCGACGGCACGCCGCTGATCGGCTTCGTGGCCCCGATCTATGGCGTCCAGGGCGACGGCAGTGACGCCTCGATCGTCGGCCGGGTGATGGGGATCCGCCCGTTGGCCCCGGTCTTCGCGGAACTGGTGGAGCCCCCGGGCCAGCAGACCCAGACCTCCGAAAGCTATCTGGTACGGCCCAAGGGGGAGGGGTTCGAACTGCTGTCCCCGCTGCGCGACGGCTCGCAACCGCTGGCCAAGTCCCTGGCCG
The DNA here is from genome assembly GCF_051903925.1 of Zavarzinia sp. CC-PAN008. Classification (GTDB taxonomy): domain Bacteria; phylum Pseudomonadota; class Alphaproteobacteria; order Zavarziniales; family Zavarziniaceae. The sequence goes on from NZ_CP173678.1 coordinate 1,737,258, forward strand.
GCGGGGCCCAGGCCAATGCCGCAGCCTTTGCCGCGGCCAACCCCAACGGCTTTGACAGCCGCACCGACCACCAGGTCCGCGCGGTCCTGGTGACGGGCAGGCCCATCGCCGACACGTCCTGGACCCTGGTCCGCCAGGTGACCGAGGCGGAGGCCCTGGGCCCGGTGCGCGACCGGCTGCGCACGGTCCTGGTCGTGCTGATCCTGCTGGTGATCGGCGTGGTCGCGGCGATGCTGGCCTTGTGGCGGCATGGTGCCTCGCGCCGCTATGCCCAGCTTGCGCACGAGAACCGGGTGGCGGCCGACCGTTTTGCCGCGCTGAATTCGTTCCTCAGCCTGGTCACGGACAGCCTGCCGGTGGAACTGCATTACCTGGACCGTGACAACCGTTACGTCTTCGGCAATCGGGCGACGGCCCGGGCCCTTGGCATCGCGCAGGAGGATCTGCGCGGCAAGACGCTGGCCAGCGTCCTGGGGCCTGCGCGCGCCGCACCGATCGAGGCCGCCGCCGCCGGGGTGTTCGAGACCGGCATCCCGACCCAGGTCGAGCTGCGGACCGAGGTCAATGGCCACAAGCGGATCGAGACGGTGGAGGTCGTCGCCGTGAAGGGTGACGAGGTCCATGCGCCGGGCGTCCTGGTCGTGGTGGACGACGTCACCGCGCTGGAGGCGGAGCGCGAGCGGGCCGAGGCGGCCAGTACCCGCCTTGTAGGGGTGCTGACCGGCATCCTGGACGCGCGCGACGTCAACGCGGCCGGCCATTCGGGGCGCACGGCCGAGGTGGCGGAGGCGATCGCGCAGGAACTGGGACTGGAACGCGAGCAGGTGGAGGGGGCCGCCATGACCGGGCGGCTGGCCAATATCGGCCGGGTGTTCCTGCCGGAGGAGGTCCTGAACAAGCGCGGCGAGTTGACGCCGGGAGAGGCACAGGTGGTGGATGCCGCCTTCGCCCAGGCGGCGGACCTGGTGGAGAGCATCGCCTTCCACCAGCCGATCGGCACGGCGCTGCGCCAACTGCGCGAGCGGGCGGACGGCACCGGCCAGCCCAATGGCCTGAAGGGGGAGGAGATCCTGGCCCTGGCCCAGATCGCCCAGGTCGCCTCGGCCTTCATCGCCATGACCAGCCCGCGGCCCTGGCGCGCGGCGATGGGGCCGCAGCAGGCCAGCGCCGCGCTGCTGGCGCAGAGCGACCGCAGCTACAGCCGCAAGGTCGTGCTGGCTTTGCTCAACGTGCTGGAGAATCGCGGCGGGCGCAGCCGCTGGGCGGCCTGGCTGGGGGACGACTGAGCAGCGCCTATCGCGCGTCGAAGACGCGAAAGATCGACGTCGCCGTCAGCAGGAGCGTGTCGCCGGCGCTGGCCTCCGCCTCCAGGAACGCCATGGTACGGGTCAGCTTGCGGATGCGGGCCCGGCCGGAGACCCAGCCCCCTGCCGTGGCGCCGGCGACGAACTGGACGTTCAGGGCGATTGTGGCGCACATGCGGCCAGTCTGCGCGACGACTGCATGGCCGAGGAACGTGTCGACGAAGGCCGTCACGGCGCCGCCGTGCAGAACCCCGTTGGGATTGCCGTGGCGCTCGTCGCTCTGGAATCCGTAGATGTATTCCCCGGACGGCTCCTGGCCCCAGAAATAGGGGCCATTGTGCCCGATGAAGCCACCGGTCTGGCCGAACGGCATGTACGCGATGTCGCCTGGCATCTGGTCTGTCATTCATTCCCCCCTTGAACGCCCAGGATCGCCTGCCCGCTGTTGGTGATCAACCGGCTGCCAAGTCCCTGGCAGGCGATTAGAACGCGTTCGAATCTTCTCAACGTCGGGGCGCCGAACACTGTACGATCGGCGTCCACATGCGACCCCGGATCCATAACCGGGGCGAACCGAGGGAGGATGTGTGGCCAGCACCGTAACCGCGCCGGTCGATCACCAGCGCCTGGACAGCCCGGCCTATCGCCGCTGGGTCCTGTTCATCCTGCTCATCGTCTACATGGTCAATTTCATCGACCGCTCGATCCTGAACACCGTGGGGCAGGCGGTGAAGGCGGACCTGAAGCTGACCGACCTTGAGCTTGGTCTGCTGGGGGGGCTGGCCTTTGCCGTGGTCAACGGGACCCTGGCCGTCCCCATCGCGCGGCTGGCCGAGCGCTACAGCCGGGTGAAGATCATCGCGATCTCGGTTGCGGTGTGGTCGGCCTTTACCGCCGTCTGCGGCCTGGCGGGCAATTTCTGGCACATGCTGGTCGCGCGCATCGGCGTGGGCGTGGGCGAGGCCGGCGGTGCGGCACCCGTCCAGTCGCTGATCTCGGACTACTACCCGCCCGAGAAGCGGGCGACGGCGCTATCGATCTATGTGACGGGGGTGCCGATCGGCATCCTGCTGGGGGCCGCCGGCAGCGGCTGGCTGGTCGAGAACATGAGTTGGCGCACGGCCTTCATGGTTGTGGGCCTGCCCGGCATCCTGCTGGCGGTCGTGGTCTGGGCGACGATCATCGAGCCGCCGCGCGGCTATGCCGAGAAGGCGGCCCCCTCGACCGAGCCGCCGCCGCCGCTGATGGCCGTGGTGCGCCGCATGCTGGGCCGGCGTTCCCTGGTGCACATGATCCTGGGCGGGATCATCGCGAATTTCGCGGCCTATGGCGCGTTGCAGTTCACCCATCCCTATTTCGTGCGGCAATACCACCTGGGCTATGCCGAGGCGGCGCTGATGTTCGGCCTGATGGTCAGCATCACCTCGCTGATCGGCTTCCTGCTGGGGGGGATCGGCACCGACCGGCTGGCGACGCGGGACAAGCGCTGGTACGCCTGGGTGCCAGCCCTTGGCATGATCGCGGCCACTCCGCTGATCATCACGGGCCTGGCGCAGCCCAGTTTCTGGATGATGTTCGTCATCCTCATGCTGCCCAATATCGGTGTGTCGACCTATTTCGGGCCGACCTTCGCGTCGATCCACAACATGGTGGACCCGCGCATGCGGGCCTCCGCCACCGCCCTGGGGGCGCTTGGCATGAACCTGATCGGGGCGGCGTTCGGGCCGGTCCTGGCCGGCTGGCTGTCCGACGTCTTTGCCAGGGGCGCCTATGCGGGCGACTTTGCCGTGGCCTGCCCGGGCGGGGCGGCCCCGGCGGACGCGCTGCCGGACCTCGTGGCGGCCTGCCAGCAGGCCTCCGCCACCGGCCTGCAGCATGCGCTGATGGCGATGGCGGTGTTCTACCTGTGGGCCGGCCTGCACTACCTGCTGGCCAGCCGCTCCATCCGCCGCGACCTGGCGATGTAGGCGGTGAGGGGGCCAGGCTTACCGCCAGGCCCCCTCGCCGCGTCAGGCCAATTGCCTCAGGACATGGCCTTTGCCCGTGCGGCGTCGGCCGAGAAGGTGCCACCCACCTTGAAGTAGTGCCAGGCCGCCCAGAGGTTGAACAGCGCCATGGTCATCAGGGCATAGCGCAGCGAATCCTCCCCGAAGGTGGGCCGCAGCAGGTCCGAGGCAAGCCCGACGCTGAGCGGCCCCAGGCCCATGCCGATCAGGTTCACGATGAACAGGAAGATCGCGGCCGAGGCGGCGCGCATGCCCAGCGGCACCAGCGTCTGCATCATGGCGTAGGAGGGCCCCAGGTAGAACGTGCCGACGATCAGCCCGGGCAGGTAGACCAGCAAAGCCACATACAGGTTGTCGACAAAGAAGAAGGCCAGCACGAAGGGCACGGCGATCACCTTGGCAATCGCGACCAGGCGGCCATTCCAGGACGGATCGCGCGCCGCCGCCTTGTCCTGCAGCCGCCCGCCCAGATAGGTGCCGATCCCGGCGCCGATGCCGACCATCAGGCCCAGCACGATGCCGACCTCGAACAGCGACAGGCCATGCGTGCGCATCAGGAACGCGGCACCCCAGGTTGTCCCGCCATAGCCCACGAACGACGTGATCGCCGTGCCGATGATGACATTGCGGGTTCCGGGGGTGGCCAGGACATAGCGGAAGCTGGCGCCCATCTCGCGCAGGAAGACGGCCAGGTTGAGCGGCGGCGGTGCGGGGCGGGAGCCGGCGGCATGGCCGTCGGCCGCACCCCGGGTCGGCTCAGGCACGGTCAGCCAGACGACGACGCCCAGGATCAGGCCGGGCGCGCCGCAGACGAAGAAGGCGACGCGCCAGCCATAGACCTGCGCCACCCAGCCGCCGGCGACAAAGCCCAGCACGATGCCGATCGTGATGCCCAGGGCATAGACGGCCATGGCGCCGGACCGTTCGGTTGGGCCATAGAGGTCCGAGATCATCGAATGGGCCGGCGGCGTGCAGCCCGCCTCGCCAATGCCGACGCCGACGCGCGCCAAAGCCAGCTGGATGAAGCTGCCGGCCATGCCGCAGAGCACCGTCATCCCGCTCCAGACGGTGACGGCGGCCGCGATGATGTTGCGGCGGTTGGCCCGGTCGGCATAGAGCGCAATGGGAATGCCAAGCGTCGCATAGAAGAAGGCGAATGCCGGCCCTGACAACAGTCCCAGTGCAAAATCTGAAACGCCGAACTCGTTCTTGATGGGCTGCAGCAGGGTCGAAAGGATCTGCCTGTCCAGGAAGTTCGAGGCAAAGACCAGGGTCAGGATGAACAGGATGTATTTGCGCTTTCGCAGCGCCGGATCATCGGCCAGCGCGCCGGGCAGCGCTGGGTTCATCGTCGTGTCGGCCATCGGCGTTTCCCTTTATCGTCATTGGCCGTCAGCATGACGACGCGATGGCGCGCGGGAAAGATTTTTCTGGACCGCCAGTCTCAACAAAAGGCCCGGGGCCGCGGCGGCGCGGCCCGTGGTTCAGCCGGCGGCGCCAGTGGCGGCCTGCCGGGCATTGACCTCGGCCGACAGGAACTCGCTCGCCTCCTCGGCCGACATCGGCTTGGCGAAGAGATAGCCCTGCCCGTACTGGACGCCCAGCTGGTGCAGGGTGCTTGCCTGGTCGTCGGTCTCGACCCCTTCGGCGATCATGTCCCGGCGCAGCGCATGGGCCAGCCAGGCGATGATGCGCACGATCTCGGCACTCTCGGCCGAGGTCGACATGCGGATGACGAACGAGCGGTCGATCTTCAGCGTGTTGAACGGGAAGGTGTGGAGATAGGCCAGCGAGGAATAGCCCGTCCCGAAATCGTCGATCGAGATGCGCACGCCCAAATCGACCACCCGGCGCAGCAGCTCGGCCGTCCGCTCCGGGTCGGCCATGACCATGCTCTCGGTCACTTCGAGCTTCAGGGCCGAGGCCTTGAGGCCGGAACGCTCCAGGGCCTGGCGCACGTCGCCGGCGAAGTCGGCCTGGGCGAACTGGCGGCCCGAGACGTTGACCGAGATTTCCAGCGGCATCGAGAAGCGCGCGCGCCACGTCGCGGTCTGCCGGCAGGCCTGGAGCAGGGCCCAGCGCCCCATCTCCACGATCATGCCGGTATCCTCGGCCAGCGGGATGAAGTCGCCGGGCGACACCATGCCAAGTTCGGGATGGCGCCAGCGCATCAGCGCCTCGAACCCCACGATCCGGCGGTCGGCCAGGCTGACCACCGGCTGGTAGTAGACCTGGAGCTGGGTCTGGTCGGCGACGGCATGGCGCAGCGCCGCCTCCAGGCCGAAACGCTGGACGGCGCGCGACTGCATCGCGGGCTCGTAGAGCACCACGCGCCCGCCGCCGCCCTGCTTGGCGCGGTACTGCGCCAGGTCGGCGGCGCGCAGCACTTCCTCCGCCCGCTCGCCCGCGCTGGTACAGGTGGCGACGCCGACCGAGGCGCTGACGAAGATCGTGCGGTCGTCCAGGACATGGGGCTGGGCCAGCGCGCGCAGCAGCCCCTCGGCATAGGACAGGACGTCCTTCTCGCGCGCGAAGTCCTGCGCCAGGACGGCGAATTCGTCGCCGGCCAGGCGGGCCAGCGTATCGCCCGGGCGCAGCAACTCGGCCAGGCGCTGGGCAGCCGCCACAAGCAGGCGGTTGCCGGCAAAGAAGCCCAGGCTGTCATTGACCGTCTTGAAACGGTCCAGGTTGAAGTGCACGACGGCGAAGCGGCGCAGCGGGTCGCGCCCCAATGTCTCCAGCGCCTGGGTCACGCGATCCAGGAACAGGGCGCGGTTGGCAAGCCCCGTCAGGTGGTCGTGCAGGGCGGCATGCAGCAGCTGGTCCTGCAGGCGCCGCCGCTCGGTTATGTCGGTCTGCGAGCCGGCAATGCGCATCGGCTTCCCGGCCGCGTCGCGCACCGCGATGCCCCGTGCCAGCATCCAGCGTTCGCGCCCGTCGGTGTGCAGGATGCGGTATTGCTGCTCGAACTGCGGGATCGTGCCCGCCAGATGCTCCTGCAGGGCACCTTCGACGGCACCGCGGTCGTCGGGGTGGATGCGATCCAGCCAGTCGGCCGGGGCGCCCGTGACCGGGGCCGCGTCGGGTTCGCCCACCTGGCCGCGCCAGCGCGGCGAGTAGTAGACCAGTTCGCGGGACAGGTCCCAGTCCCACAGGCCGTCATTGGCGCCCTGGGCGGCCAGGGCATAGCGTTCCTCGCTCAGGCGCAGCGCCTCGTCCGCGCGGGCGCGGGCGCGCTCCCGGCGCACCACCTGGTCGACGGTCAGCGCGATCATGACAAGCAGGGCGGCCAACAGGGGGGCCATCGTCGGCATCACGATGCCGCCATTGAACAGGCTCTGGCACAGCGCCAGCCACAGGCCCAGCAGCAGGACGACGCCCGCCGCGGCCCCCGGTGTGCCCCAGCGCCCGACCAGCAGGGCGGGGCCGAAGGCGACGCCCAGGATCGCCAGCAGGGTCAGGACGACGACCCAGCCCGGCTGGCGCAGCCAGCGGTCGCTGAGGATGTCGTCCACGATGGTGGCCGACCGTTCGACGCGGGGCAGGCGGGCGGTGAACGGCGTGGCCAGCGTTTCGGTCGCGTTCTGCGCGGTGGGTCCGATCAGCACGACACGATCGCGCAGCCGGTCCGCCGGCACCGCGCCCGCGAGCAGGTCGCGGGCCGAGATCGTGGGGATCGTCCCTTCCGGCCCCAGCCACAGGAAGGGGAAGCGGCCGGCGCGGTCGGCGGCCAGGACCTTGTCGCCGAAGCGCACGCTGCCGCCGTCGTTGCGGGCGACCTGGCTGCGGTCCAGGCCCTGCGCCAGGCGGGCCATTTCCAGCGCCATGCTGGGCAGCACCAGGCGTCCCACGGGCCAGGTCAGTGTCGAGCTGTTGTTGTCGAACACGGGCCCGCCCACCGCCAGGGACCAGGCGGCATCCGTGACCACCGACGGCGGCATGATGGCCCGCCAGCTGCCTTCCGGCGTGTCCAGGCTGCCAATCGCCGAGCGGGCCAGGCGATCCTGCGCCTCGGCATCCGGGGGGCTTCCCTCCTGCAGGCGGATCGGCAGGACGACGGGGCCGTGTTCCGTCATCGTCTGGGCCAGGGCGCGTTCGGGCGACAGGATCAGGGCCAGGTCGTCGAGCGCTTGGCGCGCGGCAGCCGGCTGGTTGGCCTCGATCGCGGCGCGGGCGGCCTCGACGGGTCGGCCCAGCTCCGTCGAGGAGACCTGGTCCGGCGCCTCCAGCCCCGCGGGCAGGGCGATGGCGCGCGCACCCTGGGCGCCAATGGCGGCCACCAGCCGGGCCAGCAGCGGCCGCGACAGGCTGACATTGCCGTATTCTTCCACCGTGCGGTCGTCGATGGCGACGATTGCCACCTGGTCCGTGGCGGGCAGGGGCCCCCGGATGCGGTAGTGCAGGCTGGTCGCCGTCAGGTCCAGGACGGTGGGCACGGCGCTTGCCGTGATCACGCCATAGGCCAGGATCGACAGCAGCGCCGCGATCCCCGCCATCAGCAGATGCGGGTACCGCCGCAGGATGTCGGGCATCACGCGGGACCCCGCGCGGCCATGCGGGACGGAAGGGGCGCCGGACGGGTCCGGGCCGAAGCGTCTGCCTTGTCCTGCGCCGCGCAATGCACGTCCGTGGTGCCCGTTTTCTGTCCCTGATCCCGTGCCGAGCGGCCGACGGGACGGATCGACCTCGCTGGTCCGGTGCTCCGTGACCGCGCGGGTCGCGTGCCGGTTCCTGCGATCCGGTATGGCATGGCGATCGTCAACGCTTCGTCAACAACGTTCGGTACCCTGTCCCGGCCGGGGACGCGCGCGAAACCATGGCGGGCCCCTGGCTCCGCCTTGTACGTCGCGCGCCTCCTGTCGGTTGCAGGATGCCCCATAGCATGGCGCCGGGGCCAGGGGCTGTGCCATTCCCGCGCCCGCTGTGACGAGGTTGTGAAGCGGGGCCGCGCGTGCCCGTGCAGGTTCAGCCGCCCAGCCTCGCGTCAGGATGCGGCAAGGTCGCCCAGGATCGGGCAGTCCGGCCGGCGATCGCCGTGGCAGGCGCGGGCCAGGTCGCGCAGTGTCTCGGCCATCTGCGCCAGTTCCGCCATGCGCTGTTCCAGCTCCGCCACATGCTCCAGCGCCAGGCGCTTGACGTCGGCGCTGGAGCGGCCCTGGTCCTGCCACAGTTTCAGCAGGGCGCCGGTCTGCGCCAGCGAGAAGCCAAGCGCCCGTGCCCGCTTCACGAAGCGCAGCATGTGCACGTCGCTGGCGCTGTAGGTGCGATAATTGCCGTCGCTGCGATCGGCGTGGGGCAGCAGGCCGACCCGCTCGTAATAGCGGATCATCTTGGGGCTCAGCCCCGACTGGCGTGCCGCGGTGCCGATGTTCATCGCCGCTCCCGGGCGGGTCAGGCCGCCTGCCGCTCCAGCTTGCGGTTGCGGTACTGCAGCCCGCGCCAGGCAATGCGCGAGACGACGTCGGCCGTGCGGCTGTGCGGGCGGAAGCCCATGGCCTTCAGGATCATGTTCAGGCCCCGCGCCAGGTGGCCATAGCCATAGAGCCGTCCAGTGATCCGGCCATAGTCGCGGGCACAGGCGGCACGGTCATAGGGCGCGCCGGGACCGTGGTTTGCGGCGTGATAGGCATAGGACAGTTCGTCGTCGTCGACCTCGGACAGGCGCCCGATCGCGACCTTCATCTTGGTCATGAAGCCGACGCGCTCGGCGGCGTAGCGCCGCATGTTGTCGAAGAACAGGCGGTAGTGGCGGAACTCGTCGCCGGCAATGCGGTGGGCGATCTCCTTCAGCAGCGGCTCGTCCGTCGAATCGCGGATCGCGCTGTAGAACGAGCTGGTGCCGGATTCGACGATGCAGCGGGCCAGCAGTTCGCCCGTGCGCGAGCCGCGGACCGATTCGGTGGCGTCCAGCGGCAGCTGGAAGCCTGAGCGAAAGCGGGCCAGCGCATCTTCGAAGTTGAAGCTTGGATCGCACAGCGTGGCCCAGCGGCCCAGGGCGATGCCGTGCTGCACCTCCTCCACGCCCCAGTTCTCGATCACGTCGGCGAACTGGGCGTCATTGGGGAAGATGTTCCGCAGATAGGCGACATAGTCGGCGCTGTTGGCCTCGACCAGGGCGGCCGTCTTGACCGCCTTCAGCATGTCGGCGTCGACCCGGGTGGGATCGAACCGGTCCCATGCGATGTCGTCGAGTGTCCAATGCCTGCCCATGCACAAACTCCGCTGCCTGGACGCTGCAGCCCAGGTACAGGAACGGCTGACCGAGGCCGCCAATATGACGAAAAAGTGCCAAGCGCGCCAACCCCATGGATTTTGTGGGGATTGCGCGCCGACGTGAACGTCCCGCCGCAGGTGGGGTCCGGACAGGCAAAGGGCCGGCGTTGCCGCCGGCCCTCATGCAATCCGCTTCGGGGCGCCGGGTTCCGGCGCGCCCAGGGTTCAGCGCAGGCTGTCGAGCAGGCCGGACAGGCCAGTCACCCTGGCCTCGGCCCGGGCCCGGGCGTCATCGTCGCGGGCGTCGCGCGCGGACTGCTCGGCGGCGCGAAACTCGGCCTCGAGCGCGGCGCGGTCGACCTCGCCCAGCGGCTGCGCGCGCTCGGCCAGGACGGTCAGGGTGCGGGCCCCGACCTCGGCAAAGCCGCCGTCGACAACGATGCGCTCAGGGCTGCCGCCCTCGGTCCGGAACACCTCGATGATGCCGGGCCGCAGCAGCGTGACCAGGGGCGCATGCCCCGCCAGGATGCCGATGTCCCCCTCCTCGCCGGGGACAACGACCTGCTCCACCGGTTCCGAGACCAGCAGCCGCTCCGGCGAGACCAGTTCGAACTGGAAGGTCTCGGCCATGATCAGGCGGCCTCGGCGGCCAGCTTCTTGGCCTTCTCGACCGCGTCCTCGATGGTGCCGACCATGTAGAAGGCAGCCTCGGGCAGGTGGTCGTACTCGCCGGCGCAAATCGCCTTGAAGCCCTTCACGGTGTCCTCAAGCTTGACCAGCTTGCCTGGCAGGCTGGTGAAGATCTCGGCCACGAAGAACGGCTGCGACAGGAAGCGCTGGATCTTGCGGGCGCGGGCGACGACCAGCTTGTCGGACTCCGACAGCTCGTCCATGCCCAGGATCGCGATGATGTCCTGCAGCGACTTGTACTGCTGCAGGATCTTCTGCACTTCGCGCGCCGTGTTGTAGTGCTCCTCGCCCACGACCAGCGGCGACAGGATGCGCGAGGTCGAGTCGAGCGGATCGACGGCCGGGTAGATGCCCAGCTCGAAGACCTGGCGGCTCAGCACGGTCGTCGCGTCCAAGTGGGCATAGGACGTGGCGGGCGCCGGGTCGGTCAGATCGTCGGCAGGCACGTAGATCGCCTGCACCGAAGTGATCGAGCCCTTGGTCGTCGTGGTGATGCGCTCCTGCAGGTTGCCCATCTCCGTCGCCAGGGTCGGCTGATAGCCCACCGCCGAAGGAATACGGCCCAGCAGTGCCGACACTTCCGAGCCCGCCTGGGTGAAGCGGAAGATGTTGTCGACGAAGAACAGCACGTCCTGGCCTTCCTGGTCGCGGAAGTACTCCGCAACGGTCAGGCCGGTCAGGGCGACGCGGGCGCGCGCGCCTGGCGGCTCGTTCATCTGGCCATAGACCAGGGCCGCCTTCGACCCCGGGCCATCGGTGTTGATGACGCCCGAGTCGATGAACTCGTGATAGAGGTCGTTGCCCTCACGCGTGCGCTCGCCGACGCCGGCGAACACGGAATAACCGCCGTGCGCCTTGGCGATGTTGTTGATCAGTTCCTGGATGAGCACGGTCTTGCCCACGCCGGCGCCGCCGAACAGGCCGATCTTGCCGCCGCGGGGATAGGGCGCCAGCAGGTCCACGACCTTGATGCCCGTGACCAGGATCTGCGCTTCCGTCGACTGGTCGATGAACTCGGGCGCGGGCGCATGGATGGGCGCGGTGCGGCTGGTGCCGATGGGGCCACGCTCGTCGATCGGCTCGCCGATGACGTTCATGATGCGGCCCAGCGTCTCCGGACCGACCGGCACGCGGATCGCGTCGCCCGTGTCGGCGACTTCCTGGCCGCGGACCAGGCCGTCGGTCGTGTCCATGGCGATCGTGCGGACGGTCGATTCGCCCAGGTGCTGCGCAACTTCCAGCACCAGGCGGGTGCCATTGTTGCTGGTCTCGAGCGCGTTCAGGATGGACGGCAGGTGTTCGTCGAACTGGACGTCCACGACGGCGCCGATGACCTGGGTGATGCGGCCGACTTTGTTGGTAGCCATCGAAGGGTCCTCTTCAGAGTGCTTCAGCGCCGGAGATGATTTCGATCAGCTCCTTGGTGATCGTGGCCTGGCGCGAGCGGTTATAGACGAGCGTGAGCCGGTTGATCATGTCGCCGGCATTGCGGGTGGCGCTGTCCATTGCGGACATGCGGGAGCCTTCCTCGCTGGCGGCGTTCTCCAGCAGCGCGCGGTAGATCTGCACAGCGAGGTTGCGCGGCAGCAGGGCCTCGAGGATCTCCTCCTCCGCCGGCTCGTACTCGTAGACGGCGCCGTCCAGCTGCGGGGCCGCGGCTTCGCCGCCGCCACCCGTGGTGGTCGCGGGGATCAGCTGCTGCGCCGTCGGGATCTGGCTGATCGCGGAGCGGAACTGGGAGTAGAACAGCGTGCAGACGTCGAAGGCACCATCCTCGAACAGGGCGGTGACCCGGTTCGCGATCGCCTGCGCCGTCGCGAAGGTGACGCGCTTGGCGCCACCCACGGGCTCGACATGCTCCAGCAGGCGGCTGCCATGGTCGCGACGCAGCTGGTCGCGGCCCTTCTTGCCGACCGTCAGGATCTTTACCTCCTTGCCCTCGGCCAGCAGCACATTGATGCGCTGCCGGGCCAGGCGGACGATGGAGGAGTTGAAGGCACCGCACAGGCCACGCTCGGCCGTGCACACGACCAGCAGGTGAACCTGGGCGCGGCCGGTGCCGATCAGCAGCCTGGGCGCGTCCTCACGGTCGGTCATTCCGGCCGAAAGGGCGCCCAGGACCTGCTCGATCCGGCTGGCATAGGGACGGGCCGCTTCCGCCGCTTCCTGGGCGCGGCGCAGCTTCGAAGCGGCGACCATCTTCATCGCCTTGGTGATCTTCTGCGTGGAGCGAATGCTCCGGATACGCAGTCGAAGATCGCGCAAGCTCGCCATGCTGCGGGGCTTTCTTCAGGCTCAGACGAAGCTGGCGGCGAAGGCGTCGAGTGCCGCCTTCAGCTTGGCCTGCGTATCGTCGGACAGGGCGCGCTCCTTCTCGATCGCCTCGACGATCGCGGGGTGCTTCTCGCGGACATGGCGGATCCAGGAGGCCTCGAACCGGCCCACGTCGGCGACGGGGACCTTGTCCAGGCCGCCGCGGGTGCCGGCATAGATCGACAGGACCTGGTCCTCGACCACCATCGGCGAGTACTGGGCCTGCTTCAGCAGCTCGGTCAGCCGGGCGCCACGCGCCAGCAGGCGCTGCGTCGCCGCGTCCAGGTCCGAGCCGAACTGCGCGAAGGCCGCCATTTCGCGGTACTGCGCCAGTTCCAGCTTCATCGAGCCGGCGACCTGCTTCATCGCCTTGATCTGGGCGGAGGAGCCGACGCGGCTGACCGAGATGCCGACGTTAATCGCGGGACGGATGCCCTGGTAGAACAGTTCCGTCTCCAGGAAGATCTGCCCGTCGGTGATCGAGATCACGTTGGTCGGGATATAGGCCGACACGTCGCCGGCCTGCGTCTCGATCACGGGCAGCGCGGTCAGCGAGCCGGCGCCATGGGCGTCCGACATCTTGGCCGCGCGCTCCAGCAGGCGGGAGTGCAGGTAGAACACGTCGCCGGGATAGGCTTCGCGGCCCGGCGGACGCCGCAGCAGCAGCGACATCTGGCGATAGGCGACGGCCTGCTTGGACAGGTCGTCGTACACGATCACGGCATGCATGCCGTTGTCGCGGAAGTACTCGCCCATCGCGGCACCCGTATAGGGCGCCAGGAACTGCAGTGGGGCCGGGTCGGACGCCGTCGCGGCGACGACGATCGAGTACTGGAGCGCGCCGTTGTCGGCCAGCGCCTTGACGATCTGCGCGACGGTCGAGCGCTTCTGGCCCACGGCGACATAGATGCAGTAGAGCTTGCGGCTCTCGTCCGTGCCGGCGTTGATCGTGCGCTGGTTCAGGAAGGTGTCGATCGCAACCGCGGTCTTGCCGGTCTGGCGGTCGCCGATGATCAGCTCGCGCTGGCCACGGCCGACGGGCACCAGGCTGTCGATCGCCTTCAGGCCCGTCTGCATCGGCTCGTGCACCGACTTGCGCGGGATGATGCCGGGCGCCTTCACTTCCACGCGCTGGCGGGTGACGTCGAGGAGCGGGCCCTTGCCGTCGATCGGGTTGCCCAGTCCGTCGACCACGCGGCCCAGCAGGCCACGGCCCACGGGCACGTCCACGATCTCGCCGGTCCGGCGAACGGTGTCGCCTTCCTTGATCCCGCGGTCGTCGCCGAAGATCACGACGCCCACATTGTCGACTTCGAGGTTCAGCGCCATGCCCTTCAGGCCGCCATTGAACTCGACCATCTCGCCCGCCTGGACGCTGTCGAGGCCGTAGACGCGGGCAATGCCGTCACCGACGGAGAGAACCTGACCGACCTCGGACACCTCGGCCTCGGAGCCGAAGTTGGCGATCTGGTCCTTGAGGATTGCGGAAATTTCGGACGGGCGGATGTCCATGGGATCAAGCCCCTTTCATGGCAGCGGCAAGGCTGCGGAGACGAGTGCCGAGAGAAGCGTCGATCTGGCGCGAGCCGAGGCGCACCACCATGCCGCCCAGCAGGGACGGCTCGACCCGGGAGTCGATCAGGACGGTGCGGCCAGCGGCCTGCCCCAGCGCCCGGGCCAGGCTCTCTTCCTGCTGGGGAGAGAGCGGCTGGGCCGAGACGACACGGGCGGTGACCTCGCCCCGTTCCTTGGCGGCGAGTTCGAGGAAGGCGGCGATGGTCGCGTCGAGCACGAACAGTCGCCGGTTGCGGGCCAGAAGCCCGACCAGGTTGCGCACCAGGTCCGAGGCGCCGCCACGGTCCAGGACGGCGGCCAGGGCCTTGCCCTGCTGATCGCGGTCGTAGAGCGGGCTGGCGAGAAGGCGCTGCAGGTCGTGCGAGCCCTGGATCAGGCCGCGCAGTTCGCGCAGTTCGGTCGCGACTTCGCCCAGAATCCGGCGGTCGCGAGCGAGTTCGAAGAGGGCCGTTGCGTATCGCGTTGCGACACCGGCAAGGAGTGCTGACTCCGCAGGCATGAGCTGTTGTCCCTGCGCCAGGCCATACCAGATCAGCTGATCCCGGCCAGACCTATCAAGTTGTTGATTTCGCGGGCAGGAGTGACTTGCCGGACGCCCGCGTAACCGCCCCACCGGCGGGGCGTCTCTAGCATGGGCGCATGTCGCCCTGCAACATTGGCCCGCTTGCGGCCAGACGCCGCAAGCGGCGCGCGGGGCCGGTGCGGCGTGGCCGCCCGATGCCGCACTGCACACCCGGCGCGCCACAGGGGCACAGCCGGGGCCGAACGGTCAGTCAGGCAGGTGGCAGGCGCCGCTCAGGTGGCGACGGCCTGGCGCAGGCGGGCCAGCAGCGCATCCACGCCGCCGCCATTCACCACCACGCTCGAGAACTCGGACCGCTGGGTGATCGCCATGCTGACCCCCTCGATCACGACGTCGACGATCCGGTAGTTGCCACCCTGATTCTCGACCTGCCAGTCGACCTTGATGGCCTTCGATTCGCGCGGCCGCTTGACCAGGCTGGAGACGACCATGCGGCCGTCCTGGCCCGGGGCCTCCCCCTGTACGGAGAAGGTTTCACCCGCGTACTCGGCCAGGCGCGCGGCATAGGTCTTGACCACGTAATCCTCGAACAGGGCGGAGAATTCCGCCTGCTGCTCGGGCGTCGCGGTGCGGCGGTGCCGGCCCAGCACGAAGTTGGAAATGCCGGCAATGTCGAAGTTCGCGGTGAACAGGGTGCGGAACCGGCTCCGCCGCTCCTGCTCGGGCACGGACCGGTCGGTCAGTGCGGCAATCGCCTGGTTTCCCAGGTTCTGGATGAAGGCTGCGGCCTGCCCGGACGCGCCGGCAGGGCGGCCGGCCATGCCGGTCACCGCTGCCAATCCGAACAGAAGGCCGCCGGCAAGAACAACGCGACGAGACGGCATGGCGAACCCTGTGGCTAGTCGGACAGACCTGCCGCCGCGTTCCGCTCCGCGATCAGGCGTTCAAGCGCTGCTGCGGTGGGGGCTGCGATCGGCCGTCTGGTCTCTACCACGGATGCCGGTCCGGGCGCGACCGCCGATGTGTCGCTGGCCGTGCTGCCCGACCCGGTGGCCGGCGTCGCGGGGCCCCGGGGCGGCATTACGGTCGCGGCGATGTCGGTCGCCGGCGGGGCAACGGGCGACGCGTCGACCAGGCCGGAGCCGATCGCCTGATCCGTTGGCGTCCCGTCATTGATCAGGGCCGCGCGATTCTGCCGGTAGAGGCTGCGCACCGCGGCGTAGAAGTCGATCGAGGTCCGCTCGAGGTCGTTGATCTCCTCGAAATTGCGGGCCCGCGCGTCGATGATGCTGACGCCCGAGACGACGGTGCCGATCATGTTGCGGTGGTTGGTCCAGTAGAAGTAGCTGAGCGGGTCGAGGAAGCCGTCAACCGCGTCGCCCACGCCGTCGCGCGGATTGGTCGGGCCCAGGAACGGCAGCACGAGATAGGGGCCGTCACCCAGCCCATAGACGGCCAGCGTCTGGCCGAAATCCTCGTTATGGGAGGGGATGCCCCAGTCGGTCGCGACGTCGAACATGCCGGCGACACCCACCGTGGTATTGGTCGCGAAGCGCAGGGCCGTGTCGCCCGCGCCTTCGAAGTCGCCCTGCAGGACGTCGTTGATCAGGATCAGCGGCTGGCCCAGGTTGTCCAGGAAGTTGCTGACCACCCGGCGCCCGGGGGAGGGGATCACGCCGCGATAGATCTCGGCCGCGGGCCGCAGCAGGACATGGTCCAGGAACATGTTCACGCTGAAGAAGTAGCGGTTCAGCGGCTCCAGCGGATCGTTGAGCGCCTCGAACTCGGCCACCGCCTCGGGATCGCTGGGGTCCGGCGGGGTGGCGCAGGCGGCAAGGCCCAGCAGCGCCAGGCCCGCAGCCAGGCCGGCCGGCCGCAGCGCACCCATCAGCGATTTGGTACGATCGATCCAGGAATCCGAGACCACAGAGACGCCCCCATCGCCAATTTGTGCAGTCGGCCCGGCACTGCCCGCGCCGAGGGCACCGGCCGCCCGACGGGCAGCGATGCGCCCGGGGAATGTAGAGGTGCAATACCTTGCTGCCAAGCAGGGGCAGACCCATCAGATGTGCGGTTGCTCACACTCTGTTGCAGGCGCGCCCCGCTTGCATCGCGCTTTCCGGTGTTCAGGCGGACCGCGCAGGCAGTGCTTGCTCTGAGATATAAAGATATGTTTATGTCTGATGGATGGTTGATCCAGATGGACATGATCCGCGCGACGCGCACCGACCGCCCGACGGCGCCAGCCTGGATGGCGTGCTGGCTGGCCTGCGCGCCGCGGGCGAGCCGACTCGCCTGCGCCTGCTGGCGCTGCTGGCCCGGGCCGAGCTGACCGTTACCGAACTGTGCCAGATCGTCGGGCAGAGCCAGCCCCGCGTGTCGCGCCATCTGAAGCTGATGACCGAGGCCGGCCTGATCGAGCGCATTCGCGAAGGAACCTGGGTCTTCTGCCGGCTGGGAGAGCGCGGCGGTGCTGCGTCCCTGGCCCGCCAGATCGCCCGTGCCCTGCCGGAGGACGAGCTGCTGCTGGCCGGCGACCGGTCGCGCCTGGAGTCGGTCGTGGCGACGCGGGCCGAGGCGGCGGCCGCCTATTTCCGGGCCAATGCCGCCAACTGGCGGCGCATGCGGGCCCTGCACGTCGACGAAGCGGTGGTCGAGCAGGCCTTGGCCGAACTGGTCGGGCGCAAGCCGCTGGGCGACCTTTTGGATATCGGCACCGGCACGGGCCGGATGCTGGAGCTGTTCGGCGGCCAGGCGTCGCGCGCCGTCGGCATCGACCTGTCGCACGACATGCTGGCGGTGGCCCGCGTCAACCTGGCGCGCGCCGGCCTGAGCCGGGCCCAGGTGCGCCATGGCGACATGTACCGCCTGAACGCAGGCGATGAGGCCTTCGACCTGATCCTGGTGCACCAGGTCCTGCACTACGCCACCGATCCCGCCAGTGCGATCGCCGAGGCGGCGCGCGTGCTGCGCCCGGGCGGCCGGCTGGTCGTCGTTGACTTTGCGCCCCATGGCGAGGAATTCCTGCGCCAGGACCATGCCCACCGCCGCCTGGGCTTTGCCCCTGAGGAAGTGGCCGGCTGGTGCCGCGCAGCAGGGCTTGAGGCCGGCCTGTGGCGCGAGCTGCCGGGCGAGCCGTTGACGGTTTCGATCTGGCTGGCCCGCAAGGCGCAAATTGTTGAGGGGACGCTTCCGGCAGAGAAGCGCCCGTTGGAGAAGCGTGCATGACTGCCTGGACAACGCGCCTGAAGAGCCCGGTTCGCATTGCCGAGCCGGGCCGGCCGCTCGACGTCAGTTTCGAGTTCTCGCCGCCCAAGACGCCGGAGGCGGAGGAGGCGCTGTGGCGCACCGTACGCCGGCTGGCGCCGCTGGGCCCGCGCTTCGTCTCCGTCACCTATGGCGCGGGCGGTTCGACGCGGGAGCGGACCTACAACACGGTGCGCCGCATCCAGACCGAGCTCGGCATCCAGTCGGCCGCCCACCTGACCTGTGTGGGCGCGTCCAGGGGCGAGTTGCGTGAGATCGCCCAAGGCTACTGGGACAGCGGCATCCGCCACATCGTGGCCCTGCGCGGCGACCCGCCGGCGGGCGCTGGCCCCTACAGCCAGCATCCCGACGGCTGCCGCGACGCGGCGGAACTGATCGGCCTGCTGAAGGGGGTGGCAGATTTCGAGATCAGCGTCGCCGCCTATCCCGAGGTACATCCCGACGCCGCCAGCGCCGAAGCGGACCTCGACAACCTGAAGCGCAAGATCGATGCCGGCGCCACGCGGGCGATCACGCAGTTCTTCTTCTATAACGACATCTTCCTGCGCTTCGTCGACCGGGCGATGGCAGCGGGGATCACCGTGCCCATCGTGCCCGGAATCATTCCCGTCTCGAACTTCGTCCAGATCCGGCGCATGGCCGCGATGTGCGGAACCGCCGTGCCGTCCTGGATGGCCGACATGTTCGAGGGGCTGGAGGACGACCTGGAGACGCGGCGGCTGCTGGCAGCGACCATCGCCGCCGACCAGTGCCGCGAACTGGCCGCCTTTGGCGTCGAGCAGTTCCATTTCTATACGCTGAACCGCGCCGACCTGAGCTTTGCGCTGTGCCACATGCTGGGCCTGCGCCCTGCGGCATCGCAGGCCGAGACGCTGGCCGCGGGTGTCGGATCCCGGGCCGTGGGAGAGTGAGATGAGCGACTTCCTGAACCAGTTGAAGGACCGCGTGCTGCTCTGCGACGGCGGCATGGGGGCGCTTGTCCAGACCATGGACCTGGAGGTCGAGCGCGACTTCGACGGGTCCGAGAACTGCACCGAGATCCTGAACCGGACCCGGCCCGACATCGTGCGCGACATCCATCGCCGCTATTTCGCGGCCGGTGCCGACATGGTGGAGACCAACTCCTTCGGCGGCTCGCCCATCACGCTGGGCGAATTCGGGCGCGAGGGCGAGGCCTATGAGCTGAACAAGCTGGCGGCCGAGATCGCGCGCGAGGCGGCGGAGAGCTTCTGTGATGGGCGCAGCCGCTTCGTCCTGGGCTCGGTCGGGCCAGGCACGCGCCTGCCAAGCCTGGGCCATGTCGCCTATCGCCCGCTGGAGGAGGCGCTGACCGTCCAGGCGCGCGGCCTGATCGATGGCGGCGTCGATGCCATCCTGATCGAGACCTGCCAGGACCCCCTGCAGATCAAGGCCGCCGTGAACGGGGCCAAGGCGGCGCGCCTGGCCCTGGGCAAGGACACGCCCATCATGGTCCAGGTGACGGTGGAGACGACCGGCACCCTGCTGGTCGGCGCCGACATCGCAGCCGCCGCCACGATCATCGACGCGCTTGACGTGCCGGTGATGGGCCTGAACTGCGCCACCGGGCCCCAGGAAATGGCCGAGCACGTCAAGTGGTTGAGCGAGAACTGGAAGGGCTTCATCAGCGTCCTGCCCAATGCCGGCCTGCCCGAACTGGTCGACGGCAAGACGCACTATCCGCTGGGGCCGGCCGAGCTTGCCGCCTGGCTGAAGCGCTTCGTGCTGGAGGACGGGATCAACCTGATCGGCGGCTGCTGCGGCACCAACCCCGACCATATCGCGGCGCTGGATGCCATGCTGCGCGGGATCGAGGGGGCCAACTGGCGGCCGCGCCCACGCACCCGCACGTTCAGCTGGGTGCCGTCCATCGCCTCGCTCTACGGCCAGGTTCCGCTGCGGCAGGAAAATGCATTCCTGGCGATCGGCGAGCGCTGCAATGCCAACGGCTCCAAGAAGTTCAGGGACGCCCAGGCCGCGGGCGACTGGGAGACCTGCGTCGCCATGGGCCGCGAGCAGGTGAAGGAGGCCAGCCACGCGCTCGACCTCTGCACCGCCTATGTCGGGCGCGACGAGATCGCCGACATGACCGAGGTGCTGAGCCGCATGCGCGGGTCGGTGACGGCGCCGATCGTGATCGACTCGACCGAGCTGCCGGTGCTGGAGGCGGCGCTGGAGCTCTATGGCGGCAAGCCGGTCATCAACTCGATCAACTTCGAGGACGGCGAGGAGCCGGCGGAGAAGCGCCTGCACCTGGCGCGCAAGTTCGGTGCCGCGGTCGTGGCCCTGACCATCGACGAGGTCGGCATGGCCAAGACGGTGGAGGACAAGGTCCGCATCGCCCACCGGCTGCACGACTTCGCCTGCAACAGGCATGGCCTGCCGGCGTCCGACCTGATGTTCGACCCGCTGACCTTCACGATCTGCACGGGCAACGAGGACGACCGCAAGCTGGGCCTCTGGACGCTGGACGCGATCGAGCGGATCGCCCAGGAACTGCCGGAGTGCCAGATCATCCTGGGGTTGTCGAACATCTCGTTCGGCCTGAACCCGGCGGCGCGCCACGTCCTGAACTCGGTCTTCCTGGACCATGCGCTGAAGCGCGGCATGACGGGCGCCATCGTGCACGTCAGCAAGATCACGCCGCTGCACAAGATCCCGGCCGAAGAGGTGAAGATCGCCGAGGACCTGATCTTCGACCGCCGGTCGGAGGGCTATGATCCGCTGCAGGCGTTCATCGGCCTGTTCATGGATCGCAAGACGACCAGCGTTGCCAAGGTGCGCGCGGCGACGGTCGAGGAACGGCTGAAGGAGCGCATCGTCGACGGCGACCGCATCGGCCTGGAGGCCGAGCTGGACGAGGCGCTGAAGACGCACAAGCCGCTCGACATCATCAACACCTTCCTGCTGGACGGCATGAAGGTCGTGGGCGAGCTCTTCGGGGCGGGCAAGATGCAGCTGCCCTTCGTCCTGCAATCGGCGGAGACGATGAAGGCGGCGGTCGCCCACCTGGAACAGTTCATGGAAAAGATCGCGGGCCAGGAAAAGGGCACGATCATCCTGGCGACCGTGAAGGGCGACGTCCACGACATCGGCAAGAACCTGGTCGACATCATCCTGACCAATAACGGCTATCGCGTCGTCAACCTCGGCATCAAGCAGCCGGTGGCGGCGATCCTGGATGCTGCGGTCGAGCACAAGGCCGACGCCATCGGCATGTCCGGCCTGCTGGTCAAGTCGACCGTCATCATGCGCGAGAACCTGGAGGAGATGACGCGGCGTGGCCTGGACATCCCCGTGTTCCTGGGCGGGGCGGCCCTGACCCGGAAGTACGTGGAGGAGGATTGCGTCGCGGCCTATGCCGGGGGTGGCGGGCGCGTGGCCTATGCCCGCGACGCGTTCGACGGCCTGGACCTGATGGCCCGGGTCGTGAACGACAATTTCGACACCTACCTGAAAGAGCAGCAGACCAAGCGCGCGGGCCGGCCGTCGAACTCCAAGAAGATCGGCCAAGCGTCGCAGGCCTCCGCCCTGCGACCCGTCGATGCGGAGGAGACCAAGGCGCGGCGCGAGGAACTGGCCAAGGGCGTGCCGGTGCCGCAGCCGCCGTTCTGGGGCGCGCGGGTGATCGAGCACGTGCCGTTGAAGGCACTGGTCCCGTTCCTGAACGAGACCATGCTGTTCCAGTTCCAGTGGGGCTTCCGCAAGGCGGGCAAGGACCTGGCGGCCTACAAGGACTGGGCGCGGACCGAGGTGCAGCCGATCCTGACCCGCATGCTGGACCTGTGCGCCAGGGACGAGATCCTGAAGCCGCAGGCGGTCTATGGCTACTGGAAGGCGGCGGCGGAAGGGAACGAGGTCGTCCTGTTCGAGGAGGACGGGACGACGGAGGCGGCGCGCCTGAGCTTCCCGCGCCAGGCGCGGTCCGGCGGCCTGTGCATTGCCGACTTCTTCCGCGACGTGACGGCGGGGGAGCGCGACGTGATCGGCCTGCAGGTCGTGACCATGGGGCAGACGGCGTCGGATGTGGCGCGCAGCTGGTTCGCGGAAAACCGCTACCAGGACTATCTCTACCTGCACGGCCTGGGGGTCGAGATGGCGGAGGCGCTGGCCGAGCACACGCACAAGCGCATCCGCGGCGAACTGGGCTTCAGCCACGAGGACGCGCGCGAGATGGAGGCGATGCTGAAGCAGGGCTATCGCGGCTCGCGCTATTCCTTCGGCTATCCGGCCTGCCCTGACCTCGCGCAGCAGCGCACGCTGCTGAAGCTGCTGGGTGCGGAACGCGTGGGCATCGAGATGGCGGACGAGGACCAGCTCCACCCCGAGCAGTCGACCAGCGCCATCGTCGTCCACCACCCCCAGGCCAAGTATTTTACGGTCTGAGGGGACAGCCCAGGCGGCGGAGCCCGACGCATCGCGGGGTGCCCGTCGTCACCCTGCGACGCGTCCGGCGGTGTTTCGGACCCATCGCTTGTCAGCCGTCCTTGGCCGACGGCCCCTGGGCAGGGGCATGGTGACAGCACACGCACACCTTGTTGCCGTCCAGGTCGCGGAAATAGGCGCCGTAATAATGGGCGTGATAGTGCGGCCGAAGGCCCGGCTCACCCTGGTCAAGGGCTCCACCGCGAAGGGCCATGGCAAAGACCGCGTCGACCGTCGGCCGGTCCGGCGCCAGCAGGGCGACCATCCCCCCGTTGGATGGAGAGGCCGGTTCGCGGTCATAGGGCCGGCCTACGATGAACAGGGGGCGCGCCGCATCCGCGGGCTCCCAGCCTGCCCAGCCGGTGGTCGCATCCGAGAAGCGCAGCCGCCAACCCAGCAAAGCCAGGATCGGGGCATAGAAGGCCTCCGCCCGCGCCGGGTCATTGGTGCCCAGATAGATGTGCGACAGCATCAATAGGCGCTCCCGTCCTTGTGCGTGAAGCGCCAGCTGTCGCCGGTCCACACTGCGTCCAGGTCGTCCTCGGGATAGGCGCCACGATCCTCCGGATTGCGGTCGCCCACCTCAAGATAGGTCACGTCCTGGTCGGTCGCATTGACCAGATGGTGCGCACATCCGCCGGGCACGAAGCCGGCGCACATGCCCGGCTGCAACGGGAATTCGCCCTGGTCCGTCCGCAAGGTGGGATGCCCGCTCAGGACATAGACAAACTCGTGCTGCTGGCTGTGGCGATGGAGCAGTGAGGATTGGGCGCCCGGGCGCAGGATCGTCAGGTTCACGCCGAACGGGGCGATGCCGAACGCATCGCCAAGCTGGCGCTTCACCCTACCCGCCATGCGACTGGCGAACGGCTCGGGATAGTTGCTCGCCTTGGCCCGGGGCGGCACGTCCAGCGCGGCAACGGGCTTGAAATCCGGCTTCGACATGGCACCCCTCGGATCGTTGAGCGGCAGAACGATAGCATTGCACCCGATCCGGATTGGTGAGATTGCTTCACCGATCCACACGCAACCCTATCCCCGACGGAGGACCGCGCCATCGCAACCCAGCTGCCGTCGCTGCGCGGGCTCTCGGCGTTGGCTGCTCTGGCGCGGCACGGGCGGCACGATCCTGCCGCCAGGGCGCTGGGCATCTCGCGTTCCGCACTGTCGCACCGGATTGCCGACCTGGAGGGGGAACTTGTTGCGGTGCTGGTCGTCAAGCGCGGTCGGCTGTCCGTGGTCTCGGACGATGGGCTGGCCCTTCTTGCGGCGATGGGCGATGCGCTGGAACGGATCGAGTCGGCTGTCGCGCCGCTGCAGCGGCGGAGACATCAACTGCGCCTCAGCACCGTCAGCACCTTTGCCTCGAACTGGCTGTTGCCGCGGCTCCGCGATTTCCAGGCGGGCCATCCCGACATCGACCTTGCCGTGTCGACGACGCAGCGCGTGGTCGACTTCGATCACGAGGACGTCGATTGCGCGATCCGCCATGGCCATGGCGAATGGACTGGTCTGCGCTCGGTCCTCCTCTTTCATGGGACACTGGTCCCCGTCGCGCGGCCGGGCCTGTACAGCCCCGCTCCGGCCGGCTGGCCGGTCATCCGGGCGCGCAGCCGATTCCAGGACTGGCCGCGCTGGTGGCGCGGCACGGGCCAGGCGGGCGTGCCGCCAACGCACGGGATCACGGTCGAAACCAGATCGCAGGCGTTGGAGGCGTCGCTTGCCGGGGCGGGAGTGGCGCTGACGGACCGGCGCTATCTGGACGACCTGCTGCGGGATGGACGGCTGGAACTGCTGGGGCCGCTGGTCGAGCTTGTCGAGGGGAACTACTTCGTCCATCCGGCCAAGGTGCGGAACAGCCGCCTTGTGGACAGCATGCGCCAC
The DNA here is from genome assembly GCF_051903925.1 of Zavarzinia sp. CC-PAN008. GTDB lineage: Bacteria > Pseudomonadota > Alphaproteobacteria > Zavarziniales > Zavarziniaceae. The sequence continues at coordinate 1,761,476 of NZ_CP173678.1, forward strand.
TGGCTGCTCGCCCAGTCTGGGGACCAGTCTGCCCGTCTGAGGGCAAGCCAAACCGACAATCAGTCCGAATAGGCTGGATGTTCAGCGGCCGATCAGGGCTTCGCCGGCGAAGCCGCCTGCCTGTTCGTCTTCAGATTGAACAGCGTCCGGCCGTCGATCACGCGGTCGATCAGGGCATCGTCAGGCGGCAGCTGGCCGTCGAGCATGAGCATGGCGAGGCCGTGGACCACGGACCAGGCCTGGACCTGGAGGCGCATCACCTCCTCCGGGCTGCCGTCGGTGAAGGCGGTGGCGAAGGCGCGCAGCAGGTTGGCGGCCGTGTTCTCGCCAAAGGCACCGGATGGCGGTGGGGGCGGGCCGTCGGACGGGGCGGCGCAATGGTCCTGCCCCTTCACCGCATAGAGCAGGCGGAACAGGCTGGGATTGGCCAGCGCGAAGCGGACATAGGCACGCCCTGTCGCGGCGAAGCGCGTGGCCTGGTCCGGTGCCGTCGCGGCGGCAGCCTGCTGGGCTTGGCCCAGGCGCTCCGCCGCCTCGCCCGCCAGGGCGCCGAGCAGCGCCCGCTTGTCCGGGAAATGGCGATATACCGCCGTGGCCGACACCCCCACCGCCCGCGCCACCTGGCGCAGGGACAGATCCTCAAGCGCCGTCGTTTCAAGTGCCTTCAGCCCCGCGTCGACAAGGGCTGCGCGAAGGTCGCCGTGATGATAGCTGCGCTGGCTCGATTCAGATGTTGACACTGTAATCATTCACGCTCATGTTAACGGCATAAACATTGGTCCAGGAGGGTACGCAATGTCCAGCGCCGTCGAATCCGCCATCCGCTCCGTCGTGGGCGCCGGCATCGGCAAGATCGCCGATTTCAACCGCAAGCGCCTGGAGGAGCGGGACCACGAATTCCTCTCCGGCATCCATGCGCCGATCCAGGGCGAGCTGACCCTGACCGACCTGAAGGTCACGGGCCAGATCCCGGCCGAGCTTTCGGGCCGTTATGTCCGCATCGGGCCCAATCCATTCAAGCCGACGGCCAAGGGCCACCACTGGTTCATCGGAGACGGCATGGTGCATGGCGTGCGCCTGCATGGCGGCAAGGCGGAATGGTATCGCAACCGCTATATCCGCTCACAGACGCTGGAAGCGGCGGGCGGGCCCAAGGCGGCACCGGGGCCGCGCCGCGGCCGCGGCGATACCGTCAACACCAACGTGATCCCCTATGCCGGCAAGACGCTCGCCATCGTCGAGGCAGGCTCGTTCCCCGCGATCCTGAACGACGAACTGGAGACGATCGCCTATAGCGATTTCGACGGCACGCTGGGCACCGCCTTCACCGCGCATCCGCACGAGGATCCGGCGACGGGCGAGCTGCACGCCATCACCTATGACGCGATGACGCCGACGACGGTCTGGCATGTCGTGGCCGACCGCAACGGACGCGTGGTGCGGCAGGAGCCCATCCCGGTCAGCGACGGGCCGATGATCCACGAATGCACGATCACGAAGAACTATGTGCTGATCTTCGACCTGCCCGTCACCTTCTCGATGAGTGCCGTAATGGCGGGCTATTCCTTCCCCTATGTCTGGAACCCGAAGCACAAGGCCCGCGTCGGCCTGCTGCCCCGCAACGGCACGGCCGACGACGTGATCTGGTGCGCGGTCGATCCCTGCTACGTCTTCCACGTCGCCAATTCCTATGAGGATGAGCAGGGCCGCGTGATCGTCGATTCCGCGGTGTACGAGACGATGTTCAAGGACGGCATGGACGGCCCCAATGGCCGCTCGCTGGGCCTGGAGCGCTGGACCATTGATCCGGTGGCGAAGCGGGTGGCGCGGGCGACGATCGACGCGGCGCCCCAGGAGTTTCCCCGTCCTGACGAACGCTTCTTCGGCGCCGCCTACCGCCATGCCTGGTCCATGGGTCTGCCAGGGGAAGGGGGCGAGGGCTTCATGGGCCCGCAGCCGCTCTACCATCACGACCTTGAGACCGGCACGCGCCGGGCCCGCGACTTCGGCACCGGTGCGGTGCCGGGCGAGTTCGTGTTCGTCCCCCGCAGCGCAGACGCCGCCGAGGGCGATGGTTGGGTCCTGGGCTATGTCATTGACACGGCGACGGACACGACGGACCTGGTGATCCTGGATGCCCTCGATATCGAGGGCGAGGCGGTCGCCCGCGTCCACATCCCCCACCGGATCCCCACGGGCTTCCACGGCAACTGGATGCCGGACGCCCGCTGACCGGGACGGCGCGCCGGCCGGTCCGGGCCGGCGCGCATTGCAGCCATTCAGTGATTGCATATGGTATACAGACGAATGTTTACCTGGGCGGATCGTGTCCTCCGCTTGCCCCGGCCAGGGAGACCTCCCTGCGGGGAGGGTCCTTGTTCGCCTGTTGTTTAGTCGAATCGTAACGCAGAACTGCCAATCTGCGGTGGAACCCACGGCTTCCGTGGTGTTATATACAATCGAAACCATTGCAAGGTGCCGCAGGTTCAAATGCGTGACGACGGTTCAGAGGCCGGGCGCCTGGGCGCTCTGGCGGGCCTGGCCATTCTCGATACACCGGCGGAGGGCGAGTTTGACGAGATCGTTCGCCTGGCATCGACGCTGCTGGACTGTCCAAGTTGCGGCATCAGCCTGATCGACGAACAGCGCCAATGGTTCAAATCGCGTGTCGGGATCGAGTTCAGCGAAACGCCGCGCGAACACGCGTTCTGCCGCCATCCTGTTGAGACCTGCGACTATTTCGAGGTGCAGGACGCGGCCAGCGACAGCCGCTTCGCCGACAATCCGCTGGTCAGGGCGCCCGGCGGCATCCGCTTCTATGCCGGGGCGCCCCTGATGATCGCAAGCGGCCATTGCCTTGGCAGCCTCTGCGTCTTCGACTCGAAGGTGCGGCCCCCCCTGGACGCGCGACAGCGCCAGACCCTGCTCGATCTGGCCCGCACTGCGGCGGGCCTCATCGACTCACGCCAGATGCGGCAGGTCGGTCGCGTGGCGGCGAAGGTGGTGCAGGCGACGTCGGACGCGATCCTGTGCGTCGATGCCAACGAGGTGATCACCTTCTGGAATCGGGCGGCAGAGCGGATGTTCGGCCACGCCGCGGCGGATGCGATCGGCAAGAGCCTGGACCTGATCATGCCGCGCGACATGGCCGATGCCCATCATGCAGGCTTTGCCCGGGCCGCCGGCGGTGGGCCGACACGCCTGATCGGCACGGCCGTCGAGTTGCGCGCACTGCGCGCCTCGGGCGAGGAGTTTCCCATCGAGTTGTCCCTGGCACCCCTGCATGACGGGCCGGGGATCGGGGGCTGTGCCGCCATCATCCGCGACATCACGGAGCGGAAGTCGCTGGAGCGCGACCACCGCCAGACGCGCGAGTTCCTGGACACGGTGGTTGCCAATCTGCCGGCCATGCTGTTCGTGAAGGATGCGGAGTCGCGCCGCTATCTGCTGCTGAATCGCACGGGCGAGGAGCTGATCGGCCGACCGGCGGCGCAGATCGTCGGCCGCACCGATGCGGAACTCTTCCCCAACCAGGGGGCGGACTACATGGCGCGGGACGACGACGCGCTGTCCGGCCGCGGCATGCCCCTGTCCGAGAGCGACTTCACACGCGATGACGGGCGGGTGGTCACGGTGCGGACCCGGCGCATCATCGTCGATGGCATGGACCGCCCCCGCCAGTACATCCTCGGCATCAGCGAGGACATGACCGAGGCACGGCGGACCCAGGCCGAGGTCATACAGTTGGCGCAGTTCGATGCGTTGACCGGCCTGCGCAACCGCGCAAGCCTGGTGAAGCTCCTGGAACAGACGGTGGCGACCGGGCAGCGCATGGCGCTCCTGGCCATCAACCTGGATCGCTTCAAGCCCCTCAACGACCAGTTCGGCCACCCGGTGGGCGATGCCGTCCTGGCCGAGGTCGGGCGTCGCATCCTCAAGGTCGTGCGCGCCTCCGACATCGTCTCCCGGGTTGGCAGCGACGAGTTCCTGATCGTCGCCGTGGACGCGGCGCCCGTCGAATGCGCCGAGCGGATCGCCCTGGCGATCACGCGCGCGCTGGGCGAGCCGATCACGGCCGAAGACTTCAGCGGCTGCATCAGCGCCAGCATCGGCATCGCGGTCGCCCCCGAGGACGGCCGGGTGCCGGATGAGCTGCGCCAGTCGGCTGACCTGGCCCTGCACCGGGCCAAGTCGGAGGGGCGGGGCGGCATCTGCTTCTACAGCGACAAGATGGACGCCGCCGCCCGGGACCGGCGCGACCTGGAGCGCGACCTGCACACCGCGCTGGACCAGGGCGAGATCTGGGTCGCCTACCAGCCGATCGTGTCGGCCGCCACGGGACAGATCACCAGTGCCGAGGCCCTGGCCCGCTGGACCCATCCGAGTCGCGGGCCCATCCCGCCGGACGTCTTCATCTCGATCGCGGAGGAAGCCGGCCTGATCGAACGCCTGGGCGCCCGCCTGCTGGAGACTGCCTGCCGGGATGCCGCGGCCTGGCCCGAGCACATCCGCCTGGCCGTCAACCTGTCGCCCCGGCAGTTCGAGGAAGGCAACCTGCTGGCGACGGTGGAGCGGACCCTGCAGGCGTGCGGCCTGCCGGCGTCGCGGCTGCAGCTTGAGGTGACCGAAGGCCTGCTGATCCGCAACGTGGACCGGACGTTCAAGCTGCTGAGCGAACTGCGCGCCATGGGCATCCAGATCCTGATGGACGACTTCGGCGTGGGCTATTCCTCGCTCAGCTATTTCGAGCGTTTCCCGTTCGACAAGGTGAAGATCGACAGATCCTTCGTGCAGAAGATCGTCCATTCGCAGGCCGCCCGCGCCATCGTCCAGGCGGTGGTCCACCTGGGCGCCACCCTGCAGATGCGCGTCGTGGCGGAAGGTGTCGAGACCGGGGAACAGCGCGACCTGCTGGTGTCCGCGGGCTGCACGCACATGCAGGGCTATCTCTTCAGCCGGCCAGTGCCGAACGACAGCTTCCGCACCTTGCTGGAGGGGAACGACGCCGCCCTGGCCGGCGACCGGCAGCGCCGGGTCGCCTGAACGGCTGCGGCTTCAGCGGCACAACTCCAAGCTGACGCCGTACGGGGCAGCAGCGCAGACCATGATCACAAGCCTGTCTTGAAATCAAAAGCCTCCGAAAGGAGGCTCAGGATTTGCCAAATCCGTCGCCGCCCACCCCCGGACTGAACTCGGCGTCCCCAAGGCTCAGCCGGCTAAACGACGGGACATCCCATTCGAGCAGCGTTTCCGAACGCTCCACGCTCGCGAGAGTGCCGTTGGAAATTTCATCATCCACGGTGGTCATGTCTAGCTCGCTTGGACTAAGGGTCTGGATCTCAGGTCACGCACTAATCCGGGAGGCGTCCAGCCTGTCAAGGCGAATATCTCGGACTTCGGCGAACGCTGGAAGGGACAAGGTCCCGGAACTTGTGAGGCGCCGAGGCGATCTTCCATGTCCCCGCCCGCTCCGCCGCCCCCTTCAGGACAATCCAAAGCGGCTACGAGCCGTGTATCGTCAGCCCATGCCGCAGCATGAGGCCGCTTCGGGCGTGAGGCTCACAAGCCAGGGCCTTGTTCCACCTGTCGGCCGCGATCGGCGGTTTGTACTCGGCGTCCGCAAGGCTCAGCCGGCGCGCTGGCAGGTGATCGCCATGACGCCGGAGCCACCCTGCATGCGGTAGGAGAACTGGCCCTGGCCATAGTCCTGGAGCTGCCAGACAAAGGGGCCGGGGCCGGAACTCTGCTTCATCTGCTGACCCTGGCCGACCAGGACGCCGTTCTGTGCCTGCCACTGCCCCTGGGCCTGGAAGCCTTCGTTGAAGCCCGCGGTCTGGGCGAAATAGGAGCCCTGCGCCTGGAACTGGCCGTTGGGATAGAGGACCAGGCCGTAATTGTAGATCCAATTCTCGAAAGCGTTGTTGCTCACCGTCTGGTTGCCCATCTGGCACTGGTACTGCCCGGCATAGTGCGGATTGGCCTGGGCTGGCAGCGCGGCGAGGCCAAGGGCCACGGCAATCCCCGCCAGGGTCGTCGTGGCACGGACCGTCTTCAGCAATCGAGCAACTGTCATCGAGGCAACTCCCAACAAGGCCAGGACCCGCAGCGGCCCCGTGCTCACGAGTGTGGGATGTTCCGCCAGCGGATTAAAGTGATCGTGGTCAAGCTGGTCCCAAACTTCAGTTCAGCCCGCTCCTGCATGGCCCGGTTCATCCGGGCCATGCATGGACCAATCGTTCCGCGGGCTCGACGGTCGGTTCATAGGTCCCCCGGCCGAGCCGGGGGACGCAGGTGGACACTGGGCCTCAGTGGTGCAGGCTGTCCTGGTGGACCTCCGCGTGGACCTCTGCCCTGGGGCTGGCGGCTTCCAGGACGGCCTTGGCTTCCTCGGCCAGGTCGGGGCCGATCGCCTCGGCAATCGCCTGGTCGACGCTGTCGAGCCAGACGAACTGGACCTTGGACCGGGCGGTCTCCGGAATCTCCTCCAGGTCGCGCCGGTTGCGGGCCGGCAGCATGACCTTGGTGATCCCGGCGCGGACCGCGGCCACCACCTTCTCCTTGATCCCGCCGACGGGCAGGACCTGCCCGCGCAGCGAGATTTCGCCCGTCATCGCGACGTTCGACTGGATGCGGCGGTCCGACAGGAGCGAGACCAGCGCCGTGAAGATCGCGACACCCGCACTGGGCCCGTCCTTGGGGGTCGCCCCCGCCGGCACGTGGATGTGGATGTCGTGCTTCTCGAACAGGTCGCCGCGCAAGCCAAAGACGTGGCCGCGCGCCTTGACCAGGCTCAAGGCCGCCTGCGCGCTCTCCTTCATCACGTCGCCCAGCTGGCCCGTCAGGATCAGCCGGCCGGAGCCGGGCACCCGTGTTGCCTCGACGAACAGGATGTCGCCGCCGACCGGCGTCCAGGCCAGGCCCGTGGCAACGCCCGGCACCGCCGTGCGCAGGGCTGCCTCCCGCTCGAAGCGGACGGGGCCCAGGATGCCGTGCAGGTCCGACGGCTGGACCGCGATGGGTCCGCCCTCGCCCTCCGCGATGCGCATGGCGATGCGACGGAAGACGGAGCCGATCTCGCGCTCCAGGTTGCGCACGCCCGATTCCCGCGTGTAGTCGCGGATGATCGCGCGCAACGTGTCGTCGTCCAGCGACGCCTGTTCCGGCTTGACCCCGTTCGCCTCGCGCTGGCGCTTGACCAGGTAGGTCCTGGCGATCTCCAGCTTCTCCTCCTCGGTATAGGCGCCGAGCTCGATCACCTCCATTCGGTCCCGCAAGGGGCCGGGGATGGTGTCCAGCTGGTTCGCCGTCGCGATGAAGACGGTGCGCGACAGGTCGAAGGGCACGCCCAGGTAGTTGTCGCGGAACGTGCCGTTCTGCTCCGGATCCAGCACCTCCAGCAAAGCCGAGGACGGATCGCCCTGGATGCCGCGGCCCAGCTTGTCCACCTCGTCCAGCATGATCACGGCATCCCGCGCGCCCGCCTTGCGGATCGCCTGGATGATGTTGCCGGGCAGGGCGCCGATATAGGTGCGCCGGTGGCCCCGGATCTCGGCCTCGTCATGCACGCCGCCCAGGCTCACGCGCTGGAACGAACGGTCCATGGCGCGCGCGATCGACTGGCCGAGCGAGGTCTTGCCGACGCCGGGAGGGCCCACGAACAGCAGGATCGGGCTCTTGCCCTCCGGGTTCAGCTGGCGGACGGCCAGGTGCTCCAGGATGCGCCGCTTGATCTTTTCCAGGCCGAAATGGTCCTGGTCCAGGATCTGGCGCGCGCGCGGCACGTCGATCGCCTTGGGCGCAGGCGGCGCCCAGGGCAGCTCGACCATCCAGTCCAGGTATGTGCGCAGCATGCCGTGCTCGCCCGCACCCTCGGGCATCCGCTCCAGGCGGCGCAGTTCCTTGGTGACGTGCTTTTCCACGTCCTCGGGCAGCTGCGCCTTGGCAATCGCCGCCTTCAGGTCGGCCAGGTCCTGGTTGCCGCCCTCGTCCTCGCCCAGCTCCTTCTGGATGGTGCGCAACTGCTCGCGCAGCAGGTGCTCGCGCTGGCGCGTCTCCATCGTGGCGCGGGTCTGCTGGCCGATGTCGCGCGACAGGCGCAGGACCTCGATCCGGTAGGCGAGCAGCCACAGGACCTTGTCCAGCCGGGCACGGATGTCCAGCGTCTCCAGCACGTCCTGCTTCTCGCCCGGCTTCAGGTCCATGAAGCCCGCGACCATGTCGGCCAGCAGCGAGGCGGTCGGGATCGCGGCGACGGTCTGGGCCAGCTCGCGCGGCGCATCGGGCAGCAGGGACAACGCCTCGCCCGCGCGGGTGCGCAGCTGGTGGACGCGCGCCTCGATCTCGGTCGACGCGACCTCAGGCTCGGTCAGCAGCTCGACGCGGGCGACCAGGAACGGGTAGCCGGGCAGGAACTCCCGGATGCGGAAGCGCTGCGTGCCTTGCGCGATGACATGGTGGCCGCCGTCCTGGCCGGTCAGGTAGCGCATGATGCCGGCCTGGGTGCCGACCTCGTACAGGTCGGCGGGGGTGGGCTCGTCGATGCTCGCGTCGCGCTGCTGGATCACGCCGAACGGGCGTTCCAGGCGCACGGCTTCCTGCGCCGCCGCGATCGAGCGCTGGCGGCCGAGCGAGATCGGCTGCACCACGCCCGGGAACAGGACCATGTTCCGCACAGGCACCAGGATCAGGGCGTCATCGGGCAGCGGCCGCAGCCCCTGCGACCCGGTGGACGCCGTCGCCGCATCCGGGGATAGGCTTTGGGCATTGTCCTGCAGCAGGTCCTGGCGGACCGCCTCAGGTTCGGGGGACACGGCTTCGGCAGCCGCGGACTTCGGATTCTCGGTGTTCATTCAACCAGCCCTCCCGCTCACCCTGGCGAGGGTCAAAACAAGGCAGCCGTTGACCAGCTGCGTACGGCCCAGCTCCCACTCACCGGCGGGGACGCCGATGCGCCGCTCGAAACGGCCATAGGGGATTTCAAGTCGGTGGATCCGGGCGGCCTGCGGATTGACTGGCAGGCGCCGTTCGGCTTCGACGATCAGCTGACCGCGTTCGTAGCGCACCTGGACGGCTTGCGGGTCGACGCCGGGCAGGGCGACGATGATCGCCAGGCCCTGGTCCGTCTCGACCACGTCCAGCGGCGGCTCCCATACCGGGCCGGGCCGCTGGCCCGCCGGCTTGAAGAACTGGCGCTGCATCTGTTCCGCCCGGTCGAGGAAGGCGCAGGCCTCCGCCCACATCCAGGCCGTGGGATCCCGTGTCGGCATATCCACTCCGCTCTCCGGCCCCGCAGGCACCGGCTTGCATCTGGCCGCAGCCACCCCTCAACAGGCGATGGCCGGACCGGGGCCGGGGTGCTGGCTACTGCCAATGCCCCTTTGCCCTGCTGCGATATGTAGGGGGTCGGCGGCGCCGCACCAGGGGGGTGGCGTTAACCTTTTGCCGTGGGGGAAGGCTGGGGCCTGGCCGCAGGAACGGGGCCGCTGCTTTCGCGTTCATGAATGGGGACTGCCAACGGAGGCCAGCCATGCTGGTGCGTGAGTTCATGAGCCGGGACGTGCTGATGGCCCGGCCCGACATGCCGATCGTCGAGGCGGCACGCATCATGCGGGACGCGGATGTGGGTTTCCTGCCGGTGTGCGACGACAATCGCCTGGTGGGCACGGTCACGGACCGCGACATCGTCGTACGCTGCCTCGCCGTGGTGGAGGATACCGCCGCCGCCTGCGTGCGCGACGCGATGACGGCCGATATCGTCTTCTGCCTGGAGGACGAGGAGCATCATGTGGCCGCTACCCTGATGGGCCGGATGCAGGTGCGCCGCCTGCCGGTGCTGGACCGGCAGCACCGCCTGGTGGGCATCGTCTCGCTGGGCGATATCGCGGACGGCACCAACGACGATGTCGTCGCCGGCCAGGCCCTTCAGGACATCGCGGAAAAGCCGCCTGTGCCCAAGGTGGAGGCAGCACCGGTGGAGGCGGGCTGATCGCTCGCCCCATCGCGACGGACGTCAGGGAGCGGACGCCGCAGCACCTTTGCACGGCCGCAACACGGCGCGGTCGTTCGCACTCGGATCGGCAGGCCAGGGCGATAGGCGCGACACCCGATACCCGGCCCGGTATAGGGTCAGCAGCATGTGGGAGCTGATTCACCCCGCGGTCGAGGAGATCGAACTGGCGCGCGTCCTGCACGCGCTCAGCGATCCTGAGCGCCTGTCCATCGTCCGCCAGTTGGACCAGGCGGGCGAGCTCCCGCTTCTGCCGGCCGATGGCCGGCGGGGCCTGGGCCAACACCTGCGCATCCTGCGAGAAGCCGGCATCGTCCTCTCCGAACCGGCGGCGACACCGCCCCACCGCCTGCGCTCGGCCGAGCTTGACCGCCGCTTCCCCGGCCTGTTGCGGGCGATCCTCAGCGTCCCGCTCTCCGGCAGCCGCCCGCGCCCCGCCGGCTGACCAACGCTTCCGCAACCTCTTGCGCGGCACCGGCCGGTGCCGCTAGGTTCGGATCCGGTGGTGCTGCCGCAAGGCAGTGAAAAGGGAACGCAGTGCGGCTCACGTTCAGAAGGACGTGGACCAATCCTGTGGCTGTACCCGCAACTGTAGGTGGGGAGCGTTCGTCGAACGATGCCACTGGGCCCAAAGGGCCTGGGAAGGCGCGGCGAACGTGACGATCCACAAGCCAGGAGACCTGCCACCAACGTCGCCCATCTTCCGGCCGGGCCTAGCCGGGGGAGCGGATCACCGTCGTGGCGACCCGATGGAGGGGTTTGTCATGGCGGTCACCGTACCGGCAGTCGTTGAACCTTGCGTGCGTGCAACCTGGTTGCGCGCGGCGCCGATCTGCGTGCCGTCCTGGCGCGCCCCTCTGGATTCCGCTGCGGACCCCGTCCGCATGGCCAGGGGCATTCTTCAATGGCTTCCAGAACTGGGCTCGTCGCGAGCCTGGCAATCCTTGTCGCGGCGACCGGTCCCGTCCAGGCCGGACCCGATGCAGCAGTGCGGGGCGAGGTAGGACCGCTCTCCCCCCGTCCCGACGCAACCGCAAGCTCCGGCCAAAGCGCCGTGGACCCGCGTGCCGTGTCACCAGGCGCCGATGCGCCCATGGTCCTGCCCAGCCTCAGCGTGCAGGCCAGCGCCGCAAGCCGCACCGACCTGGAGCCGCGGGCAATCGGCAGCGCCTACACCCAGGTCGACCTGCAGCAGATCCGCGCGGGCCAGATGGTCTCTGCCCGCGAGGCGCTGCTCGAAGTGCCTGGCGTCGCCATCAATGCGGAGCGGCCGGGCGAATATACCAGCGTGTCGATCCGCGGGTCCGACACCGACCAGGTGCTGGTCCTGCTGGACGGGATCGAGCTTGGCGACCCCAGTGCCACGTCGACCCAGTTCCAGTTCGATCACCTGACCACGCTGGACATCGACCGGATCGAGGTCCTGCGCGGCAACCAGTCCTCGCTCTATGGCTCGGACGCCATTGGTGGCGTCATCAACATCCTGACCCAGCGCGCGACCGAGGATGGAATCCGCCTGAACCTGGAAGGGGAGGGTGGTTCCTATGGCCACAAGCGGGGCGGGGGCTCGCTCCTGGGCAGGCAGGGACCCGTGGACTTCCGCTTCACTTTTCACGGCCAGTCGGTCGACGGCCCGTCCCAGGCCAAGCCGGTGCGTGGTCCGTCGGTGGAGGACGATCCAAGCTGGCAGTACGGCTTCAGCGGCAGGCTCGGCGTCCAGGTCCTGCCCAACCTCTATGTCGAGGCGCTGGGCTTCCAGACCCTTACCGACCACCACTATGACAATACGGGCCAGGATGGCTTCGACACGGTCGACAAGGACGAGGATGCGATGGCCTTTCGCGCCACGCACACGGCCTGGGACGGGCGCTGGACCAACCAGCTGCTGTTCAGCACCTATCATGCCGAACGCCGCTACTTCGCCGGGTACACGCGGCCGGATGGCGATGTCTATGACGGAACCAAGCGAAACATCAACTTCATCACGCGGCTGAAGCCGCTGGACATCGTTTCGGTCGCTGCCGGCTTCGACCTGGAGCGGGAGGAGACGACCCAGGTCACGAATTTCTCCGGCGACTTCGTGGCGGGGATCGACACGCATTCGGGCTTTGGCGAGATCGCGGTCGAGCCGGTACGCGACCTGACCCTGACGGCTGCCCTGCGCCACGATTCCAACAGCCGGTTTGGCGGCTTCGACACCTGGCGCGGCACCGTCGCCTATTTCGTCGAGAACGTGGCCCCGGACGCCGACCTGAAGCTGCGCGCGTCCTATGGCACGGGGGCCAAGGCGCCGGGCCTGTACCAGCTGTTCGACCCGCTGTACGGCAATGAGCGCCTGACGGTGGAGGAGAGCCGGGGCTGGGACGTCGGCGTCGATGCCTGGTGGCGCGACATGGCCCTGGAACTCACCTGGTTTCAGACGGACGTCACGAACGAGATCGACTTCGACTTCGCCCAGGGCGGCTACATCCAGCGTGGCGAGACAGAGACCAGCGGAGTGGAGCTGGGGTTCACCGCGGCACCAACGCCGTGGCTGATGCTGCGCCAGACCTATACCTACCTGCTGGCCGACGACGTGCAGCTTGCGCGAACGCTGGGCCGCCCGCGCCATGTCGGCGCCACGACCGTCACGGTCCTGCCGCTGACGGACCTGAGCCTGAGCGCGCGGGTGCGCTACCGCTCGTTCAACGCGTCGAGCTCGGGCGGGCGCACGGACGGCTTCGCGACGGTCGACCTGCTGGCGAGCTACCGCCTCGACGACCAGTGGGAGGTCTATGGCCGGGTCGTGAACCTGTTCGACCAGGACTACCAGCTGACCTACGGCTACCAGCCCTATCCGCTCACCGCCTATCTGGGCCTGCGCACGTCGCTGGGCCTGGGCGGGCTTGAAGGCCTGTTCGGAGGATGACGCGCGTGACCCATGAACACGTCGCTGAACACCGCGTCGTCCGCAACGCGGATGGCCGGATCACCGAGGACGTCTGGCCGCTGTCGCTGGACCCGGCCGTGCTGGAGCGGTTCTTCCGCACCCTGTTCGGGGAGCACCATGACAAGGTGACGTTCGGTCCCCTGATCCAGGGCGGCGCCTATGAACTGCGCTGCCCCGGCGCGCCGCAGCGGATCACCGTGACCGATGGCTACCTGACGGTGCACTGGGGCCGCTTTGGCCATTTCCACCTGTGCATCGGACCCAACCTGGGTCCGGCTTCCAATCCCACGCCGCCGGAACTGATCGCCCAGCGGCGGCCGTCGCGCGCCGAGATGTTCCGTGGCCGCGACCGGCGGGAGGCGCCCGTGACCTGGGGCTTCCGCATGGAGAACGGGCACGGCGAACAGCAGATCACGCTGTTCTTCCCCAACCCCTTCATCACCGACGAGGACGGCGTTGCGGATGCCCCCGACTGGCCCCGCCTCGCCCTCTGGCACCGGACGCTGCGCGACTTTGCGGGGGTCGAGCCCGACGGGCTGGACCAGACCAGCCTGGGCTTCAAGTGACTGACATTTCTACACAAGGAGATAAGACGATGAGCCTGACCAACCTGTCGAGCAGCCCGCGGACCCATGTCTGGCTGTGGGTCGCCCTGATGGCAGGGGCAAGCGTTGCCTTCAGCCTCAGCCTGGCCTGTGCCGCCCCGCTGGCCGCCCTGGCGACGCTTGCGGCGCTGAACCTGCGCGGCAGCGACGCCCTCATGCTGACCCTTGCTGCATGGGCGGCCAACCAAGCGGTGGGCTATGGCCTGCTGGGCTACCCCACCGATGCGACGAGCTTTGCCTGGGGCGCATTGATCGGCCTTGCGGCGCTTGCCGCCCTGACGGCCGCGCGCCTGTGCCTGGGCCTGGCCCATCGCCTCGGCATCGTGGTCGGCGGGGCTTTCGCCTTCGTCGCGGCCTTCGCCGCGTTCGAGGCACCGCTGTTCGTCGCCGACCTGGGCCTGGGCCATGGCGGTGCGGCCTTCACGCCTGAGACGATCTGGTTGGTGTTCCAGATCAATGCGCTGGCGCTGGCGGGCCTGGCGCTGGTCCATGCACTTGCCCGGCGGCTGGGCCTGCCGGGCTTCGCGGCGCCCCCGGTTCAGGCAACTTGAGCATGAGGGTCGGCGGGGAGGGATCCCTTTCCGCCGACCATCCGCCGAAGCGCCTGCTCAGAACGGCATGATGATGTCGTAGACCTGCTGGCCGTAGCGGGGCTGCTGCACGTCGGTGATCTGGCCGCGGCCGCCGTAGGAGATGCGGGCCTCCGCGATCTGGGTGTGCTGGATCGTGTTGGCGGAGGAGATGTCCTCCGGCCGGACCACGCCCGCGATCTGAAGCTCGCGCACCTCAAAGTTCACGCGAACCTCCTGGCTGCCCTGGATCACCATGTTGCCATTGGGCAGGACCTGGTTGACGACGGCGGCGACGGTCAGCTTCACCGCTTCCTTGCGGTCGACGGTGCCCGTGCCGGTGTTGGAGGTGGTGCTGCCGACATCGACCACGCCGGGCAGCGGATTGCCAGGCAGGGCGCGGCCCACGATCGTCTCCAGGCCAAAGAACTTGTTCAGGTTGGCGCCTTCGGAATTGTCGCGGGTGCGGGTCGTCGTGTTGTCGATCTGGGCTTCGTCCGCGATGTCGATGTTGACAGTCAGGATGTCGCCCACCCGGGCGGCGCGCTGGTCGCGGAAGAAGGTGCGGGCCCCCTGGCGCCACAGGCTGTTGGCCTGGCGCACTTCGGGTTGCGGCGTCGGCATCGGCATGGCGACGGGCTGGTAGTTGGCCTGGGTCGTGGGATTGACGATCGGCGTGAGCGCCGGCGCCTGGCCCACGTTCTCCAGCCGGTCGAGGGTGTTGCAGGCGCCGAGCGAGGCCAGGCCCAGGAGCAGGACGGTGCGGGAAGCGATGCGGGTGGCGGACATGGCGGGGGATCCCTGGTACGCGGGTCGGAAGGTCAATTGATGATGTTGGCGGCGATGACGACCTCGACCCGGTCGGGTCCCGTCACCTTGCCCTGCACGATCTTGTTGCTGCTGGGGTTCTGGATGCGGATCAGGTCGCCCTGGCCGCCGTCCTCCATCGCCTTGCCGGTGGCGGTCAGCGTCATGGCGGCGGCCTGGACCACCATCGTCACCAGGCTGCCCTTGGCGATCACCACGGGCCGGCGCAGGTCGTTCGCCGTCAGGGCGACGCCGGGGCGCAGCGGGCGGCGTGCCGCCTGGCCCACGATCTGGCCCGCGTCCAACAGGGCGACACGGCTGACGCGATAGGCCGGCACCTCGACATAGTCGATCTCGGCATCTCCGATCACCTGGCCCATGGCAACGGCCGCGCGCAGCACGGGGAGCTGCGCCACGCGGATGGTGCGGCCGGCGACCGGCACCGCGCGCTCCATCCCCTCCAGCCGGACCTGGGCGACGAAGCGGCCGGTCTGGGCGTCCCAGTCGACGGACTCGACGCTCGCCACCGGCTCGGCGTCGCGCGCGACCTGCAGGGCGGCGCGGTCATTGGCGTTGAACTGGATCTGCCGCACGTCGGCAAGCTCGGCCCCCGCTTCCAGCAGGGCGTCGGCGACGCGGGCCTGCAGCTCGGCCTGGGGTACGGCGCGGCCGCTGCGGGCGACCGTGATCGCGCGGGGCACGGTGCCGTCGATCCCGATCCCGGCCGCCTTGGCCAGGTCCAGGACCTGCTGGCCGCTGAACACGGCCCGACGGCCGGGCTGCGGTGCTGCGCCCACGGCCAGGCTGAGGTCCACGTCCAGGGGGGCGTCGGCGATCAGGTCGGCCAAGGTCACCATGGGGGCGTCGACCTCCACACTGGCACGCAGGGTGGCGGCGTCGGCAAGGCCCGGCAGCAGCAGGGCCACGGCAAGGGCGGCAAGGGATGCGCGCATGGCTATGTCTCCTCTGCCTGGCTCAGCGCAGCTGCGTCGTGGTCTGCAGCATCTGGTCCGAGGTGGTGATCACCTTGGAATTCATCTCGTAGGCGCGCTGCGCCTGGATCAGCTGGGTGATTTCCTGGACGGGATTCACGTTCGAGGTCTCCAGGTAGCCCTGGAGCACGGTGCCGATGCCGTCCGTACCGGGCGTGCCCGTCGTCGCGGGGCCCGAGGACGGCGTCTCCAGCAGCAGGTTGTCGCCGATCGACTCCAGCCCGCCTTCATTGAAGAAGGTCGCCAGGTCGAGCTGGCCCACCACCTGCGGGGCGACCTGGCCCTGCAGCTTGACCGAGACCTCGCCGGTCGCGTTGATGCTGACGGCGGTGGCGTTCTGCGGGATCACGACGCCGGGCAGGACCTGGTAGCCATCGGGCGTCACCAGCTGGCCCGTCTCCGACACCTGGAACGCGCCGGAGCGGGTATAGGCCTCGTCCCCGCTGGGCAGCTGCACGCGGAAGAAGCCATTGCCCTGGATCGCCAGGTCGTAGGTGTTCTCGGTCAGGGCCAGGTTGCCCTGCTCGTTGATGCGGTAGACCGAGCCGGTGCGCACGCCCAGGCCCACCTGCACGCCCGAGGGCAGGATCGTGCCGGCGTCGGACGAGGCCGAGCCCACCCGGCGCGAAGCCTGGTAGAGCAGGTCCTGGAACTCCGCCCGCGACCGCTTGAAGCCGGTCGTGCTCATGTTCGCGATGTTGTTCGAGATGACTTCGACATTGAGCTGCTGGGCCAGCATGCCCGTCGCCGCGATGCTCAGAGAACGCATGGTCTACTGTCCTTCTCAGGCGGTGGTGACGCGGCCCAGCCGCTCGACGGAAGAGCGCTGCAGCTCGGCCTGGTCCTGCATCAGGCGCGTCACGGATTCGTAGGAACGGCTGATCTCGATCATCCGGGTCATCTCGACCACCGGATTGACGTTGGACCCTTCGATCATCCCCTGGGCGATGCGGACGTCGCGGGTCACTTCGGGCACCACGCCCTCTGGCGCCTCCAGCAGCGAGCCGCCGCGCAGCAGCAGCGCCTGCTCGTTCTGGAAGCGGACGACCTGCAGCCGGCCGACCGGATTGGCGCCGACCGAGATCGAGCCGTCGGCTGCGACCGTGATCGGGCCGCCGCGCGGGTCCAGCGTGATCGGCTGTCCGGTCGCGTCCAGGACGGGATCGCCGCCGCGCGTCACCAGGCGGCCCGTCGCGTCGATCGTCAGGTGGCCGTCGCGGGTATAGCGGTCGCCCTCCGCCGTCTGGACCACGAAGTAGCCGGAGCCGTTGATGGCGAAGTCGAGCGGCCCGCCGGTGGGCTGGAACTCGCCCTCGGCCGTGTCGCGGGCCGTGCCGATGTCGGTCACGAAGGCAGCGTCGCCGAACGGGCTGTTGACGTCCTCCAGGTATTCCTGGAACACCGACTGCTCGCCCTTGAACCCGGTCGTGTTCATGTTCGCGATGTTGTTCGCGACCACGTCCAACTGCCGCCTCAGCGCCATCTGGTTGGACAGGCCCACGTACAGGGTATTCTGCATCTGCCTTCGGCTCCCGTGGCCATCTGCGCTTCTGCGCCGGCCTGCCCACCCTTAAGCACGGACCGTGCCACAACGGATGCCGGACCTAAGTCATTGGAATCGCGGATTGGTGGGGAGCAGGCCCTGACGCGTGCTGCGGATCCTGCCGGGTGCGGTTAAGGGCGACCCGGCAGATTTTGCCGATCTCAACGCGTTGTTAACGAAGATCGCCGAGTCTCAGCCCATGGCATCCAAGGCAAAAGCGGAAGGCGCAGCGGACGGTGACGCCCCCAAGAAGGGCGGCAAGAAGAAGCTGCTGCTGATCCTGGCCCCGGTCGTGCTGCTGCTGGGCGGCGGGGCGGGCGCCTATCTCACCGGCATGCTGGATCCGCTGCTGGGGGTCGAGCATGCTGAAGGCGCGGATGCCGGCCATGGCGGGGAGGGCGACCACGCGGCGGCGGAAGAGGACCATGCCGAGGCGGAGCCGACCGAATTCTATGACCTGCCCGAGATGCTGGTGAACCTGTCGTCCACGGGCAATCGCGTCGCCTACCTGAAGATCAAGGTGGCGCTGGAATACAAGGAACCGGAAGCGAAGGCCAAGCTGGAACAATTGAGCCCGCGCGTGGTCGATAACTTCCAGACCTATCTGCGCGAGCTGCGGGCCGACGACATCCAGGGGTCGGCCGGCATGTTTCGCCTGAAGGAAGAGTTGCTGGCGCGTGTCAACCTTGCGGTGAAGCCGGTCAAGGTGACCGACGTCCTGTTCAAGGAAGTGCTGGTCCAGTAGGGAGTAGCGGTCGTGGCCGATCCCAACGACGAACAGGCAATGGCGGACGAATGGGCCGCCATGGCCGAAGGCGACGACGGCGCAGACGCCGCCGGCTGGGGCCTCGACGCGGCCGATCCGGCCAATGGCGGCCGCGTCCTGAACCAGGACGAGATCGACAGCCTGCTGGGCTTTGACGCAGCCGGCGGCAAGAACGCGGACAAGTCGGGCATCCGCGCGATCATCAATTCGGCGCTGGTCTCCTATGGCCGCCTGCCGATGCTGGAGATCGTGTTCGACCGCCTGGTCCGCATGATGTCGACGAGCCTGCGCAACTTCACGTCCGACAATGTCGAAGTCAGCCTGGACAATATTTCGTCGATCCGCTTCGGCGAATACCTGAACTCGATTCCCCTGCCGGCGATCCTGGCCGTGTTCCGGGCCGAGGAATGGGACAATTACGGCCTGTTGATGGTCGAGTCGAACCTGATCTATTCGATCGTCGACGTGCTGCTGGGTGGGCGCAAGGGCACCCACGCCATGCGCATCGAGGGCCGGCCCTATACGACGATCGAGCGCAACCTGGTCGAGCGCATGATCGAGGTAGTGCTGAAGGACATGAAGAATGCCTTCGAGCCGCTGACCCCGGTCGACTTCACCTTTGACCGGCTGGAGGTCAATCCCCGCTTCGCCACCATCGCGCGCGAGGCGAATGCCGCGATCCTGGTCAAGCTGCGCATCGACATGGAGGACCGCGGCGGCCGGCTGGAGCTGATCCTGCCCTATGCCACGATCGAGCCGGTGCGCGAGCTGCTGCTCCAGATGTTCATGGGCGAGAAGTTCGGCCGCGACACGATCTGGGAAAGCCATCTGGCAACCGAACTGTGGCAGACGGAAGTGCAGATCGACGCCGTGCTGGACGAACTGACCATGCCGCTGGGCGAGGTCATGACCCTGAAGGTGGGGCAGACGATCATGCTGAACTCGGGGCCTGACGCCTCGGTCGAGCTGCGCTGCGGCGGCATCCCGATGCTGCGGGGCAAGATGGGCCGCATCGGTCCCTCGATCGCGGTCAAGGTCGACCAGAACATCCGGCGCGCCAAGGTGACGTCATGACGATCGGCTTGCTTGTCGAACTGCTCGTCGCCCTGCTGCTGATCGCGACGATCTATTATTGCTGGCGCCTGAACCAGCGCCTGGCGCTGCTGCGCGCCGACCATAGCGAGCTGAACACGGTGATCGCCGAGCTGGGCGCGGCGACGGCGCGCGCCGAGCGCGGCCTGGCGGAGCTGCGCCAGGCGGCGGAGGCGGTGGGCACGCGGCTAAACACGCAGGTCGTCCAGGCCCGCGCCCTGGCCGACGAACTGACCATCATCACCGAGGCGGGCCACAACCTGGCCGAGCGGTTGAGCTCGCGCCTGACCGGCACCAGCCGGCCAGTGGAGCGCCCGGCCGACCGGCCCGGCGAGCTGCGCGCCGAGCCCCGCGCGGAGGCACGGGCCGAGCCGCGCGCCGCCGAGAAGGCCCGTCCCGCGGCCGAGCCCGAGGGCGACGCCGAACGCAATCCCCTGTTGCGCGTCCTGCGCGAGGTTCGCTGAACATGGCCAAGCTGATGCTGGACCAGGTCCGTCTCCTGCCCGCCGTCCTGGTGGGCTCCGTCCTGCTGCTGGGCATCAAGGTCGGCGACCTTGTGCAGGGCGCCCAGGGCCTTTATGGCAGCCAGCCGGCCTATGCCGCGGCGGCCAGTCCACCGGCCGCGGCGCCTGCCACGCCCGCTCCGGCCGAGCCCAACCATGACAGCCCCGCCGCTGCCCCGGTGGAGGCCGCCGCGCCGCCGCCACCGGCGCCGCTGGACCCCACGCAGATGAGCGCGTCCGAGATCCAGCTGCTGCAGGACCTGGGCCGCCGCCGGGCCGAACTCGACCAGCGCGCGGCGGACCTCGACCTGCGCGAGAAGATGCTGGAGGCGGCGGGCCACAATATCGACGAGCGCATCGCAGAGCTGAAGCGCGTCGAGGAATCGATCAAGGGCCTGCTGGGCCAGAGCGACGAGCAGGAGAAGGCGCGCATCGCTTCGCTGGTGAAGACCTATGAGACGATGAAGCCGGCGGATGCCGCGCGCATCTTCAACACGCTGGACATGCCCATCCTGCTGGCCGTGACCCAGCGCATGAAGGAGGCGAAGCTGGCGCCGGTGATGGCCCAGATGGACCCGCTGGTGGCCAACCGCCTGACGGTCGAGCTGGCGACGCATCGCGCCCTGCCGGACAGCGCGGACGCCCTGCCCTTGCCGCCGGCCGCCAACCCGGCCCCCGCTGCGCCAGCCACTGGCACGCCAGCAAGTGCCAATCCGGCGCCAGCCGCGCCCAGCCAGGGCTGAGGCGGACCACCATGGTGCGCGCGGAGCGCCACCGCTAGTCTCAGCAGCCAGGCGGCCGGCCGGCGCAAAACGCGCAGGCGGCGCCTTCGCAACGATCGGGGCCGCACAGAATGGGCGACACGGATCAGGATTTCGAACAGGCCTATGGCAGTGCGGCGGCGCCCGCCACGCCGACGACGCTTGCCCTGTTCATCCTGCTCCTGGCCTTCTTCATCGTGCTCTATTCCGTGGCACTGCGGGACGAGTCGCGGACGCTGGCCACCATGGAGAGCATCGGGCTGACCTTCCGCGAGCAGCGCGCGCCCGATCCGGGCGCCGGCGGCGTGCCCGCGCTGGGGCGAAGCGCCATGCCCGACCGCTTCGGCCAGGCGGTCGCCGCGGCCCTGCCCGAGGCTCGGCTGGAGCCTGAAGTGGGCGGCACGGCCCTGATCGTGCGCGTCCCCGCGCACAGCATTTTCCGGACCGGTGATTCCGCGCTGGCCAGCCGCGCCACCCTGGTCCCCCGCCTGGCGACGCTGATGCAGCAGGCGCCGGGCGACCTGGACGGGATCGAGATCCAGGCCGGTGCGGAGCCGGGTGGGCCCGACCTTGCGCTGACGCGGGCCGCCGTCCTGGCCCAGACCCTGGCCGCGGCGGGCGAGCCTGCCGACCGCCTGGCGATCACCCGGTCGACGGCCCAGCCGGCTACCCTGGTCCTGCGCTTCGTCGCGGGCCAGGCGACGCAACCGCGCTAGGCCCCGCCATGGGCGATTCCCGCCAGGACCCGGTCGTGTTCGACGCGCTCGATCCCCTGCTCGATCCGGCCGAGCCCGTGCGTTCGACCTGGCTGATCAGCTTCTCCGACCTGATCTGCCTGGTCCTGTGCATGTTCATCATGATGTACGCGACGGTGCGCCTGCCCCAGGAACGCTGGCAGGCGATCGTCGGCGCGGTGGCGGAGAAGCCGATCGAGGGGGCGCCGCCGCGCGATGCCAGCGCCATCTTCCGTCAGGTGGAACCACGCGCCGTGGCGCTGCGCTACCTGGCGCCGGTGATCGCCAGCAAGCTGGGCAGCGACCCGGTCCTGTCCGGCACGCTGCTGTTCCGGGGCGTCGACCGCCTGGTCCTGCAGGTGCCGCAGGACCTGCTGTTCACGCCGGGCAGCACCGATCTCAGCCCGGCCGCGGACGCCGTGATCGCGGCCCTGATGGACCTGGTCCGCCTGTCCGGCAACCGGGTGGAGGTCGCGGGCTATGCCGGGCTGGCCCCGGCCCTGGGTGCCGAGGCGCAGGCGACGGCCTGGACCCTGTCGCTGGCCCGGGCCGAGGCGGCCGCCGCGGCGCTGGAACAGGCCGGCCTTGGGCACAAGGTGACGGCGCGCGGCTATGGCGCCGCGCGCGTCGACCAACTGGCGCCCAGCCTGCCCCAGGCGGAGCGGGAGCGCCTGACGCGCCGCATCGACCTGGTGATCCGCGAGGAGGGCTGGCCCGATGCCGCGCCCTGACCGCGCGCTGCGCCGGCTGCTGCTGGCGCTGCTGCTGCTCCTGGCCGCGGCGTCGCCCAGCCTGGCCGAAGTGGTGCAGACCCGTGCCGGCCGTCATCCCACCTTCGGCCGCATGGTGTTCGAGTACGAGCGCGCCGTGACGCTTGCCACCCGGTTGGAGGGCGATCGCCTGGTGCTGACCTTTGGCCGTCCGATGGAAGGCGGCCTGGGTGTCATGTCCTCGATGCTGCCGGCCTATGTCGGGGGGCTGGCGTTGAGCCCTGACAAGCAGGTCCTGACGATCACGCTGAAGCGGCCGGTGACGCTCCGCACGGAGCGCTATGACGGCACCGTCGTGGTCGACCTGATGGACGCGCCAGCGGGTGCCACTTTCGCCGCGACGTCCCCTGCCGCCGCTCCTGCCGCCACGCCTGCCGCCACGCCTGCCGCAACACCCGCCACGGCGCCCGTCGCGGCACCCGTGGTCGCTCCGGCACCGCCCCGACCGCGGCCGCCGGCCCCCGCGGCCGCCCCTGCCACGCCGGTGGCCGAGGTGCCGCCCCAGCCAGTGGCGGACGTGCCGGCCCAGGCGGTGACAGCCGAGCCGCCCCAGGCCGCCCCCGCGGCAGGCGGGGCGCCACCAGTCCCGGCGGCGGAGGCGCCGCCCCTGGTAGCCGCCCAGGACGCGCCGCCGGCACCGCTGGTGGGCCTGGCGACGCCGCTGGCCGTGGCCCCCCAGCCGGCGGCGGTCGTCGTCGGCCTGGATGGCGAGGCGGGCTGGCCGCGCCTGATCTTTCCCTGGCCCATTCCGGTGGGGGCCGCCGTGTTCCAACGTGATGACCGCGTCTGGATCGCCTTCTCCGCCCCGGGGGCGATGGACCTGAAGGCCCTGTGGGACAGCCCGCTGCTCAGCGACGCGACCGCGATGCCGGCTGGCGCGGGGACGATCGTCGGCGTGCGGCTGCGCGACCCGCTGCGCGCCGTGGTCCGCCGCGACGGCAATACCTGGACCGTCGACATGCAGCGCCGCGACCAGCCGCCGGAACGTGCGATCCCGCTGGGCAGCGAAGGCGACGTGATGCAGATCGCGCTCCAGGGCCGGGGTGCGCCCATCGACTGGACCGATCCCGAGGTGGGCGACCAGCTGGCCATCGTGCCCCTGGACGAGCCGGGCACCGGCGTTGCGGGGGCCCGCCGCTTCAGCCAGTTCGCGATCCTGCCCAGCGCGCAGGGCCTGGTCATCTCCCGTCTCGCCGACGGGATCGAGGTCAGCGCCACCCCCTATGGCATCGCGATCACCGCCGATGGCGGCCTGGCCCTGTCGGGGACCGCGCCGGCACCGGCCGCCGCGCCCCCGTCGCCGCCTCCGCTGGCCGAGCTTCCGCCGCCGCCAGCGCCCGCCCCGGCCGTGGAGCCCGCCCATGCGCCGGCCGCGGTGGCGGTGCAGCCCGCATCGCCACCCCCGGCGCCACCCCCGGCGGCGCCGCTGCCGCCTGAACCGGCCGCCGCGCCGCCGCCCGTGGAGGCGGGCCTGCCGCCGGTCAACCCGCCGTCCCTGGTCCCGCCGGAGCCGGCAGCGCCCGCGCCGCCGCCGGTGGCCGCACTGCCGCCGCCCGTCCCGCCGCCGGTTCGTCCCGTTGCGGTCGTGAACCTGGAGCGCTGGGGCCGGGGCGAGGTGCCGAACGTCGAGGAGGAGCGCCGCCAGCGCATGCGCGACATCGCCCAGGCGCGCGAATCCAGCCGCAACCGGATGCGCGTGGCGCTGGGCAAGTACCTCGTCGCGCATGGCCTGGCGGCGGAGGCGCTGGGCGCGCTGGGCGTCGCCGCGACCGAGGATCCGGAGGTGCTGAACGATGCCACCGTGCGCGCCGCCCGGGGCCTGGCCCTGGCGCAGATGGGCCGGGCGGAGGAGGCGCTCCGCGACCTGTCGGATCCGTCGATTGCGGGCGACCCGCATGCTGCCCTGTGGCGCGGCATGATCGCCCTGGCGCAGCGGGACTGGCCCAAGGCCGCCCAGGAACTGGCTACTGGCCGCGACGTCGCCGACCAGTATGACGAGCCCTGGCCCTCGCGCTTCGCCCTGGCCGAGGCGGAGGCCGCCCTGGAGACCGGCAATGCCGAGGAGGCGGCCCAGGCCCTGAGCACGGTCGACGTGGGCCCCACGTCACCCCGCCTGATCCAGGCGGAGGAGGCCTACCTGTCCGGCCGCCTGGCCGAGATGCGGGGCCAGGCGGAGGAGGCGGCGGAGGCCTATGGCCGGGCCATCGCCCTGGACGTCACGCCGGTGCGGGTGCGGGCCGAGATGGCGCGCATCGAGCTGGGGCTGGCCAAGGGCACGGTCACGCGGCCCGACGCCATCGCCCGCCTGGACCGCCTGCGCTTTGCCTGGCGCGGCGACGGCTTCGAGCTGAAGGTGCTGACCCGCCTGGGCCGCCTGCAGATGGAAGATGGCGACTGGCGCGGCGGCTTCCAGACCTACAAGCAGGCGATCGCCGCTTTCCCCGACACGCCCATGGCGGGGGAGATGGCGCAGGCCATGGCCGACGAGTTCAAGGCGCTGTTCCTGGGCGGCAAGGCGGACCAGATGTCGCCCGTGGCGGCGCTGGGCCTTTACTACGACTATCGCGAACTGACGCCCCTGGGGTCGGAGGGGGACGAGATGATCCGTCGCCTGGCCGACCGCCTGGTCGCGGTCGAGCTGTTCGACCGTGCCGCGGAACTGCTGCAGCATCAGGTGCGCTATCGCCTCAGCGGCACGGCCAAGGCGCAGATCGCCGCCCGCCTGGCCCTGGTCCAGCTGCTCGACGGCAAGGCCGATGCCGCGCTGCAGACCCTGGCCGAATCGGACCAGCCGCTGCTGCCGGAGGGTCTGGAGCGCCAGCGCCGGCAGTTGAAGGCGCGCGCGCTGGCCGATCTGCGCCGCGCGGACGAGGCGCTGGCCCTGCTGGTCGGCGATGCCGATGGCGAAAGCACGCGGCTGGCGGCGGAGATCGCCTGGGGGGCATCCAACTGGCGGCAGGCAGCCGCTTCGGGCGAGCAGGCGCTGGGCAACCGGCATGCCCAGGATGCCCCGCTGACCGACGCGGAGCGCGGCCAGGTCCTGCGCCTGGCCACCGCCCTGGCCCTGGCCGGCGACGCAGCGGGCCTGGCCCGGGTCAAGGCGAACTATGGAACGATGATGCAGAACGGCGCCGGGGCCGATGGCTTTACCGTCATCACCCAGGCGATCGACCCGACCCAAGTCGCCACGCGCGACCTGGCGCCGGCCATCGCCGGGGTGCCCAGCCTCGAATCATTCATGGCCGGCTACCGCGAGCGCCTCCAGGACGGGGCCCTGTCGGCCATCAACTGATGCAGGGGCCCGGGCGACCCCAACCCCTTGCCGGACCGGGCGCTCAGGGCTGCAGGCGATAGCCGCCCGCTTCGGTGATGAGGAGGGAGGCGTTGGAGGGGTCGATCTCGATCTTCTGGCGCAGACGATAGATGTGCGTCTCCAGCGTATGGGTCGACACGCCTGCCTTGTAGCCCCAGACCTCGTTCAGCAGGGTCTCGCGCCCCACGACCTTCTCCCCCGCGCGATAGAGGAACTTCAGGATCGAGGTTTCCTTCTCGGTCAGGCGGACCTTCCGCTTGCCGTCGTCGGCGCTCAGCAGCTTGGACCCGGGGCGGAAGGTATAGGGGCCGATGCGGAACTCCGCGTCCTCGCTCGATTCATGCTGGCGCAGATGGGCACGCAGGCGGGCCAGCAGAACGCCGAAGCGGAACGGCTTGGTGATGTAGTCGTTGGCGCCGGATTCAAGGCCCAGGATGGTATCGGCGTCGCTGTCATGGCCGGTCAGCATGATGATCGGCGCCGTGATGCCGTTGCGCCGCATCATGCGGCACACCTCGCGCCCGTCGAGATCGGGCAGGCCCACGTCCAGCAGGATCAGGTCGAAGCGGCCATGGCGCGCGGCGTCCAGGCCGGCCGCGCCGGTTTCGACCTCCACCGCCTCGAACTCCTCCAGCAGGTTGAGCTGTTCGCTCAGCGCCTGGCGCAGCGCGGAATCGTCGTCCACCAGGAGCAAGCGCTTGGTCGGAACCATGTGAACCCTGTCTCTTGTCTCTTCTGCCCGGCCGCAAACCAGTCCGCGACAATACAAGGGACGCCTGCCGATGCGTAGTGCGGCGTGGCAGAGCCGGGCGTCCCGCACTATTGTCCGCGCCATGACAGCGCAGAACCCCCGGGCCCGGCTGGATGCGGCCCTGGCCAGCCCGCAATTGGAGGTCGACCGTGCCGTGGCCGACCTGCGTCGCGGCCTGGCCGTCGCGATCGAGGACGGCGCCACCATCGTCCTGGCCCAGGCATCCGAATTCTGCACGGGCGAGGATCTGGCCCAGCTGCGCGCCTGGTCAGGGGGCGAGGCCGTGCTGGCCCTGACCGCACGGCGGGCGGGCGTCCTCAACATCAATCCCTCTGGCAGCGATCCTTTGCTGATTCGGCTGGGCGGGCTGGAGGCATCCGACATCCAGGACCTGGCCGACCCGACCCGCGACCTGTCGCACCCGATGCGCGGGCCGTTCCGCAAGTCGACGCGCCTTGCCGGGCCCGCGGAGCAGTCGGCGATCCGCCTGCTGAAGCTGGCCCGCCTGCTGCCCAGCGCCGTGCTGGCGCCGGTGGGTGCCCTGGACGGCGCGCTGGCGCGGGTTGCGCGGGTGACGGCGGCGGCGGTCGACGCCTATCCCGACACCTCGGCGACGGGCCTGCGGATCGTTGCGGACGCCCGCGTGCCCCTGGCCGATGCCGAGCACACGCGCCTGATCGCCTTCCGGCCCGACGATGGGGGGCCCGAGCATTTCGCGATCCTGATCGGCGACCCGCCGCGTTCGAGCCCGGTCCTGGCCCGCATCCATTCGGAATGCTTCACTGGCGATCTTCTCGGCTCGCTCAAGTGTGATTGCGGCGACCAGTTGCGCGGCGCCATCCACGCGATCGCCGAAGCCGGCGGCGGCGTCGTGCTGTACCTGGCGCAGGAGGGCCGCGGCATCGGCCTGATCAGCAAGCTGAAGGCCTATCGCCTGCAGGACCAGGGCTTTGACACGGTCGACGCCAACGAGCGCCTGGGCTTCGAATCGGACGAGCGCGTGTTCCTGCCCGCCGCCCGGATGCTCACGCTGCTGGGCTTTTCCGCGGTCCGCCTGATGACGAACAATCCGGACAAGGTGGCGGGCCTGGATCGCTATGGCATTCCCGTGGTCGAGCGGGTGGCCCATGCCTTTCCGCCCAATGTCCACAATGCGGGCTACCTGGCGACCAAGGCGCGGCGCAGTGGGCATTTGCTGCCGACCGAGGAGGCGCCCGCGGTGCTTTCTGCCGGGCCGGCCAAGGCCAGGGACTGAACGGCATTCAGGAATCCTGCGGTCTTCCGGTCTGGCCCGGCCCTTGCTTGGCAGGGGCATGACCGCGATCGACGCAGCAGCACCGGCGCACAGCCGGCTCCGCCCAGGCAAGGCCGAGGATGGTCTTGCCTCGGCCCCCTATGTTCCGGGCGGCCCGGTGCGTCCGGGCCGGCAGGGCGACGCCGACAGCGCCAGCGGCAGCACCGCCGCACGCGAGCCCGAGCGCGTCCCCTTCCGCCTGCGGCCCGGCAAGCCGGACGAGGACTATCGCACCGGCTACAGCCACCCGGGCGACATGCCCGAGGCCTCGTTCGCCGACTTCCTGGATATCGTGAACCCGCTGCAGCACATCCCCGTGGTCGGCACCCTCTATCGCGAGGTGACGGGCGACACGATCGCGCCGCCCATGCAGGTCGTGGGTGCCGCACTCTATGGCGGTGGCCTGGGCGCACTGGGCGCGATCGCCGACGTCACCCTGACCGAGGCGACGGGCAAGTCGGCCGAGGGGCACGTGATGGCCATGCTGGGCATGGGCGAGGAAACCCCGGCGGCCCCGGCGGACGCCCCCCGCGTGATGGTGGCCGATGCCGGCCCCGCGCGGCCCAAGGCTGATGCCGACGCACCGACGCCGGCCGAAGCACCGCGCCAATCCGCTGGCCGGGCCAAGGCCGATGCCGACACGCCGCCCGTGCCGGTCGCGTCCGATCCGGCGCCCCTTGCCTCTGCCCGGCCCAAGCCGGATGCCGCGGATGCCGCCATTCCCTCCCTGTCGGCCAATGCCTTCGACAGCCTGTTGACCGGCTTTGGCAAGGAAACCGCGGCGGCCCCGGCACGGCAGCAGGCCCTTCAGGCCCCGACCCCGGTCGAGAGCCGGCCCGCCCAGGTGCCGGTCGCCAACCTGGCCACGCCCTCGCCGTTGCAGGCATTGCAGGCCGCGGCCGAGCAGCGCACGGCGCCGACCGCCGCCAGCGGCACGACCGCCGGGGAGGGTGGCCGCAACTGGTTCCCGGCCTTTCCCGCCGGCGGTGCCCGGCCGACTCGCCCCGTGGCACCGAGCCCGGCCATGGCCGGCGCCAGTGGCAGCGTGACGCCGCTTCCGCCAGCGGCTTCCGCCGCGGCGGTCGCTGCCACTCCGGCGTCCTCCGCGACCTCGCCTTTGGCCCCGACCCCCGCGCCGTCCGGCGCTGCACCCATCGTGCCGCAGGCCCCGGGCGCCATCGCCTATGACCGGGCGCTGTTGCTGATGCAGCAGTCCATGGACAAGTATCAGGCCCTGCGCAGCACACCGACGCTGCCGTCGCCTTGAGAGGAGAGGCCGTGGATCTGAGGGTTGCGGGCCAGGAACTGGCCTGCGCCGCCGGTCGCTTCCGCTGCGCCATCGGGCGCGGCGGCTTCGTCGTGGACAAGCGGGAAGGGGATGGGGGCACACCCGTCGGCACGTTCGCGCTGCGGCGCCTGTGCTATCGCGCCGACCGCCTGGCCATGCCGTCGACGCGGCTGGAGGTGCGCGCGATCCGGCCGGACGACGGCTGGTGCGACGATCCCGCAAGTCCCGCCTACAACCGTCCTGTCCGCCTGCCGTTCGCCGCCTCGCACGAGGAGATGTGGCGGGACGACCATGTCTATGACCTGGTCGTCGTCCTGGGCCACAACGACGACCCGCCCGTGCCCGGCGCCGGCAGCGCCATCTTCATGCACCTGGCACGTGCCGACTACGCGCCCACGGCCGGTTGCGTCGCCCTGGCCCTGCCCGACCTGCTCCAGGTCCTGGCGGTCTGCGGGCCAGAGGCAACGATCACGCTGGGTCCATAGGACCTCAGCCCTTGGGCGCGACCTTCTCGACCGGGCCGCCATGCTCGCGCCAAGCGCCGAAGCCGCCTTCGATGTGGGCAACCTTGGGCAGCCCCATGTCCTGCGCCGTCTTGGCCGAAAGGGCCGAGCGCAGGCCGCCCGCGCAGAAGAAGACGAAGCGCTTGTCCTCCTGGAAGACCGGCTTGGCATAGGGGCTTTCCGGGTCAATCCAGAATTCCAGCATGCCGCGCGGGCAATGGAAGGCGCCGGGGATCTTGCCCTCCCGCTCCAGTTCGCGCGGGTCGCGCAGGTCGACCAGGACCGTATCCTGCTGCCCATGGAGCTTCAGCGCCTCGTCGATGGGCACTGTCACGATCTCGGCATTGGCTTCCGCCAGCAAGGCCTTGTAGCCCTTCTTCATCGCCATGGTGTCTCCTCCTGTTTCTGGTTCAGCGGCGTCTTCCGGTTCAGGTACGATGGCCGAAGATCGCACTGCCGACGCGGACATGCGTGGCGCCCTCCGCGATGGCGGTCTCGAAGTCGCCGCTCATGCCCATGCTCAGCGTCGTCAGGCCAAGCTGTTCCGCCAGCGTGCGCAGCAGCGCGAAGTGGGGGGCGGGGTCCTGGTCGGCGGGCGGGATGCACATCAGGCCCTGAACCGTCAGACCCAGGGCGCGGGCCTGTTCCACCAGGCCGGCAGTTTCGGCGGGAGCGCAACCGGCCTTCTGTTCCTCAAGCCCCGTATTGACCTGGACCAGGACGGGCGGGCGGCGCCCCGCCTGGTCCATCGCGCGGGCCAGCGCCTGGGCCAGCTTCGGACGGTCAAGCGTCTCGATCACGTCGAACAGGGCGACGGCGTCGGCCGCCTTGTTGGTCTGCAGCGGACCGATCAGGTGCAGCACGATATCGGGATGGGCGGCCTTCAGCGCCGGCCACTTGCCTTGCGCCTCCTGCACGCGGTTCTCGCCGAAGACGCGCTGGCCCTGCGCCAGGGCCTGCTCCATCACTTCCGCCCCATAGGTCTTGCTGACCGCGACCAGGGTGGCGGCGCCGTGTGGGCGTGCCGCCGCAGCCTCGGCGGCGGCGATGCGGGCGCGGACCTGGGCGAGGCCCGGCAGGGCGGTGGCGGACAAGGCTGATGCGGTATCGTGCGTCATGGAGGCTGAAACCCTAGTCGCGGCCACGCGCAAGCTCAACGCCAGGCGGCGCAGGTCAGGCGTGCCGCCGCTGGTCCTGGTCACGGATGCGCGGCGCCTGCCCGATCCGCTGCGGGCAATCGCCCGCCTGCCACGCGGCAGCGCCGTGCTGGTGCGCGACTACGACGCGCCGCAGCGGGCGGCGCTGGCGCGCCATCTGGCCCGGGCCGGGCGGGCGCGCGGGCTGATCGTCCTGGTCGCCGGGGACCGGCGGCTGGCCCGGGACGTCGGCGCCGACGGCGTGCACCTGCCGGAATTCCAGGTCGGGCGGCGCACCGGCACGGGGCGCTGGCGGTCCGGTACGCTGCTGACTGCGGCGGCCCATTCCGCGGCGGCCCTGGCCCGGGCACGGGTCCGCGGCGTCGATGCCGTGCTGCTGTCGCCCGTCTTTCCCACCGCCAGCCATCCCGGCGCGCCAGCCCTGGGCCTGCACCGCTTCCGCGCCCTGGTCCGGTCGGCCGGCCTGCCGGTCATCGCCCTGGGCGGGGTCGAGGCCGCAACCGCACGGGCGGCGCTGCGGGCCGGGGCGGCTGGCCTGGCCGGCATCGGCGTGTTCGGCCGATGACGACTTGCGCCCATACGATTAGGGGGCTAATAATTAGCGACCTAATCGTATGGGCTCCGACGTGATAGACCTCGAGCTGCGCGACACCCCTGCCTTGGCCATCCTGAAGCGGCGACCCGACCTGGCGGCGCGGATCGCGCCGGCCGACCTGGCGGCGGCGCAGGACGTACTGCGGGTGGCGAAGTTGCTGCTGGGTTCGTTCGCGGAAGCCTTTGCCCTGCATGGCCTGTCGCCGGGCCGCTATGCCCTGCTGATGGCCCTGCATGGGCGGGGCGATGGCATGGCACCGTCGGACCTGGCCGATCGCCTGGGCGTCACCCGTGCGACGATCACGGGGCTGATCGCGGGCCTGGTTCGCGAGGGGCTCGTCCACTACCTCGCCGCGGAGGAGACGGACCGCCGGCGCAAGGCGGTCGGCCTCACGCTGCGGGGGACCGCGCTGCTGGACCAGGTCGTGCCGGAGATCTTTGGCCAGATGGCCGACCTGCTGGCGCCCCTGTCGGCCACCGAGCGCACCACCCTGCTGACCCTGCTGCACAAGGTCGAAGGCCATATCGCCTGTCCGTCGCTGTCGGGCGCGGAGGATTGATGCCATGCATGCCGCCGCCCTGGACGCTCCGCTGCCATCGTACCGCCCCTGGATAGGGGCCGGCCTCGTGCTGCTGGCCTATTCGTTGGCCGGCAACTGGCTGGTCCTGCCCGGCTATCGCCGCTTCCTTGAAGGCGGTGGGTCGGCGGGTCATGGCGCGTCGGACCTGGCCCTGATCTGGGGCGCGACGCGGACGATCCTGTGGATGCTGTCCTTTCACCTTGGGGCGCTGTTCCTGGCCTATGGCGCTCTGGCGGCGCAGGGCCCGGCGGTGCGGCGCTTCCGGCGCCTGTTCGTTGCGGGCGGCGCCCTGTGGCTGGCCCTGTGGGCGATACCCCACCTGCCGGGGCCCTATACCGCGCTGTTCGCCGGCGTCGGGACCGTGATCCTGCTCCTGACGGTTGCGGCCTTCCTGGGGGCTGCCAGCCATGCGCGCCGGGACGCCGGGGTGCTGGCGCCCAGGGGCGAGCCGTGGCTGATCGCGGCGATGTTCTTCTTTGCACTGGCGACCTGGGACGTCTGCGGGCTGGGCAGCGTGGGGCGCATTCTGCGTCCCGCAGATGAATTGCGCGCGGCCAGCCAGGACCTTGTCGTGACCCAGGCGACCAAGCTGCTCGTCGAACTGGCGCTGGCCTGGACGCTGCTGGCCGTCGCGATCCTGCGGCGGTCCCGCGCGGCCTGAGGGCGGCGTGTCGGTGCGCACAGGAGCGCTGTCACATTCTGTGGCAGAGTGCGCCCGCACCAAGAACCAGAACACGAGTGGGACATGATCAAAGCAACCGCGATTGCCCTGGCCGCGCTGGCCTGCCTGGCGAGCCCCGTCCTGGCGGACGAGGTCGAGGACACGATCCGCCAGGCGCTGGAGGCCTATGGCCAGAACAACCTGTCCCAGGCCAAGCAGTCGCTGGACTATGCCTCGCAGCTGATCGCGCAACAGAACGCGGCCAAGCTGAGCGCCCTGCTGCCGGCCCCGCTGGACGGCTGGGAGGGGGCGGACGCCACGACCGAGGCGGCCGGCATGGCGATGTTCGGCGGCGGCGTCCAGGCCCAACGCCAGTACACGAAGGGCGAGGACACGATCACCGTCACGATCATCGCCGACTCGCCCCTGATGGCCCAGATGATGCCCATGCTCACCAACCCGCAGATGGCGGCGATGATGGGCAAGGTGACCAAGGTCAAGGGCCAGATCGGCCTGCAGGAGCAGAGCGGCAAGCTGACCACCGTGATCGCCAACCGCTTCATGCTGACCGTCGAAGGCGGCAGCAGCGATGCCGACCGCATGGCCTTCGCCGAAGCGGTCAATTTCGAAGGTCTGGCCGGGCTTTAGGGACCAGCGCGGAGCGCGGCACGCCGCGCGCTCCCAGGAAGGCACCGCTCATCGCCGCTTGCGCGGGGATGAGCGGCTGGGGAACAGGGCGAAACGACTACAGGCCGTCCTTCACGCTGGCCTGGGTGACCTCGTAGCCCGCCTCGGCCGGGATGCAGAGGAACTGCTCGCCGTCGATCGTGCGCATTTCGGGCAGGACGGTGACGATGGGCGTGGAACTGGCGGTGCGCACCGCCTCGTCCACGCTGGCGCAGCGGCCCAGCTTCCACAGATTCTGCCGGGTGGGAAAGATCACCGTGCGGCGCTTGGCCTTGGCATCGTCAAGGGCGGCCTGCGGCGTGATCCACAGGCCGTCGACCGATTCCTCGCCATCGTGCAACAGGACATGGTCGTGCGGCGCCACGGCCAGGTAGAAGTGGGTGTCGAAGCGCTTCGGCATCATGGTCGGCGTGATCCAGTGCGCGAACGGCACCAGCAGGTCCACCGCCAGGTTCAGGTCCTCGGCCTCCAGCAGGTCCATGATCCCGCATTCGCCCTTCGCCAGGCGCGGCCGCCAGGTATCGTCGAAGGCGTCGAGGCGGCTGGCAGCGATCAGCTGCGCCTCGCCTGCCGGACGTGCCAGCAGGACGCCGCATTCCTCGAACGCCTCGCGGATCGCGGCGACCCGCATGGCAAAGGTCGTGTCGTCCAGGTGACTGCCCTCGGGCGCGCGGGCGCGCAGGCGGGGGTCGCTGTCGGTCTTGTCGATCTTGCCGCCCGGAAAGACCAGCGCGCCGGAGGCGAAGTCGATCTGGTGGTGGCGCTGGACCATGAACACTTCCAGCCCCTGGGCCCCGTCGCGCAGCAGCAGGACGGTCGCGGCCGGCATCAGGCCCCTGGGGTCACTCTTGGGCGGGGCTGCGTTGTCGGTCTGGCTCATGTCTCCTCCTCGTTCTTGTTGTCGTTTCTCAGTCGTGCATGGGCGGGATTGGGCTGGGGCCCAGCGGCGTCGCCCCGGCAATCGCGCCACCCGTGTGCCCAGGCCGGGCGAGGCGCGAGACGGCGCGTGCGATCATGCGGCCGCTGGTCCGGGCATGGATGGGGGTGCGCGCATGCGCCGGGTCGGCACTGGCGGGGTCCACCACCTCCGCCACCACGTCGCCCTCGGTGATGCTGTCGCCGGGCCTGCGATGCCAGACGAGCACGCCCGGCGCCGGCACGATCAGCCGGTCCATGCCGGAGAGCGGCGTGGCCTGGGCCAGCAGCGGCGGCAGCGCGCCGGGATCCCCCGCGATCACCCCGCGCCGCATCAGGAAGCGCAGCAGCGCGTCGGCATCGGCCTGCGCCACCGGGTCCGCGATATCGGCCTGGCCACGATACTCGATGGTCGCGGACTGGCAGGCAAAGGGAATGGGCCTGTCGGGGAACCTCTTGGCCAGCGCGATGAACAGGCAGCCGATCGTCTCGTCGAACGGATGTTCGGGCGAGGCTTCGTCCAGATAGACCGCTTCGGCCCCGATGGTGCGGGCCAGGTCCTCCAGCGCCGGCCAGACGCCGGGATCGCAGAACAGGTGCAGCAGCGCCTCGAGGTCGCAGTGCAGGTCCAGGCAGATGTCGGCATCGCAGGCAAGCGTGACCAGCGCATGGCGCAGGACGGCGGCCTCGTGCGCGGGCTTCAGTTCGGCCAGGGCGGCGCGCACGGCAGCGCGGATCAGGGCGACGTTCGCCGCCCCGTCGTCGGTCAATTGGGGCCCGACCCGCTGCGCCACGGCGTCGATCGTGAAGGGGAAATGGCGGTTGAAGTTGGTCCGGGAATCGAGGTCGTAGCGCCCCATCTGCCCCCCATGCACGGCCTGGCCCAGGCCGATCGGGTTGGCAAAGGGAACGATCACGATGCGCCCCAGGATCGCTTCGGGCGGCAGCGCGTCCAGCCGGCGCAGCAGGTGGTGGAGCACCAGCACGCCGGGCAGCTCGTCGGCGTGCATCGCCGCCTGGAGATAGACCTTGGGCCCCGTGCCATCGGCGCCATAGCTATGGACGACCAGGTGCCGCGCCGTGCCGGGGCTGGTCGCTGCGAGGGGCAGGGTGCTGGTCCGTCTTGTCATCCTGCCGCTCCACCGTCACCGGGCGGCTGCTTCCGCCGGGTCTTCGTTTGTGGATGGGCCAGTCTACAGTGTCAATCTGGCGGGGACGAATGGCGGGGGCATGTCGCAATGAAGGAAACGGGGCTGCTGCATGCCCTGCTGCTGGACGGCCGGCGCGGCGCCCGCCCGATCGCCCTTGACGATGTCGGCGCCTGGACGCCGGAACAGGGCACGCTGTGGCTGCACTTCAGCCGCAAGACGGACGAGGCACGGGCCTGGCTGGCAAGCCATGCGGGGATCGATCCGCTGCTGCTGCCTGCGCTGCTCGACGACGAGGTGCGACCCCGCCTGGTGCCGTCGGGGGCGGGCCTGCTGGTCGTCCTGCGCGCGGTCAATGTCGGCTCCGCCCTGCCGCCGGAGGACATGCCCTCGCTCCGCCTGTGGGTGACGCGGAACCGGGTGATCAGCGTGCGCCACCGGCCGATCCTGGCCGCCCAGGACCTGCGCGTCGAACTGGCGGACGGGCGCGGTCCGCACGATGCCGGATCCCTGCTGTGCCGCCTGCTGGAACGGGTGCTGGACCGCATGCACCCCCTGGTCTATGGCCTGGACGAGGCGGTCAGCACCGTGGAGCACCAACTGGTCGACGACAACCGCGACGATCGGGCCGCGGCGCTGGCCCTGTCCGACATCCGGCGCAAGGTGGTCCAGTTGCGGCGCAACCTGGCGCCGATGCGCGACGTGCTGATCCTGCTGCCGCAGCTGGAAGTGCCCTTCCTCTCCACCAAGGACCGAAGGCGGCTGCGCGAGATCGGCGAGCGCCTGTCCCGCTTCGTCGAAGAGATCGACACGGTGCGCGAACGCGCAGCCGTCGCCCGCGACGAACTGGCAGCGCTGGCGGTCGAGCAGACGGAGCGCACGTCCTACCTGCTCAGCCTGGTGGCGACGGTCTTCCTGCCCCTGGGCCTGATTCCCAGCATCCTGGGCGTCAACCTGGGCGGAATCCCCGGCACGCAGGAACCCTGGGCCTTCTGGGCCCTTTGTGTGGCCCTGGTGTTCCTGGGCTTTGCCCTGGTCGCGCTGTTCAAGCGCTGGCGCTGGCTTTGACGCATCGCCGCGCACTTTCTGGCGTCGGTCAAGGTCTGCCTGACGCGACATGTCGCAGGGACCAGTCGAATCAGCGTAGGCTCATGGGTGGAAGCGCCTGAATATCAAGTCATGATGGCCCAGCCAGTCGGCCGGTTGCGTGACGGGAACCGCGGACACACGTCCTCGTTCAGGTCAAGGCAACAACCGGAGGCCGACGTTTCGGTATTCGCCCACCATGATCTACGACCTGTTCGAATTGAGCCACGCGGCCGTGGCCCCCATGCGCGTGGTGGCTCAGACCACCCAGGCAGCGCTTGAGAACGTCTACAACCCGCTCGGTTACACGCCGGGGGGCAAGGCGCTGGCCGGCATGTGCGCGTTCTTCGAACTGACCACCCGGCGCTATGGCAAGCCGGACTTCGGGTTGCACACCGTCGATATCGATGGTCATGCCGTCCCGGTGGTGGAGGAGGTGGTGTGGCAGGAACCGTTCTGCCGCCTGGTGCGCTTCCGCCGCGACTTCGGCGCGATCGCGCTGCCGGACCGGGCCCAGGATCCGCGCGTGCTGATCGTGGCGCCGCTTTCGGGGCACTACGCCACCCTGCTGCGCGGCACCGTCGCGGCGATGCTGCCGGAACACGACGTCTACATCACCGACTGGGCGGATGCGCGCACCGTGCCGGTCGCCGCTGGCCGCTTCGGGCTCGAGGACTATATCGACTACCTGATGCGGATGATCCGCCACCTTGGACCCGGTACCCATACGATGGGCGTGTGCCAGCCCGGCGTGCCCCTGCTGGCCGCGGTGGCGCTGATGAACCAGGACGGGGATCCGGCCGCGCCGGCCAGCATGGTGATCATGGGCAGCCCGATCGACACGCGGCGGAGCCCGACCGTCCCCAATCGCCTGGCGACGGAACGGCCGATCTCGTGGTTCGCCAACAATGTGATCACCACGGTGCCGATGGGCCATCCCGGCAGCGGGCGGCGCGTCTATCCCGGCTTCCTGCAACTGACCGGGTTCATGACCATGAACCTGGACCGGCACATGGACGCCCACTACAAGCTGTTCCGCAACCTGGTGAAGGGCGACGGTGACGGCGTCCAGGCGCACCGCGAATTCTATGACGAATACCTGTCCGTGCTCGACCTCACGGCCGAGTTCTACCTGGAGACGGTGGAGCAGGTCTTCCAGGAGTTCCGCCTGGCACGTGGCTGCCTGACCTGGCGGGGCCGGACCGTGGATCCCGGGGCCATCACGCGCACGGCCCTGATGACAGTCGAGGGCGAGAACGACGACATCTCCGGCATCGGGCAGACCCAGGCGGCCCACGACCTGTGCACGGCCTTGCCCGCCACCATGAAGGTCGACTACGTCCAGCCGGGTGTCGGCCACTACGGTGTCTTCAACGGCCGCCGCTGGCGGACGGAGATCCAGCCCCGCGTCCGCGACTTCATCCGCGCCCATGACGGCGCCGCGCTGGACGCGCCCCCGACACGGATCCGGCCCGCGGCCTGATCGTTCAGGTGCCGGGGGTCAGGACGCCGTCCCCCGGCGCCACGGGCCGCCCCTCCATCACCGCGCGGATCGCCGCCATCAGGACCTGGATCCGGAACGGTTTGATCAGCGCGGCACTGGCCCCGGCGGCATGGCATGCCGCGAAATCGAAATCCGGTTCAGCGGACCCGGTCATCATGATGATGGGCACGGCCGCATCGATCGCGCGGACGGCGCGAACCACGTCGATGCCCTGAAGCAGCGGCATCTGGACGTCCAGGAGCACGATGTCCGGTTGGCCCAGGCGCACCGCGTCAAGCGCCGTGCGGCCATCGGCCGCCCGGGTGACGCGATGGCCCACACCTTCCAGCGCGCGCTGGAGAACCTGGGCGACTGCCGCGTCGTCTTCCGCGATAAGCACATGTACCACTTCCGGCTGCACCTCCCAGCGCCTCCGGCTGCAACTCAAGGTCACATTCCGTCCATCTGAGAATACAACGCGATGTCAACGCGCGCCAGCGTCCCTGTCAACACTCGACGGATGCCCTGGCATGGGGGCGGATTGCGAGGCCTAACCGGCGAGATCGCCCAGCGCCCGGCCCTTGCGCCCGCCGCGCAGCATGATCGCGGCGGCCGCCACGATGGCCGCCAGGCTGATGCCCAGCGTCATCACGACGGCGGCCGCGACGTCCCCCTTCAGGCCTGGCTTCACCGAGGAAAGGATGTAGAGCGGCAGCGTGGACGAGCCGGGGCGCTGCACGAACAGCGAGATGATGACGTCGTCGAACGAGAAGCTGAACGACAGCAGCGCGCCGGCCAGCACCGCGGGAAAGATCAGCGGCAGCGTCACCTGGCGGAAGGCGCGGAACGGCGTCGCCCCCAGGTCGGCGGCGGCCCGCTCCAGGGCTGCGTCCAGGCCCTCGGCCCGGGCGCGGACGATGAGCGCGACGACGGCGATGTTGAACAGGGAATGGCCGATCGACAGGCGCGCCAGGCCGTCGAAAATGCCCAGGCGGTCCAGCCAGATCATCTGGGCAATGGCCGAGACCAGTTCCGGCGTGCCGATGATGACGAAGGCCAGCACCATGAAGGCGGGCGACCAGGCTCCCCGGGCGCGTGCCAGGGCCAGGCCCGCTGGCGCGCCAAAACCCACCGAGATGACGGCACTGATCAGGGCGGCCTGGAACGAGACGGCCAGAGCGCCCAGGACACGCGGATTGTCCAGCGCTGCCGGGTACCAGGCGGTCGAGAACTCGGTCCAGACATAGAGATTGCGCCCGCCGTTGAAGGAATAGAGCACGACGACGGCGATCGGCAGGAACAGGAAGGCAAGGACCAGGCCGACCCAGGCCAGCAGCGCGATGCGGCCCCAATCGCGCCGCCGGCGGCGGACGTTCACAGCGCCGGCCCCCGGAACGCGCGGAGGCTGGCGCGCAGCAGCCACAGCAGCACCGCGATGCCGCCGACGATGGCGGCCAGCATCCCGATCAGCACGATTGCCATTGCGGCGCCCTGCGGCAGGTTCTGGGCAGCCAGGATCTGGGTCGCCACCAGGTTGCCGATCATCAGCCCCTTGGCCCCGCCCAGGATCGCCGGCACGACATAGTCGCCCGCCGCCAGGATGAAGGTCAGCAGCATCCCGCCCGCAATGCCAGGGGCAGCCAGGGGCAGGGTGACGTTGAGGAAGGTGCGGATCGGCCCGGCGCCCAGGTCCTGGCTGGCCCGGGCAAGGCCCTGGTCGATCCGGTCCAGCGCCACGAACATGGGCAGGATCATCACCGGCAGGTAGTTGTAGACGATGCCCAGCTGCACCGCAGCGTTGGTGTCCAGGATCAGCAGCGGCCGCTCAAGGAGGCCCAGGCCGCGCAGCGTCTGGCTCAGCCAGCCTTCGGGCGCCAGGATGATGCGCCAGGCAAAGGTGCGCAGCAGGAAGCTGGTCCAGTAGGGCAGCATCAGCAGGAACAGCAGCAGCGTGCGCCAGCGCGGAGCGACGTGGAAGGCCAGGGCATAGGCCACGGGAAAGCCGACGAGCGCGCAGATGATCGTGCCCAGCGCAGCCGTGCGCATGGTGATGCCGAACACGACAAGGAACACGCCGGACGTCGCATTCTGGTAGTTCGCCAGCGACAGCGTGGCCGTATCGACCGCGCCGCCGCCGGGTGCGACCGGCTTCATCCCGAAGCTGTAGAAGACGATCCAGCCCAACGGCATGACAAAGAAGACCAGCCACCAAAGCAGGGCGGGGGAGGCGGGCCACCAGGCCGGAACCAGCCGCCTCATGCCGGGCCGCGGGCAAAGGCGCGCTGGGTCGTGGCGATCGCCTCGTGGCGGAACAGCGTCGCGTCGGCTGCCTGCCAATGGGCGACGATTGCGGCCCCCTCGGCCGGGCCGCCCGCGGCGCGGGGGCGGCGGCTCAGCAGCTCTGTCCCGTCGGCCAGCCGCACGAGGTATTCCAGGCTGTCGCCCAGCATCACGACGGCGGCGACGGTGCCGGCCACCGCGTTGACGCCGGGCGCCATCCCGTCCTGGGCCAGCAGCAGGTGCTCCGGCCGGACCACGGCCAGGACAGGCTGGCCGGGCACCTCGGCCCCGACGCCGCGCGCCGCCTCGACCCGCAGGCCGGGGGCCACCATCACGCCGGGCGCCGACAGGGTGCCGGCCAGGAAGTTCTGCGCGCCCATGAACTCCGCCACGAAGGCGGAGGACGGCCGGTCGTAGAGATCCGCGGGCGTGCCGACCTGCTCGATCCGGCCGTCACGCATGACCGCGATCAGGTCGGACATGGCCAGGGCCTCTTCCTGGTCATGGGTGACGAAGACGAAGGTCGTCCCCAGGCGGTGCTGAAGCAGCTTCAGCTCGACCTGCATCTGCTGGCGCAGGCGACGATCCAGTGCGGCCAGCGGCTCGTCCAAAAGCAGGACCGCGGGCCGCTTGACCAGGGCGCGGGCCAGCGCCACGCGCTGCTGCTGTCCGCCGGAGAGCTGGGCCGGGCGGCGTTCGGCCAGGTGCCGGAGCTGGACCATGTCCAGCGCCTCGGCCACGCGCTGGCGCCGCTGGGCCGCGGGCACGCGGTCCTGGCGCAGGCCATAGGCGACGTTGTCGGCCACGCTCATGTGCGGAAACAGGGCGTAGTTCTGGAACACCGTGTTCACGTCGCGGCGATAGGGCGGCAGGTCGGTGACGTCCCGCCCACCGATCCGGATGCGCCCGGCGTCCGGCTGCTCGAACCCGCCAATGGCCCGCAGGATCGTCGACTTGCCGGCTCCCGAGGCGCCCAGGAGAGCCGCAAAGGCGCCCGCCGGGATGGTGAGCGAGACGTCGTCGACCGCCCGGAACGCGCCATAGAGCTTGACCAGCCCCTCGATCGCGATCTCGCCGCTCATAAGGCGCTCAACGCGGCGGGCTGGACACCGCCCCCACCCCGGCGCTCCCCCGGCGCGCGGCGATGGGGAAGGGCAGGGTGCGGGCGGTATCCTGCCGCTTCGGCCGGAACGATCCCGTTCACAGTGCTGCGGCGGCCTTGAACTTGTTCAGGATCGCGATGCGCCGGTCATAGGTCTCGTTGCGCAGGGTCCGCTCGCCCCGCGCGATCACGTCGGCCGGGGGGAAGATCAGCGGGCTGGCGGCGACATCCGGCGCCAGGCCCGCCTCGACCCCGGAGATCGGCGACAGGAAGCCGGTATAGGTGATCTCGGGCGCCGCGTTCTTGGGGTCGATGATGAAGTTGATCCAGGAATGCGCTGCCTCAAGGTTCTTGCCGCCCGCTGGCAGGTGGTAGGAATCGAGCCACGCCTCGCTCTTTGGGCCGGGATAGACGAAGACAAGGTTGGGATTGCCAGCCGCGTCGATCGCCTGCTTGGCATTGCCGTTCCAGCACTGGGCCAGGACGACGGTGCCATTGGCCACGTCCTGGACGGGATAGGAGTTGAACAGCTTGATGTGCTTGCCCAGGTCGGTGACGGCCGTGTCGACGTCCGTCAGCAGGGCCTCGTTCGTGGAGTTCCACGATTCGCCCTTGGCCCAGAACAGGGGTGCGATCGCCAACGGATCGTCGAGCAGCGAGGTCTGGCCGCTTGCCTCGCCCTTCACCGCCTCCAGGAAATCGGCCCAGGTCGCCATCGGCCGGGTCACGACCGACTTGTCGTAGATGAAGCCCTGGCTGCCCCAGCACTTGGGCACGGTGTAGTCGTTCGTGGGGTCGAAATCCGCCCCCAGGAACTCTGGCCGGATGTGAGAGA
This sequence comes from Zavarzinia sp. CC-PAN008, assembly GCF_051903925.1. Taxonomy (GTDB): domain Bacteria; phylum Pseudomonadota; class Alphaproteobacteria; order Zavarziniales; family Zavarziniaceae. Next base: position 1,803,231 of record NZ_CP173678.1, read on the forward strand.
TGTTGGGAATCTTGGACTTGTCCAGCTTCTGGATCAGGCCACCGTCGATCAGAAGCTTGATCATGAAGTCGGTGTTCATGCCGACGTCATAGCCGCTATTGCCAGCCGAGAGCTGCAGCTTGGAATACATCTCGTCATTGCTGGCGTAGGAATCGTAGACGATCTTCGATCCGGTCTGGGCTTCCCACGCCTTGATGTTGTCGGGCGCGATGTAGTCGGCCCAGCCCATCATGCTGAGCTGCGGTTCGACCGCCGCAAACCCGCGCCGGCCGAACGCCGTGCCGGCCAGGAGCGCGGCGCCACCCGCCAGCACCGTGCGCCGGCTGGGGGTGAAGAGAGCGGTGCGGGTCGTCCCCGGGTGTCGCGTGCGCTGCATGGTCCTAGTCCCCCTTCGTGGTCGTGTCCCGCGGCGCTTCCGGCGCGGCGGCGGGCCCGCCGCGGATCGCGTCGATATCGCCCTGGAAGTAGCGCGTGACATTGTCGGCGGCGCGCAGCAGGTGGCGGCGCAGCTGGGCTGCCGCCCAGTCGCGTTCACCGTCCAGCAGCGCCTCCAGGATGGCATGATGCTCCTGGAACGACCGCCGCACATTGGCGACGCGCACCCGTCCCAGGAATTCCGAGGTCCGGCGCAGGACGTTGTGGCTGCGGATCAGCTCGGCATGGAAGCGGTTGCCCGACAGATCGGCCAGGGTCTGGTGGAAGCGGGCGTCGAGGGCGAAGGTCGCATCGAACAGCACCTCCTCCGCGTGGGGCCCGGCCAGCGCCTCGAGCATCGCGTCATGGTCGCGCAGCAGGGGCAGCAGGCGGGACGGATCGGCCAGGAAGCCCGGATCCATGACGAAACTGGGCTCCAGGTGCATGCGCAGGCGGTACGACTGCACCATGCTCTCCAGACTCAGCGCGACAAAGCTCCAGCCCCGGCCCAGCGACGGCTGCGCCAAGCCCTCCCGCGCCAGGCGGCGCAGCACGGTGCCAAGTTCCCCCCGGCCGACGCCATAGCGCCGCAACAGGGCGCTCTCGCTGGTGGAACCGGACAGGTCACCATGGGTCATGTCGTTCAGGATGCGGCCGTGCAGGTCGCCGAACCGTGCCTCCGCCGCCGGCACCGGGGCCTCGGCCCGGGCGATGAAATAGCCCCGGTTGGGGCGCTGCTCCAGCACGCCTGCCTGGGCCAGATGGTCGAAGGCCGCCTGCACGGGCGTGCGCGAGACGCCCAGCGTCCGGGCAAAGGAATCAAGGTTCAGCCGGTCGCCCACCTGCAGGCCCTGCTGCCTGATATGCTCGCGCAGGCTTTGCGCGATGCGCGCCTGCAGGCTGGACCGCAGCGCGCCCGCGGCAGTGGGCAGGTTGGCCCCGGTTGGCATCCCGTATGGCGGCGTGTCGGCCAGCATGGGGTCGAGGCTAGATCCTATTTTGGCGAGCCCACAAGCATTCATTCTCAAAGTGCACCTTGGAAAAGCAATTTTCCAAGCAGGGGTGGCGGCCTTAGGATCAACCCGTGGCGGAACTGGCGCAGGGGCGGGGCATGGATCTGGCGGACTACGCGGCCCTGGATGCCACGGCCCTGGCCACCCTGGTCGCGGCGGGCCAGGTGTCGGCGCACGAGGTGGCCACAACGGCATTGCGCGCGATCGCCCAGGTCAATCCCGCCCTCAATGCCGTGGTGGAAACGTACCCTGAGCGGGTGCCGGCAGCCGGCGCCCGGCCCGGCGGGGCGCTGGCCGGCGTGCCGTTCCTGGTCAAGGACTTCCCCTTCGAAGGGGGAACGCCATCCGAACTGGGCTGCGAGCTTGCGCGCGGCCTGGTCATGCCCCAGGACCAGCACGCGATGCGTCGCCTGCGGCACGCGGGCGTCAGCGTCCTGGGCCGAACCACGTCGTCCGAGATGGCGATGGCGGCGCTGACGGTGAACCGCCTCAACGGCATCACGCGCAATCCGTGGGACCTGTTGCGTTCCACCGCCGGGTCCAGCGGGGGTGCGGCGGCGATCGTCGCGGCCGGCGCCGTGCCGCTGGCCCATGGCACCGACGCCGGCGGCTCGATCCGCAATCCGTCCTCCCATTGCGGACTGGTGGGCCTGAAGCCAAGCCGCGGCCGTGTCTCACCCGGTCCCGACTGGGGCCATTGCATGGCGGGACTGTCGACCCACTTCGTGCTGACCCGCACGGTGCGCGACTGCGCCCTGGCGCTGGACGTCATGGCCGGAACCGAGCCGGGCGACTGCTATGCCATCGCACCGCCGGCCGCACCCTATGTCCAGGCGGTCCGGCAAGCTCCGTCCGCCCTGCGGATCGCCCTCAATGACCGCGTCTGGTCGGGCCTGCGCCTGGATCCGGAGGTGGCGGCGGCCCTGGACCGCGCAGGCGTTGCCCTCCAGTCGCTGGGGCACGAGGTCGAGGAGGCCTCACCCGACTTCGACTATGCCGCCTACCTGTCGGCGCAGATCGACCTGTGGGCGGTGCTGACGGCGCAAGGCGTGGACGACATTGCGCGGGCGACCGGCCGCGTCGCGTCGCCCGACACCCTGCTGGCCACGACCTGGGCGATGGTGCAGGCCGGCCGGGCGCTGCCGGGGGTCCGCTATGTGGAGGCGGAGCTGGCCTACAACCGCACGGTGCGCGACGTCGTCCACCTGTGGGATGACTTCGACATCCTGGTAACGCCCACCAACGTCACTCTGCCGGCGCCACTCGACGCGGTCGACCTGGACCTGCCGCACGCCACGGCAGGCGACCTGTTCGACATGCTGGCCCCGGTCGAGACCTTCACCGCCCTGTTCAACGCGACGGGGCAGCCGGCGCTGTCGCTGCCGCTGATGCTTTCGGCCGGCGGCCTGCCCATCGGCATCCAGCTTGTCGCCCGCTTCGGCGCGGAGGACGTGCTGCTGCGCCTGGCGGCGCAGCTGGAGGACGCGCTGCCCTGGTCGGGGCGCCGGCCGCCCGTGCATGTCGCCGCCTGAGGCGGGCCTGTCCTACTTGGAGAAGCTGGGCAGGCGCGCCACGACGCGAACCGCCGCCATGTTGCCGCGATCCAGGCCCGACTGGACCATGGAGGCGGCGGTCGCCACGGTCAGCAGGTGGTTCGCCGCCTCCCGCCCGACGATCGCGCTCAGTTCGTCGATCTTGCGTGTCAGGATGCCCAGCCGGCGCAGCGGCTCCGCCATCTCGCTCGTCAGGCGGGAGTGCTCGCGCCAGGCGCGGATTTCCAGGCCCGCCCCCTTCAATGCCTCGGTCAATGCCTCGGCCGCTGCGCCCGTCCCCACGACGTCGTCGATCAGCAGCAGGGAGCCAGGCTTCAGCAGGGCGACGGCGCGCGGCACCAGGGAGGACACAGGCTCGCCCCGCAGCAGGCGCTGATAGGCGACGACGCAGTCATAACGCCTGCCCTGGGTCTTTGGCGGGGCCGGCGCCGGGCGTCCGGGCCGCGCCCTCTGCGCGACGGGGGGCGCGACGATGCGCAGCTCCACCCGGTTCTCGGTGTTCTGGCGGCCAATGATCGGCCCGGCATAGCGGGCCAGGTCCTGGTTGCTCTCGAACGCCGTGATCCAGGCGCTGCTGGCCTGGGCCAGGGCGCAGGCGGGCCCGCCCAGCTCGGCGTTCAGGAAAGCGACGCTCGAATCCTTCGTCATCGCCAGGTCGCGCACAGCCTCGTCGACGAAGCCGGGATCGAACGGGCCGATCAGCCCGTCGCCCCAGACGATCTGGCTGAGCGAAAGGATGACCAGGCGCGGGTCAAGGCTGGCCGTATCGGCCGCGATGGGCTGGTGCTCGAGCACCCGCAGCGGCTGGGGTAGGGGTTCGGCCGCAGGGTGCCGGCTGGAGCGAAGCCAGTCGACTGCCGTCTGCAGATACCCCATGCCCGCTCCTGCTCCGTCCCCGGCGACGGCCCCCCGGCCGCCCCCCGACCGGCGGACTTGCCACCATACTGTGCCGGAAATCGGTGCGCGGCGCACCTTGTGTCGACAGCCGCACCCGCCACGCCGGCGGGGCTGCCCGCGCGTTCCATGGTCCCAGTTGTGCGGACCGTTGGGCCAAGGCAAAAGAGGACGGAGGGCCGGTCCCGCCGCGCGCCCTGCGCCCGGCCACCCTGATCGCTGGAGGATGCATGAGTGTCGGCCTGATCGCCCTGCTCGACGATGTCGCGGCCATCGCCAAGGCAGCGGCCGCATCGCTTGACGACATCGCGGCCCAGGCGGCCAAGGCGGGAACCAAGGCGGCCGGCGTCGTGATCGACGACGCGGCGGTGACCCCGCGCTATGTCACCGGCCTGTCGCCGGCGCGGGAACTGCCCATCATCTGGCGCATTGCGCTGGGCTCGCTCAAGAACAAGCTGCTGTTCCTGCTGCCCGCCGCCCTGGCGCTGAGCCTGTTCCTGCCCCAGGCGATCACGCCGCTGCTGATGCTGGGGGGGCTCTACCTCTGCTACGAGGGGGCGGAGAAACTCTACGAACTGTTCTTCCCGCACGCGGCCCATGCCCACGAGAAGACGATGGATGCGGGACCCGCGGACGCCGCGGCACTGGAACAGGCCAAGATCTCTGGCGCCATCCGCACCGATTTCATCCTGTCGGCCGAAATCATGGCGATCACGCTGGGCACCGTGCCGGACGCCGACATCTGGACCCAGGGCCTGGTCCTGGCTGTGGTCGGCTTCGCCATAACTGTCGCCGTCTATGGCGTCGTCGCGTTGATCGTCAAGGCGGACGACCTGGGCATGCTGCTGGCGGCATCGACCGCGCCTTCCGCTCTGGGCGGACTGTCGCGCGCGGTGGGTCGGGGCCTGGTCCTGGGCATGCCGCATTTCCTGAAGGCCCTGGGGATCGTGGGCACGGCCGCGATGATCTGGGTTGGCGGCGGCATCATCGTCCACGGGCTGGAGGTCTATGGCCTGGACTGGCCAGCGCATGTCCTGCACGACGCCGGCGCCGCCGTGGCGGCGGCCGTCCCCGCGCTGGGCGGCTTCCTGTCCTGGCTGGTCCAGGCGATCGGCTCCGGCATTGTCGGGGTGGCGGTTGGTGCCTGCATGATTCCCCTGGTCGGCAACGCCATCGTGCCCCTGTGGCAGAAGCTGCGGCCTGCCGCCCCCTGACCTGAAAGCTGGGACTTGAACAGTGTTCGGCGTCGGTGCAGGCTCTGGTCCGAGAAAAATGCGTGGAGACTATACGCATGGACCGCCATCTGGACACGCAGCCTGTCGGGGGGCCGGACCTCAAGGACCCGGACCTTTATGTCGATCACGTGCCCTATGACCTGTTCGCGGCGCTGCGGCGCAGTGCCGGCGTGTACTGGAACCCGGAGGCGGACGGGCGCGGCTTCTGGTCCGTGCTGCGGCACGAGGACATCACCGCGGTAGGGCGCCAGCCAGAGATCTTTTCCTCGGCCGCGGCCAATGGCGGCCACCGCATGTTCGACGAGAATCTGGTCTCGGTCGCCAATGTCCAGGACGCCGCATTCGGCACGCCCTTCATCTCGGTCGATCCCCCGCTGCACCAGAAGCGGCGTGGAGCCCTGGTGCCGGCCTTGTCCGCGACCAGGCTGGCGCAGATGGAGGAGCGCCTGCGCCGGCGTGCGGCCGACCTGCTCGACACGGTCGTGCCGGGCGCCGTCACCGAGTGGGTCGACACCGTTGCCGCGCCATTCCCGCTGGTCACCCTGTGCGAGCTGATGGACCTACCGGCGGAGGACTGGAAGAAGCTGTTCACCTGGACCAATGCCCTGATCGCCGAGGACGACCCGGAAATGCGGGAGAGTCCGGAGGCGATGGCCGGCCACATGGCGGAGTTCGCGGCCTATTTCGACGCCCGTCTGGCAGAGCGGCGCGCGGCACCGGGCGACGACCTTCTGTCGCTCATGGTCAACACGCCGATCGAGGGGCAGTTGCTGACCCGTCCGCAGTTCCTGGCGGACATGATCCTGGTCCTGGTCGGCGGCAACGAGACGACGCGCAACTCGATCAGCCAGGGGGTCATGGCCTTTGCCCGCCATCCTGAGCAATGGCGACGCCTGCGGGCCGATCCCGGGCTGATCCGCACCGCGGTACGCGAGGTGGTGCGCTATGTCACGCCGATCATGCACATGCGCCGCACGGCAACGCAGGACGCCATGATCGGCGAGACCCGCGTGGCCAAGGGGGACAAGGTCATCCTGTGGTATTCCGCCGCCAACCGGGACGAGGCGGTCTATCCCGATCCCGACCGCTTCGACATCGGGCGCGACACGATCAAGCATGTGGCCTTTGGCACGGGCCAGCATGTCTGCCTGGGCCAGCGCCTGGCCGAGCTTCAGCTGAAGGTGATGCTCCAGGAAATGGCGGCGCGCTTTGCCGGCTTCGAGCAGGCGGGGCCGGAACGCCGCATGCGCTCGAACTTCGTGAACGGCATCAAGACCGTCCCCATCATCGCCCACCCGGCCTGACCGGCGGCCTTCAAGCCTTGGCGATCAGTTCGCGCGCCCGGGCTGCCAGGACGTCGACGCGAAAGGGCTTGGTCATGACCGACATGCCCGGCTCCAGCTGGCCGTTGTTGAGCAGCGCATTCTCGGCATAGCCGGTGATGAACAGCACCTTCAGGTCGGGGCGGTGGGTGCGGCCGGCATCGGCCAGTTGCCGGCCGTTCATGCCGCCGGGCAGGCCGACATCGGTGATGACCAAGTCGATCCGGGTATTCGATTGCAGGACCTTGAGCCCCGCCGCGGCGTCCGCCGCCTCGATCACGGCATAGCCCTGTTCTTCCAGCACCTCGGTCACCAGCATGCGGATCGTGGGCTCGTCATCGACGACGAGGACCGTCTCGCCCGCGGCGGGCGCGTCGATGGCGGGCTGTTCGGGCTCCACCGCCTCGTCGTCGGCCTCCCCGCCATGACGGGGCAGGTAGATGCACACCATCGTGCCCGACCCGGCCTCGGAATAGATGCGCACCTGGCCGCCCGACTGCCGCGCGAAGCCATAGATCATGGACAGGCCCAGGCCCGTCCCCTCGCCGATCGGCTTGGTGGTGAAGAACGGGTCGAACGCCTTGGCCAGCACATCGGGCGGCATGCCGACCCCGGTATCGCTGACGCAGATGGAGATGTACTGACCCTCCTCCATGTCCAGCTTGCGGGCGGCCCGCCAGTCCAGCCAGCGATTGCACGTCTCGATCGTGATCCGGCCACCGTCCGGCATTGCATCGCGCGCGTTGATGCACAGGTTCAGGACCGCGTTCTCAAGCTGCGGCGTATCCACCAGCGAGGTCCACAGGCCCAGCGCCGCCACGTTCTCGACCGCGATGCCGGGGCCCACGGTGCGCCGGATCAGGTCGACCATGCCGGCCACCACGCTGTTCACGTTGGTCGGCCGCGGCGCCAGCGTCTGGCGGCGCGAGAAGGCGAGCAGGCGGTGGGTCAGGGCCGCGGCGCGCTTGGCCGCACCCTGGGCGGTGACGATGTAGCGCGCGACGTCGGTATACCGGCCCTGGTTTATGCGCGCCTCCATCAGCTCCAGCGCGCCCGAGATCCCGGCCAGCAGGTTGTTGAAGTCGTGCGCCAGGCCGCCGGTCAACTGCCCCACCGCTTCCATCTTCTGGGACTGCCGCAGCAGTTCCTCAGCCCGCATCAGTTCGGCGGTGCGCTCCTCGATGCGCTGCTCCAGCGTCTCGTTCAGGGCACGCAGGGCGGCCGTGACGCGGTCGCGCTCGGCTTCGACTGCGCGGCGCTGGTCGACATCCAGCAGGACGCCGGGAAAGCTCAGCGGGGTGCCGTCCGGACCCAGGTCGACGCGGCCATTCGCTTCGATCCAGTAGTACTTTCCGTCCGTCCGCCGGACCCGGTACTGGTGGGCATAGGGTCCGCCCCGGTCGATCGCCGCGTTCATGGCGACCTCCAGGTCGGCCCGGTCGTCCGGATGCACGGTGGCGACGACCTGGGCCAGGCGCAGCCCCTCGCGCCCCAGGGCAGGATCCAGGCCGAACGAGCGGGCAAAGGCTTCGTCCACCGTGAAGCGGTCGGACCGGATGTCCCACAGCCAGGTGCCGATGATGGCGCCCGCGGCCAAGGCCAGCTGGACGCGCTGGATGTTCTCGCGGGCCAGTGCCTCGCTGGCGCGCATGGCCTCCTCAGCCCGCTTGCGCGCGCTGATGTCGCGGAACAGGACAGCCACCTGACGGCGGCTCTGCGGTTCCACGCGGGAGGCGGATACCTCGATATGGCGGCTGGCGGTGCCGAAATAGCGCTCGAAGCGGACGGGCTCGCCGGTGCGCAGGACGCCGCCATAGAGCGCGATCCACTGGTCCGCGTCCACGGGGTCGACCTGGCGCAGGGTCACGCCGACGATGCCGGCGATTCCGGTGTGGCGCTCATAGCCCGAATTGGCCTCGACATGGACATAGTCGCTCAGCGGTCCGTGCGGCCCATCAAAGAACTCGATGATGCAGAAGCCGTCGTCGATCGCGTTGAACAGCGCGTGGTATCGCTCCTCACTGCGGGCCAGGGCGGCGACCATCGCGGCATGCGCGTCGGCTGCCGACGCCTGCTGGGGCTCGAGCGTGGGCTGGTCCTGGCTGTCAGGCTGCATCGCGCCCGGCCCGGTCTGACTGCTGAGCCTGACGCAGTTGCCCCTCCACCAGATCGTCAACCCGCCCGGCCGGGTTCGGCGCACCGATCCGCATCCAGGCTTCCCCCGTGCCCGGCTGGGCCGGACCCACCCTTTGCATGAACGCAAGCCAGGGCGTGCGGTTCCCGATTGTACCGGGAGCCCGCCATTGCGGAAGGATGAACCGTGGAAGGTTGGCTCCCCGGGCCGGACTCGAACCAGCGACCGAGCGGTTAACAGCCGCTTGCTCTACCAACTGAGCTACCGGGGACCAGCAGCCAGGACCAGCAGGGGCCCCGGCTCGGCGAGGGGCACCTTTTACACAATGATTCCCGCCACGCCAAGCGCCTTTTGCAGCATAAGGCGGCGCTGCGGGGGGATAAGGATCGCTTGCTTCCCAGGCGCGGCGCGCTTGGGCAAACTCCGGCGCGCAGGCGGCCCGGGTGGGCATCTGGTGGAGCGGAAGGGTGCGTTATTCATCGTTGGTCGAGCGGATCGCGGGCGAAGGTTCGCGCGCCTGGGCCATCCACTATGCGGCCGAGAAGCGCCTGCGCGCCGGCCACGACGTCATCATGCTGTCGGTCGGCGACCCCGATTTCGAGACGCCGCCGCCCGTGGTCGATGCCGCGGTGGCGGCCCTGCGGGCGGGGCGGACCCACTATTCCCACATCGTCGGGCAGCCACCGCTGCGCGCGGCGATCGCCAGGCGCTTCGCCGAATGGACGGGCGTCGCCGTCGACCCGATGCAGGTCGTCGTCCTGGCCGGCGCGCAGTGTGCCATGTTCGCGGCCAGTCTGTGCGCGCTGGACCACGGCACCGAGGTGATCGTGCTGGAGCCGACCTACGTCACCTATGACGCGGTGTTCGGCGCGGCCGGGGCCCGCGCGGTCAAGGTGCCGCTGCACCCGGAACGCGGCTTCCACCCCGATATCGCGCAGATCGAGGCGGCGGTCACGCCAGCGACCCGCGCCATCGTCATCAACAGCCCACACAACCCGACCGGCATGGTGCTGACCCCGGCCGAGCTGGAGGGCATCGCCGCGATCTGCCGGCGCCACGACCTGTGGCTGATCTCGGACGAGGTCTACTGGACGCTGGTGTTCGAGGGGCGCCACGTCACGCCCATGAGCCTGCCCGGCATGGCGGAGCGCACGATCGTGATCTCCAGCCTGTCGAAGAGCCATGCGATGAGCGGCTGGCGCGTCGGCTGGACGATCGCCCCGCCGGACATGGCCCGGCATATCGGGACGCTGGCGCTGTGCATGCTCTATGGCAGCCCGCCCTTCATCCAGGACGCGGCGACCGTCGCCCTGGAGCATGACTTCGCCGAACTGGATGCGATGCGTACCGCCTATGGCGCGCGGCGGCGGATCGTGGCCGAGCGCCTGGCCGACGCGCCGGCGCTGCGCGTGCTGACGGCGGCCGGCGGCATGTTCGCGATGCTGGACATTCGCGAGAGCGGTCTGTCCGGCGTCGACTATGCCTTTGGCCTGCTGGAGGACCAGGACGTCTCGCTCCTACCGGCAGATGCCTTCGGACCCAGCGCCGCCGGGCATCTGCGCCTGAGCCTGGCCTGTCCCGAACCGCGGCTGGAGGAGGCATGCGCCCGCATCCGGGCCTTTGCCCAGAAGGTCGGCCGGCGCTAGGCCGGCCTCACGCCCTGCCGTTGCGCTGGAGCCAGCCCAGGGCGGGGCTGAGGTCGAAGCCGATTCGCGCGCCCTCCGCCATCACGTCCTGGGGGGCCAGGCGGCCGGCCCGAACCTCGCCCAGCGTGTGCAGCATGGCGGAGCGCAGGCCGCCCGCGCAGTGCGCCAGTACTGGTCCGGGCGCTGCCGCGACCAGATCGGCGAAGCGCGTCACCGCTTCCTGGTTCAGGGTGGCGCCGGTCACGGGGAGGTAGTGATAGTCCAGGCCCGCCGCGTGTGCCGCCGCTTCCTCGGCCGCGGAGCCGGGCTGGCCCGGCGCCTCGCCATCGGGCCGGTTGTTGATGACCGTGGTGAAGCCCTGGGCCTTCAGGGCGGCGAAGTCGTCGAGCCGGGGCTGGCCCATCACGGCGATGCGGTCGTTGATGCGGACAGGCGGCATTGCGGTGACCTTTCACAAGGGCAGGGGCGTCACAGATCGGCGCCCACGGCCTGGCTGATGCTGGTGAAGCCGTCGCGCCGCAGCAGCCCGGCCAGTTCGCCGACCACGCGCGGCACCACGTCGGGCCCATGCAGGGCCAGCGAGGTATAGAGCTGGACCAGGCTGGCCCCGGCCCGGATCTTGGCATAGGCGTCGGCCCCGTCGAACACGCCGCCGACGCCGATCAGGACCAGCCGGCCCTGCACATGGCGCGCCACCGACTTCAACAGGCTGGTCGAGGCCGCGAAGATGGGGCGGCCCGACAGGCCACCGCGTTCGCCCGCATGGGGGCTGCGCAGGCCTGGGGGGCGCGCGGCGGAGGTATTGGCCACGACCATCCCCTGGACCCCGCCCTCGACCGCGACCTCGGCCAGGGGCAGCGTCTCGGCCTCGCTCAGGTCCGAGGCGACCTTGACCAGCATCGGCGGGGTGGCACCAGCCCGGGCGCATGCCGCGCGCAGGCGCACGAGGAGGTCGCGCAGGCGCGTCGGATCCTGGAACAGGCGGCCGTTCTTCGTGTTGGGACAAGACACGTCGACGTCCAGATAGTCGACCAGGGGGGCGAACGTCTCGACCAGGATCTCGAAATCCCGCGCCGGATCGTCGGTATCGGTGTTGCTGGCCAGGTTGACGCCGACCGGCAGGCCAGCCGTCCCGCGCCCGGCGCGCAGCCGCGCCGCCACGACGTCCTTGCCCGGATTGTTGAAGCCCATGCGGTTGATTGCGGCGTCGTCCTCGGCCATGCGGAACAGGCGCGGCCGGGGGTTGCCGACCTGGCCGCGCGGGGTGACGCCGCCCACCTCGGCAAAGGCGAATCCCATGCCCTTCATCCGACCAAAGACGCGCGCGCCCTTGTCGAACCCTGCCGCCAAGCCTACCGGATGGCGGAAGTCCAGGTCCAGCACGCGGGTTGCGAGCAACGGACCGGTTTCAGGAAGATCACGGCCGACGAGTCCCCTCTCGAGCGCCCATAGGGCAAGCTCATGGGCACGTTCCGAATCAAGCCGGGAAATGACCGGCCAGGCCAGTCGGTCGAGGTGCAGCAGGGACACGGCAGGGTCGCCAGGGAAGAGACTTTTGGGGGGAAGCGCGTGACGCAGGCCTTGGTCTTAGCAGTGCAGGCACCCGCAGGGCCAGCCCCCGGCTCGGCGCTTCCCGGCCCGGCATCCTTGCCGGTCAACGTCCGGTCGGCCGGGGCGGGGCGTGCCGCGTGGCTGGTGGCCATGCTTCTGGTGCTGGCCGGGGGCTGCGCCGCGACGCCGCCCCGGGCCCAGGCCCAGGAAGCCGACCCGGCCGCCGCAGCCGCAGGCGCGCTGCCCGCCGATCCGCCGGCCGAGGCGGTGGCCGAGGACATGGGGGCGCCGCCTGCCATCGACGAGGTTGCGGACGAGGAGGCAGAAGACCGCGAGCCAGCCCCCGCCGCTGTCGAATACAGTCCGACGATCGAGGTCAAGCCGATCCCCGGTGCCGACGAGGACGCGCAGAGCGAACTGGCCGACCTGCTGGAAGCCAGTTCGCAGCTGATCGACAAGGAGGACGAGCCGCCGGCCAGCCTGACCGCGCTGCGCCGTCGCATGGCTGCCGACCAGGCGCGCCTGTTCGACGTGCTGAAGGCCTATGGCCATTTCGACGGGCAGATGGCGATCACCATGGGCCAGGCCGATGGCGACGGCGTCATCCCCGTCAGCATCGTCGTGACCCCGGGCCCCTCCTACCCGCTGGCGGCGGTGGAGATCACAGGCCCAGGGGGCGCCGCCCTGCCCGAGGGCGTGCCGGACGCCAAGGCGCTGGGCCTGGAGGTCGGCAAGCCGTACCGCTCCCAGGCCATCGTCGATGCCGAGGCCAAGCTGGTCACGCATTTCGGCGAACGGTCCCGCCCCTATGCCCGCATCGCCAAGCGGGAGGTGGTGGCCGACCGGACAGCGCGCACGATCAGCGCCCGCTTCGAGGTGGCACCCGGGCCCCTGGCGACGTTCGGCGCCGTCACCGTCTCGGGCCTTGAGGACGTAAATCGCGACTCGATCGAATCGCTGATCACCATCACGCCAGGTCAGCCCGCCGACCGTCGCGAGATCGACAAGACGATCAAGAACCTGACCGGTGCCGGGGTCTTCCGCAGCGTCCGGGTCGAGCTGCAGGAGATCGAGCAGGACGGCGCGGCACCCGTCGCCATCACGCTGGAGGAGGGGAAGTTCCGCACCATCGCCGCGGGCGCCGAGTTCGATACCTCGACCGGGATCACCATCAACGGCCGCTGGGAGCACCGCAACTTCTTCGGCAATCGCGAGCGGCTGCGGGTCGAGGGCAAGGCCGGACAGGAAATCTATGGCCTGACCACGACCTTCAAGCGTCCCGACCTGTGGCGCCGCGAGCAGGACTTCCTGGCCGGCGTCGAGATCCTGAGCGAGCGGCGCGACGCCTATGAGTCCGACAGCGCCAGCATCTCCGCCGGGTTCGAGCGCAAGTTCTGGGACATCTATTCCGGCAAGCTGGGCGTCGGTTTCGAACAGTCGCGCATCCTGGACGACCAGGGCGAGCGGGACTTCAGCCTGATCTCCCTTCCTGCGGAGATTTCGCGCGATTCCTCGGATGACGTGTTGAACCCGACCAGCGGCAGCCGGGTTAGCCTGTCCGTGACGCCCTATCTGTACAATTCCTCCGACACGTCGGGCACCTTCATTCCCGTCGTCCTGGCCGGCTCCACCTATTTCAGGATGGACGAGGAGGCGCGCCTGATCCTGGCGCTGCGTGGCACCGTCGGCACGATCATCGGCGCCGATCGGGAGGACATTCCGGCGAACAAGCGGCTCTATGCCGGTGGTGGCGATACCGTACGCGGCTTCGACTTCCAGGCAGTCGGCCCGCTCGACGCCAAGGGCGATCCGATCGGCGGCACCTCGGTCATCGCCGGCACGGTCGAGCTGCGCTGGCGCGTCACCGACACGATCGGCATCGTCCCCTTCGTCGATGCCGGCACGGTGAGCGAGGACATGATCCCCGGCTCGGACAGCGACATCTTCGTGGGCGGTGGCATCGGCGCGCGCTACTACACGCCCTTTGGCCCGTTCCGGGTCGACATCGCGACCCCGCTGGTCGGCAAGCGCGACAGCGACTCGGCGCTGCAACTCTACATCAGCCTGGGGCAGGCCTTCTGATGCCCTGGGTCCGGCGCAGCCTCTATGTCCTTGGCGGCATCGTCCTTGCCATTCCGCTCCTCATCCTGCTGGGCTGGGGCCTGCTGCAGCTGGGCCCCGTTCAGCGCCAGTTGGGGCCCTTGATCTCGGATCTGGCCTCCAGCCCCGACATGGTGATCACGGTCCAGGATGTCGGCGGCTCCCTGCCGTTCGCGCCGACCATCGGGCGGGTGACGATCGCCGACCGCGATGGCCCCTGGCTTGAGCTGGACGCGGTGGAGGCCGCGGTCGAGGCCGGCGCCCTGCTTGACAGCGAAGCCCACGTGACATTGCTTCGCGCGGGCGAGGTCCGGGTCCTGCGGGCACCCGCCCCCGCGACCGAACCGCCGCCGCCGTCCCAGCCGGGCCCCCTGATCCCCGAACTGCCCGTCTCGGTCAATGTCGACCGGCTGGACCTGCCCCGCATCGTCATCGCCCCGGCTTTGGCGGCGGGCGAGGAAGTGGCGCTGCGCGTGGCTGGTGGCGCCCTGGTCCCAGCCAGTGCCGGTGACGTACGCATCGGCCTGGATGCCGAGCGCCTGGACGGCAAGCCGATGACGCTGGGCCTGAAGCTGGGCTTCGACCGCGCGACCAGCGTGCTCGACCTCGACCTCAATGTCAGCGAACCGGAAGGGGGGCTGATCGCCCGCTTGGCCCAGTTGCCGGGCCTGCCGGCGATCGCGGTCACCGCGCGGGGTGCGGGGCCGCTGGATGGCTGGAAGGGCCGGCTGGACGCGTCGGCGGAGCGGCTGGCCGGGGCCAACCTGGACGTGACCCTGGGCGTGCAGCCGGCCCTGTCGGTCCAGCTGGCCGGGACGATGACGCTGGGCGAACTGGCGCCGGCGGAGGCGCGACAGGTCGTGGGCGACGCCTTCACGGTCGAGGCGGCGCTGCGGCAGGACGGACAGGTCCTGCGCATTGACCGCGCCAGCGTGCGGGCCGCGGCCCTGTCGGCGGGTGTCGATGGCACGCTGGGGCTGGATGACCAGGCGCTGGCCCTGGCCGCGCGGGCACAGGTGCCCGACCTTGCGGCCTTTGCCCCGCTGATCGGCGCCCGGCTGGCCGGTGCCGCGGAGGTGACGGCCCGGATCGGCGGCACCGTCGCGGCCCCCGCGCTGGTCGCTGACCTGACCGGCAGCGCCCTGGTGTACGAGACGTTCAGCGCCGACGGCGCCACCGCCCATGCCGAGGTGGCACCACAGGACGCCGAAGGCCGGCAGCGCTTCGCGGTCACGGTGAACGCCCGCGCGCCGCGCCAGGAGGGCCAGCCCTTTCCCGGGCTGGACGGCGATGCCGATGTGACGCTGGCGGGCGTGCGCGACCCGCTGGGCGTCACGCTGGAGACCGCACGGTTTGCTGCCGCCGGCACGACGGTGGTGGCGCAGGGGCGGATCGACGACGCCTATAACCGCGTCGACATCACGACCGACCTGGACATCGCACCCTATCCGGGCGTCATCACGTCCGGCCGCAGCCAGGCGCGCATCGTGGCGAAGGGGACACTGCTGCCGTTGGCCCTGGACCTGGCGGTGGACGCCCAGGGCCGCGACCTGGTGCCCGCCGATCCCCAGGCGGCGCGGCTGACCGGCCGCAATCCGAAGCTATCCCTGAAGGCCCGGCTGGAGGATGGTGCCGCACGGGTCGCCGAACTCATCCTCGACACCCCCCTGGTCAAGGCCAATGGCCAGCTCGACCTGACCGACGGGTTCCAGAAGGGCGATGGCCGCTTCACCGTCACCGCGGCCGACCTGGGCCCGATCGGGGCCGTGGCCGGCACGCCGCTGGGCGGCGACCTGAAGGCCGACATTCGCTTTGCCGGGACGCTGCAGGCACCGACGGCAAAGGCCGACATCACCGCCAACAACCTGGTCGTCCAGGGCAATGCCCTGGGCCGCACCACGGCACGCCTCGACTACCAGGGCCAGGGCGGCCGGGTGGAACTGGCGACCACCTTGCCCGTGCCGGTCAGCCTGTCCACCCCGGTCGTCCTGCGCGACCAGACGATCGTGCTGGACGACCTGCGCCTGACCGTGCCGGGCGGCGGCATGCAGGGCCGCATCGTCGCCGCCTTTGCCGGGACGGCCACGGGCACGCTGGGTGGCAGCTTCAGCGATCTGGGCCCGCTTGCCCGGGTCGCGGGCCAGGACCTGAGCGGCGCTGCCGACCTGAAGCTGGACCTGACGGCGCCCGGCGGCCGGCAGCAGGCCAGCCTGACCCTGAATGGCCGGTCCATCGCGCTCGCCGGCAATACGATCGGTCGGCTGGACGTCGACGGCCGCCTGACCGACCTGGCTGGACCGGATGCGCAGGCGACCGTCCGCCTGGCCGACGCCAACCTGGGCGGCCGTGCGCTGGACACGCTGACCGCGACCATTGCCGTCGCCAAGGGCAATGGCACGTTCACGGTCAAGGGCCAGGGGCCTGCCCCCGACCGCCTGCGCCTGGATAGCGGCGGCCGGTTCGCCCTGGGCCCGACCCTGCGGCTGGAGGTCGAGCGCCTGGTCGCCGCCTGGAAGGGACAGGAGATCCGCAGCCGGCGCAGCTTCACCGTTGCCTCCGGCGCGGACGGCATAGCCCTGACCGGCCTGGATCTCAGCCTGGCGGGCGGTCGCATTGCGGGCGACGCCCGGCTGGCCGGGGACGCAATCACGGCGCGCCTGCAGGCCACCGCCGTGCCGCTGGGCCTGGCCCAGATGGTCATGCCCGATGGGGCGCCAGAGGGCACGGTGAACGCCACCATCGTCGCATCCGGCACGATGGCGGCACCCACCGCCGACGTGACGGTCGCCCTGCGCGGCTTTCGCCCCAGCCAGGCCATGCTGGGCGACGCCGTCGACATGGCCGACGTGCCCAAGGTCGACGTCAACCTGAAGGCGAACTGGCGCAACAATCGCCTGGCCGCCGACCTGGGCGTCAGCGGCATCCGCAACGTGGACGTCAGCGCCACGGCGGCCCTGCCCCTGGCCATGATCGGCGGCGTGCCGGCGGTGCCGCCTGGCGGCGTCCTGGACATCCGCGCCCGGGGCAATGCCGAACTGGCCAGCCTGCTGCCCTTCATTCCCCTGGGCGACGACAAGCTGGCGGGCCGCGCCGCCTTCGATGCGCGCATCGGCGGTACGCTGGACGTGCCCAACATCAGCGGCACGATCCGTCTCAGCGACGCGCGCTATGTCAGCGCGACCTATGGCACGACGATCGAGCGCCTGAACCTTGAGGCGGCCGGTAACGGCCAGCGGATCGAGATCCGCTCGCTCAGCGCCACGGATGGCGGCGATGGCCGCCTGACCGGCTCAGGCGCCATCGACCTGTCGGGACAGCCCTTCGCCATCACGCTCGAGGCCAACAGCTTCCACGTCACCCGCCTCGACACGATGGAGATCGAGACGGCGGCGCGGCTTCAGATCGGCGGCACGCTGGAGCGGACGAAGGTCGACGGCACCATCACCCTGACGCGGGGCGAGATCGGCATTCCCGAACCCTCCGCCCCCGCGGTCGCCATCGTCCAGGTGACGGAGATCAACATTCCCGGCCAGGCGCCGCGCCCGCGGCCCAAGCCGGCGGAAGTCCCGCCCGAGGCGCCGGAGACGCCGGCCGCTGCGCGCGAGATCGCCCTTGCCGTCACGCTCGACGTGCCGGGCAAGTTGTTCGTGCGCGGCCGTGGCCTGGAAAGCGAGTGGAAGGGACGCATGCAGGTGAGCGGCACGGCCGCCAAGCCCGTGGTGCTTGGCCGGATCGAGGCGGTGCGCGGCGACTTCACCCTGGGCGACCAGACGTTCGATATTGCCGAAGGGCGCATCGACCTTGCCACCAGCGACCGGATCGACCCGCGCATCAACCTGACCGCGCAGACGCAGACTGACGACATCCTGGCCAAGGTCATCATCGAAGGCCCCGTGTCGGAGCCGACGCTGCGCCTGGCGGCGGAGCCCGAACTGCCGCAGGACCAGATCCTGTCCCGCGTGCTGTTCGGGTCCGATGTCGCCTCGCTCTCGGCGGGTCAGGCGGCGCAGCTGGCGCAGACGGCTCTGCAATTGTCGGGCAAGGGCGGTGGCGGCATGCTGGACAGCGTACGCCGCAGCCTGGGCCTGGACCGCCTGTCGCTGGGCGGCGGGGACGAGGGCCTTGCCTCCAGCACGATCAGCGCCGGCTCCTATGTCGCCGAGGACGTCTATGTCGGCGTCGAGCAGGGCCTGGGCGCCAACTCCAGCAAGGTCAAGGTGGAGGTGGAGGTCCTGCCCAACGTCAAGGTCCATTCCTCCGCCGGCGCCTCAGGCTCCACCGGCTTTGGCCTGACCTATGAGTACGATTACTGAGGGCTGTCCGGCTGGGCGTCGCTGCCGGGTGGGGTACCGTCGCCCAGCAGCTCGAACAGCTTGCCGGCGACGCCTTCCATCGCGGGGCCGATCTTGAACGTGCCGCTGCTGCGCGCCACGATCGCTCCGTCGGCATAGACCAGCGCCTGGGCAAAGACCAGGTTGCGGGTGCGGCGCAGGACCTGGGTCCGCCCCTCGACCCAGGCGCCCAGCGGCGCAGGCCCCAGGAAGTCGGTGTTCAGGCTGATCGTGGGCAGGAAATTGTCCGGCAGGTCGGCCTGCAGGCGCGAGCCCAGCGGCAGCTGCATGTCGGCAAAGGTGGAGATCATGCCGCCGTGGCAGATGTCCATCGGATTGCAGTGCCGCTGCTCGACGCGAAAGCCCAGGATGACCTGGTCGCCCTCGCGCTTGATGTAGAGGGGGCCATTGGCGCCGACGAAACCGTCGATCAACGGCAGGTGAACGAAGCCCGGGGGAATGTCGCGGGCCGGCGTCTCAATCTTGTCCATGGGACGTGTTCTAAAGCGAGATTGCGTCGCCGTTAACCGCTGTCTTCACAGGGGCGGATCGTGCCGTGCGCAGTGCTCCCCGGGACAGGCGGGCGACAGGGCCCAACCCGTCAACTCTCGATGCCGCTGCGCTGAAGGCGCGTCAGGGTGGCCAGACAGCGATCCGTCGTTTCCTCCGCTCCCGTCGCGGCCGGGGTGGGGGCATCGGCGGTCGAGAGGGCGTTGACCTGGGCCACGGTCGCGCGCCCGCCATCAGGCGGGCGATACAGCACGACCAGCAGCACGCACTGCTCGCCCGTGTACTGCCAGATCTCGCCGGGCGGTTCGCGACGCTGCAGCGTCGGGCGGCCCAGCACGCGGCGCAGGGACTCGTCGCTGAGGCCGACCAGGCTGGGCGGCAGGGTCATGGTGCGGACCGCCGCCGGTGGCGGCGGGGATGGTGCCTGGGCGGTAGTCGTGGTTTCGCCCGCGCATCCGGCGACCAGGGGAAGGATGCTGCCCAGCACCGCAAGGGCCCTGGGCAGGAGTCCGCCGGAGGCGATCCAGGATGCCTGAGTCGCGCCGGGGCTCAGCGACACCTACGCAGTCCGGGACGCGCGCCGGGCCCTGCGCCTCCTATTGCGCCGCCACCGCCGGGCTCGACGCCGCCGCCGCCGCTGCCTTGGCCGCAGCCGTCGCATTGGCCGTGGTGGCCGGCGTCAGCGGCTCGCCCTTCACCGTGTTGATGGTGCCGACCAGTTCGCCGCCACACTCGATCTCAAGCTGGCCATAGCGGACTTCGCCCCGGACCTTGCCGGTGGAGCGGATCAGCAGGCGGCCGCGCACCAGCAGGCTGCCGTCGAACGTGCCGCTGATCACCGCCTCGTCGATCTCGGCCGAACCGGAGAAGGTGCCGGTCTGCGACACCTCGATCACGCGGCTCTCGCTCAGCGTGGCCTCGACCGTGCCCTCGACCAGGAGCTTGTCGCAGGCCGTGATCTGGCCGGTCAGCCGGATGTTGCGGCCAACGGTCAGCTTCTTCTCTTCTTCGGGGGCTGCCATCGGGGGCTCCTCGGCCTTGGGCGGGGTCGGGGTTTCGGAGGCGCTGGGGCGCAGGATCGACGTCTCGGACAGGGTGGCCGAACCTTCGGACCCAGGCGTTCCGAGGGCGGAGGCGCCGGGCGTGCCCAGGCCCGGCAGGTCGGGCAGGCGGCGCTGGATCTGGGGGCTGAAGCCCGTCGACCCCTCGCCGGACGGTGCGGGGGGCGCGGCCGGGGCGGCCGGCGTCGGCTGGTCGGGGCGGACGAGCGGGCGCTGCTGCAGGCGCGACGGATCGGGCTGCGGGCTGGTCATCGGCTGCGGCCGGCGCGGCAGGGCGACCGTGGTGGGGGTATCGTCCTCGTTCTTACGACGGAACATCAACCAAGCTCCTTCTCTATACGCTTCAGGACCCACGCGCCCGCAACGCGGCCTTTACTACATGGACGCCGGCAACCGTCGCCAGGATCGGCGCCACCAGGTTGAGCACAGGGATCGACAGCACGACTGCCGCCATGACCCCGCTCAGAAAGCAGCTCCATCCCCCAGCCCGGCGCAGGGCCTTCAGCTCCTCCGGCCGGACATAGCGCAGGCCGATCTGGTCGATCAGCGCCCGACTCAGACAATAGCCGTTCACGAAGTAGACGAGAACCAGATTCAGGACCGGAAACCACAAGACCGCGATGTGCAGCGGCAAGGCGATCAGGTTGATGACGATCGTCAGGCCCAGCAGGCGCAGGCTCACCACCAAGGATTCGAGAATGCCCAGCGCCCGGCCCGGTCGATCCCGCGCGTAATCGCGATCCTCGACGGCGGCTGCGATATCGTCGGCAAGGAAGCCTTCGACCGCCATCAATACACTGGGCATCAGGAGCCAGATCACGAATACGGCGCCGCCGATCTTGGCGATACTGATCGCCCACGATGGCAGCGCGGTCGCCCATTCCTCCAAAGGGCCCAGGGCCCAGTTGCCCAGCGCCAGCAGGCCGGCGAGGGCAAGGACGGTCAGTGCCAGCGAGATCCAGAACAGGCGGCGGATGCGGGGGTCGCCCAGGCTGTGCAGCGCACGGCCATAGGCGGCCAGGACGGTCGGCATGTGCGGGGAACCCTTCTATCGGCAAACGCGGACGCTATACTCCGCGCCGTTCGCCCGACAAGGGTCAGGCAGGGCCGGAGTTCCCCCGACCTGGCCCGACCATGAACGCCGTCGGGCGCGAATCGGTCGGGCCACCTTTGGCCACACGCGAGAGAGCAGGAGAGCACGGGCATGCAGCAGCCACGGATCGATGTCCTGGGGATCGGCAACGCGATTGTCGACGTCCTGGCTGCGGTGGACGAGGATTTCCTGGCCCGCACCGGCCTGGTCAAGGGCAGCATGACCCTGATCACCGCGGAACAGGCCGAAGCGCTCTACGCCGCCATGCCGCCGGGCCGCGAATGCTCCGGTGGTTCAGCCGCCAACACGATCGCGGGGGTCGCCTCGCTGGGCGGCCGCGCCGCCTATGTGGGCAAGGTGCGCAACGACCAGTTGGGCGCCGTGTTCAGCCACGACCTGAAGGCCCTGGGCGTCGGCTTCTCGACCCCCACGGCCGAAGGCGGGCCGCCCACCGCGCGCTGCCTGGTCCTGGTGACGCCGGATGGTCAGCGCACCATGGCGACCTATCTCGGCGCGTGCGTGGCGCTGGGGCCTGAGGACATCGACGCCGAGACGGTGGCCGCCGCGTCGATCACTTATCTCGAAGGCTATTTGTGGGATCCGCCGCTGGCCAAGGATGCCTTCCGCAAGGCGATGGCGATCGCGCACCAGGCCGGGCGGCTGGTCGGCCTCAGCCTCTCGGATTCGTTCTGCGTCGACCGCTACCGGGACGAGTTCCTGGCTCTGGTGCGCGACGATGTCGACATCCTGTTCGCGAACGAGAGCGAGTTGTGCAGCCTGTTCCAGGTGGACAATTTTGACGCCGCCCTGCAGCGGGCCCGCGGCGTCTGCCGCGTCGCCGCCCTGACCCGCAGCGAGAAGGGTTCCGTCGTCCTGGCCGGGGACGAGGTGCACGTGATCGACGCCGAGAGGATCGACCGCGTCGTCGACGCCACGGGGGCAGGCGATCTCTACGCGGCGGGCTTCCTCTATGGCCTGACCCAGCGCTGCGACCTGGCTACCTGCGGGCGCCTGGGGGCCATGGCGGCGGCGGAGGTCATCGGTCATCTGGGCGCCCGGCCGGAGGTTTCACTGGCGAGCCTGCGCGCCAGCCGCGTCGGCGTGGCCTGAGCCCGTCTGGCCGCCGGTCCGGCCGGCGCGGACGATGATCGGCCTGGGCTTCCGCCCGCCGCTGGAGCGGATCCGATTGTTCAGCGGCCTGGTGCTGTTCGGCTATCTGCTGACGCACCTGCTGAACCACGCGGCGGGCCTCGCCTCGCTGGACGCGATGGAGGCGGGCCTGCGCCTGTTCCAGCGCCTGTGGCAGAACCTGCCCGCCACGGTCCTGCTCTATGGTGCGCTGGCGACGCACCTGACGCTGGTCCTCTATTCGCTGTACCGGCGGCGCACGCTGCGCATGTCGGCGGGGGAGGTGGCGCAGATCGTCCTGGGCCTCAGCGTGCCGCCGCTGATGGTCCTGCATGTCCTGGCGACCCGCTATATCGACGCGGCCTTCGGCTCCGAACCCACCTATGCCTATGTCGTGAAGTCGATCGCGCACGACAGTTCGTGGCAGGGCTGGGCCCAGTCGGCGGGCCTGGTCGTCGCCTGGACCCATGGCTGCATCGGCCTCTATTACTGGCTGCGGCTGAAGCCATGGTGGCCGGCGGTGCAGGAATGGGCCCTGGCCGGTGCCGTTCTGCTGCCGGTCGCTGCGCTGTCGGGCTTCCTGGTCGCAGTGCGGGAAGTCGCCTATCTGCAGGCCGATCCCGCCTGGGTCGCGGCCCTCTATCGCGGCCTGCGCCCACCCGACGCGGAGCAGGCGGCGCAGGTCTATGCCCTGCGCGACAGCCTGCAGATCCTGCTGGCCGCGGCGGTGGCGGGCGTCGCCGTGGCGCGCGGCCTGCGCCGTCTGGTCGAGCGGCACCGGGGCCTGGTCGCGATCAGCTACCCGTCCGGCCGCATCGTGCGGGTGACGCCCGGCACCACGGTCCTGGAGGCCAGCCGCCTGGCCGGCATTCCCCATGCCTCGGTCTGTGGCGGCCGCGGCCGCTGCTCTACCTGTCGCGTCCGGGTGCGCACGGATCCCGGCGCCCTGGCCCCGCCCGAGGGGGAGGAACGGGCCGTGCTGGAGCGCATCCAGGCAGAGGAGCACGTCCGTCTGGCCTGCCAGATCGCGCCGCGGGCGGATGTGGCCGTGATGCCGCTGCTGCCGGCCGGGGCAGAGCCGGACACCGCCCGCCGCGCCCGCCACTGGCAGGAGGGGATGGAGCAGGAAATCGTGGTCCTGTTCGCCGATATCCGGGGTTTTACCCGCTTCTCGGAAGAGCGTCTGCCGTTCGACGTGGTCTTTGTCCTGAACCAGTATTTCCGCACCGTGGGCGAGGCGATCGAAGGGGCGGGCGGCTTCGTCGACAAGTTCATCGGCGATGGCGTCATGGCCCTGTTCGGCCTCAATTCGACGCTGGAGGAGGGCGCCCGTGCCGCCCTGGAGGCCGCTCGGGCCATGTCCGAAGGGCTGGTCGAGCTGAACCGCGCCCTGGCCAATGATCTGGAGGCGCCGCTGCGCATCGGCATCGGCATCCATTCGGGCCCGGTCATCGTCGGCACGATGGGCTATGCCCGGACGATGGGACTGACGGCGATCGGCGATACGGTGAACACGGCCAGCCGCCTGGAATCGGCGTCGAAGGATTTCACGGCAGAGCTTGTGGTTTCGCGCCGGGTGGCGCGGCGTGCAGGGGTCGACCTGTCCGCCTTCCAAGCGGCCAAGATCCAGATCCGCGGGCGCAGCGAGCCGCTGGCCCTGTTCGCCCTGCCCAGGGCAACCGACCTGCCACCTGTCGGGCAGCATGCGCCGCAGGTCCCCGCATCAGCCTGACGCGGTCAGCGGAAGAGCAGGAGTCCCGGTCGCAGCGTCCGGTGAATCCCCCGGCCGCGATGGCTCAGCGGCTGGCGCGGGCGGCCTTCTGGCTGGGAACGGGTTCGGCCGTGTCACGCAGGACATAGCCGCGGCCCCACACCGTCTCGATATAGTTCTCGCCGCGGGTGGCCTGGGTCAGCTTCTTGCGCAGCTTGCAGATGAAGACGTCGATGATCTTCAGCTCGGGCTCGTCCATGCCGCCATAGAGATGGTTGAGGAACATCTCCTTGGTCAGCGTCGTGCCCTTGCGCAGGGAGAGCAGCTCGATCATCCCGTATTCCTTGCCGGTCAGGTGGACACGCTGGCCGTCCACCTCCACCGTCTTGGCGTCCAGATTGACCGTCATCTTGCCGGTGTGGATGACCGACTGCGAATGCCCCTTGGAGCGGCGGACGATCGCGTGGATGCGCGCCACCAACTCCTCCCGGTGGAAGGGTTTGGTCAGGTAGTCGTCGGCGCCGAAGCCCAGACCCTTCACCTTGTTGTCGGGGCCGTCCATGCCCGACAGGATCAGGATCGGCGTCTGAACCTTGGCGTTCCTGAGCTTCCGCAGGACGTCATACCCGCTCATGTCGGGCAGATTCAGGTCCAGGATGATGATGTCGTAGTCGTACAGCTTGCCAAGATCGAGGCCTTCCTCGCCCAGGTCCGTGGCATAGACATTGATGCCCTCGTTCGCGAGCATCAGTTCGATGCTCTTGGACATGCTCGTATCGTCTTCGATCAGCAAGGCCCGCATGGTCATCCTCGCGGGGGCGATTGGTTAAGCCCCAATGTAGGTCGTTAGTCTTTCATTCGCAATAACGCGCCATCCCTTTACCAAGGGTTAAGCAGTGCGGCCCAATCGTTCGGATGTGGAAAAGAGTTGGTGAATCCGGTGGCCGAGGCAGCGCTGAAAACGATCCTGGGCGAGGTTGAGCGGGTCCAGACCACCGCGCGCTATGGCCGCGTGTCCGCCGTGCAGGGCCTGCTGATCGAGATCGCGGGCGCCCGCACCAGCCTGACAATCGGCTCGCGCCTGGAATTGCAGGGCCGCTCCAGCACCGTCTCGGCCGAGATCGTCGGCTTCCGGAATGGCCGTGCCCTGGCCATGCCCTTCGGCCCGCTGGAGGGCATCGGCATGGGCTGCAAGGCGGTCATCATGGATGCCGAGCCGGTCGTGCGGCCCGATCCCACCTGGCTTGGCCGCGTGGTCGACGCCTTTGGCCGGCCGGTCGACGGCAAGGGGCCGCTGGCGCCTGGCAAGATCGGCTACAAGCTGAAGGCAAGTCCCCCGCCCGCCCATACCCGCAAGCGCGTGGGCGGCAAGATCGACCTGGGCGTGCGCGCGCTGAACACCTTCCTGTCGTGCTGCCGCGGGCAGCGCATGGGCATCTTTGCCGGCTCCGGCGTCGGCAAGTCGGTGCTGCTGTCGATGCTGGCGCGCTATACCTCGTCGGACGTGATCGTGATCGGCCTGATCGGCGAGCGCGGGCGCGAGGTGCAGGAGTTCCTGGAGGACGACCTGGGGGCAGAGGGCCTGGCCCGCTCCGTCGTCGTGGTCGCCACCTCGGACGAGCCGGCCCTGATGCGGCGGCAGGCGGCCTATCTCACCCTGTCGGTGGCGGAGTATTTCCGCGACCAGGGCCTGGACGTGCTGTGCCTGATGGACAGCGTCACGCGCTTTGCCATGGCCCAGCGCGAGATCGGCCTGTCGGGCGGCGAGCCGCCGACGACCAAGGGCTATACGCCCACCGTCTTTGCCGAACTGCCCAAGCTGCTGGAGCGCGCAGGACCGGGCCCGGACCAGGGCACGATCACCGGCCTGTTCACCGTCCTGGTCGATGGCGACGACCATAACGAGCCGGTGGCGGATGCCGTGCGCGGCATCCTGGACGGCCATATCGTGCTGGAACGCGGGATTGCGGAGCGCGGACGCTACCCTGCGGTCAACATCCTGCGCTCGGTCTCGCGCACCATGCCGGGCTGCAACACGGACGACGAGAACCGCCTGGTGACGCGGGCGCGGCGCCTGCTCTCGACCTATGAGGACATGGCCGAGATGATCCGCCTGGGCGCCTATCGCGCCGGCTCGGACCAGGCCGTGGACGAGGCGATCCGCTATCAGCCGCAGCTCAATCGCTTCCTGAGCCAGGGCAAGCGCGAGCAGAGCACGCTGGCCCAGGGCTATGCCGAACTTGCCGCGATCCTGGATTCCTAGGCCCGTGTCGTGAAGGGCCTCGCCACCCTGATCCGCCTGCACCAGCGCAAGCTCGACGAGCAGCGCCGCAAGCTGGGCGAACTTGACCGCATGCGCGACGAGATGGCGGCCAAGGCCGACGCGCTGGAGGCCGAGGTGCTGCAGGAGCAGGCCCTGGCCCGCAGCCAGCCGGACCTGATGGCGGTCTATCCTGCCTATTCCCGCCAGGCGATTGCCCGGCGCGAGACGCTGGCCCGGTCGCTGGACGAACTGGATGCCCGGATCGCGGTCGCGCGGGACGAGGTGGCGGACGCGTTCCAGGAGTTCAAGCGCTATGAACTCGCCGCCGAGCACCAGGCGCGGCGCCAGCGGGAACTGGCCGCGAAGCGTGCCCAGGCGGAACTGGACGAGATCGGCCTGCAGCGCTTCCGCCGGGCCGAGGACGAACCCGAGCCGACCTGAGCCGAGCCCGCCTCAGCCGACCGAGGCGGACAGGGTGCGGCTGATATGGGCGAAGGGCAGGCCCGATTCGGCGGCCCAGGTATCGAATGCCGCCTGGATCGCGCGCATCGCAGACTTGGACGAGGGCGGCCCGTCGATCACGCCCTCGCGCACCAGGGCGGACACGACGTCCGGCGACAGCATGAAGCCGTCGCGGCCCATGCGGCGCAAGGCAAGCATGCCCGTATTGCCGCCCAGCCGGTCGCCGCGCCGCTTCAGCAGGTCCAGCAGGCCGATGAAGTCGCCCTGCGGCCACTCGGCAAAGGCCTGTGCCGCCGTGCCGTACTCCGTCGCCAGGGCCGCCAGCAGGGCGGCATTGCGCCCGACCGAGCGCAGCTTGGCACCATTGCGGATCAGGCCCCGGTCGGCCAGCAGCCGGTCCAGGTCATCGTCGTCCATGTGCTGCCAGCGGCGCGGGTCAAAGCCCTCGAACGCCGCTTCGAAGGCGGGCCACTTGGCGTCGACCACGGACCACGAGAAGCCCGCCTGGAAGACGCAGCGCGTGAACTCCGCCAGCCAGCGGTCGTCGGGGATGCGGGCGAGGTCGGCCGGCGTACGCAGCACAGGCATCAGGGCGTCCAGGGCGCCCTGCCCACCCTTCAGTGCCGCGGCCTCCTCCCGGATCGCAGCAAACGGCCGCAGCAGCATTGTCAATCAACTTCCCGAGGCTGCACCGTCGATCCGACGCCAGCCTTCCGTCTCAGGTCCCGGAGTCGAGCCAACGGGCCATGACCACCCGGGGCGTTTCCTCATAGCCCAGAGTCTCATAGAAGCCCATGACCTGTGTATTGGTCGGTCGAACCATCAACTGCACCTTGGGGACGCCACGCGCTCGCAGCCAATCCTCCGCCGCTCGCACCAGCGCCCGGCCGATACCGCGTCCCCGCAAGCCGGGATCGGCGGCAAGATAGTAGAGCCAGCCCCGGTGGCCGTCATGGCCGACCATGACACTGCCGCAGATCGCGCGACTGCCACTTACGGCAACCAGGACGACGGAACTGGCGCCACTCCTGGCAAAGTGAAAGTCCACGCTCGGATCGTTATAGGACGCCACCAGATCCGACGACCGCCACCGGGCAACGACATCCGCCTCGTCCGCAGCCGTGGCGGGCCGGATGGTCAGTTCGCCAGCGCCAGCCATTCGTCCTCGGTCAGGACCGTCAGGCCCAGTTCGGCGGCCTTTTTCAGCTTCGAGCCGGCGGATGAGCCGGCCACCACCAGGTCGGTCTTGCTGCTGACCGAGCTTGCGACCTTGGCGCCCAGCTGTTCGGCACGGGCCTTGGCCTCGTCCCTTGTCATCTTCTCCAGCGTGCCGGTGAAGACGATGGTCTTGCCCACGATCTGCGAATTGCCGACGACGCGCGCCGCCTCCGGCTCGACCGTGACCTGGGCCAGGAGCGCGTGGACCGCGTCCACGTTGTGCGGCTCGGCAAAGAAATCGACGACCGCCGTCGCGACCGCCGTGCCGATGCCGTCGATCGAATCGAGGTCGCGCCAGGCCTGGGACTCGGGGTCCTTGGCCTCAACCATGGCCGCGATGAAGGCGTCGCTCGTCCCGTAATTGCGGGCCAGCAGCTTGGCATTCTCCTCGCCCACATGGCGGATGCCGAGCGCGAAAAGGAAGCGGGGGAAGCTGATCGTGCGCCTGGCCTCGATCGCGTCGAACAGGTTGGCGACCGACCTGTCCTTCCAGCCCTTGCGCTTTTCCAGCGGCTCTTCGGCTGCGGCATTCTTCTGGCGCAGGGCGAAGATGTCGGCGGGGCTGCGGATCCAGCCCAGGTCCCAGAAGAACCGCACCTGCTTCTCGCCCAGGCCTTCGATGTCGAAGGCGCGGCGCGACACGAAATGGCGCAGGCGCTCGACCGCCTGCGCCTCGCAGGTCAGACCGCCGGTGCAGCGCCGCACCACGTCGCCACCCTCGTCCCGCGGGGCGGACGCGCCGCAGACCGGGCAATGGTCGGGGAAGACATATTCGGGCGCGTCGGGGTCCCGCATTTCGGGGACCATGGCGACGACCTGCGGGATCACGTCGCCAGCGCGCTGGATGATGACGCCGTCGCCGATGCGCAGGTCCTTGCGCCGGATCTCGTCCTCGTTGTGCAGCGTCGCATTGGCGACGACGACGCCACCGACGCTCACCGGTTCCAGCCGCGCCACGGGCGTCAGCGCGCCGGTGCGGCCCACCTGGATGTCGATGCCCAGCAGCCGGGTCGTGGCGCGTTCTGCCTGGAACTTGTGCGCGATCGCCCAGCGTGGCGCGCGCGCGACGAAGCCCAGGCGTGCCTGCCAGTCCAGGCGGTCGACCTTGTAGACGACGCCGTCGATCTCGTAAGGAAGGTCGGCCCGCTTGCGCTCGATGTCGGCATGGAAGGCGAGCAACTCTTCAGGGCTGCGGCACAGCCGGAACTCGGGATTGGTGGGCAGGCCCCAGGACTGGAACAGGGCCAGCACCTCGCTGTGACGGGCAGCCTCCAGCCCCTCGGCCTCGCCCCAGGCATAGGCGAAGAAGCGCAGCGGCCGGGTGCGTGTGACCTCTGGATCCAGCTGGCGGAGCGAGCCGGCGGCCGCGTTGCGGGGATTGGCAAAGACCGGCTTTCCCGCCGCGGCTTGCGCGGCATTGAGTTCGGCGAAGTCGTGCCGGGCCATGTAGATTTCGCCCCGGATCTCGATCAGGGGCGGCACCGCGCCCTTCAGCCGCTCCGGAATGTCCTTCAGCGTCGCCAGGTTGGCGGTCACCGTCTCGCCCACGAAGCCGTCGCCGCGCGTGGCGCCCAGGACCAGGCGCCCGTCGCGATAGGTCAGATTGATCGACAGGCCGTCGATCTTGGGCTCTGCCGCGAAGACCACCGGCTCGTCGGGCCCAAGCTTCAGGAAACGGCGGATCCGCGCGTCGAACTCGACCACGTCCTCGGCCGCGAAGGCGTTGTCCAGCGACAGCATCGGCCGCAGGTGGGTCGCCTTGTCGAACGTGGCGGAGGGGGCCGCCCCCACCCGCTGACTGGGACTGTCGGCGCGCACCAGATGGGGAAAGGCTGCCTCGATCGCCAGCAGGCGACGGCGCAGGGCATCGTAGTCGGCATCCGATACGGTCGGCGCGTCGTCCTGGTAATAGCGCGCGTCATGGGCCGCGATCTCGGCGCCCAGGCGCTCCAGCTCCGCCGCGGCCTGCGCCTCGTCCAGGTCGGTTGCCGCGACCTCGGCCATCAGCCGCCCCCCCGCAGGCTGCGCGCCGCGGCCCGCGCCGCATCCGTGACTTCCGCCCCCGCCAGCATGCGCGCGATCTCCTCCTCCCGGGCGTCGTGGTCCAGCGGCACCACGCGGGTACGCGTTCCCTCCGCCGTGTCCGACTTGGCGATGTGCAGGTGGTGGTCGCCGCGCGCCGCCACCTGGGGCGAATGGGTCACGACCAGGACCTGCGCGTCACCGGCCAGGGCGCCCAGGCGGTCGCCGACCGCCGCCGCCACGGCGCCGCCCACGCCGCGGTCGACCTCGTCGAAGACCATGGTCGCGGCACTGCGCACGCCAGCCAGCGCCACCTTCAACGCCAGGATGAAGCGCGACAGCTCGCCGCCCGAGGCGATGCGGATCAGCGCGCCGAAGGGCGCCCCCGGGTTGGTGGAGATCTCGAACGCCACCCGGTCGGCGCCGGCCTCGCCCCCCTCAGCCAGGGGCGCCACCGCGGTGCGGAACCGGGCCCGGCCCAGCTTCAGGGACTCGAGCTCCGACTCCACGGCGCGGTCCAGGCGGGTCGCGGCCTGGCGCCGGCGTCCCGTCAGCTCGCCCGCCAGTTCGGCATAGCGCAGTTCCGCCTGGGACAGTGTCCGCGCCAGGTCCTTCAGCTGGTCCTCGACCCCTTCCAGCGCTGCGACCTGGGCCAGCGTCCGCGCGGTGAAGTCGGGCAGTTCGTCGGGCCGGATGTTGTGCTTGCGCGCCGCCGCCCGCAGGGCGAACAGGCGCTCCTCCACGATTTCCAGCCGGCGCGGATCGACGCGGATGGCGCCCTGTGCCGCCTCCAGCGCGGCGATCGCCTCCGCCGCCTCGGACGCGGCGCGCTCCAGGGCGGCCAGGGTTTCGTCCAGGCGCCCCTGCGCCCGCTCGGCCACGCGTTCCAGCTTGCGCAGCGCCGCGCGCAGGCGCACGTCCGGTCCGCCGCCCTGCTCCAGGGTGGTTACGACGTCGGCCACGTCCTCCGCCAGGCGCTCGGCGCCGGAGAGCAGCGTCCGCTCCGCCGCCAGTTCGTCCTCCTCCCCCGGCTGTGGCGAGAGGGCTTCAAGCTCGGCAGCGATGTGGCGCAGGTAGTCCTGGTCGGCCATTGCCTCGTCCCGGCGGCGCGTCGCCTCGGCCAGGGCCTGCCGCGCGGCCTCGCGCGAGCGCCAGGCCTGGCCGACCTCCGCCACCAGGGGGTCCAATGCGCCGAACGTGTCCAGGATGGCGCGATGGCCGGACGCGGCCAGCAGGCCGCGCTCGTCATGCTGGCCATGCACCTCGACCAGCAGGCTGCCCAGCTCGGACAGCAGGCCGGCGCTGACAGGCGAATCGCAAGCATAGGCCCGGCTCCGTCCGTCGGCACCGACCACCCGGCGCAGGACGATGGGCTCGTCCGGGCTGCCCAGGTCCTGCTCCTCCAGCAGGCGGCGCGCGGGATGGCCGGGCGGCACGTCGAACTGTGCGGCGGCGCTGCCCTGGGCAGCCCCGCTGCGGACCAGGCCCGCCTGCGCGCGGGCGCCCAGGGCCAGGCCCAGGGCGTCGAGCAGGATCGACTTGCCGGCGCCGGTCTCGCCGGTCAGCACGGTCAGGCCCGGCTCGAAATCCAGGTCCAGGCGATCGATCAGGACGATGTCCCGCACGGACAGGCGCCGCAGCACGACCTTGTTCAACCCCCAGCTTGGTCAGGCACCGCGCCCTGCGCGGCCGCCCGGGACGGTCCTTGGGACACCCGCGTCGGAATGCGGCGTCAGAATATGGCCGAGAAGGTGCGGTCGACGAAGTTCGGCTTGGCCACGGCACCGGGCGCCATGTCGCCGCCCATCATCGCGTAGCTGTCCTCGTACCAGGGGCTGCCGGGGTAGTTGGCGCCCAGCACCGCCGCCGCCGACTGCGCCTCGTCCTTGACGCCCAGGGCGAGGTAGGCCTCGACCAGGCGGTGCAGGGCCTCCGGCACCTGGCTGGTCGTCTGGTACTTGTCCACGACGACCTTGAACCGGCTGATCGCGGCCAGGTACTGCCCCTGCCGCAGGTAGTAGCGGCCGATCTCCATCTCCTTGCCGGCCAGATGGTCGCGCGTCAGGTCGATCTTCAGCCGCGCATCGCGGGCGTACTGGGTGTCGGGATAGCGGCGCACCAGTTCGTCCAGCGCATTCAGCGCCAGCTCGGTATTGCGCTGGTCGCGGCCCACGTCCGAGATCTGCTCATAATGGCTGACCGCGATCAGGTAATAGGCATAGGGCGCATCCTTGTTGCCGGGGTGCAGCTGGATGAACCGCTCCGCCGACAGGATCGCATCCTGGTACGAATTGCTCTGGTAGTAGCAATAGGCCGACATCAGCTGCGCCTTGGTCGCCCAGGCGGAATAGGGGTGCTGGCGCTCCACCTCGTCGAACAGCTTGGCCGCCTGCGTGTAGTTGCGGCGCTGCAGCGTGTCCATCGCCTCGTTGTAGAGGGATTCCACCGGCCGCTCGACATAGGCCAGGTCTTCCTTGCTGCTGTCCGACGAACAGGCGCCCAGCGCCAGGGTCGCAAGGGCTGCGACGATCAGCAGTCCTTTGCGCGCATTTCCGTTCAAGACGCCCTACTCCTCAAGAAACACGGGGTCCGGCAGCCGGGGCCGCATCGCCAGTCGCGATGCCGGCATCGACGCGGACGGATCGCGCGGGACATTAGCATGGCTGGCGCGTGCGCAAAACGACGCAAGGGCAGCAGGGCCACAGCCTTGTGCCGCATACGACATTTCTGTTCGCGGACCTATTGCTTCGTCTACGGAACGAGATAGGCTTGCCGGCCAGCGGGGGAACTGAGTCGATAGAACGGATGACGACGGAGGGGTCTGAGGCGCGCCTGTCGCGCCAGGTCGATGAGCATGTAGGCCGACGCATTCGCGAGCGTCGCACGCGCATGGGCATGACACAGGAGCAGCTGGCCGCGGCGTTGCGGCTATCCTACCAGCAGGTTCAGAAGTACGAGACGGGTGCGAACCGCGTCAGCGCGGGCCGGCTCTACGAGATTTCGCGTCTGCTCGAGGCGCCGATGAACTGGTTCTTCGAGAGCTTCGACGCGGACGAGGTGCGCGAGGCCATGCCCCATGGCGGGCGCGACCGCACCATCATCGACCTGGTCGCCAACTTCAACGCGATCCAGGATCCGCACGTCCGGTCGGTGATCGGCACGCTGATCAAGACCGTGTCGGGGAAAGAGGCCCGTCAGCGCAACGACTGAGCCCACTGCAGGTGGCGTCTGTCGCTCCGACACGCTTCCGATTGAGCGGGAACAGTTCTAGCCAACGCAGCGTTGGCGCCTGACGGGCTGTGTGCTCCGCCCCTGGTCATCGCGAAGGAAAGTCGCATGAATTGCAGTCTTGCGTCCGCTTCGCCAATCACGGGACTGGTCGGAACCGAACAGCGCCAGGCGCCTGGGCGGAAGGACGCCTGGGACAAGCCAGCCGTCGCCCGGATCGCGATGAACCTGAGCGGGGAAAGCGCCTCGGTAGAGCCGGACGCCGTTTACGCCTCCTCGTAGCGGCCTGTGTTGGGCGCGGTCCGGTACTCGACCGGGTCGGCAATCATCCCGTCCCGCGCAATCTGCCTCAGTCTGTCGCGGCGGCCGCCTCGCGCAGCAGGAAATGGCCCTGCGCTGCGGCGATGGGCCGGCGGCGATCCTCCTGCCAGGCCTCGACCCGCACGGTCGCGACGCGCCGGCCCTGGCGCGTGACCACGGCGCGGCCATAGGTTTCGACGGGACGGCCAGAGCGCAGGTACTCGATCGTGATGCAGATCGGCTTCGGCACCGCCCAGTCGCCCGTGTCGAAGCCCAGCTGCGTGATCGCCGTCGTCTCCAGGAACGCGCCGATGGCGCCGCCATGCAGGGCGGGCAGGAACGGGTTGCCGACCAGGCGCCGGCGGAACGGCAGGATGGTCGTGATCTCGTTCCCCTTCTGATCGACGACGATGTTCAGGAACCGGGCATAGGGGATTGTCTCCAGGAACGCCGCAGCCCCCTTCACCTCCGCTGGCCGCGGAATGTCGCTGTCGTCCATCTCTGGCAGGTTGGCCGGAATGGGTGCCGGCTGGTTGGGCGCCAGGATGTAGGTGGCAACGCAGGTCGCGACGGGATCGGCCTCGTCCTCCTGGTAGGCCGTGCCGCGGACAAAGGCGATGTGCTTGGTCAGCTTGAAGCAATGGGCATGCGCCATGACGCCCAGGCCCGGGCTTGCCGGACGCATGTAGTCCAGCCGCAGGTCCAGCGTCGCGATCGGCTGGCGCCGGCCCAGCGCGCTCTGCACCGCGTCGCCACCGGTATGGTCCAGCAGGGCCGTGATCGCGCCGCCATGCAGCACGCCCGTCTCCACATTGCCGACCAGCTTGGGGTCATAGGCCATGGGCCGCCACGAATGGCCGTTCTCGTTGCGCGGATCGCCCATGCCGATGGCGCTGGCGTGCATGCCCTTGCGGAACAGGAGCTCGATCTCCTTCTCCGACGGGTTGGCGGGAATTGTCTCTGCCATGTGCGTGTCCTGGGCCCCTCGACGTGCTGGCGAACCGACGCGATTTTAGGATGGGCCGCCCATGCTGTGCCATCCCTGCTCCGTTCATGCTAGACCCGCCCGCGATGCTGTTGTCAGCGAAGCAGACGAGAGAAGAGACATGACGGTCCCCTCTGACCGGACCCCGGTCATCATCGGTGTGGGCGAAGCCTCCGAAACCATCGGCTCGCCCGCCTATAAGGCGCTGTCGCCGGCCGACCTGGCCGGCCTCGCCGCCCGTACCGCGGTCGCCGACACAGGGGCGGATGCGGCCCGCGTCGCCGCGGCCATCGACACGATCGCGACGATCCCGCAGTTCGAGGCCTCGGGCCCCAACGTCGTCGCCCCGTTCGGCAAGTCCAACAACTTCCCGCGTTCGGTGGCGAAGCGGATCGGCGCCAATCCGGCCCGGGCGATCCAGGAAGTCGTGGGCGGCCAGGGCCCGCAGCACCTGCTCAGCGAACTGGCCGAACGCATCGCGGCGGGTGAGATCGACGCCGCCCTGATCGCGGGGTCCGAGGCGATCTCCACCGCCCGCGACCTCGCCACCAAGGGGGAGAACCCCGACTGGTCGGAAGAGGTCGAGGGCAGCCTGGAATTCCGCGGCTATGGCCTGGACGGCCTGCTCAGCCCGCCCATGCTGGAGCACGGCATCGGCGCGCCCGTCCTCTACTACGCGATGTTCGAGAATGCGCGCCGCGGCCGCCTGGGCCTCAGCCCGCAGGCTTATGCCAAGGAAATGGGCCGTCTCTTCGCGCCCTTCACCAGGGCCGCCTCGCAGAACCCGCACGCCATGGCGCCCAAGGTCCTCTCGGCGGACGAACTGGTGACGGTGACGGAGCGCAACCGCCTGATCGCCTGGCCCTATCCGCGCTATGTCGTCGCCCGCGACCAGGCCAACCAGGGGGCGGCCGTCATCATCGCATCCGCCGCCAAGGCGCGCGAACTGGGCGTGCCAGAGAGCAAGTGGGTCTACCTGCACGGCTATGCCGACGCGAAGGAACGCTCGGTGCTGGAACGCGCCGACCTGTCGTCCAGCCCCGCGTCGATCCTGGCGGCGAAGAAGGCGCTGGATGATGCCGGCATCGCTGCCGCGGACCTCGGCACGATCGACCTGTATTCCTGCTTCCCCATCGCGGTCTTCAACGTGGCCGACGCGCTCGGCCTCGACGCCGACGACCCGCGCGGCCTGACGGTGACGGGCGGCCTGCCCTTCTTCGGCGGGGCCGGCAACAACTACTCGATGCACGCGATCGCCGAAGTGGTGGAGCGGGTGCGGGCCAAGCCCGGCTCCTACGGCCTGGTCGCCGCCAATGGCGGCTTCCTCTCCAAGTATTCGACCGGCGTCTACTCGACCACGCCCCGCGCCTTCACCGCGAGGTCGAGCAAGGCGCTTCAGGCGGAAGTCGACGGCTGGCAAGCCCCCCAGATCGAGACCAAGCCCGAGGGCGACGCCACGATCGAGACCTACACGGTCGACTATGCGAAGAAGGTGCCCGTCGGCATCGTCATCGGCCGCCTGAAGTCCAACAATGCCCGCTTCGTCGCCATCAGCGGCGAAGGCGACGCAGAGGCGGTCAAGGCTCTCGAAGGCGACGCCCTGGGCCGGGCGATCAAGGTGAGCCCAACGGGCCCCCGCAACCGCAACATCTTCACGCTCGCCTGACTCTCTGCGCCCTGGCCGCACATCAGGTGCAGCCAGGGCGCGCCTCACCCGTCATACTTCCCCCAAAGAACCGGAGGGAACATGACGACCACGACACGGCGCTGGGTGCTGGCGGAACGGCCAAGCGGCATGCCGAAGCTGAGCGACTTCCGGCTCGAAGAGGCGCCGCTGCGCGAACCCAAGGACGGGGAGTTCGTGGTCCGCCTGACCCATCACAGCCTGGACGCCGGCATCCGCCCCAGCCTGTCGCAGGACACCTACATGGCGGCCGTCCAGATCGGCAAGCCCGTCCCCTCCTTCGGCGCTGGCATCGTCGAGGCATCCAGCCATCCAGGCTTCCCCGAAGGCACCAGGGTCGCCGGCAACCTGGGCTGGGCCAGCCATGTCGTCGCCAACGAGAAGCTGGTGGAGCGTCTGGACCCCGAGATCTACCGCGACGACATCCCCATGTCGGCCTCGATCGGGGTGCTGGGCGTCTCTGGCCTGACCGCCTATTTCGGCCTGCTGCGCGTCGGCCGCCTGAAGGATGGCGACACCGTCCTCGTCTCGACCGTGGGCGGCCCGGTGGGGGCGGCGGCATCGCAGATCGCCCGGATCAAGGGGCACAAGGTCGTGGGCATTGCCGGCAGCCCGGCAAAGGTCGCCTATGCACGCGATCGCCTGCGCCTGGATGCCTGCATCGACTACCGGGCCGAGCCCAGCCTGCGCGCGGCGATTGCCCGCGAACTGCCCGATGGCGCCGACCTCTATTTCGACAATGTCGGGGCCGAGACGCTGGACGCCGCCATCCTGAACCTGCGCCTTGGCGGACGCATCGCCGTCTCCGGCCAGACCGCCGAATACAACGCCGAAAGCCCGCGCGGGATCAAGGCGACCACCCGCTTCATCACCCACCGCCTGAAGATGGAGGGTTTCGTCGTCTATGACTTCATGCGCGACTGGCCTGCGGCCCGGGCCGAACTCGCCGGCTGGATCCGCTCGGGCGACCTCGTCTACGACGAACACATGGTGGATGGGCTGGAGCACAGTGCGGAGACCTTCGCCGGCCTCTATGCCCGCGACCAGGTCGGCCGCGTCCTGATCCGCGTCAGCTAGGTCCCCACGGGAGTCGCAGCCGGCGGGGAGAGCATTGCTTCACCCTCATGTGTGCGTTGCAGCAGGCGACAGCGGGACCCTAGTCGCGCTATGACGGAAAGCGGTCCGTCACATGCGGGGAGCTGAGGCGATCGTGGCTGAATCTGCCGATCTCGTGGTCGATTTCCTGGTCCTGGGCGCCGGAATTTCCGGTGCCGGTGCGGCCTTCGCGCTGGCCGATCACGGTCGTGTCGTCGTGCTGGAGGCGGAAGACGCGCCCGGCTACCACACGACCGGCCGTTCGGCCGCGATGTTCACGCCGCACTATGGCGGCTTCGTCCCGCGCCGCATCAGCCAGCTGGGCCGCCCCTTCTTCGAGAACCCGCCCGAGTGTTTCGCGGGCCCGATCCTGGCCGCCCCGCGGGGCCATATCCACGTCGCCCGGCCGGGGGACGAGGGCCTGCTGCAGGCCCAATTGGCCCTGTCCGACGCGCTGGACGTGATCGTGGAACTGCCAAGGGCGGAGGCCAGGGCCAAGGTGCCGCTGCTTCGCCCGGAACTGGTCGGCGCTGCGGTGTACGAGCCGGGCGTGGCCGACATGGACGTCGACATCCTGCACCAGGGCTTCCTGCGCGGCATTCGTGCCCGGGGCGGCCAGGTCATGACCGGCGCCCGGGTCGAAGCGCTGGAGCGGGTGGGCGGCCTGTGGCGCGCCGTGACCGCGGCCGGGACCGTCCAGGCACCGATCGTGGTCAATGCCAGCGGCGCCTGGGCGGACCAGGTCGCGGGACTTGCCGGCGTTGCGCCCGTGGGGCTGGTGCCCAAGCGGCGCACGGCCCTGATCGTGGACGCCCCGGCGGGCACGCCCGACCATCATCCGTTCTGCGAGTTCGTCGGCGAGCAGCCGGAAGGCGGCCATCCCTATGTGAAGCCTGAGATGGGCCGCGTGATGTGCTCGCTGGGCGACCAGACGCCGGACGTCCCGCACGACGTGCAACCCGACGAGTTCGACCTGGCGGTCCTGATCGACTGGATCGAGCGGCATACGGTCATGCCCGTGCGCAACCTGCGCCGCCGCTGGGCAGGGCTCCGCTGCTTCGTGGCCGACGATGCGCCCGTCTGTGGCTTCGACGACGCCGTGGAGGGGTTCTTCTGGCTGTGCGGCCAGGGCGGCTACGGCATCATGATGTCGCCCACGCTGGGGGAGGCGACGGCGGCGCTGGTCCTGGGCCGGCCACTGCCCCAGCGCATCCTCGATGCCGGGGTGACGCAGCAGGACCTCGCCCCGCGCCGGCCGTCGCTCGCGGTTGCCGGCTAAAGGATCGCTTCAAGTTCCTCTGGGGGGCGGGCCAGGCGGACGCCCTTCGGCGTCTCCACGATCGGGCGCTCGATCAGGATCGGGTGGGCCACCATCGCCGCGATCAGCGCCGCGTCGCTCAAGCGCGGATCGTCCAGGCCCAGGTCGTCATAAGGGGTCCCGCGCCGGCGCAGCAGCTGGCGCGGGGTCCAGCCCATCGCGGTCAGCAACCGCGCCAGTTCGGCAGCACTGGGCGGCGTCTTAAGGTATTCGATGATGCGGGGCTGCAGCCCCAGGTCGGTCAGCCGGGCCAGCACCTTGCGCGAGGTGCCGCAGGCCGGATTGTGGAAGATGGTCACGCTCATGTGGCGCACCATCGCATGGCCCGGTCGGCTGCGGAAACGCAATGGGCCGGCGCGGCGAAGTGCCGGCCGGCCCACACCGGGGAACGCATCAGGCGCGGTACTCAGGCCTGGGCGTGTGCCCCGATGAACGAGGCGGGATCGATCAGTGCTTGCGCACCGCGTCGCGCACCGCATCCTTGGCGCCGCCGACGGCGTTCTGGATCTTGCCCTCGGCCTTGTCGGCCTTGCCCTCGGCCTGCAGCTTGGCATCGCCGGTCAGCTTGCCGGCTGCTTCCTTCACGGCACCCTTGACCTGCTTCGCCGTGCCTTCGATCCGATCCTTGTCCATGTCACCCTCCTTGGTGTTGCGATGTCCGTCCAAATGCAGCAACTCCTGGATGGTGCCCGCTCCGCTCCGCACTATTTTTTTCGCGGTGTGCGGGAACCGCGGCGCCTCGCCCGACGGGTGGGTCGCGGCGCAGGGCGCGGCGGCTATACTGAAGACATGGCGCGTGGGCCCAATGCGGATTCGGAACTGGACACGTTGATCCGGCTGCTGGCCCGGCTGCCCGGGCTTGGGCCGCGATCGGCGCGGCGCGCGGCTTTGCACCTCCTCTCACGCCGCGAAACGCTGATGGAGCCGCTGGCCCAGGCAATGGCCGCCGCCGCCACCGCCATCCATCCGTGCTCCCGCTGCGGCAACCTCGATTCGCGCGATCCCTGTACGATCTGCAGCGATCCAAGGCGCGACGACGACACGATCTGCGTGGTCGAGGAGATCGGCGACCTGTGGGCGATGGAGCGTGCCGCCGGCTTCTCGGGCCGCTACCACGTCCTGGGCGGCCGGCTGTCGGCGCTTGACGGGCTGGGGCCGGAGGCGTTGCGCATCGAGACGCTGGTCGCCCGCGCCGCCGAGCCAGCCTGCCGCGAGGTCGTCCTGGCGCTCAGTGCGACCGTCGACGGCCAGACTACGGCCCACTACATCGCGGAACGGCTGGCCGGCCTTCCCGTCGCCGTCTCCCGCCTCGCCCATGGCGTACCGCTGGGGGCGGAGCTCGATTACCTGGACGACGGCACCCTGACCGCCGCCCTGAAGGCCCGCCGCCCCATGGGCGCGGGCTGACAGGCTGCGCGAAGGCCAACCGTCGTGCTGGTGACGCTGCGCTTGACCGGCGGCGCCTTGGCCGTCCTCAAGGACGCCGGGCGAAACTGTCCCGTCCCCTGGCGCATCGGCGAAAACAGACAGGGTCACGCAAGCCTGATTGCCACGATCCTCGACGACGATGCGATCACCAGTGATCTCCCCCGGACGATCGAGCACCTGCTGGTTCACTTGCCACCGCTGCGGGACTTTCTCGATCTCGCTGTCGCCTCCGGTCTGACCGGCCTGCTGCATATCGCCATTGCGAACCGGCCAGAGGTCATGTCCCAGGTGGACCGCTATCCGCATGCCTTCCTGGCCTGCTTGTCGGCTCTTGGCCTGGACCTTGCCCTCTCGCGCTACGCAGTCGCGGACGAGGCATGAACGCTCGCCGGTCCGGTCCTTCGCCTTGACGGCGCATCGCGCGCGCCTTAAGTCCCCGCGATGGCCGTCCTTCCGATCCTGAAAGCGCCCGATCCGCGCCTGAAGACCAAGTCAAAGCCCGTCGCTCAGGTGGATGAAGGCGTGCGCAAGCTGGTCGCCGACATGATCGAGACGATGTACGCCGCCAACGGCATCGGTCTGGCCGCGATCCAGGTCGGCATCCCGAAGCGGATCCTGGTCATCGACCTGGCGCGCGAGGGCGAGGCGCCGAACCCCCAGGTGTTCATCAATCCTGAGATCCTGGAGCAGTCGGAGGACCTCGCCACCTATGAGGAAGGCTGCCTGTCCGTGCCCGAGCACTATGCCGAGGTGGTACGCCCGGCCACGGTGCGCGTGCGCTATCTGGACGGGCAGGGCGAGATCCGCGAGCAGGAGGCGACGGGCCTGCTGGCCACCTGCCTGCAGCACGAGATGGACCATCTGGACGGCGTGCTGTTCGTCGATCACCTGTCGCTGGTCAAGCGCAGCGTGATCCTGCGCAAGCTGGCCAAGGCGAAGAAGCTGGCGACCGTCTGAGCGGAGGCCCGCCATGCGCCTGGCCTTCATGGGAACGCCGGAGTTTTCGGTACCAGTTTTCGACGCCCTGCACGCCGCGGGGCACGAGATTGCCTGTGTCTATTCGCAGCCGCCGCGCCCCGCCGGCCGCGGCAGGCAGCTGCGCCCCAGCGCCGTCCACGCCCGGGCCGAGGCGCTGGGCATCCCTGTCCGCACGCCGCTGCGCCTGCGCGATCCGGCCGACCAGGCGGCCTTCGCCGCGCTGGACCTGGATGTGGCGGTGGTCGTCGCCTATGGCCTGATCCTGCCCCGTGCGATCCTGGACGCGCCGCGGCTGGGGTGCGTGAATGTCCACGCCTCCCTCCTGCCGCGCTGGCGGGGTGCCGCGCCCATCCAGCGCGCGATCATGGCGGGAGACGCCGAGACGGGCGTCACGATCATGCAGATGGATGCCGGCCTCGACACCGGGCCGATGCTCCTCCACGAAGCCGTGCCGATCACGGACGCAACCACCGGGGGCAGCCTGCACGATGCGCTGGCCGCCCTGGGGGCGACGCTGATCGTCCCGGCCTTGGCCGGCCTGGCCGATGGCAGCCTGCAGCCGCAGGTCCAGCCGGACGCGGGCGTGACCTATGCCGCCAAGCTGACGACCGAGGACGAGCGCCTGGACTGGCGGCGCCCGGCCGCGGAACTGGCGGCGCAGGTCCGGGCTCTCAGCCCTCGGCCCGGCGCCTTCGCGACGCTCGACGGCGAACGCCTGCGCGTCAGCGGCGCGGAAAGCCTGGATGGCGACGGTGCTCCGGGGGCGACGCTGGACGACCGCCTGACCGTCGCCTGCGGGCGCGGCGCGCTGCGCCTGACGCTGGTCCAGGCACCGGGAAAGCGCCTGATGGACGCGGCCGATTTCCTGCGCGGGCGGCCGGTGCCCAGGGGCACGCGGCTGGACTGAGATGCCGCGCTACGCCCTCGTCCTGGAATATGACGGGACCGCCTTCGTTGGCTGGCAGCGCCAGGACAACGGGCCCAGCGTGCAGGCAGCGCTCGAGCGTGCGATTGCCGGCTTCAGCGGTGAGACGGTCGTCACCACGGCGGCGGGCCGCACCGATACGGGCGTGCATGCGACGGGGCAGGTCGTGCATTTCGACCTGGTGCGCGACCATGCCCCACGCACCGTGCGCGATGCCCTGAACTTCCACCTGAGGCCCGATCCCGTGGCGGTTCTGCAGGCGGACCGGGTGGCAGATGGGTTCAACGCCCGGTTCGACGCGACCGCCCGGCATTATCGCTACACGATCCTGAACCGCCCGGCGCCGCCGGTGCTGGAGCGCGGCCGCGTCTGGCACGTGCCCCATGCCCTGGATGCCGGCCTCATGGCCGCGGGTGCCGCCCGGCTGGAGGGGCGGCACGACTTCACCAGCTTTCGCGCGGCGCAGTGCCAGGCGAACTCGCCGCTGCGCACGTTGTACCGGCTGGCTGTCACACGTGTGGGGGAGGTGATCCTGGTCGAGGCGTCCGCCCGTTCGTTCCTGCACCACCAGGTCCGCAACATGGTCGGCACGCTGAAACTGGTGGGGGAGGGGAAATGGTCCCCTGACGCGGTTGCCAAGGCCCTGGCCGCCCGCGACCGCGCCGCCGCGGGTCCGACCGCACCGCCCCAGGGACTGGTCCTGACCCGTGTCGACTACCCGCCCGCCGGGGACGGCCAGGGCTGAACCGTCCGCCCTGATGCCTGTCCGCCCTGGCGCCCGTCAGTCCCGGCGCCCGTCAGCCCGGGCGCCTGTCCATCCTGGCGCGCCTCAGCCCGTGCCGCCGACAGTCAGGCCTTCCATCAGCAGGGTCGGCTGGCCGACGCCGACGGGCACGCCCTGGCCCTGCTTGCCACAGGTGCCGATGCCAGGATCCAGGCCCATGTCATTGCCGATCGCCTTGACCTTGGTCAGGCAGTCGGGGCCGTTGCCGATCAGGGTGGCACCCTTGACCGCCGGGCCCACCTTGCCGTTCTCGACCAGATAGGCCTCGGTGCAGCTGAACACGAACTTGCCGCTGGTAATGTCGACCTGGCCGCCGCCGAAGTTCACGGCATAGAGGCCGCGCTTCACGCCGGCCAGGATCTCGCCTGGATCGCGATCGCCGCCCAGCATCACCGTGTTGGTCATGCGCGGCATCGGCATGTGGGCAAAGCCCTGGCGCCGGCCGTTGCCGGTGGCGGCGACACCCATCAGCCGGGCATTCAGCCGGTCCTGCATGTAGCCGACCAGGATGCCGTCCTCGATCAGCGTCGTGCGGCTG
This sequence comes from Zavarzinia sp. CC-PAN008, assembly GCF_051903925.1. Taxonomy (GTDB): domain Bacteria; phylum Pseudomonadota; class Alphaproteobacteria; order Zavarziniales; family Zavarziniaceae. The sequence goes on from NZ_CP173678.1 coordinate 1,846,155, forward strand.
GTCGGCGTGCCCTCGTCGTCGACGGTGAGCGAGCCGCGCCGGCCCGGCATGGTGCCGTCGTCGACGATGGTGACCCCGGGGGCTGCCACGCGCTCGCCCATCAGGCCGGCAAAGGCGCTCGTCTTCTTGCGGTTGAAATCGCCCTCCAGGCCGTGGCCGATCGCCTCGTGCAGCAGGATGCCGGGCCAGCCGGGGCCCAGCACCACGTCCATCTCGCCCGCCGGTGCCGCCACCGAATCAAGGTTCACCAGCGCCTGGCGCAGCGCCTCGTCCACCTGGGCCTGCCACGAGGCGGGGTCGAGATAGGCGGCATAGCCGGTGCGGCCGCCGGCGCCATGGCTGCCCGTTTCCTGCTTGTCGCCGTCGCCGACCACGACAGAGACGTTGATTCGGACCAGGGGGCGGATGTCGCGCACGACGTGGCCGCCGGGTCGCAGGATCTCCACCACCTGCCACGAGCCCAGCAGCGAGGCCGAGACCTGGCGCACGCGCGGATCCTTGGCCCGGGCATAGGCGTCAATGTCGGCCAGCAGCTTGACCTTGGCCGCGAAGGGCGTCGGGTCCAGCGGGTTCTCCTCGCCGTAGAGGTGACGATTGGTGCCGGCCGGATCCAGCGCCAGCGTGCCCGAATGACCGGCCTTTACCGCACTCACCGCGTCGCTTGCGCGGCGCAGGGCGTGCTCGTCCAGTTCGACGCCATGGGCATAGCCCGTCGCCTCGCCCGCGACGACGCGCAGGCCAAAGCCCTGGCCGCTGTCGAAGGTCGCGGCCTTGAGCCGGCCATCGTCGAACGAGAAGCTTTCCGACTGGGTGTATTCCAGGAACAGCTCGCCGTCGTCGGCACCCCGCAGGGCCTGGTCGACCAGGCCCTGCGCGCGCACGCGGTCGAGTGCGCCTTCGCCAAAGAAGCGGTCATGAGGAAGGCTGGACACTGGGCAGGCTCCTTGGGCTTGGCGACATCGCGGGCAACTGGCCGGCAACGGGGTCCCGATGATACGTGGCCGGCGGCGCCATGGGCGGAGGGCCTGTGGCGCGGCACCGTGCCGTCAGCCCAATATGGGTGCTCCTGCCCGCGCCGTCACCCCGTCCCGGCATCCGGGGGGCGTTGATGACCAGGCCGCAGGAATCAGGTGTCTCTGCCGCCCGTCCACGGTCTGTGTGGCGCCGATGCAGCAGGCAAGCCCCGCGTTTCCGCGGCCCTTGGACATTCTGTCCCTGGACAGAGGGACCAATTGCAACACTTCGCGGCATTAGGTCGCTAGATTTTAGGGCTCCGCTTGAACTCGGGGGGGAGTGTATATAGTGCCCTTCGGGCCGGCTGGGTGCGCCCCACCGGATGCGCTTGCGCCGGCCCCGTCTACGTCCAGGAGCACAGAGGCCCGATGAGGTCCATATTGAAGCCGATCGCGCCGGCCCTGCTCGGCACCCTGTGGACCGCCTCCGCGTGGGCTGAGCCGCAGCCGTGGGAAATCGACTTTCCGGCGGCGGCCAGCGCGCAGATGCAGGAGTACATCAGCTTCCACAACCTGCTGCTGGTCATCATCACGGTGATCACGCTGTTCGTGGCGGCGCTGCTGGTCTACGCCATGGTGCGCTTCCGCAGGAGCCGGAACCCGGTGGCGTCCAAGACGTCGCACAACACCCTGATCGAGGTGATCTGGACGGTCGTGCCGGTCATCATCCTGGCCGTGATCTTCGTGCCGTCGATGCGCATCCTGTACTATACGGACCGCACGCCCGACGCCGAGATGACGCTGAAGGTGACGGGTCACCAGTGGTACTGGACCTATGAGTACCCGGACCACGAGAACCTGACCTTTGACGCCTACATGGTCCAGGACGGCGACCTGAAGCCGGGCCAGCTCCGCCTGCTGTCCACCGACAACGAGGTGGTGGTCCCGGTCGACACCAACATCCGCGTGCTCACGACCTCGACCGACGTGATCCATTCCTGGCTGGTGCCGGCGCTCGGCGTGCAGAAGTACGCGATGCCCGGCCGCATCAACGAGACGTGGTTCCGCGCGACGGAGACCGGCACCGTCTATGGCCAGTGCAACCAGATCTGTGGCGTGAACCACGGCTTCATGCCGGTGCAGGTCCGGGTCGTGTCGAAGGAAGAGTTTGCCGCCTGGCTGGTCGAGGCCAAGCAGCGTTTTGCCAGTGCGGGCCAGCCGGCGACACAGCTCGCCGCGGTCGAAGCGCGCTAAGGCTCAAGGGGGATATCCATGGCAGCCGGAACCCATTCCGCGCCGGGTCACGACCATGCCCATGGTCATGACCACGGGCACGACGACCACGCGCACGAGACCCCACGGGGCCTGCGTCGCTTCCTGTTCTCCACCAACCACAAGGACATCGGTACGCTGTACCTGTTCTTTGCGGTGTTCTCGGGCATCCTGGGCCTTGCCTATTCCATCGTGATCCGGATGGAGCTGCAGGCGCCGGGGAACCAGATCCTGGGCGGCGACCATCAGCTCTACAACGTGCTGATCACCGCCCACGGCCTGCTCATGATCTTCTTCATGATCATGCCGGGCCTGATCGGTGGCTTCGGCAACTGGTTCGTGCCCCTCATGATCGGTGCGCCAGACATGGCGTTCCCGCGCATGAACAACATCAGCTTCTGGCTGCTGCCGCCGTCGCTGATCCTGCTGCTGCTCTCGACCTTCGTCGAAGGGCCGCCGGGCGGACTGGGGGCCGGCGTCGGCTGGACGATCTATCCGCCGCTGTCGAATGCCGCGGGCCATCCGGGTCCTGCGATGGACCTGGCGATCTTCGCGCTGCACCTGTCGGGTGCGTCGTCGATCCTGGGCGCCATCAACTTCATCACGACGATCCTGAACATGCGCGCGCCTGGCATGACCATGCACAAGATGCCGCTGTTCGTGTGGTCGGTGCTGGTCACCGCCTTCCTGCTGCTGCTGTCGCTGCCCGTGCTGGCCGGCGCCATCACGATGCTGCTGACGGATCGCAATTTCGGCACCGCCTTCTTCGATCCCGCAGGCGGCGGCGACCCGATCCTGTTCCTGCACCTGTTCTGGTTCTTCGGTCACCCCGAGGTGTACATCCTGATCCTGCCGGCCTTCGGCATCATCAGCCACATCATCTCGACCTTCTCGAACAAGCCGGTGTTCGGCTACATGGGCATGGCCTATGCCATGGTCGCGATCGGCGTGATCGGCTTCGTCGTGTGGGCGCACCACATGTACATCACCGGCATGGCGGTCGACACGCGGGCCTATTTCACCTTCGCGACGATGGTCATCGCGGTGCCGACAGGCATCAAGATCTTCTCGTGGATCGCCACGATGTGGGGCGGCTCGATCGAGTTCAAGGTGCCCATGGTCTGGGCGATCGGCTTCATCTTCCTGTTCACCGTGGGTGGCGTCACCGGCGTCGTGCTGGCGAACGCGTCGATCGACACGCCGCTGCACAACACCTATTACGTGATCGCGCACTTCCACTACGTGCTGTCGCTGGGTGCGGTTTTCGCCATCTTTGCCGGCTTCTACTACTGGTTCGGCAAGATGAGCGGCTACCAGTACAGCGAGCCGCTGGCCCACCTGCACTTCTGGATCACGTTCGTCGGCGTGAACATGACGTTCTTCCCGATGCACTTCCTGGGTCTGGCCGGCATGCCGCGCCGCATCCCGGACTATCCGGACGCGTTCCACGGCTGGAACGAGGTGGCCTCGATCGGTTCGTACATCTCGGCCGGTGGTGTCGTCCTGTTCCTGTTCATCGTGATGCTGGCGTTCCTCCAGAAGAAGCGCGTGGCCGCCAATCCCTGGGGTCCGGGCGCCACGACGCTGGAATGGACGCTGCCGTCGCCGCCGCCGTTCCACCAGTTCGACGAGCTGCCGCGCATCAAGTAGCAGCCGGCGCAAGCACGGCATGGCGTGACCATCTCTCCCACCGGGGGGGTGGTCACCCGATCGGAACCCCGCCGGGACGGTGACAGCCATCGTCCCGGCGGGTGAGCACTGAACCGGTCGTATCGGTCGGGCTCCCGATGTGGAGCCCACAGGCGTAAAGCAGGGTTGGTGATGGTAGATCAGAGCATGGCCGCAGGGGCCGCCACCGCCGATGAGGCGGCCGTCGGCGATTATTTCGCGCTGCTGAAGCCGCGCGTGATGACGCTTGTCGTCTTCACTGGCCTGGTCGGCCTGGTTATGGCGCCGGGCACCCTGCATCCGATCCTGGCGCTCACGGCCCTGCTCTGCATTGGTGTCGGCGCGGGCGCTGCCGGCTGTCTCAACATGTGGTGGGAGTCGGACCTCGATTCCGCCATGGAGCGCACAGCGGCGCGACCCATCCCCGCCGGCCGCGTCGGGCGGGACGAGGCGCTGGGCTTTGGCGTCACCCTTTCGGTCGCCTCGGTCGTGGTCATGGACCTGGCCACCAACCACGTCGCCGCGGCGCTGCTGGCGCTGGCGATCGTCTTCTATGTCGGCGTCTATACCATGGTGCTGAAGCGCCGGACGCCGCAGAACATCGTCATTGGCGGGGCGGCCGGCGCGCTGCCCCCAATGATCGGCTGGGCCGCCGTGACCGGCAGTCTGTCGATCGAGCCGATCGTGCTGTTCGCCATCATCTTCTTCTGGACGCCGCCGCACTTCTGGGCGCTGGCCCTGCTGCGCGCCCACGAATACGCCCGGGCCGGCGTCCCGATGCTGCCCTGCGTCGCCGGCGACGACGTCACCCGGCGCCAGATCGTGGTCTATACCCTGCTGGTTTCGCCGCTTGCCCTGGCGCCGACGCTGATGGGCTTTGCCGGGCCGCTCTATGGTGCGGTCGCTGGCGTGCTGGGTGCCGCGTTCATCGTGCTGGCGCTGCGCCTGGCGCGGGATGGCGCGCGTCGCCAGGCGGTGCAGATGTTCGCCTTCTCGATCCTGTACCTGTTCGCGCTGTTCGCGACCCTGCTGGCCGAATACGCCCTGGGCCTGCCGACCAGCGGCTGGTCGCTGGGCTGAGGACGGCGCGATGCCAGTCAGCGAGATGCATCGCAAGCGGCGAACGCGGAACTATGTGGTGGCAGGCATCCTCGTGGGCCTGGTCGTCCTGTTCTTCGCGATCTCGATCGCCAAGATGAGCGGGAGCGCGCCATGAACCGTCATACCCGCCTGGGCCTGATCGTCGGCGCCGTGCCGGTCCTGATGCTGGGCCTCGCCTATGCCAGCGTACCGCTCTACGAGCTGTTCTGCCGGGTGACAGGCTTTGCCGGCACGCCGGTCCGCGCGGCCCTGGCCCCCGGTGCCGTGGGCGACCGCAAGATCACGGTCCGCTTTGACGCCAATACCGATCCCGGCCTGCCCTGGCGTTTCCATGCCGAGCAGGCGACGATGACGGTCGCGGTGGGCGAGGATCGCCTCGCCTTCTACAAGGCCGAGAACCTGACCGATGGCCCGGTGATGGGTCGCGCGACCTACAACGTCGTGCCGGAAAAGGCCTCGCCCTATTTTGCCAAGATCGCCTGCTTCTGCTTCGACGAGCAGACGCTGCAGGCCAACCAGTCCGTCGACATGCCGGTCAGCTTCTTCATCGATCCGGCAATCAACGACGATCCGAACCTGGACGGTCTGACGACCGTCACCTTGAGCTACACATTCTTCCGGGCCACCGACGACCCGGCGCTGAAAGCGGCTGGCCAGAAGGCCGCGGCAGCGTCGCCGGCGGCGGTCAACTGAGCGGGGCAACACGATGGCGAACGCAGCAAGAGGTCACGACTACCATCTGGTCGATCCCAGCCCCTGGCCCCTTCTGGGGTCGATCGGGGCGCTGATCCTGATGGTGGGTGCCGTCCATTTCATGCACCCCGAGTCCTTCCTGGCCTTCCTGCCCAGCTTCCCCGGCGTGGGCGCGGCCTGGCTGATGCTGCTGGGCCTGCTGGTCGTGCTCTACACGATGCTGGTCTGGTGGAAGGACGTGATCCACGAATCCGTGGTGCGCGGCGACCATACCCCGGTCGTGAAGCTGGGCCTGCGCTATGGCATGGTCCTGTTCATCATGTCCGAGGTGATGTTCTTCGTCGCCTGGTTCTGGGCGTACATCCACTCGGCCATCCACCACAGCCAGTTCATGGGCACGCAGTGGCCGCCGGTCGGGATCGAGACGTTCGATCCCTGGCACCTGCCGCTGCTCAACACGGTGATCCTGCTGACCTCCGGCACCACCGTGACCTGGGCCCATCACGCCGTGATGCACGGCGACAAGAAGGGCCTGATCCAGGGGCTGTGGCTGACCGTGATCCTGGGCGCGTTCTTCAGCGTGGTTCAGGCCTATGAGTACAGCCATGCGGCCTTCACCTTCGGCGGCACCAATCCGAACCAGATCTATGGCAGCACCTTCTACATGGCGACCGGCTTCCACGGCTTCCATGTGCTGGTCGGCACCATCTTCCTGGCCGTCTGCCTGGTCCGCGCCTACAAGGATCAGCTGACGCCGACCCGTCATTTCGGGTTCGAGGCGGCGGCCTGGTACTGGCACTTCGTCGACGTGGTCTGGCTGATCCTGTTCGCCATGATCTATGTCTGGGGCGAGGTGCCGCGGATGGCCGTGCTGGTGCCGGACCATCCGATCCCGGGTCTTTGATGACCCGCCCGCCGGTCCTGGTGGCGGCCCTGACCGGCCGCTGCCCGGACTGCGGGCAGGGGCCGCTGTTCAAGGGCCTTCTGGAGATCCGGGAACAGTGCCCGGTCTGTGGCCTTGAGTACCGCGGGGCGGAATCGGGAGACGGCCCCGCGGTCCTTGTCTTGTTCCTTGTCTCCATCCTCGTCCTTGGCTTCGCCCTGTGGGTGGAGTTCCGGTTCGAGCCGCCGCTGTGGGTCCATGTCGTGATCCTGGTCCCCCTGGTCAGCCTTCTGTCCATCGGGCTGCTGCGGCCGGTCAAGGCCGCCTTCGTCATCCTTCAGCATCGCAATCAGGCATTCGATCATGGTCGCCCCGACTGACGGTGCAGGACCGGCCCCCCTGCCGGCGCCGCGCATGCGTTTCCGTCCCCGCCTCGTCCCCGCGCTGTTCGCGGGGCTTGCCCTGCTGATCCTGCTTGGCCTCGGGACCTGGCAGGTCTATCGCGGCGAGCAGAAGGCCGTGCTGCTGGAGGCGATCGCCGCGGCAACGGCACAGCCGCCCATCGACCTGCCCCCCAATCCCCAGATCGACGGCGCCGCCCTGCGCTTCCGTCCGGTCAAGGTGACCGGCACCTTCGACCATGCGCGGGAGTTCCACCTCTTCGCCCACACGATCGGTGGCGATTCCGGGTGGCAGGTCATCACGCCGCTGCAGCGACCGGACGGCTCGTGGATCCTGGTCAACCGCGGCTGGGTCCCGGAGGAGATGAAGGACGCCTCGCTGCGGCCGGAGGGCCAGGTGAGCGGGCCGGTGACGATCACCGGCCTGGTCCAGGTGCCATGGCAGCAGGGCTGGTTCGTGCCCGATTCCGATCCTGTCCGGAACCTCTACTTCTTCGGCGATCTCGCGACGATGCAGGCGACCTTCGGCCAGCCCGTCGCCCCTGTCTTTGTCGAGGCGGACAAGTCGCCCAACCCTGGCGGCCTGCCGGTCGGCGGGCAGACCAAGATTCGCATCCCCAACGACCATGCCCAGTATGCGATCACGTGGTACGGCCTGGCGCTGGGCCTGGTCGTGATGTTCTACCTGGCCAGCCGGAAGCCCGAATGAACGCCAGCGCGCTGCCCCCTCGGGCCAACGATCCCTATGCCCGGCTGGAGCAGCGCTTCCGCCGCATTGCGCACCTGGGCGGTGCTGCCGCGATCCTGGACTGGGACAGCGCCGTCATGATGCCGCCCGGCGGGGCGGAGGCACGCGGTAACCAGCTTTCCGCCCTGAAGCTGACCATGCACGAGCTGATCACCGATCCGGCGGTCGGCGACCTGCTCGACGCGGCAGAGGCCGCGCCCCCCAACGACCCCTGGTGCGCGGCCAACCTGGGCCTGATGCGGCGGCAATGGCGCCATGCCAACGCCCTCCCGGCCGATCTGGTCGAGGCCCTGTCCCATGCCGGCCATGCCTGCGAGATGACCTGGCGCGCGGCACGCCAGGCCGACGACTTCAAGAGCCTGGCGCCGTCGTTCGGCCACCTGCTCGGCCTGGTGCGTCAGGCCGCAACCGCCAAGGCGGAGGCTTTTGGCACCAGCCGCTATGACGCGCTGCTGGACGAGTACGAGCCGGGCGGCTCCTCCGCCGTGATCGACGGCCTCTTCGCCGAACTGGAGGCGGAACTGCCCGACTTGCTGGACCGGATCATGGCCGCGCAGGCGTCGGCACCGGCGGCCGAGGTTCCGGAAGGCCCGTTTTCAGTGGAGGCGCAGACGGCGCTGGGCCGGCGGTGCCTGGGCCTGCTGGGCTTCGACGCGGAGCATGGGCGCCTGGACGTCAGCCTGCACCCCTTCACCGGCGGCGTGCCGGACGACGTGCGCATCACCACGCGCTATGCCACCAGCGACTTCACGCGCAGCCTGATGGGGACGATCCACGAGACGGGCCACGCGCTGTACGAGCGTGGCCTGCCGCTGCGCTGGCGCGACCAGCCGGTGGGCCAGGCGCGCGGCATGGCGCTGCACGAGAGCCAGTCCCTGATCCTGGAGATGCAGGCCTGCCGCTCCACCGAGTTCGTGCGCCTGCTGGCGGGCCTGGCGCAGGAGGGCTTTGGCCGTGCCGACGATCGCACGCTGCAGCCGGACAACCTGGTTCGGCTCTACCGAAAGGTGCAGCCCGGCCTGATCCGCGTGGATGCGGACGAGGTGACCTATCCCCTGCACGTCATCCTGCGCTACCGCCTGGAGCGGGCGATGATCGATGGCAGCCTGGAGATCCCCGACCTGCCCGGGGCCTGGCGGGAGGGCATGCGCGACCTGTTGGGCATCGTGCCGCCCGACGACCGCGACGGCTGCATGCAGGATATCCACTGGCCATCGGGTTCGTTCGGCTATTTCCCCACCTACACCATGGGGGCTCTGGGGGCGGCGCAACTGTTCCGCGCGGCACGCGTGGCGCTGCCCGGCCTGCTGGATGCGATCGGCCGCGGCGATTTCCAGCCCCTGGTCGGCTGGCTGCGCCAACACGTCCACGGCATTGGGTCGCTGGACTCGACCGATGGGGTCATGACACGGGCCACGGGCGCCCCCCTGGGCACGGCGGCATTCCTGGCCCATCTGCGCGGCCGGTATCTGCCAACCGCCTGATTCCTGAGGCAAATCGTCGCGACACGCATCGCCCGTGCCGTTTCTGGGATTGGCGTCGGATCCGGCTGACCGGGATCCGCAAATAACATGGCCGTGAGGTCAACAAGTCGTTAATCCTTTAAGCGAAGTCTCATCCCATATCGGATTGGGAAACGCTCGGGAATGAACGTGCGCGGCATGGGAAACAGGGACCGGGGCGCGGGCTTCGCGTCCTGCGTGTTGTCCCGTCGCGTGCCCGCCCGGCAGGGTCGGGGCTCATGAGCGCCATGCGCGTCAGCGAGGTGCAGACAGGCGAAGGGGTGAACGCTGCCCTGGTCAGCCTGATGCTGGGGACCAAGGACGGTCCGGTGGGCCTCGCCTTCGCCCTGGCCTTGGCCCGGCCGCGCCCGGGCTTCGGCAATGTCCTCGCCACCCTGCGGCCACAGGTTCCGTGCAAGCCGCCGACCCTGTTCGTCAGCCGGGTCGAGATGCGGGATGTCGCCTATCACCGCATGGTCATGGGCCCCGCCCAGATCGGCGTCGCGCGCGGCCTGCAGGAGGCGATCAATCAGGGCCACCTGCCGCCCATGGCACCCGAAGGCTGGGTGGGCATTGCGACAGTCGCGGTCGACCCCGGCGCCGACGATGCCGACCTTCTTTATCGAAACCATCTGGTCGCCGCGCGCGAATCGATCGTCAGGGCGCTGCGCTCCGGCTTCGACCACGCGGCATTGAGCGAGGCCGCGGCGGGTCCGTTCAACGACTATTATGTGCCGCCGGTGTCGCCATGATTTTGCGAACAATTAACCATTTACATGATCTGATCTCGGCGGCAGTAATACACAGAGAGAGGTGGGAATTACTTCCGATTTATGTAGGAGTTATCTAAAAATGGTTGGATCGGAAGATACTCCGCTGGGCGGCCTGAAGCTGGAGACGCTGGAGCGCATGGGGCGCGACGCGAATACGCGCCAGGCCCTGGTCGAGGTCGTGCCCAAGCTGCTGATCGACCAGACGCGACCGCTCAACTCCCGGGAGCGGGAGCTGATCGACGAGATCCTGCTGAAGCTGCTGGACGAGATCGCCTATTCGGTGCGCCGCGAACTGTCGCGTGCGCTGGCCGAGCGTCCGGATGCGCCGCCGGGCCTCGTCGCGGCCCTGGCCCGGGACGAGATAACGGTCGCGCGGCCGCTGCTCGAACGATGCCCGCTGCTCAACGATCCCGAACTGATCGACATCGCGGCGACGGCCACCCGGGCGCATCGCCTGGCCATGGCCGTGCGGCCCACCCTGTCGGAAGAGGTGACGGACGTCCTGATCGGGCGCAACGAGCGGGACGTGGTCCTGGCCCTGCTCTCGAACCAGGGCGCCGCGATCGGCAGCGACCGTCTGTCGGGCCTGGTGCGCGAGAGCGAGCGGGACGAGGCGCTGCGCAAGCCGCTGCTGATGCGGCAGGACCTGCCGCCGGAGCAGGCCTACCGCATGTTCTGGTGGGTTTCGTCGCTGCTGCGGCGCCAGATCATGCAGCGCTTCCCGGTCGACGCGAAGGTGATCGACGCGGCGCTGGAGACGGCGACCCATCGTGCCCTCACGGCCCAGTCCGAGGAGGCGACCCGCACCGCCAGCACGCTGCGCGGCGTTGCCATTCCCGACATGATCGGCTTTGTCCGTTCCGGGCGGATGGCGATGTTCATGGCGGCGCTGGCGGCCCGGGCCGGCATTGGCATCGAGACGGCGCGCCGTGTCGTGCTGGACGAAACGGGGGAGGCGTTGGGCATTGCCTGCCGCGGCATCGGCATGGACCGCAGCCAGTACGCCAGCGTGGCCTTGCTGATCAACTATGCCAACCTGGGCACCACGATGCGGCCGGAAGACGTCTCGCGCATCCTTGCCTTCTTCGACAGCGTCGGCCCCGACCAGGCGATGAACCTGATGCGCTTCTGGGACGCCAACCCGGCCGAAGCGCTGCACTGAGCAGCCGCTACAGGAAGCCGATCCAGCGCCCGGCGACAAGCACCGCAAGCCAGGCCAGGGCGGACGCGCCGGCGCGCACCCGTACGCCAAGCCCCGGACTTGCCCCCGCCAGCATGGCGCGCCAGGCGGACCCGCCGTGCTGCAGCCCTGCATTCGCGACGGCGAAGGCGATCAGACCCAGTTTCCACAGGAATGCGGGATTGGCGATGTAGGCCTTGGGATTGACGCTGAACAGCCAGGCCCCGGTGAGTGCCGCCAGGCCCAGGCCAAGGGCCGCGCACCGGGCCAGGAAGGGCGCCAGCACGGGCAACGGCACCCGGCCCCACAATCCCGCCAGGCGCAGGTCCAGCGGCACGACCGCGCCGACCAGAAGTGCAATGCCCAGGATGTGCGCGGCGCTGACCAGCAGGTAGGCGGTGCCCGATTCCCGCAGCAGCACGGCTCCCGGCCACGCGGCCAGCCCCTCGACCCAACTCATGCAAGACAGGCCGTGCTAGAGCCGCTCGGGATAGAGGTCGTAGTTCTGCCCGTCCAGGGTGATGCGGACAGCCTTCATGTGCGGCTTGCCCGGTTCCCGACTGCGATTGCCAAGGACCAGGATGGCGTCACCCGGACGGGCCGTATCGCCGCGGAAGCCGGAGCGCTCCGTCTGCCGGGGATTGCCCAGGTCGACCTGCCAGACGGTGCCGTCCTCTGCCCGGACCTGCAGCGCGGGATGTGGCGGTGCCATCGAAATGGCCAATATCGTCCCGCGCAGCTCGGACTTCTCGGATTCGGCCCAGGACCAGCCATGGTGGGCCAGGGCGGCACCGGCGGCGACGGGACTGGCCGCCAGGACGAATGCGGCCAGCACCCGGGGCATGAGTGCGGCCAGGATCCCGCCGGGCAGGAGCCGGGCAGACGGACGGGTGCCTTGAGGGGGGACGTGCACGGGCATGACGCTTCCTGCAAGTTGGGACGTTCGGCCGCTCCCGTCCCTGCCATTGCCTGTCCTACGCCGCGCGCCCCTGGGCTAGTCCCGCGGTCCGCGCCTGCTGCAGTCGACCTCAGGGGGCGCAGGGCTTGTCCCGATGCACCCGCGTCGCCTGCGGTGGATGCCTGGCCAGCAGGGCCGTGGGCCGGATCGGGCGGGGCACTAGGTTGCCGCCGCAATTGGGGCAGGTGCCGCCCAGGACCTGCTCCGCGCAGGCGGCGCAGAACGTGCACTCGAACGTGCAGATGCGGGCGTCGGGCGACTGCGGGGGCAGGTCGCGATCGCAGCATTCGCAATTGGGACGCAGCGCAAGCATGGGTGTGCTCCGGAACGGGGAGACAGTTTGCCCCCGGGTCAGGCCCATCGCAAAGGTCACGCTGCCTGCATTCCGCGCCTGCGGGCCCGTAGGCGGGTCCCTGAGTTCGACGGATTGTGACGTTGCCCCTTGCGCCGGCCGCCCTTCGCGCGGCCTTCTGTTGCGGGATGCGCGCAACCGCCCCCCGCGCCCCGGCGCGGGCAGGGCGCGCGGATCCACCGAGCGGGAGACAGTCCGGACATGAACAAGCGGCGGAACACGTCCGCACGGGGCGGAGCGGAGCCGGCGCCGCCCGCGGAGCCGCAGGGACCCGACCTGACGGCGGCCTGGGGCTCGGCGGCGGACAAGATCAAGCAGGGGGGACGCAGCATGCGGTTCACGGTCATCCTGGGCATCATTGGCGCGATCTTCGTGATGGTTGCGCTGGCGTCGACCTACTACACGGTCGACCAGGGCGAACTGGGCGTCCAGTTGCGGAACGGTCGCGTGATTGCCGTGGCGGAGCCCGGCCTGCACTTCCAGATCCCGATGATCGACAGCGTGGTGATCATGTCGACGCGGACCGAGAAGCTGACCGAGGATCAGGTCTCGACCTATTCCCGCGACATCCAGGAGGCGATGCTGCGCATCTCGGTCAACTATCGCCTGGACCCGTCGAAGGTCGAGGCGGTCTATTCCAGCCTGGGCCGTGGTGGAGAGGATCGCATCATCCGGCCGGCGGTCATGCGCCGGGTCAAGGAGGTGATGGGCCAGTACGATGCCCGCACCATCGTCGCCGACCGCGCCAAGCTGGGCGTCGCGATCGAGGAGGCGGTGCGCCAGTCGGTGGAGCCGCACGGTTTCCTGGTCGAGTCGGTGCAGATGGAGAATGTCGACTTCTCGCCCGCCTATGAGCAGGCGATCGAGAACGCGATGCAGGCCCAGGCCCTGACGCAGAAGGCGCAGCAGGAACTGGAACTGCGCCGGGTGGAGGCGCAGAAGGCGGTCGTCGATGCCGAGGCCCAGGCCAAGGTCCGCCTGGCCCAGGCCCAGGCCGACGCCGAGGCGGTGCGCCTGCGCGGCCAGGCCGAGGCGGAGGCGATCAAGGCGCGGGGCGACGCGCTGCGCGACAATCCGAACCTGATCGCGCTGACCCAGGCCGAGCGCTGGGACGGCCGCCTGCCCAGCACCATGCTGCCCGGCGGGGCGGTGCCCATGCTCAGCCTGGGCGGCAATGCCGGCGTGCCCGCGACGGGGGTGCCGGCTGGTGGCTTCGGGATCGGCCAATGATGCGCGCAGCAGCACCCCTGCTGCTGGTGGTGGGCCTTGTCCTGCTCGCCATTGGCGGGGCCGGCTATCTGCGGCACGAGGGGCGGCGCAGCGGACGCCAGTTCTACCTGGGCCTGGGCATCCTGGTGGCGGCCGTGGGCGGGACGTTGCTCCTGGCTTGAGGTGCCGATGCAACAGCCGCCGGGTGTTGCATCCCGCGCACGGAACCGCATGCGGGTGTTGGCATTTTTGCGCTGCGGTGCTAGATCACCGCGCGCCAGGACCGGGCCCCTCTGGCAGGGTCGTCGACGTTTCGTCGGTGACCTTGTGATGTCGGACTGGACATTTGTCGGAGTGGCTCGAAACGGCAGCCACCAGCATCAGCCCGTCGCATCGGGCCTGCTGGGGACGCGTCGATGCGGGCTGCCCCTTCCCGTTCCTTCGGAAAGGCGTCCATGTTCGACTTCCTGACACCCGATGCGCTGGCGGCCCTGGCCCAGGTCGTGATGATCGACCTGGTCCTGGCGGGCGACAATGCGATCGTGATCGGCCTGGCGGCCGCCGGCCTGCCGCGCGACCAGCGCAACAAGGCGATCCTGATCGGCATCATCGCCGCGACCATCCTGCGCATCGCCTTTGCCGGCATCACCACGCAGCTCCTGGCCATTGTCGGGCTTCTCCTGGCCGGTGGCGTGCTGCTGCTCTGGGTGTGCTGGAAGATGTGGCGCGAACTGCGCTCCGGCCACGAGCACGACGCCCACGTGGCCGAGGAGGCGCTGGCCGACCAGGACCTGAACAAGGATGGCACGGTCGCCGGTTCCGCCCCGCGCAAGACCTTTGCCCAGGCCGCCTGGCAGATCGTCGTCGCCGACATCACCATGTCCCTGGACAATGTCCTGGCCGTGGCGGGGGCGGCGCGCGAGCACCCCTGGGTGCTGGTGTTCGGCCTGGGCCTCTCGATCGCGCTGATGGGCATCGCCGCGACCTTCATCGCGCGCCTGCTGCAGAAGCACCGCTGGATCGCCTATGTCGGCCTGGCCGTCATCCTCTATGTGGCGCTCGACATGATCTATCGCGGTGCACTCGAAGTCTGGCCGCATCTCCAGTCGGCCACCTGATCCGGCCGGGAGGGCGGCCCCGGGCCGCCCTCTCCCCCCCTCGCTACCCCACGACGGTCAGCACGTTGGGGTGGGCGGAGAGGATGCGCGCGTCGTCGGCCGTGAACAGGAAGCTGTCGATGCCGAAATACTGGCCCTGGTGCCGTGGCATGAAGAACTGGTTCTCGTAGTTGACGCAGGTACCGGCTTCGAACGAGCGGTCGGCATTGGTTTCGGACAGCGGGTCATAGATGAACTTGCCGACCCAGTCCGGGGGGAAGGCAATGCCCATCTCGTAACCGCCAATCCAGCCCCTGTCGTCCCAGATGCCCTGGTCCTCGTACCAGGCCTTCATCGTGCGATTGAATTCACCGACATTGAGGCCCGGCTTCAGCAGGCCCTTGATGACGTCGACCGAGGCCGAGACCTTGGCCGCGGCCGCAGCCAGGTCGGGCGATGGCTCCCCCACGACGAAGCTGCGCGCCAGGTTGACGTGGTAGCGCTTGAAGACGCCGCACAGGTCGACCAGCACCATCTCGCCGGGCTTCAGCGTGCGGCGCGTGGCAACGCCGTGAAGCGCATTGGTCTTGCGCCCCGACAGGACGGGCATGACGTTGCCCGGATGCTCGCCGCCCGCAGCACCCATGGCGCGGATCATCTCGCCATAGATCTCAAGCTCCATCACACCGGGGCGCATCGCTGCGCGGGCCGCCGCCATGCCGACATCGGCGATGCGCGCCGCCTCGCGCAGGCAATCCACCTCGGCCGGCGACTTCACCCAGCGCTGGTCGCGCAGCAGTTCGGTCCCGTCGACCACGGGGCGGCCGGCACCCTCGAACGCTGCCTGAAGCTCGGCCCCGATCATGCGGTTGGGGCGATAGGACCAGAATTCCATGCCCACCGTGCCGGTCAGCCAGCCCGCGGCACGCAGCTCGTCGATGACGAAGCCCGTGCTGCCGCGCAGCGCCGTGCGCGGGAAGAAGCGGACGTCGCTGGAGCGGGTGAAGATGCGGCCGCAGATCGCCTCCCGCTCGCTGTCGAAGCGGATGAAGTGATCATGGTCGACATGGATGGCAATGGCGGAGCCGGCGGGCCATTGCTGGGGCGATTGCGCCTGGTACCAGACGTTCTGGTAGCCGGACAGGTAGTACATGCTCTCTGGCGCCATCAGGTAGAGCAGGTCGATCCCCGCCGCCGCCATGCGCCGGCGCAGGCCCGTCAGCCGCGAATCGTATTCCTCCTGTGTGAAGGGGGATTCGTTCTCGACATCGCTTTCGAAATAGACTTCGTCCCGATAGGCCATCTTGTCCCTCAACGCTTTCTGCTAGGCTAGGGTTCGTGGCCAGCTTTGTCATGGCGCAGTCGCGTCGTGACTTTGACATCTCTGGAAGCCCACTTGAAGGAGTGCCGAATCTTGGGCATGGACGACCTTTGCCGACTGACCGCGAGCGAACTGGCCCCGCTGATCGCCGCCCGGAAAGTGTCCTCAGTCGAGGCGGTCAAGGCTTCGCTCGCCCGGATCGAGGCGGTCAATCCCGCCCTCAACTGCTTCTGTTTCGTCTTCCCCGAGGAGGCCCTGAAGGCGGCGGAGGCGGCCGATGCCGCCGTCGCGCGCGGTGACAGGTTGGGCCTGCTGCACGGCGTGCCCGTGGCGTTCAAGGACCTGACACCCACGAAGGGCCAGCGCACGACGCTGGGCTCGAAGCTGTTCGAGCACAATGTCCCGGACCACGACGCCGTCATCGTGACCAAGGCCAAGGGCCAGGGTGCCATCGTGGTGGGCAAGACGACGACGCCCGAATTCGCCTATTCCAGCTTCACGCACAGCCCGCTCTGGGGTGTCACGCGCAATCCGTGGGACACGCAGCGCACGCCCGGCGGCTCGTCCGGCGGGTCGGGCGCTGCGGTCGCATCCTGCGCCGTGCCCCTGGCGGAGGGGTCGGACATGGGCGGCTCGATCCGCATTCCCGCCTCGTTCAGCGGGATCGTCGGCCTGAAGCCAAGCCTGGGACGCATCCCCTTCACCGCTTTGCCCAGCCAGTTCGACAACCTGTCCCATTTCGGGCCGCTGGCCCGCTCCTGCGCCGATGCCGCCCTGTTCGTGGAGGCGACGCAAGGGCCGGACGATGGCGACATCCAGTCGATCCCGACGACGCTTGGCTATGACGGCAGCCTGGAGCGGCCGGCCAAGGGGCTGCGCCTCGCCCTCTCGGTCGACCTTGGCTACTACGTGATCGCGCCCGAAGTGGCCGCCGCCACCCGCGCCGCCGCGGAGCGGTTCCGCGCGGCGGGGGCGGAGGTGGAGGAGGTCGACCTGGGCTGGAGGGTCGCCGCGAACGACATCTGGATGGACTATTGGCGGGTCTTCATGGCGGCGTTCTTTGGCGAGGCCTATGACCGCGGCGCCCACCTGCTCGACCCCAATGTGAAACAGCTGATCGAGGACGGGCGCAAGATCTCGGCCGTCGCCTACAAGCGGCTGGAATTCGTTCGCACGGCCTTGTGGGAGAAGCTGGCCGCTATCCTGGGGCGCTACGACGCCCTGCTCTGCCCGACCATGGCCAAGACCGCCCCGCTGGCCGAAGGTGGCGACCGCGAATATGGCGATGTCGATGCGGACGGGCGCTATGACGGTCTGGACGTCACCTCCCCCTTCAACCTGACGCCGCAATGCCCGGCCTTGTCGGTGCCGAACGGCCTGGGGCCCACGGGCCTGCCCATCGGGCTGCAGATCGTGGGGCGGCGCTTCGACGACCTGGGCGTGCTGAAGATTGGCGCGCTGCACGAGCGCCTCAGCGGGCCTGCGCCGCTTGCCCCCTTTGCCTGGAGCGCCTGAGGAACCCGCTTCGCGCGCACCCGTTCTTGCCTCATCCAATCGAGCGAGGAGGCGACCATGCCCCGCGGCGACAAGTCGAAATACACCGACAAGCAGGAGCGCAAGGCGGAGCACATCGCCGAAAGCTACGAGGAGCGCGGCGTGCCGAAGAAGGAGGCGGAAGCCCGCGCCTGGGCGACCGTCAACAAGGATGACGGCGGCGGCAAGCAGCCGGGCGGTTCCGGCCGGGGCAAGGCAACCGGCCACCCCGCCGCGCACAAGGGCGGAAAGGCCGGGGGCAAGGCGGCCGCCAGCCGCACCGCCGCGGAACGCTCCGCCTCCGCCAGGAAGGCCGCCGCAACGCGCAAGCGCAATGCCGAAGCGCGCGCCAGCCACTGAGCGGCGCGGCCGGGCGATCCCCGGCGCCCGCAACGCGTTCTGGAAGGGCTACCTGAAGCTCTCGCTCGTCACCTGCCCGGTCGTGATGCAGCCGGCAACGACGGAAAGCGCCAAGGTGCGCTTCCACACCCTGAACCGCGCCACGGGCAACCGGATCGAGGCGCGCATGGTCGACGGCGAGACCGGCAAGGTGGTCGAGGCGGACGACATCGTGCGCGGCTACCAGCATGCCGACGACAAACTGATCCTGCTGGACGATGACGAGCTTGACCGGGTGGCGCTGGAGAGCACGCGCACGATCGACGTGGAGACGTTCGTTCCCGCGGACACGATCGGCGCCGTCTGGCTGGACCGGCCGCACTACCTGATGCCGGGCGATTCGGTGGGGGCGGAGGCCTTCGCCGTGATCCGCGCGGCGATGGCGGCGACCAATCGCGTCGGCATTGCCCGCCTGGTCCTCTATCGCCGCGAGCGCGCGGTGATGCTGGAGCCGCGCGACAACGGCATCGTGCTGTGGACCTTGCGCTATGGCGACGAGGTGCGACCCGACGACGAGGCCTTCGAAGGCCTGGACAAGGCGCGCGCCGATGCCGGCGCGGTGAAGCTGGTATCGACCCTCATCAAGCAGCGCAGTCGCGACTGGAGCCCAGATCTGGTCAAGGACCCGGTCCAGGCCGGGCTCAAGGCCCTGATCGCGCAGAAGAGCCGCAAGACGGCGCCGAAGCGCAAGGCCGCCAAGGCCGAGGCAGAGGAGGCGCCCAGCAACGTCGTCAACATCATGGACGCGCTGCGCAAGAGCCTGGAAGGCGAGAAGGCCAGGCCCAGGCGCTGAGCCGTTGCACGACGCCCACTGGTCGCGCGTAGACTGCGCGACGGCCAGGGGACTTATGCGCCATGACGGAGCGAAAGGCAGGCACCAGGGCCGGCGCCCTGGTCGTGCGTGTCGGCGATTATGCCGGAACGGCCGTGTTCGCCCTGGAGGGCGCCCTGGCGGCCGCCGCGGCCCATTTCGACCCGGTAGGCGTCCTGGCCCTGGCCTTCGTGACGTCGCTGGGCGGGGGCGTGATGCGCGACGTGCTGATCGGCCTCCGGCCGGCGGCCATTGCCGATTGGCGCTATGCGCTCATCGCCCTGACGGCGTCCCTGGTGGTCTGGTGGGCGCTGCCCTACGCCCACGCCGTCCCGCCCGCGGTCATCGTGGCCCTGGATGCGGGCGGCTTGGCCCTGTTCGCCGTCGCCGGGACGGAAAAGGCGCTGGATCATGGCGTGCATCCGCTTCCGGCCACGTTCCTGGGCACGCTGGGCGGCGTCGGGGGCGGTGTGACCCGCGACATCCTCCTGAACGAGGTGCCGCGCATCCTGCACACCGACATCTATGCCAGCGCCGCCTTTGCGGGGGCGGTCATCGTGGTCGTCGCGCGCGCTGCCCGCATCGATGCGCGCGTCGCCGCCCTGGTCGCCGGGGCAGCCTGCCTGGCCATCCGCCTGGTGGCGTGGAACCTGGACTGGCACCTGCCCCGGTTATAGGGCGAGGATCAGGCCGCCCGGGCCGCCTCCAGCACCTCGGCGACATGGCCCTTGACCTTCACCTTGCGCCAGGCGCGGGCCAGGGTGCCGTCGGCTGCGATCAGGAAGGTCGCCCGCTCGATCCCCATGTACTTCTTGCCGTAGTTCATCTTCTCGACCCAGACGCCATAGGCCTCGCAGGCCGCCCCCTCGGCGTCGGAGGCCAGGACCAGGTCCAGCTTGTGCTTGGCCGCGAACTTCTCGTGGCTGGCGACGCTGTCCTTGGAGCAGCCGACGACGACGGCGCCGGCTTTTTCGAAGTCCGCCTTGGCTGCCGTGAAGTCGATCGCCTCGGTCGTGCAGCCGGGCGTGTCGTCCTTGGGATAGAAGTACAGCACGACCTTGCGTCCCTTCAGTGCCGCCAGGTCGGCGGTCCCGCCGCCGGCAGCGGGCAGGGCAAAGGCAGGGGCGGGTTTACCGATCTCGGGTTCGGCCATGGCGTAGTCTCCGGCTGTGGCGGGTCTTCAGGATTGGGGCTCGGCGGGCGGCGCATGGACCGCGATCCGCCGCTCGTATACGTCGGCCACCCGCGCCTGGTGCTCGGCCAGGGTCGCGTCCAGGGTCGAGAAATCGGGCAGGGCCAGGCCGCGCGCCAAAGCCTGCTTCAGCGGTGCCGGCGCCGTGTCCGGCCTGAACCCCTCGCCCGAGGTCAGGCGCAGCAGCGCCAGCAGGCCGCGCTGGAACCGTGTCGCGGCGGCGAGGTCCGCGGCCTCCCCCGCCTCCAGCAGGCCAGCAGCGCCCGCCCGTTCCAGGATCACGGCCATGTCGGCGCAGATCAGCTCCGGATGCGCCTGGGCATGGGCCAGCACCAGGCCCTGCGCGATGAACTCGAAGTCGAACAGGCCGCCGGGCGTGTATTTCAGATCATAGCGCGAATGCGGCTTGAACTCCTTGGCGATGCGCCGGCGCATGGCGGCGACCTCGGCCAAGGTTGCCTCGGCCGCGCGCGGGCGGGCCAGGGCACCGTGGACCACCGCGGCGATCGCGTCCTGCAGGGCCGGGGGGCCATAGACGGGCCGTGCGCGGACCAGGGCCAGGTGCTCCCAGGTCCAGGCCTCCTCCATCTGATAGCGCTCGAAGGCCCCCAGGCTGACCGCCAGCGGACCCTTGGAGCCCGAGGGGCGCAGCTGCATGTCGACCTCGTACAGCCGGCCCTCGCCCGTGGGGGCGGAGAGCGAGGTGACAAGCCGTTGCGTCAGGCGCGCATAGTACAGCGGCGGGGGCAGGGGCTTGACCCCGTCCGAGGGGTCCTCGCCGGCGCTGTAGATGAAGATGAGGTCTAGGTCCGACGTCATCGTCATCGCGCGGCTACCCAGCCGGCCCAGGGCCAGGCAGGCCAGGCCGCCATCCGGAACGCGGCCATGGGCGATGGCGAAATTGGCCTCCACCAGCGGGAACAGGCCGCCGATCACGGTCTCCGCCAGGTCGGCCAGGGCAGCGCCGGCGACCTCGGTCGAGATCACGCCGTGCAGCAGCTGCACGCCGACCTGGAAGCGCCGCTCGTTCAGCCAGACGCGCGCCAGGTCGAGCGCGATGTCGACCGCCCCCCGCGCCGAGGCCAGGCGGGCCGCCAGTTCCGCCTCCAGTGCCGGCCGCGCGGGGGGCCGCTCGCCGAATTCCTGCCCGATCAGCCCGTCCAGCAAAGCCGGCCGGCGGCCCAGCTGCTCGGCCAGGGCGGGGGCGGATCCCATGACTTCCACCAGAAGGGCCAGCAGCCAGGGATTGGCTTCCAGCAGCGACAGCAGCGACACCCCCGCCGGCAAGCCCGCCAGGAGGGAGTCGAAGCGCACGAGTGCCGCGTCGGGATCGGCGCTGCGCGCCAGCGCCTGGACCAGGCGCGGCGTCAGCCGTTCCAGGATCATGCGCGCGCGCTCGGTCTGGAGGGAGCGGTGGCGGCCAGCCCGCCAGGCGCCCAGGCGTTCCAGCACCCGCGCCGGTTCCTTGAAGCCCAGCGCCAGCAACTGGTCCGCCTCGGGCGTTGCCGCCGCTGCGGGACCGTCGTCCATGTCGGGGAACAGCACGCTGATCTGGCCATCGACGAAGGTCAGCGCGGCCAGCAGCGCCGCCTCGAACGCGGCGGTGTCGGGATAGCCCAGGAAGCAGGCGACCCGCGCCTCCGCCTCCGCCTCGTCGGGCACCGCATGGGTCTGTTCGTCCGCGATCATCTGCAGCCGGTGCTCGACGGTGCGCAGCAGGCGGTAGCAGGCGGCCAGGCGCTCCGCCACGTCCGGCGTCAGCAGGCCGCTGCGGCCCAGGGTCGCCAGCATGCCCAGCGTCGTCGGCTCGCGGAACGCCGGGTTGCGTCCGCCGGAGACGAGCTGTTGGGTCTGGACCAGGAACTCGATGTCGCGGATGCCCCCGGGGCCCAGCTTCACATCGCCGCCGCGTACCGTCGGCCGCTGCAGGCCATGGTGCTGGTGGATGAGCTGCTTCATCGAGCGGATGTCGCGCACCGCGACAAAGTCCAGGTGCCGGCGCCAGACAAAGGGGCCGATCCGCTCCAGGAAGCCGCGGCCCGCCTCGATGTCGCCGGCCACCGGTCGGGCCTTGATCATGGCCGCGCGCTCCCAGTTGCGGCCCATGGACTGGTAGTAGAGTTCGGCTGCATCGGCCGACATGGCGATGGGGGTGGCCGACGGGTCGGGTCGCAGGCGCAGGTCGGTGCGGAAGACGTAGCCGTCGCCGGTGCGGTCCTGCAGGACCTTGACCAGGGTGCGGGTCATCCGCACCAGGCCCTCCTGCTGCTCGGTCCGGCCGGTCCACCGCATGACCTGGGGATCGAACAGCACGATCAGGTCGATATCGCTGGAATAGTTGAGCTCGCCAGCACCCAGCTTGCCCATGCCCAGGACGAAATAGCCCCGTGCCTCGGCCAGGTCGCCGCGCCGGACTCGCTCGGCCAGCAGCCAGTCGACCGCGGCGCCGATGGCCGTCTCGGCCAGGTGCGACAGGGCCCGCACCACCTGGTCCATCGTCCACAGGCCGCCTATGTCGGCCAGGCCGACGGCCAGCGCCATGCGCCGCTTGGCCAGGCGCAGCGTGCGCATCAGGTCGGCCTCGCTGCCGGCGGCCGCGCCGCTGGCTGCAAGCGCGATCGCCTCCGCCACCACCGCGTCCGCGCCGCGCTCCAGGACGGCGCCGGGGATCAGCGGCTCCAGCCGGCACAGCTGGGTCAGGTACGGGCTGCAGCCAAAGGCACCGTCCAGCAGGGCCCGACCCATGGCGCTGTCAGCAGGATTGGCAGCCGATCCGACCCTGGCCAGCGCCTCGGCGAAGTCGACATGGCCGCGCGCCGCCGCAGCCGCGTCGAACGCTGCTGGCGGCGCCAGTGGCACATGAGAAGCGTGTTCATCTGAAACGTCAGAAGCTTGATGCAACGTAAGTCCTGCCCGTGCTTTAAGGATCGGCGTGCTTCGTGAAACACTGTGAATGTCCAGGGCCTGGGTCAAGCTCCGGTGGCACGCCCGGGGGCCGGTCGGGCATGGGCACAGATCCGGGACCGTTGCTGCTTGAAACTCCTCGTACGCGTCCTTGGCGGCCTGTTCGCGCTGATCTGCGTCGTCGCGGCGGGGCTTGCCTGGCGCGTGGCGGCGGGTCCGGTCTCGCTTGAGGCGTTCAAGCCGCAGATCCTTGAGGCGCTGAACCGCGAGGCCGCGCCGCTTCAGGTGGACGTGGCGGAAGTCCTGGTCGCCTGGCGCGAGGGGCACTTCGTCCTGCTTGTGCGCAATCTTAACGTCCATGACGGCGACCGTGCGGTGGTCCAGCTGCCCCAGGCGGCGATCGGCTTCGACGCGGGGCACCTGCTGGCGGCCCGGCTGGAGCCGCGGACGCTCTATGTCGACCAGCCCCGCCTGGTCCTGGAACGCAGCGTTGACGGCGCGATCGGCCTGCGCCTTGCCGACGATGCGGCACCTGGCGGCGCCGAGGCGCCATCGCTGATGGCGGGCGACGACCTGCTGGGTGGCCTGGACCGGATCAAGGTCGTGGGTGCCGAGGTCACGCTGCGCGACGCGCAAAGCGGTCGCACCTGGGTCCTGCCCGACGTCACCACGACCGCGACGCGCGACGCCGACCAGTTGCACCTTGAGGTCGAGGCGACGATGCAGGGCGCGACCGTCCGCCTGGATGGCAGCCTGGCGCCGGATTTCAGCGGTGCCTTCGACCTGGCGCTCAGCGACCTGATCCCCGGTCGCTTCGCGGCCCTGCACCCGCTGCTGGTCAAGGGCACGGGGATCGAGGTGCCGGTAAGCGGTACCGGCCGGGTGGTGCTGGGCCCGGGGGCCGTGACGACCGAAGCGGCGCTGGACCTGGTCATCGCCGCCGGCCCGGTGCGGCAGGCCATGCCGGAGGACCCGCTGGGCCTGGAGATCGATGGCGGCACGTTGACTCTTGGCTGGGACGGCAGCCGGTTGGCGGTCGACGCGACCCTGGGCGCGCGTGGCGCGCAGCTGGCGATTTCCGGCCAGGCTGGCCTGGATGCCAGCGGCACCGGCCGCGCGTCGGTCCAGGCCCTGGTGCCGGACCGCTTCGCCGATCTGGCGCCCACCCTGGCAGGCCTGGGAACGGTGACGGCGGCCCTGTCGGGGGAGGCGAGCTTCACCGTCCAGGGTGCCGAACTGGTCGCGGCGGACGTCGCCCTGAAAGCCGAACCAGGCAACGTTCCTGCACCAGGGCAGCCAGAGACGACGCTGAAGCTGGACCGCGGGGCAATCGACGCCACGTTTCGCGACGGCGTCTGGACCGTGCCGCGCATCGCCCTGACCGTTGGTGGCTTCGTCCTGGACGGGACTGCGCGGGCCGTGCCCGGTCCGCGCGGCCTGAGCCTGGAGGCGGACCTGAAGGGCGGCGCCCTGCCGGTGTCGACGCTGCTGAAGCTGTGGCCGCAAGGGGTGAGCGAGGGGGGACGCGGCTGGATCGCGGAGAACATCACGGTGGGCGGCCTGACCAGTGTCACCGCCACGCTGCGCCTGCCCTCCGGCTTCCTGCACGACGATGCGGTGCCGGCGGACGCGGTGCAGGTGCAGGCGGGCATTGCCAACCTGACCGCGCGCTACATGGAGGGGATGCCGCCGGGCGTCGGCCTTGACGGCTCGGCCGAACTGAACGCCGCCGGCATGACGGTCCAGGTGGACAAAGGCCATATCGACGTCCCCGACTCCGGTCGCCTTGACCTGGTCGGGGGCCAGATCGTGCTGACCGGCTTTGACAGCGAGGGCCAGCAGGGCGACTTCCGCGCCGAACTGACGGGACAGACGGCCACGGCGATGGCGCTGATCAACCAGCCGCGCCTGGCCTATGCCGATCGGTTCGGGATCCAGCCGACCGAAGTCGCGGGCACCCAACGCACCCGCGTGCGCTTCCAGATGCCGCTGATCGAGGACCTGCCCATCGAGTCCGTCGACCTGGAGGTGAAGGCGCAGCTTAGCGGCTTCGGCCTGCCCGACATCGTGGCGGGTCATGCGCTGAGCGATGGCGAGGTGGCGCTGGAAGTGAACCGCGTCCGGGCCGTGGCCAAGGGTGACGTGCGGCTGGGCGGCGTGCCCATGCGCATGACCTGGGACGAGGATTTCGAGGCCGACCCAGGCGCGCCCACGTCCAGCATCACGGCCCGCTTCCGCCTGGACGCGCGCGACCGCGCCCTATTCGGGCTGGACCTGGCGCCCAACCTGACCGGGATCGCCGGCGACGTCGACTTCGACCTGGCCCTGGTGGGGCGGGGTCCCGACATCCGCCGCATCACCGGCAAGGCCGACCTGACGCCGACCGAATTGGCGCCCCAGGTCGTCGACTGGACCAAGCCCCGGGGCAGGCCCGCCGGGGTCGACTTCACGGCGGAGCCCAAGCCCGGCGGCAGCGTCGAGTTCACGCGGGTCCGGCTGGAGGCCGAGGGCCTGACGATGGATGCGCGGGTCAGTATCGGGGCCGACGGGTCGCTCTCCCGCTTGGCGATCGACCGCCTGCATGCCGGCGAGACGGATGGCGCGTTCTATCTCAATGTCGGGGCCGACGGCGGCTGGTCGATCGAGGCCCGGGCCGCAAGCATCGACCTGCGCCGCCTGATCGCGGAACTGAAGGACGACCGCAGCGAGGACAGCGCGGACGACGGCCTGCCCGATTTCCGCCTGGGCTTGCGCATCGACAAGGCGCTGCTGGAGGACGGGCGCACCCTGTCCAACATCACCGGGATCGCCGACCACGGCATGGGGCGCTGGCAATCGGCTGCGGTCGACGCGCGCACGACGACCGGCGCGCTGCAGATCCGCGTCGGTCCGCGCGGCAATGGCCGGCTGTTCCGCCTGACCAGCGACGACGGCGGCGCGATGCTGGCGCTGGTGGGGGTGACCGACCAGGCCAAGGGCGGACGCTTCGAGTTGAGCCTGCAGACCGACGACAGGGCCCCCATGCGGCCGGGCGTCGGGCGCATCGTCATCGACAATTTCAAGATCGTGGACGCCCCCATCCTGGCGCGGCTGCTGACCCTGGGCTCGCTGACCGGCATCGCCGCCGCCCTGGGGGGAGAGGGCATCGCCTTTACCCGCCTGGTCGTGCCCTTCACCCAGACCGGCTCGATCTATCGCGTGACCGATGCCCGGGCGTTCGGCGAATCGCTGGGCCTGACCATCGCGGGCACGGTCGACCGGCAGCAGGACACGATGTCGCTCGCCGGGGCGATCGTGCCGTCCTACTACTTCAACAGCGCGGTCGCCGACATCCCGCTCCTTGGCCCGCTGCTGGGCGGCGGTGGCGGCGCCGGGTTGATCGCCTTCAACTATTCGATGGTGGGTCCGATCGACAACCTGTCCCTGGGCGTCAATCCGCTCTCGGCACTGACGCCTGGATTTCTGCGGGACATCATGGGAGTTCTTGACGGGTCCGGCGCCGCAGCCAGCGGGCCGGCACCCGCCGCCGTGCCCTGACCGGCACGGGACGCAACACGAAGGGAGGACCCATGACGATTGGTGTGATCGCGACCCTGAAGATCAAGCCGGGGACGAATGCCGAGTTCGAGGCAGTGGCCAAGGCGCTGATCGCCAAGGTGACGGCGGACGAGCCGGGCAACTTGCTCTATGCCCTGCACAAGGGCGACGATGCCGAGACCTATGTCTTTATCGAGCGCTACAAGGACGACGACGCGATCAAGGCACATCGCGCGGCCCCGCATTTCAAGGAACTGGGCGCCAAGATGGGGGCGTTCCTGGCCGGCGCCCCGGACGTGAAGCGCTACGTCGAAGTCGCCTGATTCCGGCTGACGACTGAGCCTGGCTGTCGGCGCCTCAGCCCCGTTTGGCGGGGCGGGGCGTCGGACGTCACTGGGGAGGTCGGGCTTCCGGCTTCAGGCCCCCAGG
Source organism: Zavarzinia sp. CC-PAN008 (assembly GCF_051903925.1). Classification (GTDB taxonomy): domain Bacteria; phylum Pseudomonadota; class Alphaproteobacteria; order Zavarziniales; family Zavarziniaceae. The sequence goes on from NZ_CP173678.1 coordinate 1,873,071, forward strand.
TGGAGTTCGGCCGGGCGGCGGATCGACAGGCAGCCGTCGGCCGTGCCGGTGGTCCAGGCGCGGGCGGCACCCTCGCTTCCTGCATAGAACCAGGTTTCGGCCGGATCGGGGGCGGCGCAGGGGACCGCACCGGCACACTCGAACAGGCCATGGCCCATGGCGATGGCCGCGGGCGAGAAGTACAGGTCCATGTCGAGGGGGGACCAGTGCTGCACCATGAAGGCGTCGTCCGGTCCCTCAAGTGCCTGGAGGGCTGCCCAGAACTGCTGGGCATGGGCGCGGGCGCGTCCTTCGCGTTCCGTCGCGGAACCCCCCCGGATGCTCACGCGGTGCCACATCATCCCGAATCCTTCGTATCCGATGCCAACCAGCCTGCCGTCACCGCCAGAGTGGCGGCGGAGCGTTAACGTTTCCTCTGCGCCCCGTCAGACGGCGGCTGCGGCAAAACATGCGTGCAGGTCCGGCGCGAAGGGGCGGGGTGGGCGCTGGCTGGCCTGCGCCCAGGCCTGGCGTGCCAGCAGGCTGCCGGCCAGGAAGAGCGCATCCTCCGGATAGGGCGCCGAACAGGGTGAAAGCGACGGCATTTCAGGGATTTCGCGGCACAGGGCCACGGCGTCCGGCGTGCAGTACAGGGTGATTTCCCCCACGGCCCACACGCGCAGGATGAAGGCCAGCGGTGGCCTGCCATGCGTCCGGTGCACGCTGTCGAAGCGCCGGGCCAGGCCCTGGACCATGTGCTCCATCTGAAGCATCGGCCCGCCCGTGATCGTCGTCTGGTGCCAGTCCATCCCTTGTACTCCCGTCCTTGCCGAGAGATAGGTTCGACTCAAAACCTTATGAAATGGTTTCGAGTGAGAGATTTTAGGACTGGCTTCAACCTTGTCGCGAATTATCGGCAAACCGGCTGGAACTGGCTTGGACGGGCACGCACCCAGCGTATTCCCGGCCGGCTGTGCCGACCGGGAATACGGTATTGCCTATGAACGACTTGATCGGGTCAGACGGCCTTGACCAGGGCGTGGCGCTTCTTGCCGGCCGACAGTTTCAGCGGACCAGAGGCGAGGCTGCCCAGATCGACGCGCTGCTGCTCGTCGGAAATCGCCGCGTCGTTCAGGCGCGCGCCCCCGCCCGCGACGAGGCGCTTCGCCTCCCCGCGCGAGGTGGCAAGGCCCGCCTGGACCAGCAGGTCGACGATGCTGACGCCCGCCTCGAACGTGGCACGCGGCAGCTCGACCGTGGGCAGGTCGGCGCCCAGGCTGCCAGCCTCGAACGTGGCGCGCGCCGTCTCGGCGGCGCTGGCGGCGGCGTCCGCCCCCCGGCACAGGCGTGTCGCCTCCGTCGCCAGGATCTTCTTGGCGTCGTTCAGTTCGGCCCCCTGGAGCGTCTCCAGCCGGGCGATCTCCCCATCGTCCACGTCCGTGAACAGGCGCAGGAAGCGGCCCACGTCCGCATCCTCGGTATTGCGCCAGAACTGCCAGTAGTCATAGGCCGGCAGCATGTCGTCGTTGAGCCAGACCGCGCCCTTGGCCGTCTTACCCATCTTGGCGCCGCTGGCCGTGGTGATCAGCGGGGTGGTCAGGCCGAACAGCGGCACGGCCCCGGCGCGGCGGCCCAGCTCGACCCCCTGCACGATGTTCCCCCACTGGTCGCTGCCGCCCATCTGCAGGCGCACGTTCAGGCGGCGGCTCAGTTCCACGAAGTCGTAGGACTGCAGCACCATGTAGTTGAATTCCAGGAAGCTCAGCGGCTGCTCGCGTTCCAGGCGCAGGCGCACGCTGTCCATCGACAGCATGCGGTTGACCGAGAAGTGGCGGCCGTAGTCGCGCAGGAAGCCGATATAGTCCAGGCCATCCAGCCAGTCGGCATTGTTCACCATCACGGCGTCGGTCGGGCCGTCGCCAAAGGTGATGAAGCGGGAGAACACCTGCCGGATCGAGGCCATGTTGGCGGCGATCGTCTCGTCCGTCAGGAACTGCCGCTGCTCGTCCTTGCCGGACGGGTCGCCGATCCGCGTGGTGCCGCCGCCCATCAGGACGATCGGCTTGTGCCCCGTCTGCTGCAACGTGCGCAGCATCATGATCGAGACAAGGTGGCCGATATGCAGGCTGGGCCCCGTGCAGTCATAGCCGACATAGGCGGTGACGGGGCCTTCGGTCGCCAGGGCGTCCAGCCCCTCCTGATCGGTGCATTGGTGGATGTAGCCGCGGGTCGCCAGACGGCGCAGCAGCAGGGATCGGTTCTCGCTCATGAGGACGGTCGTGTAGCATGCGCAACCATGCGGGTCATCGGTCTGATGAGCGGCACGTCGATGGATGGCGTCGACGCTGCCTTGCTGGAAACGAATGGTGAGGGGGTCCAGGCATTCGGCCCCTGGACCACGCTACCCTTGCTGGAGGACGTGCGCGCGCTGTTGCGCGGGGCCATGGTGGCGGCCCAGGGCATGGCGGCCCCCGGCCCGATGCCGCCCGCCATCGCCGCGGCCGAGCGCGCCATTACCGAGTCGCATGTGGAGGCGGTACGCGGCCTGCTGCGGCAGGTGGGTCCGGTCGACCTGATCGGCTTCCACGGCCAGACCATCCTGCACCGGCCACACGACCGCTGGACTTGGCAGATCGGCGATGCCCAGTACCTGGCCGACAGCATCGGGGTGCCCGTCGCCTTCGACTTCCGCACGGCCGACGTCGCCGCGGGCGGGCAGGGGGCACCGCTGGCGCCGCTCTATCACCAGGCCCTGGCGCGGGACCTTGCGCCGCCGCTGGCGGTCCTGAACCTGGGCGGAGTGGGCAACGTGACCTTTCTCGGTGCAGGGGGCGAGGTGATCGCCTTCGACACGGGGCCCGGCAATGCCCTGATCGACGATTGGACCCGGGCGACGACGGGCCGGGCCTTTGACGCCGACGGTGCCCTGGCCGCGGCGGGCCGCGTCGATGCCGCGCGGCTGGCGCCGGTCCTGGTCCATCCCTATTTCGCCGCTGCCCCACCGAAGTCGCTGGATCGCCACGATTTCGACACGACCTGTGTCGAGGGTCTGGCCGCGGCCGACGGGGCGGCCACGCTGGCGGCCCTGACGGTGGAGGCGGTCGCGGCGGGACTGCGGCATCTGCCCCAGGCGCCGCAGCGGTGGCTGGTCACGGGTGGCGGGCGGCACAATCCCGTCCTGATGGCAGGCCTGCGCCGGCGCCTGGGCATGCCGGTCGAGCCGGTGGAGGCTGTGGGGTGGCGCGGCGACGCCCTGGAGGCGGAGGCGTTCGCCTTCCTGGCGGTGCGGACGCTGCGCGGCCTGCCGCTCAGCCTGCCGACCACGACCGGCGTGGTGCGGGCCTGGGGTGGCGGTCGCGTCGTGCAGCCCCGCCCCACCACAGGCCAGGCACGCGGCTGAACCGGCCCGCGCGTCCGGGCTGGCCCTGTCGCGCAGGTGTCAGGGGTAACGGGTGGACGGGCCGAACCAAGGCCCATAGGGGAACGAGTGCGATGCGTCGCTGGCTGGTCGCGTGGGGGGTCGTCCTGGCCCTGGCCCTGGGCATTCTGGGGCCGCATGGCGTGGCCCAGGCGGCCGAAAAGCGGGTCGCCCTGGTCCTTGGCAATGCCGCCTATGGCCAGGCACCGCTTGCCAATCCCGTCAACGATGCCAAGGCCATGGCCGCGGCCCTGGAGCGGCTGGGCTTCGTGGTCATCCTGCGCACGGACGCGACCCAGCTGGAGATGCGCCGCGCGCTGCGCGCATTCGCGCAGGAGATCCAGGCCGGCGGCACCGCGGCGGTCATCTACTATGCCGGCCATGGCGTGCAGTATGGCGGCCAGAACTACCTGATGCCCGTCGATGCCCGGGTCGAGACCGAGGGCGACATCCCGCTGGAAGGCCTGGGCATGGACGTGGTGCTGGACCAGCTGGTCCAGGCCGGCAGCCCGGTCAACGTGATCGTGCTGGATGCCTGCCGCAACAATCCCTTCGAGCGGGGCCCGGGCGCGGTGACGCGATCCATGGCGCCGGAACCGATCCGCGGCTATGGCCAGGAGCGCGGCCTGGGCCTGGCCCAGATCACGGCTCCCCGCGGCACCCTGATCGCCTATGCCACCGCGCCCGGCTCGACGGCCGCCGACGGCACGGGCGAGCACAGTCACTATACCGGCGCGCTGCTGGAGGTGATCGAGACGCCGGGCCTGAAGGTGGAGGACCTGTTCAAGCAGGTCCTGGTCAAGGTGGCCGAGGCGACGGCGAACGCCCAGACGCCCTGGATCTCGTCCTCGCTCAGCGGCGACTTCTACTTCGCGCCGGCCGTGGCGCCCGACGTGTTCGGCCCGCCGCTGCCGCCCATGGCTGGCGGCGCGGGCCCCGGCCCCAGCGTCGACCGTGAGGCGCTGTTCTGGCAGTCGGTGGCGCAGAGCCAGGACCCGGCCGAACTGCGCGCCTATCTGGACCGCTTCCCCGACGGCACGTTCACGCCCCTGGCCCGTGCCCGGCTGCAGAAGCTGGAGCAGGAGCAGGTTGCTGCGCTGAACCCCCCGCCGGCGGCCGCCGATGTGGCCAGCCTGGACCGCACGCTGGATGCGACGGTCCTGGTCATGGTCGATTCGGGGGGGACCACGCGCTATGGCTCGGGCGTCGTCGTGGCGCCGGGCGTGGTGGCGACCGCCGGTTATGTCATCGATGACGCCCAGCCCGACGGCATCACGATCGCCAGCGTGCGCCTGGGCCATGGCGTGCCGGCCAGCCTGCTGCACCGGCAGGAGGGGCAGGACGGCCTGGCCCTGCTGCAGGTAAGCGGCATCGACGCGATCCGCCCCGCCGTGCTGGACGACGGCACGACGATCGGACCCGACCTGGTTGCCGCCGGCTTCGATGTGGAGGTTCAGGCCCTGGACGCGAAGTTCGCAGCCCAGGTCCGCCGGGTCGATTCAGGGGCGCGCCTGCCGCGCCCGGTCCGCTTTGGCGGCACGCTGCGCGCGGCGGAAGCCCAGCGGGGCCTGATCGCCCATACCGGCGCGCCGCCGCCGGGCAGCGGTGGCGGCCCCGTCATGGATCGCTGTGGCCGCCTGGCCGGCGTCACCCTGTTCGTCGCCCGCAGCCAGGTGGGCCCCGTCAGCTATGCGGCCCCGTCACGCGCCCTGGCCCGGCTGCTCTCCGACAACGGCATCGGCGTTCTGACCGCCACCGCCCCCTGCGAGGGGTAGCGGGACCGTCGGGAACCCATCCTTCGAGACGGCTCTGCGAGCCTCCTCAGGATGACGACCGTTTGAGTATTGAAATGAAAGCCACGGCGTCGTGCTGAGGAGCCGGCTCTTGGGCCGGCGTCTCGAAGCATCAGGCACAGCCGCGCCCCGACGCCGTTCCGCTCAGTACGCGTTCTCGTTCTTGAACAGGGCGACGACGGTCAGGGCGATGACCTTGATGTCGAACCACAGGGACCAGTTCTCGATATAGAACAGGTCGTGCTCGACGCGGCGCTGGATCTTCTCGACCGTGTCGGTCTCGCCGCGCCAGCCATTGACCTGGGCCCAGCCGGTGATGCCCGGCTTCACCTTGTGCCGCGCGGCATAGGAATCGACGACTTCCTCGAACACCCGTCCGGCGGCCTTGGTCGCGACGGCATGCGGGCGGGGGCCGACGATCGACATCGTCCCGTTCAGCACGTTCAGCAGCTGGGGCAATTCGTCCAGGCTGGACTTGCGCAGGATGCGGCCGATCGGCGTGACGCGTGGGTCGTCGCGCGTGGTCTGCTGGCGCGCATCGGCATCGGCCATGTCGGCGTACATGGTGCGGAACTTCCACACCTCGATCAGCTCGCAATTGAAGCCGTAGCGCTTCTGCTTGAAGAAGACGGGGCCCCGGGAGTCGAGCTTGATCAGCGCCATGATCAGCAGCAGCAGCGGCGACAGCAGGAGCAGGCCAAAGCCTGCCAGGACGCGGTCCTCCGCCGCCTTCAGGAAGGCCTGCCAGCCCGAAATCGGCCGGTCCAGAAGCTTCAGCATGGTGACGCCGCCGACGGTCACCGCCTGTCGCGCCTCCTGACCGAAGCCGGCCAGGTCGGGCGCCAGGCGGACATGGACCGGCGTGTCGGACAGGCGCGCCACCAGTTGGGCGATGCGGTTTTCCGCCGTCCAGGGCAGCGCGATCACGACCTCGTCCACCTGGTTGGCACGGATCATCGCCACGAGCGCATCGACGTCGCCCAGGATGGCGTGGCCCTGGGGTCGGTTGGGAATGCGGCTTGCGCGGTCGTCGACAAAGCCCAGCAGGCGGACCTGACCGCCCTTGGTCTCGTGCAGGTGCTGGGCCAGGCGCTGGCCCTGGTCGCCGGCGCCCACGATCACGACGCGATCGGCGAACAGGCCGGCGCGGGCCAGCCCATCCAGCGTCCCTGCGAGGAAGTAGCGGGCCGAGATCAGCGCCGCCGGCGTCCCCAGTGCCCACGGCAGCAGCCAGGCCTCGTGCTGGGGTGCGATGACGCCAAGCCAGACCTGGCCCACCGCGACCAGCAGGCCGGTCAGCACCCAGGCCTGCAGGCTGCCCAGCAGCGGCGGCTGCTTGCGGAACAGCACTTCCGTCCGGTAGAGGCCGGAACGGTCGGCCAGCAGGAAGTGCAGGATCGCAGCGGCGAAAGGCAGGCCGATGGCGACGCGGTCGGCACCGGTGCCGGCGATCGCCAGGCAGGCCAGCCCCAGGCCCGCGATCAGCACGCCCTCGATCAGGATCGTGATGCCGCCGACATAGGTGCTGCTGACCCGCCGCGAATCGCGGATCGAGATGTTGGGCAGGGCGGCGGCGCCGCGACCGGTTGCCTGGCCCGGCACGGGCGGCAGCCCCGGCGGGGGCACGACATGGGCCGGATTCGAACGTGCGCTGGACTCCAACGGCTCCCCCTGTGGGCTTCTGCCCTGCAGTCGGCCCGGGTCGACGCCACCGCGGTCGAAGGCCTCTGCCCCGGACGACTCGCGCAACGCTGGCTGGCGACCCAGATTCATGACGCAGCACCTGCAAGATCGGGTGATTCTCCACCCGTGCCGTCGCCGCGCCCTGTTGCAGCGGGATCCGCTGCCGTCCCTGCCGGCGACCGGATCAGACCATATCCAGCCGACAGGTAATAAGCGATGAACGTCACAGGCGGAAAAATAAAGGCGCCGGACAGGAAGTGCGCCATGATCAGTCCGGCATAGGAGACCAGGGCCGAGGTCGACCCCCGGAACAGCGCCACCGTGTAGAAGGTGACGAAGGCCAGCAGCGTGGGCACCCCGTACTCAAGGGTCACCTTAGCGAAGATGTTCCATTGTTCGGCCGGGTCGCCCGTCTCGATCGTGCCGGGCCCGCGGCCGATCAGGAACAGCTGGACGTCGCCCCGCTCCAGCTCGCGCGCCGGGCGCACGAACGGCTCGATGAAGCGCGAATGAGCCGACGATCCGGGCTGCGTGAACTCGGGGATGCGGCGCTCCAGGTACTCCGTCCAGTTGAGGGCGACGGCGGTCACCGCGAGCACCGGCAGCAGCGCGATGCCGGCGATGATCAGGCCGCGGCTCAGCTTCACCAGGACGAAGGGCAGGACCGCCGCCAGCAGCATCAGGCCGGTGCCGCCGAACGACGCCGCCACCGTCGCCAGATACACGAGCAGGAACAGCGGCCGGCGGAAATAGACCAGCTCCACGATGATGCCCAGCGCCATGAACTGCGACAGGTAGGACGGCTCCAGCAGGAAGAAGCCGTTGGGCTTCTGCAGGGTGGAGCCGAACCATAGCGGCTGGTCATAGATGTAGCCCTGGGCCAGCAGCTTGGCCGGCACGAAGGGTTCCAGGCTCAGGCGCGGCTGGCCCATCACCGACACGCCCAGAAGCTGCACGGCGAGGTCGGCAAAGGTCATGATTGCGGGGCCCAGCAGGGCCAGCTGGAACACCCACAGGATCGACCGCACATCGGACTCGTGGGCCTTCATCCGCAGCACGAACGGGGCATAGACGGCGATGGCGGCCAGGAAGCTGAGGCGGGATATGTGCGCCGTCTCGGCGAACAGGACGGCCGGCAGCGCCACGACAAGGAACAGGGCGAAGAGGCCCAGGATCACCGTATCGATGCGCAGACGCCCGGCGACCGCCAGGACCAGGAGCGAGATCCACATGACCGGCAGGGCGATGTTGATCTGCGTGGCGCTGCCGACGATTGCCAGCTTCTGCAGCAGGACCAGCGTCACGATGTTGGCATAGCCGACCCAGCGGATCAGCGGATCGCCCGCGTCCGTGGCGCGGATCGCGCGGTCTGCCACCATGCCCCCCACCCCACGCGCCGCCAAGCCCCGGGCAAGGGGCAAAGCGGGGCTGGGAAGGGCACCGGCCATGAAGCTGATCAGGCCTTCTGCAGCGGCAGGCTGGCCAGGACCGGCAGGCCGAGGACGGCCTCCGCCTGTTCCGGGGTCGTCAGGCGCTGGGACAGGTAGCCGGACAGCAGCCCGGTGCCGATGCCGGAGATCACGCCGACGATCAGCCCCAGCATCAGATACAGCGTCCGGTTCGGGCGCACGGGCCGGTCGCTGGCGGCGGGCGGGGTCACGACGCCGATGCTGACGATCTTCTCGCGGTCCAGGGCGCTCAGGGTGCGCGCCTCCTCAAGCCGGGTCTGCAGGCTGGTGAAGCTGGCTTCCTTGGCGTCGCGCTGCAGGGAGAGCGCCTTGAGCTCGCCGTCGCGCTGGCTGAGGGCGTTGATGCGCTGGTTGATCGTCTCGATCTGGGCCAAGTTCTCGACCCGCGCCGCGCGCACCGCGGCCAGCTGGGCCTCGGCCTCGATCAGCAGCTGTTGCGTGCGGACATAGGTGTCGTTCTGGCCGACGCGGCTACGGCCGCCGCCCTGCGCGCGCAGCGTGCCCAGGAACGATTCGGTCTCCTGGATCTGCTGCCGCACCTCCGAGACCGGGGGGCTTGCCTCCTGGAAGCGGGCAAGCAGTTCGCGCTCGCGCTGGCGCAGTTCAAGCAGGCGCCCCTGCGCCGTGTCCAGCGCCGGCGAGCGCTGCTCCGTCTCGGTATATTGCGACACGTTGGGCGACAGCTTCGCCAGCCGGTCGCTCAGCGACTGCACGCGGCGCTCCGTTTCGGCGGCATTCGCCTCGCTGGCCTTCAGGTTGCTGTCGATGTCCATGCGCTGCTTCAGCAGCAGGTCGATCTCCGCCTGGTAGTCATAGATGCGGAATTCCTCGCGGAACGCGGCCAGGGTCTGCTCGGCCTCGTCCAGTTCCTGCCGCGCGGTCTGCGTCTGCTGCACCAGGAAGTCGAGGTTCTGCTCGCCATAGACCTCGACGATCTTGTCCTTGAAATTGTCGATCATCGTGGCGACCACGTCGCGCGCCACGACGGGGTCGCGATGCTCGAAGCCCATCTGGACGACGTTGGACCGCCGCGCGGGGACCACCCAGAAGGCCTGCTGGAACTGGCGCACCGCCTGTTCCGTCGCGCGCGTGGCGGCGGGGTTGGCCACGGCATCCTCGGCCGCGGGGACGGGCTCCGGCGCCTCGTCCGCCAGGTCGGGATAAAGGCGGGCAAGGCCGATCTCCGCGATCGCCCGTTCAGCCAGATCGCGGCTCTGCAGCAGCTGGATCTGGGTGTTGATGATCTGCTCCTGCTCGACAAAGATCTGCGGCGGTGTCGCGTTGCCGACTTCGGGCCGATAGACCGTCTCGCGGCCGATGCGGATCGTGACGCTTGCCGACGCCTCGTACATCGGCGTCATGGCAAAGGCCGCGAAGAGTGCTATGGCGACGACCAGCAGGAACGCCGCGACCACGCGCACGCGATAGCGGAACAGGATCGTCAGGATGGCCCGCAGGCTGAAATCACTCACGCGCGGCCGCTCCCTTCCGACAGGACCCGCCGACATGCGGCGGATCCCGGCGTGCGCTCCTGGACATCACCCACTTTACACGAAATCGTGACAATTGCGAGAGGTATGGGCACGAACGCTCTATTCCTGTCTTTGGTTCCGTGAGGGGCGGTGCGGCGCTCCGTCCCGCCCGTGACATTCGGTCTGGGTCCCCGCCCCGTGATGGTCCTGGATTTGAGCGCACTTCTCTTAACCAATGCTTCTCACCTCGGTGCTATCGAACGGAAAGCATGAAGCCCACGGACGAAGCCAGGGACGGCGCCCGCAGCGATCCCCCATCCCGCCCGGCCGTCGAGCCCGGCCCCGGCGCCCCCCTGGCGGCCGAGCCGCAGGCTGCGCCCGGTTTCGCGGAGCAGATGGTCCGCCTCTATGCCCAGGTCTCCCACCAGTTGCCGGCCCGGGATGGTGGCGCCGGCCGCGTCGTCCAGTTCATCGGCGCCTCCGCCGGCTCCGGCACGTCGACGGTGGCGCAAGCCTATGCCGAGGCGGCGCGCGATGCGACGGGAGCCCGCGTCCTGCTGATCGACGCGGATCGCCGCGCGCCCAGCGCGTCGCGCCGCTGGGCCCACCATATCCCGGTCAGCCTGGAGGATGTGGCGCTGGGCTCGGCGACACTTGCGGACGGGATCATCGCGGTCGGCAATACGGGCCTCTCCATCGCCAGCCTGTCGCTGCGGCCCGGAACGCCCGTGCCGCCCGCCCACTCGCCGGCCTTCGCCCGCCTGTTCGAGGACCTGAAGGGGCGCTTCGATCATATCGTGATCGACGCCCCGCCCATGGCCGACACGGCCGACGGCACGCTGGTCAGCCGCTATGCCGACGGCGTCATCCTGGTGGTCGAGGCCGAGGTTTTGAGCCGGCGAGCGGCCCTGAAGCTGAAGACCCTGGTCCAGCGTGCCGGCGGCACGCCGCTGGGCGTCGTGTTCAACAAGCGCCGGCAATGGCTTCCGGCCTGGCTGTACCGGCGCCTGGCCTGATGCGGCGGACCCTGTAGAGGAAGGTGGCATGACGATCATCCGCGCCGCAGCCCTGGCCGACGGCCAGGCGTTGGATTGCGATGTCGTGGTCGTGGGCGGCGGCGCCGGCGGCCTGGCGCTGGCCTGGCGCCTGGGCCAGGCGGGCCGCGACGTGGTCCTGGTCGAATCGGGCGGTCCCGGCGAATCACGCAAGTGGGACGACGTCCATGTGGGTGCGGTGGCCCCCACCAGCACGCACTATCCCGTCCATCTCTACCGCCGGCGCGGCCTGGGCGGCACAACTGCGATCTGGGGTGGCCGCTGCATCCCCTTCGACGAGATCGACTTCGCGACACGCGACTGGGTCCCCAACAGCGGCTGGCCGGTCGGCGAGGCGGAGCTTGGCCCCTATTATGCCCGGGCGCTGGACCTGTTCGACGCCGGTGCGGCCGAGTTCGACGCGCGTCGAGTCTTTCCCGGCGCCCAGCCCGACCTGGTGCCGGGCCTGGATCCCGCCATCGTCCAGGCCGACCGCTGCGAGCGCTTCAGCCTGCCGACCAACCTGGGGACCAAGCTGCGCGCCGCGTTGGCCGGCATGGCGACCGTCCGCGTGGTCCTGGGCGCCCATGTCGTCGACGTGACGGCCGATCCCGCCGGCAAGGTGGCGCAAGGCGTCACGGCGGTGGGTCCCGGCGGTCGGCGCCTGGCGATCCGGGGGCGCCAGGTGGCCCTGGCCATGGGTGCGATCGAGACGACGCGTCTGCTGCTGGCCCTGAACCGGGCACGGCCGGGCACCCTCGGCACCGGCAACGACGCGCTGGGCCGCTACTACATGACCCATATCGAAGGCTCGGTGGGGGAGGTCCGGTTCAAGCCGGGCGTGCCGGTGCTCTACGACTATGGCCGTTCGCACGACGGGATCTATTGCCGGCGCCTGTTCTGGCTTTCGCCCCAGGTCCAGCGCCGGCGCAAGCTGCTGAACTTCGTGATGCGGCTGCACCATTCGAACATCGTGGATCCGGCCCATCGCAGCCCGATCCTGTCGGCCATGTACCTGGTGAAGGACCTGATCCTGCCCGAGTACGTGCGCAAGATGACGACGTTCGAGATCCAGACGAAGGCCCGGTTCAAGGGCCACCCCTTGCGCTTCTGGGGCGCCCACGCGCGCAACATGGTGCTGGGCTCGCCCGAGCTGCTACGCTTCTCGCGCCGCTGGATCGCCGGCCGCAACCTGGCACGGCGCAAGATCCCGTCCGTCGTGCTGCCCAGCCGCACCGGCTCCTATGTCCTGGACTTCAATTCGGAGCAGGTCCCCAATCCCGACAGCCGCATCACGCTGGGGGCGGAGGTCGACCGCTTTGGCATGCCGCGCGTCGAGGTCGACTGGCGGGTGACGGAGCAGGACATCCGCGCCATCTGCGAGACCTACACCCTGCTGGCACAGGAGTTCGCGCGGGCCGGCGTCGGCGAGATCGTCTTCGACCCCGCGACGCTGGAAGCGGAAGCCCGTGCCTGCACCCCGGTCGGTGGCCACCATATCGGCACGGCGCGCATGGCCGACAGTCCGGCCGGCGGCGTCGTCGATCGCGACGGCCGGGTATGGGGCACGGCCAATCTGTACCTGGCGACAAGCGCCACGTTCCCGACCGGCGGCTTTGCCAATCCGACGCTGACGATCGCGGCGATGGGCTTGCGCCTGGGCGACCATCTGGTGGGCCAGCACCTGGCGGGACTTCAGGGGGCACCGGCCTCCGCCGCCTGAATGCGTGCGGCATGGCGGGCTGCGACGGTTGCGACAAGGCCCGCCGTCGCTGCGAAGGTCGCGGCATAGGCCCAGAAGAAGCCGGGGACATCCAGGCCCGCCCACCGCACCGCGGCCAGCGTCGCCGCCAGGCCCAGCGCCGTGACCACGCCCGCCGCGGCCACCGGCGCGAAGCGGCCGGTATAGGACAGCAGGCTGTTGCCGATGTGGTAGGCCGCGGCCAGCCAGCCCAGCAGGGCAATGGGCGCCAGCGCCGCGACCGGAACCAGGTCATGCCCGCCCAGCAGGACGTCAAAGATCCAGGTGCCGCTGACCAGCAGCACCGCCGACAACCCGGCGGCTGGAACCAGGCTGCATCCCGCGATCAGCAGCGTGATCCGCCGCAGGGCCGCACGGTCGCCGGAGAAGAAGGCGCGGCTTTGCTGCGGCAGCAGGGACTCGCTCGCCATCTTGGCGACGCTCAGCACCGCGCGGACCAGTTTCTGCGCCGTGTCGAAGGCGACGAGCGCGGGACCCGTGCCGAAACCGGCCACGACGACAAGATAGGGTCCCGCCAGCAAGGCCAGCTCAGCCAGGGAGGCCAGGACGGCGACGCCGATCATGCGCAGGAACGCCGTCAGCGACGTCGCCCGCGCCGGCCGCTGCACCCGCCGGAACAGGCCGGTGTCGCGGCGCAGGGACCAGACCAGCTGCCCCACCGCCAGCAGCCAGACCAGGTTGGCCAGGACCAGGTACAGCAGGAAGTCGCCCGACCACAGCAGGTGGCCCAGCAGGGCGAGCTGCGCGATGTTGCGCAGGACCTGGCCCTTCTCGAAGGCCAAGGCGCGGTCCAGGGCCCAGCCGACCGACTGCAGCTGGTAGCTCCAGAGGTTGTTCAGCAGCGCGAAAAGCAGGAACAGGATCCCGGCCAGCGGGTCCAGCCCGCTGTCGCTCCAGCGCCAGATGGCGATGCTCAGGCCCGTGACGAGGACCAGCCGCAGCCCCAGGTCCAGCGGATAGACGAAGCCCACCAGGTCGCGTGCCGGACCCTGCCCTCCGCCCACATGGTCAGCGCGCAGCGTGGCGAAGGCCGCGCGGGCGACCGCGTTGTCTATCGGCGACAGATAGATGCCATAGAGCGAGATCAGCACCACCGCGGCATAGGCCTCCGGCCCGAGGACGCGGATGAAGACGAAGGTCTGGGCGAAGGCGAACGGCAGCGCCAGCGCCGCGTTCAGCGCATGGAGCACTGAAAACCGCGCATCCGGCCGCGCCAGCACCCCCCGCACCCGCGCAATCAGCGACATGATGGCCTGTGTACCAGAGCGCTCTCCCGTCCCGCGGTGATGAACGGGGATGATGGGGTGACCAAGGCCCTCATTTCGGGCGGGGGTTGAGGCCGATGGCGCGGGCCGCGTCCTCGTCATAGGTGATCCAGCCCTCGTGATCGCGGTTGGCGCCCAGCGCGAAGCAGTCGTCATAGCCCCACGCCATCCAGCCGATGCCGTGGCTGTCCATGCTGGCAACCACGTCGCGCAGCCAGGCCAGGCGGTCGCCCTTCTCGATCGTCTTGGAGCAGAACGTGCCGAACTCGCCATTGATCACGGGCACGTCGTGCTGGCGCGACCAGGTGGCCAGCGCCTCCATCTGCCGGTCAATGTCGCGGATGCCATAGCCCTTTGTGCAGTGCGCATTGACCCAGCCCTTGGCGCTCTCCGTATCGCTTTCGCGCAGCGCCTTGGCACAGCGTGCAGCATCCGCCGGATAGGGCACCCAGAGGAGGTGGGGGAAGTCGTCGCCCATCCACGGGGCGCCCTGGTGCGTGAAGATCACCGGGTCATAGAAGTGGAAGGTATAGATCACGTTGCGGTCGGCCAGAGGGGTCAGCGCCGTGACGCCCGCGGGCGAGGAATAGGCCGCACCCGTCGCCACCAGCGTGTGGCGTGGCGCGCCCTTGCGCATGGCAGCGATCAGCGTCTGCTGCAGGGCTGCCCATTCGCCTTCCCGCTCGGGGTAGACCGGCTCGTTCAGCACTTCCAGGAACAGCCTGTCCGGGTCGCGGCGCGACAGGTGGCGGGCCAGCGCCTCCCAGAACGCGGCGAAGCCCGCGGCATAGGCGCTGTCCCGCTCGATCCGGTTGGTGCCGTCGTGCGGCACGACCATCACCGCGAAGCCCGCACCCAGCAGAAGGTCGAGCGCCTGGTCCAGTTTCGCCAGCCCTTGCGGATCCAGCGCCTTGCCCGGGCGATAGATGAGGTTGGGATCGAAGGGCAGGCGCACTCCCCGCACGCCCAGCGCCTTCATCATGTCCAGGTCGAACCGGGTGATGTGGGTGTCGAAGTCGGGCTTCAGGGCGCTGCCCGGGTGGCGCATCCAATGGCCGATGTTCATGCCGGGCGACAGTGCCGCCAGCCGGGCGGGGGCCACGCCGCCGGGCACCGCCCGCTCGGCCTGCGCCGGGCCTGCGACCAGCAGTCCCAGCAGGACGCAGAGCGCCAGGGTGACGGGTGCCACGAACCTGCGGATTCGCAGCCCACGGACCGCGTTTACGCGAATTTCCGCCGGATATTCATCTTCTGTTTGGCAACGAGGCGCGATAGAAGCGGGGTGAGCAACATTCATCCAATGTGTCTCCTCGTTACCGTGATGCCGTACCGGCGGGGGCCAAGAAATCGGCCCGTGCGTTCCGACACGTCCGCCGAACACCGGGCCGACCATGCCACATGACCGCGTCGTCGCGCTTCAGCTCCGTACACTGCGCATGCTGCAGGCGACAGGTCTGCATCACGTCCTGCCGCCGCTGGGCCGGGGCGTGATCTTTGCCGGGCATCGCGTGGCGCCGATGGCTGCGGAACGCGCGTTCGAGCCCAATCGCGCGCTGACCATCACGCCCGACTTCCTGGATGCGCTGCTGGCGCATTTGGCGCGCCGTGGCATCCCGGTCGTGCCGCTGTCGGAGGTGGTCGGCCGCCTGTCCGGCAGTGGTGGGCGGGGGCTGTTTGCCTGCTTCACCTTCGACGATGGCTATGCCGACAATTTCGAGCATGCCTTCCCGGTCTTCCAGCGCCATGGCGCGCCGTTCGCCGTGTACCTCACGACGGGCCTGCTGGACGGTTCCATCCTGCCCTGGTGGGCGCTGCTGGAGGCGGCGGTGGGCCGGGCAGCGCGCCTGAGCCTGGACCTGGACGGCCCCGAGGGGCGCTGGACCCGCAGTTTCGCGCTGGCGGACGATGCCGCCCGCCGCGCCGCCTTTGGCGAGATCGCGGGGCGCCTCAACCCCGCGCCGGTGGGCGTGCTGCGGCAGGCCTTCGAGCAGCTGGTGGCCCAGGTGCCGGAAGCCGTCGCCGCCGCGCGGACACCGATGCTGAGCCAGGCGCAGATCGCCGAGATGCGCCACAGCGGCCTGGTCGAGTTCGGTGCCCATACCGTCCATCACGTGCGCCTGGGCCGCCAGACCGACGCCGTGGCGCGTTCTGAAATGCAGGCCTCGCTCCGTCATGTGGAGGCGCTGGTGGGGCGTCCGGTCGACCACTTCGCCTACCCCTATGGCAATGCCGGCAGCTATGGCACGCGGGAGGTGGGCCTGGCGGCGCAGATGGGCTTCCGCACGGCGGTGACGACACGCAAGGCCCTGCTGACGCAGGGTGACCTGCGCCGGCCCTACGAACTGCCGCGCGTCAGCCTGAACGGTCATTTCCAGGACCTTGGCCTGTTCGACCTGTTCCTCAGCGGCCTGCCCTTCGTCGGCGAGCGGCTGCGTCGCCTGGCCAGACCCGCCGCGTCCGAGACCGCCCATGCCGCCTGAGCCGATCGCAGCAGTGGCGGAGCGGCCCCATGTCTCGGTCGTTGTGCCGACCCTGAACGAGGAGCGGCACATCGAGGCCTGCCTGCGCTCGATCGCGGCGACCAGCTATCCCGCCGACCGTTTCGAGATCCTGGTCGTCGACGGGGGCAGCAGCGACCGCACCGTGGCCATCGCGCGGGAGGTCGGGCGGGCCCTGGGCAATGTCCGCGTGCTGGACAATCCGGGGCGGATCCAGTCGCGCGCCATCAACATCGGTGCGGCGCACGCCGATCCGCGCTCCGTCCTGCTGATCCGGGCGGACGCGCATTCGATCTACCCGGCCGATTTCGTGGCGCTGTGCGTCGACTCGACCCTGGCCAATGCGGCCGACGTCACCGTGTTCGTCGCCGTTCCGGTGGCGCAAGGGGGCTGCTTCCAGAAGGCGGTGGCCGCGGCCCAGAGCATTCCGCTGGGGGTCGGCAATTCGACCTATCGCCTGCACGCGACCGGCGGCGCGCAGGAGGTGGAGCACGGCTTCCATGGCTGTTTCCGGCGGGACGTCTATGCCCGCGTGGGCGGCTATGACGACAGCTTCACCCACAACGAGGACGGCGAACTGTCCTATCGCATCCGCGAGGCCGGCGGTCGCATCATGCTGGATGACCGGATCCGCGTGGACTACGTGCCCCGCCGGACGCCGGGCGCCCTGCTGCGCCAGTACCGCCTCTATGGCCGGGGCCGCTCGCGCAACCAGATGAAGCACGGCATGCGGCCGCGCCTGCGCCAGGCGGCCCCTGTGCTCCTGATCGGGTTCGAAGGGCTGGTGGCCCTGCTGGCGGTCCTGGCCGGCGTCGGCGTGCTGCCGGCATGGCCCGCTTGGGCGGGCGTTGCCGTGCTGGTGTCCTATCTCGTGCTACTGGTCCTGGCTGGGGCGGGGCTGGCGCTGCGGCGACGCGATCCCTGCCTGCTGCTGCTGCCGCTGGCCCTGGGGATCATGCACCATGCCTGGGGCTTCGGCTTTGCCGAGCAGCGCCTGGCCGGCCCCGGCCCGATCGACGCCCTGCCGCCGTTGTCCAGCGGCCCGCTGCCCCGGGAACATTAGCCCGCACGGCCCATGGGCTGGCATTGACGGCGCGGCGGCCTATGATGCCCTCCTCAAGACCGAAGGGGAGAAAACGCATCATGTGGAGTTTCGAGACCGATCCCGAGTACCAGGAGAAGCTGGACTGGGTCGAGAAGTTCATGAAGGAAGAGGTTGAGCCGCTCGACTACCTGGGCGTCCATGCCTATGACGTGAAGGATCCCAAGCGCAACGCCGCGGTGAAGCCGCTGCAGGCGGAAGTCCGGCGCCAGAAGATGTGGGCCTGCCACCTGGGCCCCGAGCTGAACGGCCAGGGCTATGGCCAGGTCAAGCTGGGCCTGCTCAACGAGATCCTGGGCCGTTCGCACTTCGGCCCGATCGTGTTCGGCTGCCAGGCGCCCGACAGCGGCAATGCCGAGATCCTGGCCCATTACGGGACCGAGGCGCAGAAGGCCAAGTACCTGAAGCCGCTGCTGGACAACGAGATCGTCTCCTGCTTCTCGATGACCGAGCCGCAGGGCGGAGCCGATCCCAAGGTGTTCACCACGCGCGCCGAACTGGTCGGCGACGAATGGGTGATCAATGGCGAGAAGTGGTTCTCGTCCCACGCCCACTGGGCCGACTTCCTGATCGTCATGGCGGTCACGGATCCGGCAGCACCCCCGTACAAGCGCCTGTCGACCTTCATCGTGCCGGCCGACACGCCGGGCATCACGATGATCCGCAATTGCCCGGTCGGCCATCACGGCACGCCGTCGCATGCGTACCTCCGCTATGAGAACGTGCGCGTCCCGCGCGACCACCTGCTGGGCGAGCGGGGCGGTGGCTTTGTCGTGGCCCAGACGCGGCTGGGCGGCGGCCGCATTCACCACGCCATGCGGACGATCGGCCAGGTCAAGAAGTCGTTCGACATGATGTGCGAGCGCGTCCTGAGCCGCGAGACGCAAGGCGGTCTGCTGGCCGACAAGCAGATGGTCCAGGAAAAGATCGCCGACAGCTGGACCGAGATCGAGCAGTTCCGCCTGCTGGTGCTTCAGACCGCGTGGAAGATCGACAAGTACAAGGACTACCTGAAGGTCCGGAAGGACATTTCGGCGGTCAAGGCGATCATGCCCAAGGTCTTCCACGACGTGGCGGCGCGGGCGCTGCACCTGCACGGCTCGCTGGGTGTGACGCCTGAGATGCCGTTCGCGGAACAGGTGATCGAGAGCTTCCACATGGGCCTGGCCGACGGGCCGACGGAAGTGCACAAGGTGACGGTGGCGCGCCAGGTCCTGCGCGACTATCACGGCACCAACGGCCTGTTCCCGACCCAGCATTCGATCGCGCTGCGCGACGCCGCGATCCGGAAGCTGGGCGACCGCTTCGACCTCGAAGCGGCCGAGTAGGCAGACGATCCCCACCCCGCAAGGGGTGGGGGCCCCGGCCGCAATGTGGCCCTGGCGGCACAGATCGACACGCAACGTCGCCGCGTCCTCTGGTACTCTGGTTCCGGTTTCCGTGCGACAGCGTGCGGAGAACCCGGACCACCGGGAATGGAAACGACAGGGTTCGGCAAGAGCCCGGCTCGGGGAGGGTATGGGGATCTCGATCAACCGGAAGACGCCCGCCAGGCCTGCGCGAAAGGCGGTCGCCGACGGCGCGCCCGCACGCGCGGTGCAGACGCGCGGCGCCATCGTCACCGCGGCCCTGGCGCAGTTCCTGGACACTGGCTATGCCCGCACCACGATGGCAGCCGTTGCCAGGCGGGCCGGCGTCGCCAAGGGAACCCCCTATCTCTACTTCCCCACCAAGGAGGCGCTGTTCGAGGGGGTCGTGCAGGACGTCATCGTCGACAGCCTGGTGGAGATCGACGCCGCGACCATCGGCGAGAGCGAGAGCGTGGAAGCGTTCCTGCGCCGCACCTTGGTGCCCGCCATGCACCAGATCGAGCGCCAGGGCCGCGCGGCGGTCGCCCACCTTGTGATCGCGGAGGGCGTGGAGTTCCCGACCCTGGCCCATGTCTATCGCACCCGTGTGGTTGAGCCCTTCCAGGCCCAGATGCAGCGGCTGGCCCGCATCGCGCACGACCGGGGCGAACTGAAGTGCGACGCCCTGCTGCGCTACCCCCAATTGCTGGTGGGGCCGGTCTGGCTGGGCGTGATCAACAACATGGTCCTGGACCCCGGCCATCCGCTCGATATCGGCTTCCTGTTCGAGGCGTATCTGGACCTGATATTCGGTGGGCGCGGGACGCCTCCGGCCGCCTGACGCGCGCCTGCAGCTTGGCGCCTCTCCAACAGGGGCTTGAGCCTGGTGCGGTGCACCATCGGCGCGGTCCTGCTAGTCTGGTGGGGACAGGAGGCACGGCATGGCCAGGATCCACTACAACCCGTTCGATGGCGGTCCGTACAAGATGCGGATGGGCATCACGCCCCTGGACGGCCTAGCCGAGTGGATCACGGTGGACGAGGAGTTCGCGACCGAGCTCGCGCTGAAGCGCGACCTGCTGCGGGACGAGCGCGACGCGGTCCTTGCCGTCACGCCCGGCTCCGAACCCGCCTGTGCCGAGGTGCTGGAACTGCTGGCCGACCACCTGCCGCGCCAGTTCCCCGACGTGTTCACGCGCGATGGCGGCCGCCTGACGGTGCTGCCGACCGGGGAGACCTGGACCGTCGACCCGCCTGAGCAGCATCCGCTCGAACTGGCTGGCCGCCTGGTCCAGGAAGATTTGTGCGTGATGGAGGAGAATGACGGCGGCGACTATGTCCTGACCGCAGCCAACCTCTGCTTCCCCAGCTTCTGGCGCCTGGCGGAAAAGATCGGCCGGCCGCTGCACGAGATCCACGGACCCGTGCCCGACCTGGCCCAGACGATCGGCGGCGCCATGTCCCGCTTCTTCAAGGCGCTGGCGGTGGACCGCCCGGTGCAGCGCCTCAACGCCTCGATCGCTGGCCACCCCGACCTGTTCCAGCCGGCCAGCAAGGGGGAGCGCAATCGCCTGCTGGTCGACCGGGGCGAAATCAATCCCGACAATGCGGGCGAGACGATCTACTTCCGCATGGAGCGGCAAACTTTGCGCCGGCTGCCGCGGACTGGCGCCATCCTCTTCACCATCCACATCTACCGCTACAAGCTGGACGACCTGGCGCAGCGCCCCGACATGGCCGCGGGCTTTGCCACCTACTTGCGCACGCTGACCCCCGGCATGACGCAGTACAAGGCCGCCGACATCCTGGGACCCGCCGCCCTGGCCGCCCTCGACCGCATCGTGGCGCAAGCCGCCGACAAGGCGGCGGCGGCGGAGTAGGGCTGGCGGATGACGGAACTACCGCTCATTCCCGCGAAAGCGGGAATCCAGGGCCACCAGCGCTGTCCCTGCGGCCCCTGGATCCCCGCTTTCGCGGGGATGAGCGGGTAAATCACACGCCTGAATTGCGTCGACAGCTACAGCGGAGATGTGTGCAGACCGGAGGGACAAGCCGGGTGAGACGTAGGTGGGAACGGCGCCTCACCCCCGCCAGTCGGGCATCTTGCGGTCGAGTTCGCGGAGCAGGGGGGCCCATTCCAGGTCGCCCAGGGCCTCGGCGCCCATCTCGTACTGGCGGGCGGTGTGCTCGCACACCTCGGGGCTGGGGATGATCAGCTTGGCGCCGGAATTCATCGCGGCGATCTGCACCTCGCACGAGCGTTCCAGGTAGAACAGCAGGATGAACGCCTCCTGCACCGAGCGGCCCACCGACAGCGTGCCGTGGTTGCGCAGGATCATGACGTCGTGGTTGCCCAGGTCGCGGGCCAGGGCCTCGCGCTCCGCCAGGTCCAGCGCGATGCCGCAATAGTCGTGATAGGCAACGCGGTTGTAGAACTGCAGCGAGAACTGGCTGATCGGCAGCAGACCGCATTCCAGCGTCGACACTGCCATGCCCGCGCGGGTGTGCAGGTGCATGGCCGAATTGACGTCAGGCCTGGCGTTATAGATCGCGGAATGGATGGTGAAGCCGGCCGGGTTGCAGGCGCCGCCGTCGACCGCATTGCCGTGCTTGTCGACCTTGGCCAGGTTCTTGGGCGTCACCTCGTCGAACTGCATGCCATAGTCGATGACCAGGAAGCAGTCCGGGTCGTCCGGCACCCGCGCCGTCAGGTGCGTGTAGATCAGGTCCGTCATCCGGTAGAGCGAGAACAGGCGATAGGCCGCGGCCAGCGCCTCGCGCGCCTCTGCCTCGGTCCGGGCGGGCGGGATCAGGTGCTTCTTGGGAACGATCGTGACGTGCTCGGTCATGGGGACGGCTCCGGCTGGCACGGATGGGATGGCGAAGTGTGCCACTCCGCCCGGGTCTCCGCTATTGCTGCAACGCAAAAGACAGGGCCGACGTCATCAAAACATGGCCAAAGGC
Source organism: Zavarzinia sp. CC-PAN008 (assembly GCF_051903925.1). Classification (GTDB taxonomy): domain Bacteria; phylum Pseudomonadota; class Alphaproteobacteria; order Zavarziniales; family Zavarziniaceae. The sequence continues at coordinate 1,894,859 of NZ_CP173678.1, forward strand.
GGGGCTGGTTCCGTTGCCCGGAACACCCGCCCCGCCGGACACTCGACCCTCAGGCTGCCTTGCCCTTGCGGGCCTGTCCCGCCGCGGGCCGGCCCAGGCATGCCGTCAGCCACTGCTCGACCTTGGGGAACGCCCCCAGGTCGATCTTGACCGTGCGCGCCCAGGACAGGACGGCGGCGACGTTCAGGTCGGCCACGGTGAAGCGGTCGCCCAGCAGGTAGGGCTGATCGGCCAGCGCCTGCTCCAGCACGGCCAGCGGCTTCTGCAGGGCGGCGTTCGCGGCCTCGGCCTTGGCGGGGTCGCGCTGGCCCTCCGGCAGGAACATGCGGTGCATGGCCAGCTGCAGCGAATTCGCCTCCAGCTCGCTCATCGCCCAGAAGCTCCACTGCAGCGCCTTGCCTTCCTCGGCCAGGTTGGTCGGCGCCAGGGGGCCGCCATGCTTGCGCGCCAGATAGAGGTTGATCGCCATCGATTCATAGAGGGTCAGCCCCTCGTCATCGATCGCCGGCACGCGGTTGTTGGGATTGGCCTTCAGGAATTCCGGCGTGATCGATTCGGGCTTGGCATAGAAGACGGGCTCCGACTCGAACGGCACACCCATTTCCAGCGCCATCCAGAAGGTGCGATAGGCCCGCGATCCCGGAATGCCATAGATCTTCAGCGTCATGCTCATCCTCCCCAGGGGATTTATCCTTGTGGGGGCGCAGCCTAGCGGCCCCCGGCGTGTCGCGCCAGGAATGCGCCGACTGCGGCATTGAAGCCATCGGCCACTTCGACATTGATCGAATGCCCGCCCTCCAGGTCGACCACCTCGACGCCCGGCAGCTGGCCGGGCAGGGCCTGGCGCAGCGGCTGGAAGGATTTTTCCCACAATCCGTTGACCAGCAGGCTGGGCACGCGGGTCGCGGCCACATCCGCCGCCACCGACAGGCCGGGGACCGTCACGGCCATGCAGCGGGCCAGGCCCTCAGCCGGGATCAGGGCCGCATCGGCCACCATCTCGTCCCGCACCGCGTCCGGGAAGCGCCGGGCATTGCTGGGATGGAAGGGCAGGGCGGCGATCGCCTCAGCCCCTCCCGCCGCGATCGCCGCCGCCCGCTCCGCGATCTGCGCAGGCGTGCCCAGCTTCCCGGCGGGCTGGAACGCGGACATGGAATTGGTCGCAACCTGCGCCAGGACGCGGTCGGGATGGCTCAGCGCATAGCGCCAGGTGATGCCGGCGCCGAACGACTGGCCGCACACGGCCCAGCGTTCCGCGCCCAGGCGCTGGCGCAGGTGCTCGAACGCCGCGACATAGGACGCGACGCGATAAGGCGTCTCATCCTCCGGTGCCGCGGAGCGGCCATGGGCCAGCAGCTCCACCACCACCGGCCGGCAGACGCGCGCCAGGCCCGCCAGGTTGACCCGCCATTGGGCCCGGCTGGACAGGAAGCCGTGCAGCAGCAGCAGGTGCGGCCCCGTCCCCTCGTGCACCTCGACATGGAGGGCGAGGTCCTCGAAATCGGTCAATGGCATGGGCGTCTTCTGGCGATCCTGGGCTGTCCCACGTGTGGGGCGCCGATTGAGCCGCAATCGGCGTGACGTGTCGACCCGGCGGTAGAACACGGTTCTCTCCGCGCTGGTCTGAGGCTAAACAGAGCGCGTAGAGATCGCGCAAGCGGATCGGGGATCGTCTCGGGAGGATGACGCAATGAGTGCGAACGAACGGATCAGTGTCGAGATCACGGACGGCGTGGCCGATGTCCGGCTGATCCGGGTCGACAAGATGAATGCGCTGGACCCGCACATGTTCGCAGCGCTGGTCGAGACCGGCAACCGGCTGAAGGCGGACAAGAGCCTGCGCGCCATCGTCCTGTCGGGTGAGGGCCGCGCCTTCTGCGCCGGCCTGGACACCAGCAATTTCGCCCGCATGCGCGAAGGGGGCGAAGGCCCGCGCGTATCCTCCGCCGGCGGCTCGCTGGAGGAGCGGACCCACGGCATCTGCAACAACGCCCAGTATGCCGTCTGGGTCTGGCGCGAGATGCCGGTGCCGGTGATCGCGGCGGTCCATGGCGTCGCCTTCGGCGGCGGCTTCCAGGTCGCCCTGGGGGCGGACATGCGCTACATGGCGCCGGGCACGAAGCTCTCGGTGATGGAGGCCAAGTGGGGCCTGGTGCCCGACATGGCCGGCATGGCGATCATGCGCCGCCTGGCGCGCGAGGACGTGGTCCGCGAACTGACCTATACCGCGCGCATCTTCACCGCGGAGGAGGCGCTGGCCTTTGGCTTCGCCACGCGCGTCTGCAACGATCCGCGCGCCGAGGCCCTGGCCACCGCGCGGGAGATCGCGCGCAAGAACCCGGACGCGATCCGCGCCGCCAAGCGCATCATCAACAACTACTCCGATGCCGATGCCGGCGCGATCCTGCAGGCGGAATCGAGCGAGCAGGTCAAGATCATGGGCACGCCCAACCAGGTCGAGGCCGTGACCGCCGAAATGGAGAAGCGAGCCCCCCGCTTCGCTGCCTGACGACGCGAGGCGGCGCCCATGGCAACGCCCGACGACCTTCGCCGGCTGGCCCTGGCTCAGCCGGATGCCGTCGAGAGCAGCCACATGGGCACGGCTGACTTCCGGGTGAAGGGTCGCATCTTCGCGACCCTTCATGCCGAGGCTGGCCATGCGGTGGTCAAGCTCGACCCCATGGCGCAGGAAGCGCTCTGTGCCGCGGAACCCGCGGCGCTCTCTCCGGTGCCTGGCGCCTGGGGGGCCAAGGGCTGGACCCGCATCCACCTGGATGCGTCGGATGAGGCGCTTGTCGCCGACCTGCTCGCCCGGGCCCATGGCCTGGTCACCGCCGGCGCGAAACGGAGCCGCCGCAGATCACCCCCCTGATCTGATCCAGGCGCGGTCCATTCGGGGTTTCGCTCGGCCACGCGGTCGTTCATCCTCCGTCCAACAGAAGAACGACAGGGGAGGGTCGGACGATGGTTGCAGAACGCTACGGCGACGTGGGCGTAAGCCTGGACGGGCATGTGGCCACGGTCGAGATCCAGCGCCCGCCGCACAATTATTTCGACCACATCCTGATCGCCGACATCGCTTCCGCATTCGAGGCGCTGGACGAGGTGGCGGACTGCCGCGCCATCGTCCTGGCGGCGCAGGGCAAGTCGTTCTGCGCCGGTGCCAACTTCACCGCGCGGCCGCCCGGCGGCAGCGACGGCCCGGCCGTCCAGACCAACCCGCTCTATACAGCCGCCGTGCGCCTGTTCCGCACGAAAAAGCCGGTCGTGGCGGCGATCCAGGGGGCGGCGATCGGCGGCGGCCTGGGGGTTGCCCTGGTGTCCGACTTCCGCGTCGCCTCGCCCGAGGCGCGCTTTGCCGCCAATTTCGTCAAGATCTCGTTCCATCCGGGCTTCGGCCTGACGCACACCCTGCCGCGCCTGATCGGGGCGCAGCGGGCCTCTCTCCTGTTCCTGACCGGGCGGCGCATCGACGGCGCCACGGCGCACGACTGGGGCATGGTCGACGTCCTGACCAGCGCGGAAAACCTGCGGGCCGATGCCCACGCCCTGGCGGCGGAGATTGCCGAGAACGGGCCGCTGGCCATCGTCTCGACCCGGGCCACGATCCGCGCCGGCCTGGCCGATGCCGTGATGGCCGCGACGGAGCGGGAGCAGAAGGAACAGGCCTGGCTGATGGACACGGCCGACCATGCCGAGGGCGTCCGCGCGGTGGCCGAGCGCCGCCCCGGCCGCTTCGTCGGCCGCTGATGGGAGTTGGGCAAATGGCCACCTTGAACCGCGACGGCGTCGCCATCCATTACGAGGTGCATGGGCCCGCCGATGCACCCGTGCTGCTGCTCTCCCACGGCTATTCGGCCACGTCGGGCATGTGGGCCGGACAGATCGAGGCACTGTCGCGCGACCATCGCCTGGTCCTGTGGGACATGCGTGGCCATGGTGCCAGCGACAGCCCCGCCGACCAGGATCTCTATTCGGAGGAAGCGACGGTCGCCGACATGGCGGCGATCCTGGACGCCGTCGGGGCCAGGACCGCCATCGTCGGCGGCCTGTCGCTGGGCGGCTACATGTCGCTGGCCTTCCACGTGGCGCACCCTGAGCGGGTGCGCGCCCTGCTGATCATCGATACCGGCCCCGGCTTCCGCAAGGATCCGCCGCGGGAGGCGTGGAACCAGACCGCGCACCGCACGGCCGAACGGTTCGAGCAGTCGGGCCTGGCCGCACTCCAGCGCATGAGCAAGGAAATGGCGATGAGCCGGCATCGCAGCGTCGAGGGCCTGGTCCGGGCCGCGCGCGGCATGCTGACCCAGAAGGATTCGCGGATCATCGACAGCCTGTCGACGATCGCGGTGCCGTCCCTGGTCGTGGTCGGCGCCGACGACACGCCCTTCCTGGCGGCCAGCGACTACATGGCGGCCAAGATCCCGGGTGCGGAAAAGATCGTGATCCCGAACGCCGGCCACGCCGTCAACATCGACCAGCCCCAGGCCTTCAACACCGCCGTCCTCGACTTCCTGAAGCGGCGGGTGTGATGCGCGGATGAACAACAATTAAACCGCTCATCCCCGCAAAGGCGGGGATCCAGGGGCCGCAAGCGCAGGTCCATGTGGCTCTGGATCCCCGCCTTCGCGGGGATGAGCGGGAAGGGAAGTCGCCACTTGCCGGGGCTCGGCGAAGGCCGCTTCTAGATTCCACACTGGTCTTGCGCTGGTATTCGGGCCAGGAGCGCGATCCGGCGGGGCGTGCTAGGGAAGCCTGCCCCATACAGGATCCGACATGACAAAGCCCAAGCTCTTCTCGCCCCTGACGCTCGGCGCGCTGGCGCTTCAGCACCGCGTCGTCCTGGCGCCGCTGACCCGCATGCGGGCCGCCCTGCCGGGCAACGTGCCGACGCCGCTGAATGCCGAGTACTACGCCCAGCGCAGCACGCCGGGCGGCCTGCTGATCGCGGAGGCGACGCAGGTCTCGCGCCAGGGCCAGGGTTATCCCGGCACGCCCGGCATCCATACCGAGGAGCAGGCCGAGGGCTGGCGCCTGGTGACCGACGCGGTCCATGCCAAGGGCGGCCTGATCGTGCTGCAGCTCTGGCACGTCGGGCGCATCTCGCACTCCAGCTATCAGGAGGACGGGCGCCCGCCGATTTCCGCCTCGGACGTCCCGGCCAAGGGTCGCGCGCTGAGCGCCAATGCCGGGCCCGTCCCGTACGAGACGCCGCGCCCCGCGACGGTCGAGGAGATCGCCCAGATCGTTGCGCAGTACCGCCGCGGCGCGGAGCTGGCCAAGCAGGCAGGCTTCGACGGGGTCGAGGTGCACGGCGCCAATGGCTACCTGATCGAGCAGTTCACAAACGACTATACCAACCGCCGGACCGACGCCTATGGCGGCTCGGCCCAGAACCGCAGCCGCTTCCTGCGCGAGGTGGTGGACGCGGTGGTCGGCGTCTGGGGGCCGGAGCGCACCGGCATCCGCCTCTCGCCCTTCGGCTCGGCCGACAGCCATGACAGCGATCCGGTCCACACCTACACCACGGTGCTGGAGGCGCTGAACCCGCTGAACCTGTCCTTTGTCCACCTGATCGAGCCGCGCTCCGCGGGTGCCGGCGCCGGTGCCACGCCCACCGACGAGCGCTCGTCCAGCGAGGTCTTCCGCCCGGTCTACAGGGGCAAGCTGATCGCCGCCGGCGGCTATATGCGGGACGAGGCGATCGCCGTCGTGGAAAAGGGCCAGGCCGACGCCGTGGCATTCGGGCGCTACTTCATCTCGAACCCCGACCTGCCGCGCCGGCTGGAGATCAATGCCGAACTGACGCCCTACAACCGCCCGACCTTCTACTCGCCGGGGCCGGTCGGCTATACCGACTATCCCTTCCTGGAGACGGCCGCGGCCTGACGCGATGGACCCTCCCCCGTTCCGCAGGGATGGGGGAGGGACCCCAGGTTGGTCTGGCGCTCAGGCGGGCTGGGGGTGGACCCGCGTGCGGGCGACTTCGGTGATGTGCTGGCCGATCGCCGGGTCGGCATTGCGCAGGCGATCGAAGTCGCGCGACTCCAGGATCAGCAGCTGGCAATAGCCCAGCGCCCGCACATTGGCGTTGCGCGGCTGGCCGAACAGCAGGGCGATCTCGCCGAAGAAGGCGCCGCTGCCCAGGCGCACGGGCTGGGGTTCGACCTCGACCTCGACGGCCCCGGAGGAGACGAAGAACATCGAATCGCCGCGCTCGCCCTTGGTGATGATGCGCTCGCCGGGCAAGGCCAAAGCCGGCCGCATGATGCGGGCAATGGCCGTCAGGCGCGCGCCGTCCAGGCTGGCGAACATCGGCACGCGGGCCAGCAGGGCCTCGCGCGACAGGCCAAGGTCGAGGCGCGGCGGCTGCTCCAGCTGCACCGCCCGCCGGTCGACATCACGCTCCAGGTCCTGGTGGATCTCGGAACCGATCACCGATTCCTCGCGCAGCATGGCGTATTCCTGACGCTCCCGGCCCAGGGCGGCGCGCGCCAGGTAGCTGGACTGCAGCCGGTTGGCATAGTCGGGATATTGCAGCTTCAGCGCGGCCAGGCGGTCCTGGATGCCATCCAGGCGCTGGCCCAGGACCGTGTCCAGGCGGTCCTGCACCGCCTCGCCCAGCAGCGGCCCCAGCTTCTTCTGGTTGAACGCGATCAGGTCGCGCACGACCGACTGGCTGATCAGGAAGACCTCGAAGCGGCGGGCCAGTTGCGTCGCCAGCGGCCCGGTCACGCCCAGCCGGCGTTGCAGCGTCAACGCCAGACGAAAGGTCAGGCCAAAGCGGTTGGCCCGGTCGGCCATGGTGCGATAGGCCAGGATCGCCCCCTCGCCATCCTTGGGCCGGGCGGTCTCCGGCAGGCGGGAGCCGTCGTCCCGCACCACGCCGCCGGTCTTGACCGCGTCACGCAGGCGGCTGGCATGGGTGGTCATCGTGGCCGTGATGGCGCGCCCGATGATGCGTGCGTTGAAGCGTGCCAGGCACAGCTCCATCTCCCGGTTCGACAGCGTCATCAGGCCGATATAGATGCGGTCGTCGTCCGACAGCTTCAACTCGTCATGGTGCTCGACCTGCTCGCGCCGCCGGGCGTAGAAGCCCGCCACTTCCCGCGCGGGCGCGTCGTCGATGCGGTATTCGCGGGCAACCCGCTCCACGTTCTCCTGGACGGAGGCGAGGCTCAGGGCCAGGACCCGGTCGCGCATGGCAAGGTCGGCCGCCGAGATACGGTCCAGGCCCAGCAGGCGGATCAGCGGCTTCAGCGTCAGCGCGTTGACGAACAGCGTGAACAGCACGAAGCCGGTGGCCAGAACGCCGATGAACTGCCGCGTCTCGCTGGGCAGCATCCGGTTCTCGGTCGCGGCCAGGGCCAGGACCAGCGTGATGGCGCCGCGCAAGCCCCCCCAGACGATGACCGTCTTGTAGGCATTGTCGATGCGCTGGGCCAGGTTCATCACCCGCATGACCGGCAGCAGGCCGAACAGGACCAGCGCGCGCGCCACCAGGGCCGCGACGATCATCACCGCCAGCAGCCAGGCATGGGTCCAGGTCGCACCTTCCAGCGTGCGCGGGATCAGCATCGAGGCGAAGACGAAGATCAGCGACGACGACCAGAAGCCAAGCTGCTGCCAGGCCTTGTGCATCGCCTCCCAGTTCTCGGGCGCGATGCGCGTGCGGCCCAGCGTGCCGAAGGTCAGCGCGGCGGTCACCACGGCGACGACGCCCGAGAAATGGAAATAGTGTTCGGCCACGATATAGGACAGGTAGCCGACCGCGACGCTCAGCGTGATCTCGGCAGGTCCATGCCGCTTCAGGTAGGCGACGGCCGTGACCAGGCCCATTGCCAGCACCCAGCCCGTGGCCATGCCGCCGATGAAGGCGCGGGCGAAGAAGCGCACGCCTTCGCCCAGGTCGAGCTCCTGGTGATAGGCCAGGATCGGCACGAGGAAGGTGAACAGGGCGATCGCGGCGGCGTCATTGAACAGCGCCTCGCCCTCCACCAGGACGAGAAGGCGGCTGGGCGCGCCCAGGTCGCGGAAGATCGCAACCACCGCGGACGGGTCGGTCGTCGAAATCACGGCCGCCAGCAGCAGGCAGGCGATCAGCCCGTACTGCGACGTCCAGGCCAGCGCCAGGCCGACGACGAGCGTGGAGACGACGACGGCGACGATGGCCAGCAGCAGGACCGGCCCCAGGTCATCCATCAGGCGCCGCACGTCCATCCCCAGGCTCGCCTCGAACAGCAGCACGGGCAGGAAGACGTACAGGAAGACGGCCGAGGTGATCTCGAACTCGCCCAGCGTGCCCACCACCTCGGCGATCGGGCCCATGCCCCGGAAATGACTGCCAAAGGTCGCCAGCAGGCCCAGCCCCACCCCGACCGCCGCCAGCAGCACGGCCAGCGGCACGCCAAGCCGGTGCGCCAGGGGCGGCAGGAAGCTGACCAGGCCCAGCAGGCTGGCAAGCAGGAAGATCGTCGGGATGATGTCGGTCACGGGTGGCCGGCGATTGGATGCGGGACGGGCTGCGTCCCGCCGGTCAGAACGGGCCGGACAATAGCAGGGGGCGGGGTCCCCTTGCCATCCGCCGGACATCACGTCTGGTGACGCTTGACCGTGGCAGGACTGCGGCGGATTGCGGCGCCACAGTCGGCTGCCCGCCCGGTTACGGAATGATCACAGCCACCCGCAGGGGGGCCTCAGGCGGGGCGGCCGAATGCCGCCAGGAAGGTGCGGATGGCCAGGTCGATCGCCTGGTCCGGACTGCGCGCGGGCGGCACGCCCAGCAACCCGCGATAGTAGAAGTCGCCGCGGATCAGGGCCAGGAACTGGTCGGCCGCCAGGCCTGGATCGTCCGCCACCAGCGTGCCCGCCGACACGGCGGCGCGGACGAAGTCGGCGATGCCTTCGCGCACCACCGAGAAGGCCTGCTCGTACAGCATGCGGCCCAGTTCGGGGAAGCGGTCGACCTCCGCCACCAGGCGCCGGTTGAAGCGGATCGTGTCCGGCTCCATCACGACGGCGGCATAGGCGTGCGCGATCTGGCGCAGGCCCGCCTCCACGTCGTGGGGATCGGGCGACTGGTTGACGAAGGCGCTGAAACGTTCGCGCGCGCCGTTGTTCATGGCCGCCCCGAACAGGTCCTGCTTCCCCGGGAAGTAGGCATAGACCGTCGCCTTGGACACGCCGGCCGCGCGGGCCACGGCATCCATCGTGGTGGAGCCATAGCCATGTTCCAGGAACACCGCCCAGGCGCCCGCCATGATGGCATCGCGCTTCGGCGATGCGTCGGTGGTCGAGGCGGCTTCGGTGGCCATTCGTGTTGACCCTTCGTTCAATAGGGCATAGAGGTAACTGAACTGAACGGTTCAGTTCAAGGACCGCAATTCACAAGGAACCCTGGGGAGGGTCGCGACCGATGCGCCGTGGCGTACTGGCAGGCGTTCTGATCGTCTTCGCGCTGGTCGTTGGCGCGGGCGTGTACTGGTACATCAGCACCCGTCACCTGGTGTCGACGGACGACGCCTATATCCATGCCGACATCGCCCCCATCGGGCCCAAGGTCGCGGGCTATGTGGCCCAGGTCCTGGTCAGCGACAACCAGATGGTCAAGGCGGGCGACGTCCTGGTCCGCCTGGATGCCCAGGAGTTCGAGGCACGCGTGGCCGAGGCCGAGGCGACGGTTGCCGCCCGCCAGGCCGCCCTCAGCAACCTGGAAAGCCGCCTGGCCTCGCAAGGCTCGATGATCAACGCCGCCCAGGCCGAGCAGGCCAGCGCCGCGGCCGAGCTGCGACGCGCCCGGCGCGACCGCGACCGCATGCAGCCGCTGGCCAACAGCCAATACGTCTCGCGCCAGCGCTTCGACACGCTGGAGGCCGACCTGGCCAAGGCCCAGGCGGCGGGCAACCGGGCCAGCGCCATGATTACCGCCCAGCAGGGTGCCCTGTCGGTCATCGAGTCCGAGCGGGGCGAGCTCCAGGCCATGCTGCGCCAGGCGGAGGCCGCGCTGGACCTGGCGCGGCAGGATCTGGACCATGCCGTCATCCGCGCGCCGGTCGACGGCGTGGTCGGCAACCGCTCCGTGGTCCCGGGCCAGTATGTCCGGGTGGGCGCCCGCATCATGGCGGTGGTGCCGCTGCATGCGCTGTGGGTCGAGGCGAACTACAAGGAAACGCAGCTGGGCAAGATGCGGCTGGGGCAGCCGGTGACGATCACCGTCGATGCCTATCCCGACCTTGTCCTGCGCGGCCATGTCGAAAGCCTGGCACCCGCCAGCGGTGCGCTGTTCAGCCTGCTGCCGCCAGAGAACGCGACCGGCAACTTCACCAAGGTGGTGCAGCGGGTGCCCGTGCGCATCGTGCTGGACGACCTGGGCAATGGCATGTTGCGGCCGGGCCTGTCGGTCCATGCCACGGTCGACACCTCCGCCCCCGGCACGCCGCCGCAGGCGGGGGCGGCGCTGGCCTCCGTCCGCGACGCGCCGGCGGACTGAGCGCGCACAGCGGACGTCCGCTATGTCGACGACCGCCGCCCCCGCCGCGCCGCAGCCGATCGGGCAGGGCGCCTCGCGCGGGCGCCGGATCGAGATCCTGGTCGGCTTCTACTGCATGGCGCTCGGCATGTTCATGGCCGTGCTCGACATCCAGATCGTGGCCAGTTCGCTTGCCGAGATCCAGGCCGGCCTGAACGCGGCCCCGGACGAGATCGGCTGGATCCAGTCGTCGTACCTCATCGCGGAAGTCATCGTCATCCCGCTCAGCGGCTTCCTGTCCCGGCTGCTGTCGACCCGTTGGCTGTTCGTGATATCGTCGGCCGGCTTCACCCTGTCCAGCCTGCTGTGTGCGCTGGCCTGGGACATCAACTCGATGATCCTGTTCCGTGCCATCCAGGGCTTCCTGGGCGGGGCGATGATCCCGGTCATGTTCGCCACCAGCTACATGGTCTTTGACGGCCCCCGCTCGGGCAAGGCGTCGATGGTGACGGCGCTGATCATCACGCTGGGGCCCACGTTGGGGCCGACGCTGGGCGGCTGGATCACCTCGGAACTGTCCTGGCACTGGCTGTTCCTGATCAACCTGGCCCCCGGCATCGTGGTGACGATCGGCGTGGCCCTGCTGATGGACATCGACAAGCCCGACTGGTCACTGGTCAAGGGCTTCGACTGGCCGGGGGTGCTCGCCGTCGCGATCTTCCTGGGCAGCCTGCAATACGTGCTGGAGGAAGGCACGAAGGAGGACTGGTTCCAGTCGGACGTGATCAGCCTGTTCACGCTGGTGGCAACCGTGTCCGGGGTCTATTTCTTCTGGCGGATGCTGACCTATGGCAGGCCGATCGTCGACCTGAAGGTCTTCCGCTATCGCAACTTCTCGTTCGGCTGCCTGTCGGCCTTCATCGTCGGCATCGGCCTCTATGGCTCGACCTTTGTCGTGCCGCTCTACCTTGCGCGCGTGCTGGGCTATGACAGTTTCCAGATTGGCACGATCATGGCGATGACGGGGGCCTGCCAGATGCTGGCGGTGCCGTTCGTCAGCATGTCGTCGCGCTTCCTGGACCTGCGCGTGGTCATGGCATTCGGCCTGATCGTGGTTGGCGTCTCGGCCTATCTCCAGGCCCAGCTGACCCCGGAATCGGGCTTCAACGACATGATCATTCCGCAGTGCCTGCGCGGCTTCGGCTACATGTTCTGTGTCTTCCCCGCCAACATCATCGCGATCGGCACGCTGCCGCCGCAGGAGCTGAAGGGCGGCAGCGGCCTGTTCAGCCTGATGCGCAACCTGGGCGGCGCCATCGGCCTTGCCGTCATCTCGACCATGCTGACCGAGCGCATGGCCCACCACATGCTGCGCCTGTCCGAGAACGTGCGCTGGGGGCGTGACGTCGCGACCGACATGCTGGAGGGGCTGAGCGGGCAGATGGGCGACATGAACGGCGGCATGCTGGACGCCGACCCGGCCGCGCTGAAGATGCTGCACGCCCTGGTCCAGCAGCAGGCCTGGGCGCTCACCTTCGCCGATGCCCTGCTGTTCATGGCGGCCTGCTTCGCCGCCCTGGTCCTGGTGATGCCGGCCGTGCGCGGCATCAGCGGCGCCGCCCCACCGGGTGCGGCAAAGCCCGCGGATCATTGACCCGCAGGCCGGACTGTATTGAAGCGGTGCGGCTTAGCCGCGCCAGCTTACGTCCTCCGCCTCATGCCAGAAGTGTCCGCCATCTCCCCGGTCCGTACAAAAAAAGCCCGGCGCGATCGCTCGCGCCGGGCTTCTTCCTGGGACCTTGCGCCGGTCAGTTGGCCTGGCGGCGCAGGAAGGCCGGGATTTCCAGCTGGTCGTCGGTTCCCGCGCGGGCCGGCATGACGCGGTCATGCGGGTCCAGGCGGTCCAGCCGGCTGCTTTCGCGCGCAGGGCTGTGCGGGGCCTGGGCCTGCGGCACCGGCGTCTGCGGCTGGGCCTGGGGCGCGTGCTGCTGGGTCAGCGGGGGCTGGACCAGAGGCTCGCGCTGCGGCGCCCGGGCATAGGGGTCGACGGCGGGCTGCGGCGCCGGCGCGGGCGGTGCCGCCGGCTCGCTGCGGCGGCCGGTCACCCGCTCGATCAGGCTGAGGCCCAGCGACTTGCGCCGCGGGGCGGCAGCCTGGGTCTCGGCGAACGGGTTCTGCACCTGCTGCGCCGGGCGGCCCGGGGTCGGGCTCGGGCTGACCGGGCGCGGCGCGATGAAGGCACCGCCCTGCGACGACACGGCTGGCCGGGCCGGCGGCGGCGGGGCCACCTGCGGTGCCGGCTGGACCGCGCGGGCATAGCCCGCCTGCGGCTGCTCGTCCCGCACCGGCGCTGCGACCTGGGGCTGCGGCGCCTGGTAGGCCTGGGGAGCCGGCTGCGCCTGGGCCACGACCGGCTCGGGCTGGGCCTGGGCGGTCACCGGCTCGTGCACGGGCTCCAGGCGCTGCGCCGTCGCGGCACCGCCCCCACCGCCACCGCTGAGGCCGAAGCCGGAGAACGCCGCCGGACGCTGGGGGGCGGCCTCGCGCACCTCGGGCGTGCGGCGCGGGATCGCCGTCACGTTGCCGGTCAGGTGCTGCGGCGGGGCCGCGCGCTGGGCCTCCATCTCGATGCCCGTCGCCACGACGGACACGCGCATGCGGCCGTCCATCTCCTGGTCGAAGGTGCTCCCGACGATGATGTTGGCGTCCGGGTCGACCTCGGAACGGATGCGGTTGGCCGCCTCGTCCACCTCGAACAGGGTCAGGTCCAGGCCGCCGGTGATGTTGATGAGCACGCCGCGCGCGCCCTTCATCGACACCTCGTCCAGCAGCGGGTTGGAGATGGCCGCCTCCGCCGCCTCGATCGCGCGGCGGTCGCCCGTCGCCTCGCCCGTGCCCATCATGGCCTTGCCCATCTCGCTCATCACCGTGCGCACGTCGGCGAAGTCGAGGTTGATGAGGCCCGGCATGATCATCAGGTCGGTGACGCCGCGCACGCCCGAATGCAGGACGTTGTCGGCCATGGCGAAGGCCTGGGCGAACGTCGTCTTCTCGTTCGCCACGCGGAACAGGTTCTGGTTCGGGATGATGATCAGGGTGTCGACGAATTCCTGCAGCGCCTCGATCCCCGCCTCGGCCACGCGCATGCGGTGCGCGCCCTCGAACTGGAACGGCTTGGTCACCACGCCCACCGTCAGCACGCCCAACTCCCGCGCCGCGCGGGCGATGACGGGGCCGGCGCCGGTGCCCGTGCCACCGCCCATGCCGGCGGTGATGAAGCACATGTGGCTGCCGGTGATGTACTCGGTGATCAGGTCCATCGCCTCCTCGGCCGAGGCGCGGCCGATCTCGGGACGGGCGCCGGCACCCAGCCCCTGCGTCACGTTGCGGCCCAGCTGGATGCGCCGGGTCGCCCGCGAATGGGCCAGGGCCTGGGAGTCGGTGTTCGCAACGACGAACTCGACCCCTTCAAGCTTGGAGTCGATCATGTTGTTGACCGCGTTGCCGCCGGCTCCGCCGACGCCAAACACGGTGATACGGGGCCGAAGTTCGACGGCGTCCGGCTGAGTCAGGGTGATCATTTACGCGATCTCCTTTCCGGGGCCGTCGGCCCCCCCAATTCGGTCAATGGCGGTGTGTCGGGTCATCAGAAGTTGTTCTTCAGCCACAGGCCGATGCGGCGCATCGGACCGGGGCTTGCGGGTTCTTCGGCCGGCGGTCCGGCGAGGAGGGCCTCGACCGGCGCGCGGGCCGCGTAGTTGATCAGGCCGGCGCAGACCGAGAAGGCCGGGCCGGAGGTGGCTTCGGGCAGGCCGCTGATGCCGATCGGGCGGCCGATGCGCACCTGCTTGCCCAGGACCTGGGCCGCCAGGTCCCGCGTGCCCTGCAACTGGCTGGCGCCGCCGGTCAGGACGATCTTGCGCCCGCCCAGGCGCTGCAGCCCGGCCTGGGCCAGGTGCTTGGCGACCAGCTCGAACGTCTCCTCCACCCGCGCGCGGATGATCGCGTTGAGCACCGAGCGCGGCACATGGTTGGGCGAGATGTGATCCGTCTCGCCCACCTGGGGCACGTCGATCGTTTCCTGGTCGTCGCGCGCCCCCGGCATGGCCGAGCCATAGAGCGTCTTCATCCGCTCGGCGTCGGCCATGGGCGTCAGCAGGCCGCGGGCGATGTCGTTGGTGACGTGCATGCCGCCAATGCCGAGCACGGCGGCGTGGACCAGCATCCGGTCATAGAACACGGCGATGGAGGTGGTGCCCCCGCCCATGTCGATCACCGTGATGCCCAGTTCCATCTCGTCGTCGACCAGGCAGGCCAGGCCCGCCGCATAGGGCGAGACGACCATGCCGGCAATGCCCAGGTGACTGCGCGCGACGCAGACCGAATGGTTGCGCACCGGTCCCGCCTGGGCCGTCACCACATACATGTCGACGCCCAGGCGCTCGCCATACATCCCGCGGGGATCGCGGATGCCGCGGGCGCCGTCGATCGCATAGCCGATGGGGATCGCGTGCAGCACTTCGCGGTCGGGCGGCCGGTACTGGGCGCGGCCCTGGGACAGGACGCGGCGCAGGTCGGCATCGGCGATCACGCGCCCCGCGATGCCGACCTCCACGCCAAAGCTCTGCGAGGCGATGGTCGTGCCGGAGACATTGACGAAGACCTCGCGCACGGTCTCGCCCGCCATGCGCTCGGCGGCCTCGACCGCGGCGCGGATCGACTGCTCGGTCGCCTCCATGTCGGTGATGGTGCCGGCGCGCATGCCACGGCTGGCCTGCTGCCCCACGCCGACGACCCGGGGCAGACCGCCCTCGAACCGGGCGATGAAGCAGGCGACCTTGGATGTTCCCACATCCAGGGCCGCGACCAGGGAATTGCGCCCGACCGCCATGGCTCAGGTATCCTTGCCGGCGACGGCGCGGGTCTCGACCGCGCCGGACGAGAGCTTCACGACCAGCCGGTCGGGCAGGCGCAGGTCGATGCCGACGATGTCGCGGCCCAGCAGCGCATAGTGCTGGTCCAGGCGCGCCAGCTCGGCAAAGGCGGCATCCGGCGCGTCGGCCGGCAGGCGCACCTCCACCCCGTTGTCCAGCGTCAGGTTCCAGCGCCGGCCGCCAACGCGGATCGACGCCGTGACCCGCTGGGCCAGGGCCGGCTGGGTCGCCAGCATCTTCAAGAGGTCCGCCGCCTTGGCGGGCGCGTCGGCGCCGACGACCAAGGGCAGTTCGTTGCGGAAGCGCTCGCCGTTCTCGCCGATGACCTTGCCGTCATGGTCGATCACGCGGGTGACGCCCTGGTGCTGCCAGATCGCCATCGGGCGCCGCTCGACCAGTTCGATATGCAGCGTGTCGGGCAGGGCGCGGCGCACCCGCGCCTGCTTGACCCAGCCCAGCTGCTCCAGCGCCACGCGGGCCTGTTCGGGATCGACCGACAGGATGGGATCGCCGCGGCGCACGCGCAGCGCGTCCAGCACCGCATCGGGCGGCGTGTCGTGCCGCCCGACCACGGTCACGTTCTGCACCGTCAGGCCGGCATCGGCCAGCACCAGCGCCACTTCGGCGTTCAGGCGCTGCGGCAGGTCGGCGAACCAGCCGGCGCCCAGCAGGACCAGGCCGGACAGGGCCAGGCCCGCGCCGCCAAGGGCCGCCGTGCGCACGCTGCGCCGGCTGAAGCGGCGGCGTGCCGGGCGGTCGGTCGTCTTGCCATTGATGCGCGGGGTCAGGACGGGATCAGCGGCGGCACCGGCCGGGGTGGCACCCCCCTTGGCCCGTGCCTTGGCTGCCGCGCGTGCGGCAGCCGCGGCGCGCGGCGGCGTGACCTCGGCCTGGGCCTGGACCTGCGCCTGCGCGGGGCGGCGCAGCGGCTCGATCCGCGGGGCGGGGCGGGGCGCCCGGTCCGGCCGTGCCGCCAGGGGTGCGTCGGCCATGTCCTCGGGGTCGAACGCGGCCGGGTCGTCGTGGACCGGGGGCGGTGGTGCTGGCCTGGCCCGGGCCGGGCCGAAGGTCGGCTCGGCATCCAGCGGCCGCAGCGCGCGCGCACCCTCCTCGCGGTCGCCGGCCTCCCGCGCGCCGGGAAGGCGGCGCGGCGCCTTGGTCGCCTGCGGCAGCTTCAGCCAATTCAGCGCCGACATGACGCGTCCTCCAGGATCCAGCCGACCAGACGCGTAAAGTCCATCCCCCGGTAGGCCGCGATTTCCGGCACCAGGCTCAAGGGCGTCATCCCCGGCTGGGTATTCACTTCGAGCAGGGCGAATCGCCCAACCCCCTCACCAGTATCGTCGTACCTCAGGTCGGCGCGCGTCACACCCCTGCATCCCAGTGCGCGATGGGCCGAAAGCGCGATGTCACACGCTTCATCTTGTGCCGCCCGGGGGATTCCCGCCGGCATGATGTGGCGGGCGCGGCCGTCCTTGTACTTGGTGTCGTAGTCGTAGAAGCGGCCAAAGGCCTGGATCTCGATGGCGCCCAGGGCCTCGTCGCCCATCACGGCGACCTGGATCTCGCGCCCGGGAATGTATTCCTCGACCAGGACGGCATCGCCATGGCGCCAGGTCGCCAGTTCGCGCGGGCCGACATTGTCGCCCGCCAGCACGATCTCGACGCCCACGCTGGAGCCTTCGTTGATCGGCTTCACGACATAGGGACGGTCCATCGGCTCGCCCGCCAGCATCTCCTCGCGGCTGACGATGCGGCCCCGGGCCAGCGGCAGGCCGGCATCGGAAAAGACGCGCTTGGCCATCGGCTTGTCCATGGCGAGTGCCGAGGCCAGCACGCCCGAATGGGTATAGGGCAGGCCCAGCACCTCAAGCAGGCCCTGGACGCAGCCATCCTCGCCAAAGCGGCCGTGCAGGGCGTTGAACACGACCTCTGGCGCCTCCCGCGTCAGCACCGCGGACAGGTCGGGGGCGACGTCGATCTCGACCACGTCATGGCCCAGGCTGCGCAGCGCCGTGGCGCAGGCGGCGCCGGAGACCAGGCTGACCTCGCGCTCGGCGGACCAGCCGCCCTTCAGCACGGCGACGCGGCTCATGACGGCACCCCCACGCGCACGATCTCCCAGTCCAGCGCAATGCCGCTCTGCGCCAGGACGCGCGCGCGGACGTCCTCGCCCAGGGCTTCGATCTCGGCCGCCGTCGCGTCGCCGTCATTGATCAGGAAGTTGCAGTGCAGCTCCGACACATGGGCGCGGCCATGGGCCAGGCCGCGGCAGCCGGCGGCGTCGATCAGGGTCCAGGCCTTGGCCCCCGGCGGGTTCCGGAAGGTGGAGCCGCCGGTGCGGCTGCGGATCGGCTGGCTGGCCTCGCGGTCGGCGACGACGCGCTCCATGCGGGCAGCGATGGCCCGCGCCTCGTCCGGGCGGCCTTCCATCTCGGCCTCGACAAAGATCCAGTCGGCCGGCACGGCGCAGTGGCGATAGCTGAAGCCAAGGCGTTCGCGGTCCAGTTCGTGCAGGCGGCCCTGGCCGTCTAGGGCGACCGCCCGCACGACCAGACCCGCCATGTCGCCGCCATGCGCGCCGCCGTTCATGCGCAAGGCCCCGCCGATCGTGCCGGGAATGCCGCGCAGGAACTCGAACCCCGCCAGGCCCGCCCCCTGCGCCACCTGGGACACACGCTGGTCGAGGGCTGCGGCGCCCGCGATGATGCGCCGCCCCTCGACCCTGATGTCGGAAAAGGCGCGGCCCAGGCGGATCACCACGCCGGCCACGCCGCCGTCGCGCACCAGCAGGTTCGAGCCAACGCCCAGGACCATGACCGGCACGTCCGACGGCTTTGCCGCCAGGAAGGCAGCCAGGTCCGACAGGTCGGCCGGACGGAACAGGACCTGGGCCGGGCCGCCCACGCGGAACCAGGTGACGGGAGCCAGGGCCACGTCGCGGGCATAGGTGCCCGCAACGGCCGGCAGCCGCGCCATCAGGTCGGCCGCCAGCGGCCTGGTGTCCAGTTGGCCCATCAGCGCCGGGCCTCCCGCCCGCGGCCGGCCATGCCCAGGAACTGCTCCAGCTGCCGCGGCAGGGCATTGGCCCACTGGCTGATGCTGCCGGCACCCAGGCACACGACCAGGTCGCCCGCCCGCGCCTTGGCCGCGACCAGCATGGGCAGCTGCTCCGGCCCGTCCAGCGCCACCACGTCGCGATGGCCGTGGTTGCGCAGGCCCTGCACCAGCGCGTCGCGGTCAATCCCCTCGATCGGCTGCTCGCCTGCGGCATAGACGGGAGCGACGATGACGGCGTCGGCATCGTTGAAGCATTTGCAGAAGTCTTCGAACAGGCTGGCCAGCCGCGAATAGCGGTGCGGCTGGACCACGGCGATGACCCGGCCATGGTTCAGCGAGCGGGCAGCCTGCAGCACGGCGGAGATCTCGACCGGATGGTGGCCATAGTCGTCCACGATGCCGATGCCGAAGGCATCGCCGGTGCGCGTGAAGCGGCGCTTCACCCCGCTGAACCCGGCCAGCGCCTTGGCGATCACGTCGTCGCCCAGGCCCATCTCGCGCGCGATGGCGATCAGGACCAGGCTGTTCTGGACATTGTGCCGCCCGGGCATGGGCAGGCGCAGGCCCTGGATCACGCGGCGCTCGCCGGTCGTGCGGTCCGTCAGCTGCACGTCATAGCGCGACTGGCCGTTGACGACGTCGATGCCCAGCGCGCGGATGTCGGCCTGCGGGCTGAAGCCATAGGTGACGACCTTGCGGTCCGGCACCCGGCTGATCATCGCCTGCACTTCCGGATGGTCGATGCACAGGATGGCGCAGCCATAGAACGGCACGTTCTCCACGAACGCGTGGAAGGCGTCCCGCTCGCGGTCGAAGTCGCCGTAGAAGTCCAGGTGCTCGGGATCGATGTTCGTGACGACCGCGATCGTCGCCGGCAGCTTCACGAAGCTGCCGTCCGACTCGTCCGCCTCGACCACCATCCATTCGCCGCGGCCGATCCGGGCATTGGTGCCATAGGCGTTGATGATGCCGCCATTGATGACGGTCGGATCCATCTCGGCTGCATCCAGCAGGGCGGCGATCATCGAGGTCGTCGTCGTCTTGCCATGGGTCCCGCCGACGGCGATGCACCAGCGCAGGCGCATCAGTTCGGCCAGCATCTCGGCCCGCCGCACCACGGGCAGCAGGCGGGCGCGGGCGGCGTCGACCTCAGGATTGCCGGACTTGATCGCGGACGAGATGACGATCACCTGGGCCTCGCCCAGGTTCTCCTCGCGATGGCCGATGGCGACCGGGATGCCCAGGTCGACCAGGCGCCGGACATTGGCGCCGTCAGCCACGTCCGAGCCCTGCACGCGATAGCCCATGTCGTGCATCACCTCGGCAATGCCGCTCATGCCGATGCCGCCAATGCCGACGAAGTGGATCGGACCGATGTCCAGGGGAAGCTGCCTCATGCTGCAGCCCTCCGCGCTGCGACCGGAATGGCACCACCGCCGGCCAGGGCGGCCCCGGCCGTGGTCTCGACAAGGTCGGCCAGGCGCAGCGCTGCGTCCGGCACGCCCAGGCCATGGGCCGCCGCCGCCGCATCCGCCAGGCGGCCGGGCGACAGCGACAGTTTCTGGATCCGCTTGGCCAGTTCGGCCGGCGTGAAGCTGGGCTGCGGCACCAGCCACGCACCGCCCGCCGCGTCCAGCGCCCGCGCATTGGCGGTCTGGTGGTCGTCGGCGGCGCTGGGCAACGGCACCAGGATGGACGGCCGCCCGGCCGCGGCCAGTTCCGCGATGGACGAGGCCCCGGCCCGCGCCACCACCAGGTGGGCCTGGGCCAGCCGGCGCGGCATGTCGTCGAAGAAGGGGGCGAGGTCGGCCATGATCCCGGCCTGGGCATAGGTCGCGCGGACCTCCTCCAGCGCCTCGGCCCGCACCTGCTGCACGACCGACAGGCGGGCGCGGAAGGCGGGGGGCAGCATCAGCAGGGCCTGGGGTACGATCTCGCCCATCACCTGGGCGCCCTGGCTGCCGCCCAGGACCAGGATGCGGAACAGGCCGTTCTCGGTCGGCATGGGATAGGGCTGGTGCGCCAGAAGGGCGATCTCGCCCCGCACCGGATTGCCGGTCACGACCGTCCGCCCGCGCTCCCCCTCGCCGATATGGCCGGTGTCGGCAAAGGACGCGGCGATCGCCGTCACCCGGCGCGCCAGCTTGCGGTTGACCCGGCCCAGGATCGCGTTCTGCTCGTGGATCACGGTGGGCAGCCGGCGCGAGAACGCGGCCAGCAGGCCCGGCACCGCCGGATAGCCGCCAAAGCCCACCACGATGCAGGCATTGAGCTGGCGCAGCAGCGCGCGCGCCTGGAACGCTCCGGCCGCGATGTCGCCCACGGCCGAGACCTTGCGCAGCATCGAGCGCCCGGCGAACGTGGCCGAGCGCACCACATGCGTCTCGACTCCCCAGTCGCCCAGCCAGTCCTGGGCCCGCGCGTCCGTGATCAGGGCAACGCGATGGCCGCGCGTGCGCAGCTGCTCCGCCAGGGCCCGCGCCGGAAAGACATGACCGCCGGTCCCGCCGGCGGTCAGCACGATGGTCGGGCGTTGCGTCAGCGCGGTCATCGCTGCGACCCCCTCATCGTTGCAGGCCCAGGGCCACGGGCTTCAGCCCGGGGCGCAGCCTCGTCAGCGCCAGCACCATGCCCATGCCCAGCGCCAGCGCCAGGAGGGACGACCCGCCATAGGAGATGAAGGGCAGGGTCATGCCCTTGGACGGCAGCAGGTGCACGTTCACTCCGACATTGATGATCGCCTGCAGGCCGAACTGCGCCAGCAGCCCGGCGCCGGCCAGGGTCACGAAGCTGTCGTCCTCCTGCAGCAGGCGGGCAAAGCCGCGCAGCACCACGAAGCAGAACAGCGCGACCAGGACCAGGCACAGGATAGTGCCGAACTCCTCGGCGGCGACCGCCATGATGAAGTCGGTATGGGCATCGGGCAGGACCCGCTTGACCACGCCCTCGCCCGGGCCGCGGCCCCAGAAGCCCCCGGTGACAAAGGCATCGGTCGCCGTGTCGATCTGATAGGTATCGCCCGATTCCGGGTTCAGGAAGCGGTCGATGCGGCTCTGCACATGGGGCAGCGTGACATAGGCGCCGATGCCGCCCGCCACCGCCATGCCCACCAGGACCAGCGCCACGATCATCGGCAGCCCGGCCAGGAACAGCTGGATGATGAAGACGGCCGTCACCAGCACCGTCTGGCCGAAATCGGGCTGCAGGATCAGCGCCGCCACCGCCATCAGGTAGAGCGCCGTCGCGATCAGCCGGCCGGGGAAACGCTCGTCCCGGTGATGCTCGGCGAACATCCAGGCGCAGACGACCGCCAGCGACGGCTTCAGGAACTCCGACGGCTGGATCGATACCGGGCCCAGCTGGATCCAGCGATGCGCGCCCTTGATCTCGGGCCCCGCCACCAGGGTCAGCCACACCGCCGCATACGAGCCCAGCAGGGCAATGCAGGCCAGGCGCCGCACCTGCAGGGGCGAGCACAGCGACACGGCGAAGATGATGGCGATCGCCGGCAGCATGAAGCCGATCTGCCGCTTCACGAAGTGGAAGCTGTCGAGGTCCAGGCGGGCGGCCACGCCGGGACTGGCCGCCATGGTCAGGACCAGGCCGATCGCGCACAGTCCGGCAACGGCGCCCAGCGTCCAGCGGTCGACGGTCCACCACCAGCGGGCGACCATCGAGTTGTCGGTGCGGGCGAAGGTGCTCATGCGGCGCGCTCCAGCGCCCGGGCGACAGCGGCGCGGAAGGCGTCGCCCCGCTGCTCGAAATCGCGGAACTGGTCGAAGCTGGCACAGGCCGGCGACAGCAGGACCACGCTGCCCGGCTCCGCCTGGGCGGCGGCGTTGGCGACGGCCGTCGCCAGGTCGCCCGACAGGCTGTGCGGCACGGCATTGCCCAGCGTCGCGGCAAAGGCGTCCTGTGCGTCGCCGATCAGGTAGGCATGGGCGATGCGCGGGAAGAACGGCGCCAGGCTGGCGATCCCGCCGGCCTTGGCCTTGCCCCCGGCGATCCAGTGGATGCGGTCATAGGCGGCGAGCGCCCGCGCCGCGGCGTCCGCGTTGGTCGCCTTGGAATCATTGACGAAGCGGACGCCGGCCCGCTCGGCCACCAGCTCCATCCGGTGGGCCAGGCCAGGAAAGCCAAGGATCTGGGCGAACACCGCTTCCGCCGTGTGGCCCAGCGCCCGCAGGGCCAGGTAGGCAGCCGCCGCGTTCTGCCAGTTATGGGCGCCGGGCAGCGCGCGCGCCTGCTTCAGGTCGCCGATCAGGCGGGCATTGCCCTCGATCGCCTCGAACAGCAGGCCGTCCAGGACATAGGCGCCATGACGCACCACGTGATGGATCGAGATCGCCAGCGGGGCGATGCCACGTGCGACCAGGTTGTCGTGCAGGGCCAGCGACCATTCGTCGTCGACGCCGACAATGGCCGTGTCGCCCGCTTCCAGGTGCGCGAACAGCTTGGCCTTTGCCGCGGCATAGCCCGCCATGTCGCCGTGCCGGTCGATATGGTCCGGCGTCAGGTTCAGCTGGATCGCCACGCGCGGATGCAGGCTGGGCGCCAGGTCCAGCTGGTAGGACGACAGCTCGATCGCATAGATGCCGCCCGCCGGCAGGGCATCCAG
Organism: Zavarzinia sp. CC-PAN008; assembly: GCF_051903925.1. Taxonomy (GTDB): domain Bacteria; phylum Pseudomonadota; class Alphaproteobacteria; order Zavarziniales; family Zavarziniaceae. The sequence goes on from NZ_CP173678.1 coordinate 1,917,939, forward strand.
CTCCAGCACCGCCTGGCCGATATTGCCGCCGACCGCGGTCGGCACGCCCAGCCCGCGCGACAGGTGGCCGATCAACGCCGTCGTCGTCGACTTGCCGTTGGTGCCGGTAATGCCGATCAGGCTGGCCTGCGGCAGGTCCTGCAACCGGTGGGCGAACAGCTCGACATCCCCGATCACGGGGATGCCCAGCGCCTTCGCGCGCAGCACGATGTCGTGCGGGGCCGGATGGGTCAGCGGAACGCCCGGGCTCAGCACCACTGCGGCGATCCGGTTCCACGGCATCAGCTCCGGCGGCAGCAGCGTCGCCTGGCCGCCCTTGGCCGCGTCGCGCCCGCTTGCGTTATCGTCCCACGCATAGACGCGCGCACCACCTGTGGCGAGTGCGGAAATGGCGGCGAGGCCGGACCGGGCGAGGCCGAAAACCGCCACCGCACTGCCGCTGAGATGTCGAATCACGATCATGGGTTCATCTCAGCTTAAGGGTTGCCAGCCCGAACAGCGCAAGAATTACCGCGATGATCCAGAAACGAATCACAATCGTGGGCTCCGCCCAGCCCTTCTGCTCGAAATGATGATGAAGCGGCGCCATCCGGAAGACGCGGCGCCCCGTCAGCTTGAAGGATGCAACTTGCACGATCACGGACAGCGTCTCGAGCACGAACAGGCCGCCCACGATCGCCAGCACGATCTCGTGCTTGATGACGACGCTGATCGTGCCCAGCGCGCCGCCCAGGGCCAGCGAGCCGGTATCCCCCATGAAGACCATGGCGGGCGGCGCGTTGTACCAAAGAAAGCCCAATCCCGCCCCGATCAGGGCGCCGCAGAACACGGCCAGTTCGCCGGCACCCGGCACGTTGTGGATGCGCAGGTAGTCCGCAAAGATTGCATTGCCGACCAGGTAGGCGATCAGCGCGAAGGTCGCCGCCGCGATCATCACCGGCACGATGGCCAAGCCGTCCAGCCCGTCGGTCAGGTTCACCGCGTTGCCGGCGCCGACCACGACGAACACGGCAAGGGGAATGAAGAACCAGCCCAGCTGCAGCAGCAGGTCCTTGAAGAAGGGCAAAGCCAGCGCGGTCGCGTGGTGCGGCTCGGTCAGGCTGACGATCCACAGGACGGCGCCCAGCGCCACCGCGATCTCCAGCAGCAGCTTCAGCTTGCCGGGCACACCCTTCGGATTGGTCTTGGTGACCTTCAGGTAGTCGTCGGCAAAGCCGATCAGGCCAAAGCCCAGCGTCACCAGGAACACTGCCCAGACATAGCCGGACGACAGGTCCGACCACAGCAGCACGCCGACCGACAGGCCCAGCAGGATCAGGAAGCCGCCCATCGTCGGCGTGCCCTGCTTGTTGATGATGTGGCTCTTCGGGCCGTCGGTGCGGATCGGCTGGCCCTTGCCCTGGCGCCGCTTCAGCCAGGCGATGACATGGGGGCCCGCCAGGAACGTGACCAGCAGCGCGGTCAGCACGGCGGCGCCGGTCCGGAAGGTGAGATACCGGAAGACGTTGAAGACAGGAAACTGATCGGCCAGCGGGGCCAGAAGGTTGAAGAGCATGTCTAGTCCTGGCCCTCGCGCGGTTCGACGGCGAGGCCGAGCAGGGCGGCGGTCACGGGTTGCATCCGGCTGCCGAGCGAGCCCTTGACCATCACGACATCGCCCGGGCGGACGATGGCGGTCAGCAGTGGGATCAGTTCGGCCGCGGCGGCGCGGTGGGTCGGCGCAGGTCCCGGGGGCAGGGCGGCCACCAGGTGCTCCATCTCGGGCCCGGCGGCAAAGACCAGGTCGGGCCGGGCGGCGGCAACGGCGGGCGCCAGGTCCACATGGAATCGGGTCGCGTCGGGGCCAAGCTCGCGCATGTCCCCCAGGACGGCAATGCGGCGCCCGCGCGCGCCCGGCTCCGCCCGGGCCAGCAGGTCGAGCGCCGCGCGCATCGACACCGGGCTTGCGTTGTAGCTCTCGTCGATCAGGGTGAAGCTGCCCTGGCGCAGCTGGACCTGGTGCCGGCGGCCGCGGCCCGGCGGGGCCCGGAACTCGCCCAGGGCCAGGCCGGCCAGGGCCAGGTCGGCGCCCGCGGCGCGCACCGCGGCCAGCACGGCCAGGCTGTTCTGCACCAGGTGGCGCCCGGGTGCGCCCAGGCGATAGGTCAGTCGCGTGCCGGCCACATCGGCCTGCACCGTGCTCAGGTCATCACCCAGGACCACGTTCAGCAGGCGCACGTCCGCCGCCTCGGCTCCGAAGGTGACGATCTCAAGCCCGGCCGTGCGGGCGACGGCGGCCAAGCGGTCGAACTGGTGGTTGTCGCGATTAAGGACGGCAACGCCGCCAGGCGCGACACCGGCAAAGATCTCGGCCTTGGCATCGGCGACCGCCTCGACCGAGCCGAAATGACCGATATGAACCGGCTCGACCGTCGTGACGATCGCAACATGCGGCCGCGCCAGGCGGCTCAGCGGCGTGATCTCGCCCGCATGGTTCATGCCGATCTCCAGCACGGCATAGCGGGTCGGGGCCGGCATCCGCGCCAGGGTCAGCGGCACGCCGACATGATTGTTGTAGGACAGCACGCTGGCATGGACGGGCCCGGACCGCCCCAGCGCCAGGGCCAGCATGTCCTTGGTCCCGGTCTTGCCCACGCTGCCGGTGACGGCGACGACGCGCGCCGGCGCCCGGGCCCGGGCCGTTGCGGCCAGGTCGGTCAGGCCGGCCATCGTGTCCGGGACCATGACCAGCGGCGCATCGGGCGGCAGGCCGGGCACGGGCCGGGATACCAGCAGGCCGGCCGCGCCCTGGCCCAGCGCCGCCACGGCGTGGTCGTGCCCGTCCTGCACCGTCCCGGGCAGAGCCAGGAACAGCGCGCCGGGCTGGACCTGGCGGCTGTCGATCTCGACGCTTGTCGCCTGCCAGTCGCCTTGCGCGCGGCCGCCGGTGGCGGCGGCCAGTTCGGCCGCCGTCCACAGGGCGTCGGCCGCCTGCGCGCGGGGGGTGCGGTCCAGGGCGGGCGCGGTCATGCGGATACTGCCTGCAGGGCGCGGCGCGCCTGGACGCGGTCGTCGAAGGGGCGGGTGACGCCGCCGGCCGTCTGGCCCTGCTCGTGGCCCTTGCCCGCCACCAGCAGCACGTCGCCGGCACCCAGGTCCGCGACGGCCGTGGCGATCGCCTCGGCCCGGTCGCCGATCTCGATCCCGTTCGCGCAGGCCGCCAGGATCGCGGCGCGGATCGCGGCCGGTTGCTCGCTGCGGGGATTGTCGTCGGTCACGATCGCCCGGTCGGCCAGGCGCGCGGCGATGGCGCCCATCTGCGGCCGCTTGCCGGGATCGCGGTCGCCACCGCAGCCAAAGACCACGACAAGCCGCCCGGTCACGTGCGGGCGCAGTGCGCTCAGCACCGTCTCCAGTGCGTCGGGCGTGTGGGCATAGTCGACATAGACCGGTGCGCCGCCGGGATGCACGCCCACGCGCTCCAGCCGGCCGGGCACGCCGTCCAGCCGCTCCAGCTGGGGCAGGACGTCGCGCGCCTCCGCTCCGCAGGCGATGACCAGGGCCGCTGCCACCAGCGCGTTCGACGCCTGGAACGTCCCGGCCAGCGGCAGGGTCAGCGTCCCCCGCCAGCCCTGGTACGTGACGGACATCTCCAGTCCGGTCGATAACGGGGTCAGCGCGTTCAGGATCAGGTCGGCCCCTTGCCCGCCGACCGCCAGCACGCGCTGACCCCGCCCCCTCGACACGGACGCGAATGCCTCGAACTCGGGCGAGTCGCGATTGATGACGGCCGTCCCCCTGGCGGGCAGCAGGTCGGCGAACAGGCGCAGCTTGGCCGCGCGATAGGCGTCCAGGTCGTGGTGATAGTCCAGGTGGTCGCGCGTCAGGTTCGTGAACGCCGCCGCCTGGAAGCGGCAGCCGTCCAGCCGGTGCTGGTCCAGCCCATGGCTCGACGCCTCCAGCGCCGCGCAGGTGATGCCAGCGGTCGCCAGGGTCGCCAGCGCCTTGTGCAGTGCGACGGGGTCGGGCGTGGTCATGGCCAGGTCGATGTCGATCCCCTCGGCCACCACGCCCAGCGTCCCGATGCTGGCCGAGCGGTGGCCAAGGCCCGCCCAGATCTGGCGCACGAAGCTGGCGACGGACGTCTTGCCATTGGTCCCGGTGACGGCGACCAGCGTCTCCGGCTGCGGCGCGTACTGGCGCGCCGCCATGCGGGCCAGGCGGCTGCGCGGCTCGGCGTCGACGATGCGGGCGATACCGGGCGGCAGGTCCATCTCCCCCGGTGCGGCCAGCACGGCGACGGCCCCGCGCTCGACCGCCTGCGCGACATAGCGCCGGCCGTCCGCGTGGGCGCCGCTCAGCGCCGCGAACAGGTCGCCGGGCACCACGGCCCGGCTGTCGGCGGTCAGGCCACCGATCTCGATCGGGGGCAGGGCGGGATCGTCTGCCAGCAGGTCCAGGCGCATCGCGGGCTGGCCCATCACTGCGCCGAGACGAGTTGCGCCGCCTGAAGCGACTGCTCGCCCGTCGGCACGGGGGGGACGCCCATCAGGGGGGCGATACGGGTGACGATGCGCGACACCGCCGGCGCCGCGACCCAGCCGCCGGTGCGGAAGCCATGGGTCTCGGCATTGCCCTTGGGCTCGTCGATCATGATCAGGACGGCGAAGCGCGGCTCCTGCATCGGGAACGCGGCCAGGAACGACGACAGCGTGGCGTTGCGGCGGTAGCCGCCGCTGACCGCCTTCTCGGCCGTGCCGGTCTTGCCGCCTACATAATAGCCCGCGGCCTCGCCCCGGCGGCCGGTGCCGCTCTCCACCACCAGGCGCAGCAGGCGGCGCATGGCGTTCGACGTCTCGGACGAGATGACGCGCATGCCCGCCGGCGGCCGGTCGGGATCGACCCGGACCAGGGTCGGCTGCAGCAGCACGCCGCCATTGACGATGGCGGAGAAGGCGCTGGTCATCTGCAGCGGCGTCACCGACAGGCCATGGCCGAACGAGATCGTCATGGTGTTGATCTCGCGCCAGGGATTGGGCACCAGCGGCGAGCCCTGCTCCGGCAGCTCCAGGCTGGACCGGCGCAGCAGTCCCAGGCGCCCCAGGAAGTCGCGCTGGGTCTGCGTCCCCGCGGCCAGCGCCATGCGCACCGAGCCGATGTTGGACGAATACATGAAGATTTCAGGCACCGTCAGCCAGCGTGCCTTGGGGTGGTCGTCGCTGATCGTGAACCGGCCATAGCGGATCGGGTGCGTGGCGTCATAGCCGCCGTTCAACCCGACCACGCCCGTGTCCAGCGCCATGGCCGTGGTGAACGTCTTGAACGTCGATCCCATCTCGTACACGCCCAGGGTCACGCGGTTGAACCGCGCGTCGGGGGCGACGCTGTTGGGATAGTTGGGATCGAAGTCGGGCAGGGAGGCCAGCGCCACGACCTCGCCCGTGCGGACGTCCATGATGACGCCGGCACCGCCAATCCCGCCATAGGTCTCGACCGCGTTGGCCAGTTCCTCGGTCAGGGCATGCTGCACGCGCAGGTCGATCGACAGCGCCAGCCGGCGATCGTCGGGATCGGGGTTGCGCAGGCGTTCGTCGAAAAAGGCCTCGACCCCCGCCAGGCCGTGATTGTCGATGTCGACAAAGCCCAGGACATGCGCCGCCAGCCGGCCATGCGGATAGATCCGCTTGGGCTCGCGCTGGAAGGCCAGCCCCGGCAGGCCCAGGTTGTTGACCTGGTATTCCTGGTCCGGCGTCAGGTTGCGCCGGATCCAGATGAAGCTGCGCCGGGTGTTCAGCTTGGCCAGCAGGTCCTGCTCGTTCAGCCCGGGCAGGACCTGCGCCAGTTCGCGCGCGGCGATGCCGGTGTCCAGGATCTTGCTTGCATCGGCGAAGAGCGAGGCGGTGTCGAGGGCGGTCGCCAGCAGCATGCCGTTGCGGTCGACGATGTCCGCCCGCTCGGTCACGATGGTGGGCGCGCGGCGGCTGGCCTGCGCCTGGCCATCGCTGCCGAACAGGGCCAGGTCGACCAGGCGCAGGCTGAGCACCAGGAAGCCCAGGCCGAACAGCGCCGCCGCAACGATCAGGCGGTCGCGGCCACGGTCGATCACACGGCGGCCGGTGCCGTCCAGCGCGTCGGCGCGGTGGAAGTCCTCCCAGTCCGCGAAGGCGTGGTCGGGGTGCCGTCCCCGCAGTCGCTGGATCAGCCGTTGGGTGCGCGACCACAGGCCGGCGACGAATGCTCCGCCGATCATTCCAGCCCCCCCAGCAATCCTTCGTCGATCGCCTGCTGGATCGCCCCGGCCGACAGGCGGGGGCTGCCCGCGGTGCCGCTGGTCGCGGCGACGGGCTGGATCATGCCGCCTTGTGGCGCGCGTTCCTGCGGTGCGCGGTTCTGCGGCGGGCGCGCCTGGGCGGTGCGCTCGGTGCGGGGCGGCGGGGCCAGGCCGGGGCTGGCGGGTGCACCTTGCGCCGGTCGCCGGGCTGCCTGGGCCGGAGCCGCCTGGGCCGGAGCGGTGGTCCGTGCCGGGGCTGCCTGCGACGGCGCCGGCTGGGCGGCGCTGGGTGGCGTCACCTCGGCCAGGGCGGGGCGCGGCGGCGGCGCGGCGGGCTTGGCCAGCGGGATCGGCGGGCGACCGGGGGCGACCGCCGTCGGGGCGACCACCTGGCCTGGCGCCAGGGCTGCCATCGCGGGGCCCGGCTGCGGCATGCCCTGCGCGATGGCGGGCGGCGCAACCGGTGCGGCGCCCGGGGCCGGCGCCGGCCGGAACGGCAGTTCGTCGATGCGCACGATCTGGCGGGGCGTGGTCGGGCCCAGCTGCAGGTGGCGGGTGTTCAGTCCCTCCAGCCGGTCGGGCTGGTTGAAGTAGGACCATTCGGCGTCCAGGACCTGGATCGCCGCCCGGGTCGTGCGCACTTCCCGCGCCAGGCTGTTGGCCTCGCGCTCCAGCGCCTGCACCTGGTACTTCACCTGGTAGAGGCCTCCCGCCGTCAGCGCAGCCAGGGCCAGGGCGCCGAAAGTGAGGACGCGGCTCATCGCGGGGTTCCTTGGGGCAGGGGGACTGTGGTGCGTTCGGCCGCGCGCAGGCGGGCCGAACGGGCGCGGGGGTTGCTGGCCAGCTCGCGCTCGCCCGGCTTCTGTGCGCCGCGGCGCATCAGGCGGAAGGTCGGCGGCCTGCCGGGATCGTTGGCGGGTGCGTCGGGCAGGTAGCGGGACGGGCGCGGCTGGTCCCCGCTGCGCGTGGCCAGGAACTGCTTCACCACCCGGTCCTCCAGGCTGTGAAACGCGACCACGGCCAGGCGGCCACCCGGCTTCAGCACGCGCTCGGCCGCGTCCAGGCCGGCGTCGAGCTGCTCCAGCTCCTCGTTCACCGCCATGCGCAGCGCCTGGAAGGTGCGCGTCGCGGGATGTGTCCGGCTGCCCGGCGGGCCGCCCACGGCGCGCGCGACCAGGTCCGCCAGTTCCAGCGTGCGGCCGATGGGTCGCGCCCGGACGATGGCGCGGGCGATCCGGCGCGAGGCCGGCTCCTCCCCCAGGCGATAGATCAGGTCGGCCAGCGCACCTTCTTCCAGGTCGTTGACCAGGTCGGCGGCAGTACGGCTGCCCGTGCCCATGCGCATGTCCAGGGCAGCGTCCATGCGGAACGAGAAGCCCCGCGCGCCATCATCCAGCTGCCGGGACGACACGCCCAGGTCCAGCGCCACGCCGTCGACGGGCCCCAGGCCGCGCTCGGCCAGCAGCCGCTCCATGTCGCCGAAGCGCCCCTCGATCAAGGTCAGGCGGCCGCCATGCTCGGCCACCATCGCCTGGCCGGCCGCGATCGCCGCGGGGTCCTGGTCGATGCCGATCACCTGCGCCTGCGCCGCCAGGATCGCGCGGGAATAGCCGCCGGCGCCGAACGTGCCGTCGACATAAAGGCGCTCGGGCCCCGGCTCCAGCGCCGCGATCACCTCGTCCAGCAGGACGGGGACGTGGGCGCCAACGGCCAAGTCGGTGCGGCCGGCTGGCCTGCGCGGGCGGGCGGTCATTGCGTTACCCGGGGCGGTGCCCAGCGCAGGTCGTCGCGCTTCTGCCGGGCTTCCTCGCGTGCCTTGGCCTGGAACGCGCGGAACGCCTCCGGCTCCCAGATCTGGAAGCTTTGGCCCAGGCCCACGAAGCTGGCGCGGTCGGTGATCCCGGCAAAGGTGATCAGGTCCTCCGGCAGCTGGATGCGCCCGTCGCCGTCGAAGGCAAGCGGCGTTGCCGCCGCCATGATCGAGGCGGCGAAGCTTGTGTGGGAATCGCCCAATGGGTTGAACTGGTCGATGCTGCGGCTCAGTTCCTCGATGCGTTCCATGGGGCAACCGTCGATGGCATCGACGCTCAGGGACGGGTACAATACAACGCCGTTGAAGGTCGTGCCGGCCACGACCTGGCGAAAGGGCGCAGGCACGGAAACCCGGCCCTTCCCATCCACCTTGTTCGTCGTGGTCGACATGAACAGGCGCATGTACGCACCCCCAACCCCGCCTTGGACCAGGCCGCGGGAAGAGGTCCCATGGCTCCGTTTCCGGGCTGGTCTGGGATATCATGGGGCCATATGGGCGTCAACGGGATGACCCCCTGGTTACATGGTCATGGGCCGGCAATTCCTGTGACAGTCCCGTAAGTTCCGGGATGTTGCCCCTCGCCCACGCCGCAGCGGCCCCAGGCGTGCGGATGGCATGCGGAACCATCCGTGGTTGTTCTTGAAACGTTCATGAAGATGTTCCGCCGGTGGCACGTGATATGCACGCTCCGCGCGCATATCGCCCAGGCCAGGGGCGCGTTTGGGGTGGTATCGGGATGCGCGGGCACAGGTCTGCCAGACGGCCTGTAAGCCGGGTTCTGTGACCGGGGCGGACCCCGGACGACGACCATTCCTCTAGGATGCCCGTTGCCGGACACCTCAAGCGACCAACCCGGGCGGCGATCCGGGAACATGATCTGCCACGATCCATCGCTGGCTCGTGGCGTGCCACCCCTATTCGGTCTTGCTCCGGGTGGGGTTTACCATGCCGTCCCCGTTACCGGGTCCGCGGTGCGCTCTTACCGCACCCTTTCACCCTTGCCGGCGCCACCCCCAAAGGGGCCCCGGCCGGCGGTCTGCTCTCTGTTGCACTATCCCTGGGGTCGCCCCCGCCGGGCGTTACCCGGCACCCTGTTCCCGTGGAGCCCGGACTTTCCTCCCCTCGCGAAAACGCAAGCGGCGGCCGTCCGGCCGTCTAGCAGGCCCATCACTTAGACCGGGCGTCGATCCGGCTCAAGAGGCGGAACAGGCGGCACCGCGTCCCGGCATCGGCCAGGCCATCCACCCGCTCTGGCCGATAATGGCGCTGGAAGGCGGTCAGGACGACGCCCGTCCGTGCGCAGAACGTCTCGCCCGGGGCCAAGTCATAGCCGATGCGGCCCAATGCCTGACGCAGTTCGGCCACCGGTTCGCCCTGGTCGCCGGGCGCCAGGACGGGGCCGCGGCCGGGTTCCGGCGTTTCTCCCTCTGGCCACAGGCCGACGCCGACCATGGCCAGCCCCCGCCAGTCGAAGCGCTCGCCCGGGTCCTGCTTGCGATCGGGCGCGACGTCCGAATGGCCCAGCACCCGCTCGGGCTGGATGCCGTGGCGGTCGACAATGTCGCGCGCCAAGCGGCGGACAGAGGCCATCTGCGCCTCCGGGAAGTCGCGATAGCCGTGCTCGTGCCCGGGATTGACCAGTTCGATGCCGATCGAGCGGGCGTTGATGTCATGCGCCCCGGCCCAGCAGGCGACGCCGGCATGCCAGGCGCGCTTCGTCTCCTCGACCAGGGCATGGATGCGGCCGTCCTCGTCGACCAGGTAGTGGGCCGAGACGCGCGCCTCGGGATCGCACAGCCGGTCCAGCGCGGCGGCAGCACCGCTCATGCCGGTATAGTGCAGGATCAGCATGTCGACCCGCACCGGGCCGCGCTCGTCGAAATTGGGCGAATGCCGGTCGTAGTGGATCATGTTCCCTCGGCACTCAGGCGCTTGTCGCGGATCGTGATGATGGCCAGCCCCGCCATGGTCAGGACGATGCCGGTGGCGATCTGCGTCGTCAGCGGCTCGTGCAGGACGACGATGCCGGAGACGACGCCAATGACCGGCGCCAGAAGGGTCAGCGGTGCCATGGTCGTCACCGGGTAGCGCTGGATCAGGTAGAACATGCCCCCGTGCCCGATCAGCGACGTCCCGATGATCGTGAACGCGACCAGGCCCCAGGTCGTCCAGCTTGCCGCCGCCAGCACCGGCCCCTGATCGGTCTCCAGCGCGAAAGACATGGCCAGCAGGGCGGGCCCGCTGATCGCCGCGATCCAGGACTGCATTTGGAAGGCGTTCACGTCGCGCACGATGCGCATCAGGATCGTACCGAGTGCGATCGAAAACGCGGCCGCCACGCAGATCAGCAGCGGCCCCACATGATCGAACGCATGCGGGTCGAAGCCCATCGCCATGACGCCCGAGAAGGCCAGGACGATGCCCAGGATGCGGCGCCAGCGGATCCGCTCGCCCAGCAGCACGACCGACAGGATCGTCATGAACGGCAGGTTCAGCTGCAGCGCGATGGCCGCCGAACTGACGTCGGAATGCGCCAGGCCATAGAACACCAGGCCGAAATGCAGGGCACCCGCCAGCACGGCGATGGCCACGATCAGGCGCATCTGCCCTGGCACCGGCTTCAGGAACGGCAGCAGGCACAGGGCCAGGCCGCAGAAGCGCAGCGCGCTGAACAGGATGGGCGGAAGCTCGGCCAGCCCGAACTTCACGACCAGGAAGTTGAGACCCCACATCGTATTCACGATCAGGACCAGGGCCACGTGGGCAGGACGCATCGGTCCTGGAATACCCCCCCGGGTTCCGGGCGACCACTCCCGGTCCCGCATGGCGGCATTGCGCAGGCGGGCGCAACGCCGCCCGCCCTGATCGGAGCGACGCGGTCGGGCTCGACATGCACGCGCCGCATGGCTACAGACCATCACCGTGACCCTGTTCCGCGCCCTCCTGACCCGGCATCGCTGGCTGGCCCTGTGGCTGGTCTGCGCCGCCCTGGCGATGAAGGTGCTGATACCGCCCGGCTTCATGCCGGGCATGGCAGACGGCGCCATGGTCATCACGCTGTGCACTGGCCAGGGCGCCCGCATCATCCTGGCGCCGGTGTCCGGCGGGGACGATGCGCCCGCCCGGGCCAGCCACCAGAAGGCAGAGATGCCGTGCGCCTTTGCCGGCCTGTCGACCCCGGCCCTGGCCGCACTCGACCCCGTGCTGCTGGCGCTGCTGGTCGCCTATGTCATCGCGCGTGTCCGCGCCGTGCTTCCGGGGGTCCGCTGCGGCCGCCGGGTCGCGCTGTGGCCGCCACCGCACGGACCGCCTGCCGCTTCCTGATCGATCTGCACCCCGTCGTTGGAACGCAACCGCCGCGCCGAACCCCGGCGCGCGGGATCAGGACCCTTTGCCATGACCCTGTCCGTGACCCGGCAGCCGCTCCGGCTGCCGCATTCCCTGCTGGCCAGCTCGGCCGGCCTTTTCGCCCTGCTCGTGGCCCATGCCGCGGCGGCGGCGGACCCCGCCGCAGCCCCGCCCGCCGCGGACGCGGCCGATGCCGTGCTTGAACTCGACCCCCTCGTGGTGACGGCGCCGGAGGAACCCGTCGGCCTGAAGTCGGGCCTGACCCCAGGGCAGCTGCCGCAGAGCGTGCAGGTGATCGAGGCCGAGGAGATTGCCGCCTCGGGCGCGCGCTCGATCGACGAGGCGCTGCGCGGCGTGCCGTCGGTGACGGCCGCGGGCAGCCGGATCGGCAGTGGCGCGAGCGGCACCCTGCGTGTGCGCGGGCTGCAGGCGACCCAGATGCGCAACGGCATCCGCCAGCGCTACTACCAGGACGTCGATTCCTCGGCCCTCTCGAATATCGAGCGGATCGAGGTGCTGAAAGGCCCGTCCGGCGTCCTCTACGGACAGGGGGGCGTGGGTGGCCTGGTCTCGATCATCACGCGGGCGCCGCCCGAGACGTTCGAGGGGTCCGTGTCGTTGACCGCCGGGACGGACGAGCAGCGCCAGGGCGCCTTCGACATTGGCGGGCCGTTGAGCGAGACGCTGGGCTTCCGCCTGACGGGGGAGGTGGAACGCTCGGGCTCGTTCACCGACTTCATCGACGTCGACCGCGAGAATGTCGGTCTGGCCCTGGCGTGGCAGCCGGCGCCGTTCCTGTCGGCCCACCTGGTCGCCGAGTACCAGCATCGCGAGTCGCTGAACAATCCCGGCCTGCCGACCGTCGGGACCGTCATCAGCAACGGTGTGGCGCGGGTGCCGCGTTCCACCTTCCTGGGCGAGCCGGACTACAACGTCCAGGACAACAGCGCGCCGCTGGTCCAGGCCTGGGTCGACATCGGCCTGGGCGACGGCTGGACGCTGACGCCGCGCTTCCAGTACTCGGAGTTCAACAATGTCAGCCGCTCGACCATCCTGACCGGGCCGGTCGCGGGCCAGCCCACGCGGATCGGCCGGGCCGGGCGCAATGCGGGCGAGAAGGATCGCTTCATCATCGGTCAGCTGGACCTGGCCGGACGGGCCAATGCTTTCGGCCTGGAGCACACTCTGCTCATGGGCGTGGAGACCAGCGACGAGCGGGTCCTCTTCCGCTCGGAAAGCCAGGTGCCCTGCGGCGTCGGTCCCATCGACGTGCTGAACCCCACTTATGGCTGCGGCGCACCGACCGGCGCATTCGGCTTCACCTCCGATGCGCGGCTGAGCGGCTATGCCCTCTATGCCCAGGACCAGGTGCAGCTGACGCGCGACTGGTCGGTCGTGCTGGGCGTCCGTCATTCCGAAACGGACAACGACAACGAATTCATCACCGCCTTCTTCACTGCTCCCAGCTCGGCCCGCTTCTCCAACACGTCATGGCAGGCGGGCACGACCTATGACCTGGGCGGCGGTCTGTCGCTGTTTGGCGGCTACAGCACCGGCTACGACCTGGAATGGGTGATCGGCGCACGCAAGGCGGACGGCACCGCCTTCGCGCCCGAAACCTCCGACCAGGCCGAGATCGGCGTCCGCGTCACGCGCGAGACCTGGAGTGGCAGCCTGTCCGCTTTCCGTCTGCACCGCGATAACGTTGCCGTGCCCGACCCCGATCCCGCCAATGCCCTGAACGGGTTCAAGGTCCAGGATGGCCAGCACCGGGTCCAGGGCTTCGAGCTGGAGGGGGAATGGTCGCCGCTGCCCGACTGGTGGCTGCAGCTGGGCTATGCCTACCAGGACGGCACCATCACGGAATCGACCGACGCCGCGATGATCGGCCGCCGCATCGGCGAGACGCCGGAGCACCGTCTGACGCTGGCCACGCGCGCCAGCTTCGACTGGCTGGACCTGCGCGCGGCCCTCAACTATGTCGGGGACCGGCGCATCCTGGACGGCAGCGCGGTGACGCTGCCCGACTACGTCACCGTGGACATCGGCGCGGGCGCTGAGTTCGGCGCGCTGCGCCTGGACGCCGTGCTGAGCAACCTGTTCGACGAGGTCTACTACTACAGCGACAATGCCTTTGTTTACGCGATCCTGACCGACGATCGCGTCCTGCCGGGCGAGCCGCGCGCGTTCAGCCTGCGCGCGACATACCGGTTCTAGGACCAAGGGTCGCTTCGCCCGATCCCGCCCGGCCTCGGCGCTGCTGCGCGCTCAGGCCGGGCTGGGCACGCGGGCAATGCCGCGCAGCCGGACGATGTGGTCGAAGGCCGCGTTGATCGCCGCCAGCCTTTGTCCCGACACGGCGATCATCTCCGGCGGCAGGCCTTGGGCGATCAGGGCGTCCGGATGGTGGCGGCGCACCAGGGCCTTCCACGCCTTGCGCAGGGCCTCGTCCGAGATGTCGCGGGCGACGCCCAGCACGACATAGGGATCGGCCTCGTCAGCACCCAGGTGCGCCTCGCGGATGCGGGCGAAGTCGTCTGCGGTGAAGTGGAAGGCCCGGGCCACGCCCTCCAGATAGGCCAGTTCCGCGGCCGTGACGTGGCCATCGGCCTTGGCGATGTGGAACAGCCCGTCCAGCAGGTCTTCCAGCACGGCGGGTCGCCCGCGGAACAGGCGCCCAAGTTGTGCCGCATAGGAATCCCAGCCCAGGGTGTCCTGCTTGGCCAGGTCGAACACGCGCTCGACATTGCGCGCCTCGTGCGGGGGGACCTCGAATATGTCGCGGAATGCCGCCACCTCGTCGCGCGTCACCTCACCATCCGCGCGCGCCATCTTGGCACTCAGGGCGATGACGCCGATGGTGAAGGCAATGCCATGCTCGGGGCGCGGCGCCTCACCGTCCTCGCCCTCGGGCGCGCCGACGGCGTCGTGATGGTGCAGGCAGTCGTCGCGGATCACGTCGAAGGCATGGCCGGCCAGCCCGCCCAGCAGGAAGCCGACCGGCCCACCCAGGGCCAGTCCCGCCGCACTGCCGATCAGCTTGCCCCACAATTCCATCGTGCCACGCTCCCTGGGCATCCGCCCGGCTGCAACTGCTGCCGCGCATGATGGTGCCCATCAACATGGCCGGATCATGGCGTCAACCTGAACCATCGTACATCCAGGCCGTGGAGGGACCACGGGATGTGATACGAAATGTATCCGCCGCCGGACGACCCGCCGTGGCAGCAGGGCGTGGCGCTCAGCGGCGGCCCAGTGCCCGCTGCAGCGACAGGGTCCGCAGGACCTTGCGGCCCCAGGACGGCGGCCGCTCCGGATCCAGCAGGTCGTTCTCGGCCAGCGCTTCCTCGATCCGCGCGGGCTTGTCCGGGGCATAGGGGACCAGGCTGCGCCCCGGGCCGCGCAGCGCCTCGATCGCCTGGATGACGCTGCCGCCGCGCGCGGCGACGGCCTCCGCCACCTCGGCCACACGGGCGCCCAGGTGCTCGGCCAGCAGGTCGTGCCGCACGCCCAGGATCGCGGCACGGACCTCCCGCCCCGCGGCCTCGCCGGCGGGGGCTTCCACCGCCAGGTCGCACTCGGTGTCGAAGCCCATCGACCGGTTGTTGAAGTTGGAGGAGCCGACCCGCAGCAGGCGATCGTCCACCACCATGATCTTGGCATGGACATAGATCGGCGCACCCCCCGCGGTCACCGGCGTATAGATGCGGAACCGCTTGTGGGCGTCGGCGTCGTTGACCAGCTTCAGCAGGCGATAGCGCGCGGTGTCCATCGTCACCGCCTCCAGGAAGCCGTCGGCGGATTCCGGGTTGATGACGACGATCTCCGGCCCGTCCGGGTCGCGCAGGCGCTGCGCCATCGCCTCCGCGATGCGGCGGGAGGCGAAGTACTGGCTTTCGCAATAGATGACGTGGCGCGCCCCGGCGATCGCATCCAGGTACAGGCGCTCGATCTCGCGCACCTCGGCCCGGTCCTTGTACTCGGGGATGGTCCGGGCCACGGCGACCGGGATGCGGTTGAATGTCGGCGTGACGGAGGCGGGCCAGATCGCCGGGCAGTCGCGCGGCGGCTCCAGTTCCTCCCCGCAGGCCCAGGTCCAGCGCTCGCGGGCCAGCGCGCCCAGCGCCCGCGCCACCGCGCCATCGACGACAGTCGAGGCATCGTGCCAAGGGCCATAGCGCCGCCCGCTCGGCCGCCGCCGCCGCGGGTCCTTGTCGCGATGCGCCCGCGTGTCCCAGCGGTCGGCCGTCATGTCGATCCCGCCGCAAAAGGCGACGACATCGTCGACCACCACGATCTTCTGATGATGGGCGGCAGCCATGGGATGGGCGCCGTCCAGCTTGAAATGGATGCGGCGGCTGGTCATCCAGTCCAGCACCGCCAGGGGGGTGGTACCGCGGCCCAGGGCCTGGATCACGCCCAGGTCCCATTTCAGGACATAGACGTTGACCGTGGGCCGGTTCTTGTCCAGCCAGCGCAGGAACGGCCCCAGGCGGTTGGGCCCCTCCAGGGTTTGGCCTTCCGGCTCGAACTTGATGCGCGTGTCGAAGTCCCAGCCGATCAGATAGACCGAATGACGGGCCTCAAGGATCGCTTCCTTGACCGCCTTGAAATAGGCATCCGCCTCCATGATCAGGGCCAGGCGGTCGGCGTCCACGATGCGCCAGCAGTTCCGCCCGGGCTGCAACAGGGGGGGCGTCGCCACGGGCAAGGAGCGCGCAGGCGTCTGAGGCAAGGAACTCAACGATGGCTCCCCGGTTCGGTCCCGCGAACGACCGGCGCCCAAGCGGGGCCGGCTGGGCCACTCGGCCCACAAGGGAAACGGCCGCGACGGGCACCAGTTCCCGCCGCCCGTCGCGGTCGTGCGCTCCGCCTTGGCGCCGTCAGGCCGCCTCGACCTCCGCGATGAAGCGGTCGACCTCGGCCCGCAGAGTCTCGGCATGGCGGGACAGGTCGGAGGCGGTCGCCAGGACGCTGCCAGAGGCATCGCCCGTGACCTGCGCCGCCTGACTGACGCCGTCAATGCCGGCCGTGACGTCGGACGTGCCGGACGCCGCCTGCTGCACGTTGCGCGCGATCTCGGCGGTGGCCGCGACCTGCTCCTCCACGGCGCTGGCAATGCCGCCGGCGACGGTGTTGAGCTCGCGGATGGAACCGTCGATGCGGGCGATGGCCTGGGCGGCGCCGCGGGTCGACGATTGAATGTCGTCGATCTGCTGGGCGATCTCCTCGGTCGCG
Organism: Zavarzinia sp. CC-PAN008; assembly: GCF_051903925.1. Taxonomy (GTDB): domain Bacteria; phylum Pseudomonadota; class Alphaproteobacteria; order Zavarziniales; family Zavarziniaceae. The sequence goes on from NZ_CP173678.1 coordinate 1,934,588, forward strand.
CGGGCCGTCTGGTTGGCCAGCGTCTTGACCTCGCTGGCGACCACGGCAAAGCCCTTGCCCGCCTCGCCCGCCCGCGCGGCCTCGATCGTCGCGTTCAGGGCCAGCAGGTTGGTCTGACCCGCGATGCCCTGGATCAGCTTGACCACATCGCCGATGCGGCCGGCCGCGTTCTCCAGCGCGCGCATGGTCTGCGCGGTGTCGCTGGCCTCGTCCACCGCGCGGCCCGACAGGGTGGCGGACTGCTCCACCTGGCGGCCGATCTCCTGCGACGAGCTGGCCAGCTGCTCGCTGGCGCTGGCCACCATCTGGACATTGGCCGAGGCCTGCTCCGCGGCGGCGCTGACGCGCGACGCCTGGCCCGCCGTCTGGTCCGCGCTGGCCGACAGGGATTGCGCGTTGCTCTGCAACTCGACCGCCGCCGCGCCCACGCTGGCGACCACGCGGGCAATGCCGTTGCGGAAGGCCTCGACCAACTGGGCAATGCGGCGCGAGCGTTCGACCTGGCCCTGAATCCGGGCCTCCTCTGCCAGGCGGGCCTGGCGTTCGCCTTCGGCCTGGCGGCGCGCGGCCTCCGCCTGCTGCGCGCGGACCTGGTCGGCCTCGCGCTCCAGCGCCAGCTTGTCGAGGCCGGCCTGCTTGAAGACCTGCACGGCAGCGGCCATGGCACCCAGTTCGTCGCCGCGTTCCTGGCCCGGCACCGCCTGGTCCAGGTTGCCGGCGGCCAGGCGCTTCATCGCCTCCGTCAGGGCGATGACCGGCCCGCCGATCGAATTGCCCAGGCGCAGCGCCAGCAGCGTGCCAAAGCCGATCGCAGCCAGCGTGACGATGCCCGTCGCCCAGATCAGCCAGGTCATTTCCAGCTGCGATGCCTCGCGCACCGCCAGGTCGGAACTGCGCCGCTCGCCGACACGCGCCACGAAAAGCTGGTCGATGCGGGTACCCAGGTCGTCCAGCTTGCTCGTGCGGATCGTCTCGACCGCCGGGATCGTGGCCAGGAACTCGCGCGCTCCGCCGACATAGCGCCGCTGTTCCGCCGCCAGTCCCTCGACCAGCGGACTGGCCAAGGGGTCCTGGATGGTCTGTGCCAGGGTGGCGAAGGCCGCCTCCGCGGCATCGAACAGTCGCGCGGCGCTCGCCCCATCCTCCTCGCGCCGGCTTTGCAGGGCCTTGAACAGCTGCGAGCGGGCGGAGAAGAACGCCTCGTCGAAGCGCGCGATGGCGAGCAGGGCACCCGGTGCCTGCGCCGCTGCATGCGCGGTCAGGGCGTGCACCCGCTCCGCGACCTGGACCGCCGCGGGGTTCAGGACGTCGGCCAGCAGCACCTCGCGCCGTGCCATGTGGGCGGCGATCTCGTCGGTCGCTGCAATATAGGCGCGGATCATCGTGCCCACCTGGCGGAAGGTGTCGGTCTCCTCCGGGTTCAGGGCTTCGCCTGCCAGGCGATTGGCATCGCGGGCCAGTTCCGTGGCCAGGCTGTGCGCGGCGTCCAGGTCGCCAGGGGTCCCGGTGCCGATATAGCGGTTGGTCCGCAGGCGCAGCAGGGTGGCGCTGACGCGCAGCTCCTCCAGAGCGTAGGTGTGGTCAGAGCCGTTCGAGAACGTCTCGAAACTATGGTCGATGCGGACCAGCCCCAGCGCCAGGCCACTCGACACGGCCAGCAGGATCAACAGGATCCCCGAAAAACCAGCGATCAGCTTCTTCCGGATCGGCCAGTGGGCCATGGCGCTCACCCCGTTGCTCTTATAGCAAAAGTTGTGAGGCTGAAGCAGTTGATGAGTTGTAAACAATCCGTGGGCGTACTCTGCCGCGGCCCGCCGGGATCTGGGCGATCCCAGCGGGCGCGGCACTGGCCCTCAGGCCAGCGCGGCGTAGATGGCGTCGCGCAGGCGCACCGTGAATGGCCCCGCCATGCCCTCGATCGTCGTGTTGGTGAAGGCCACCACGCTCAGGTCGCGGGCCGGATCCATGAAGTAGCTGTGGCCATAGACGCCGCCCCAGGCGACCGTGCCGCGCGACTGGGGCGAGGCGGCCGCCGCGGGATCGTCCAGGACCGAGAAGCCATAGGTGAATTTCCAGCCGGGACCGGTGATCGCCACGTCCAGCGGCCCGATCTGGTTGGCCAGCATCGTGGCGACCGAATGGGCCTTCAGGATGGGCGCACCGCCCGTGCGGATGGCCTCCAGGAAGCGCAGGAAGTCGGGCGCCGTGCCCGCCATGCCGCCCCCGCCCGAGGGGAAGGAGCCTGGATCGAAGATCCGCTCCGGCGCGAAGCGGATGCCCGACAGCTCGGCAAAGGGCACGACATGCCGCTCCCCCATCAGCACGGGCTCAGGCGCGCCATCGGCATAGGCGGCCGCCATGCGCGAGCGGTCGGCAATCGCAAAGCCGGTATCGGCCATGCCCAGCTTCTGCGTGACATGCCGCGCCACCAGCTCCGGCAGCGGCGCGTCGCCGGCCCGCTCCAGCACGGCCCCGGCCACGTCGATGCCGACCGAGTAAAACCAGCCCGCCCCCGGCGGGAAGAAGAGCGGCACCGACGCCAGCCTGGCCATGTGCTCCGCCATGCCCAGGCCCGGCTGGTCCAGGCCGTCCGAAATGCCGGCGACCAGATAGGGACCGTCCGCCGGCTGCAGGAAGCCATAGCCCAGGCCCGACGTGTGGGTGAGCAGCTGGCCGATGGTGATCGTGGGCGCCGTCCCGTCGGGCAGGCGCGGCGTGAAACCGGGCAGGAAGCGGGTCACCGCATCGTCCAGGCCCAGCTGACCCGCCTCCGCCATGGCCAGCGCCGTGGCGGTCACCATCGCCTTGGTCACGGAGGCCAGGCGGAACACGGTGTCGAGCGCCATCGGCCGCCCCGCCTCCCGGTCCGCCAGGCCGACGGCGCGCGAGAAGAAGGGCTTGCCCCCTTGCGCGACCAGGATGCTCGCGCCCACCAGCTGCTTCTCGGCGATTGCCGAGTCCAGAACCGCGTCGATCCCGTCTGTGCCCGCCATCGTCTTCCCCCCGTTTCGAATGCGCTTCCTGTCTAGCACGCGGGAGCGGGATGGGAGCCGGGTGGTTGGCGGGGACCGCGAGTCAGGAATAGACGAAATCGGCCGCGCTGAAGTCCGCCGGGGCCAGCATGGTGCCCAGGTTGGCCAGTGCGTGGCCAAAGCCGCCCGGCGTGTGCCAAAGGATCGTCTCGCCGGCATCGTTCTCGGCCAGGACGAGGGAGACGGGCAGCCCGGTGCTGCGTCCCGCCAGATAGGCCTCCACGTCCGCGCCGTCGTTGAGGGATCCGCCGGTATAGATCACGACATCGACCCCGCTCAGGTCGCCCTCTCCGGTTGGATCGAGCGCGACGGTGTCGAGCGGCGGTACAAGGCCGGATGGCCCGAACTGGAACGTGTCGGTGCCCGGCGTGAAGTCCGTGATCGTGTTCTGGAAGCCGGTGAGCACGAATGCGTCTGCCCCGGCGCCCCCGGTCAGCGTGTTGCCGGCGCCAGAGATCAGCGTGTCATCGCCGCCACCGCCGTCGAAAGTGCCGCGGCCGTTCCAGGCGTCGATGATGTTGGCACCGTTGCTGCCGACGACCGTGGCATGGAGGCCGCCCGAGATCCCGACATTAACGAAGTTGCGCACGACGGCCGCGGACGGTGAGTGGTCCGCGGCCCCCAGGTCGATGACGCCGCCGACCGTGGTCTCAAGCCAGTTCACGCCGGATTCGCCGTCGATCAGGACGTCGTCGGGATCGAACTCGATGACGTCGTCGCCGGCCCCGCCCAGCAGTGTGTCGGCCCCCGGGCCGCCATAAAGGAAATCGCGGTCGCTGCCACCGATCAGGATGTCGGCTCCATCGCCGCCATGCAGCGTATCCTGGCCCGCTCCGCCGGCAAGGTAGTCGTCGCCACCGCGACCCTCGAACGCATCGTCGCCGGCCGCGCCCTGCAGCCAGTTGGCCCAGTCCGTGCCGATCACCCGGACCCCGATCGTGCCGACTGCCTGCACGTCCTCGAAGCTCCGGACAATGCCGCCATAGCCGCTGATGTTCTGGTTGGCCCGGCCCAGGTCGAACACGCCGCCGCTGGAGACGTAGAGGTTGTCGTCGCCCCCGCCACCGTCGACCGTGGCATCGGCCGGGTCATAGACGACCAGGTCCGTGTCGTTTCCGCCCAGCAGCGTGTCGCGGCCAGCGCCACCATCCATGTAGTTCACGCCGCGCATGCCCGGGGCCACGTTGGCCGAAGCATCGCCGCTCACCAGAAGGTCGTCGCCGCTGCCGCCGTGCAGGTCGTCCTGGCCCAGGCCGCCGATCGCGGTCTGGCCGCCATCGCCCAGGTAGAGGCCAAGGTCCAGGTCGAGCCGCGCGCTGGTGACGACCAGGCCCGGTGTGTCGTTGAGGATCAGCGTGACCCCCGCGGTCGGGGCTGGCGCGTCCAGGACCACCCGCTCGAACCCCGTGATGCCGTCGCCCATGGTCAGGCTCAGGGCCTGGGGCGGGGGCAGGCCCGTCGTCTGGATCAGGTGCAGGGTGTCCGTTCCGGCCCCGCCCGCGACGCTGTGCATGCCCAGCGCCATGCCGAAGCGCAGCGTCAGGCTGTCGTCACCCGCCCCCAGGTCGCCCGACAGGACGAGCGCGCCACCACCCGGGACGCTCACCGCGTCGGTGCCGCCACCAGTATCCAGGACAAGCGTGGCGGTTCCTGTGGGGCCGGTCGGATCCTCTACCCGGATCGTATCGGCGCCCGCTCCGCCGACCAGGGTCAGCGTGCTGCCCGTGGCACTGGCCAGCAGCGCATGCGGCATCGTGATGTTGCCGCCACCATTGGCCAGCTGGATCACCTCGATCCCCGACACGCGGGCCAGGGCGGTCGCGGCGACATTCCCGACGCTCGTGAACACCAGGCGATCCTGCGCCGCACCATCGCCACCCACGATCCGGTCGGATCCGGTCAGCTCTCCCATCGTGAAGCGGAACGTGTCGGCCCCGGCACCGCCCAGCAGCGTGTCGCTGGCGCCGCCGCCGCCGGCCGTGACGTCGATGGCCAGGGAGGCGCCCAGCGCCCGCGCATCGACCAGGTCGTTGCCCGTGCCGCCTGCGATGCCCAGCACACCGCCCTCGGCCGACGCAACCAGCGCCGCCGTCAGCGTCAGGCTGTTGGAGCCGTTGGCCAGCTGGATCCGCTCGAATCCCGAGACACCCGCCAGCGCCGCGGTCCCGATCGTGCCCGCCGCCGTGAGCTGCAGGACATCGATCCCGCCCAGCCCGCCCGCCAGCATGTCCAGCGGCCCCAGGTCCGCAGGCGCCACGCGCACCAGATCGGCCCCCGGCCCGCCCACGAACGTGTCGGCACCTGCAGTACCCGTAAACGTCACCATGCCCCGTGCCCTGCCCCCATAAGACGCGGCCGCAGGCTATCACGCACTGCGCGCCAAGACATGCGGTGCACTGACGGAAACCCCTGCGCGACCGCGCAAATGGCCTTCGTGTCGGTTCGGATGATGCGGATGAAGGTGGCTGGGGGACTAGGATTCGAACCTAGACTGGCGGAGTCAGAGTCCGCTGTCCTACCGTTAGACGATCCCCCAACGGCGGCGTGGGCCGGGACAATCGTCGGGGTGGGCGCTCTTGTCAACCCCCCTTGTGCCCGCGAACCCGCGCCCGCGGTGCTGACGTGGCTTGAGGGGGGGCGCCGCTGGCGCGCATACTCGATCGCGGCGTGCGTCGCGGACGCGCGGGCGTCGTGGGGACACCCCCGGCGTTGGCCCCGGACGAAAGCCCGGTGCGGGGTCCCGGCGGATCTGGGACACTCCGCGGCACAGGTTGCGCAGGAATCGCGGGGTGGACCGCGTGAAGGTTGACAGGACGCCGCCAGGGACCCGCGCGCGGCGCGGGACACGGGATGTGCGGCGTGGGGGGCGGGTGCTGACGTTGACGGGTATGACCTTGGATCGCGGACGACGGGACAGGATGGGCGGAGCGGCCGGACAGCCCGAGGGCGCGGCAGGCCCGGGCGCCGGGCCCCGCATGAGCGACATCAAGCGCGGCGGCGAGGGTGGTCCCGCGACCGGCATCGTGACCAAGGTCAAGCCCAAGACGCAGAAGCCCTCGATGTACAAGGTGCTGCTGCTGAACGACGACTACACGCCCATGGAGTTCGTCGTCCACGTCCTGGAGCGGTTCTTCAACAAGAGCCGCGAGGAGGCGACACGGGTCATGCTGCACGTCCACCAGAAGGGCGTCGGCGTCTGTGGCGTCTATACGTTCGAGGTTGCCGAGACGAAGGTGACCCAGGTGATCGACTTTGCCCGTCGCCATTCCCATCCGCTGCAGTGCACGATGGAAAAGGAATGAACAAGCGAGGGGCAAACGGGTTCTGTGGTTCCGGATAGGGACCGCAGGGGGAGGGGGCCTTGATACGGCTTGGCATGGGGCAAGCCGAACCGGTTTTGCAGGCCGGCCTTTCGCCGGCCTGAGTGGAGGACACAAGCGTGCCGTCTTTCTCCCGCAGCCTCGAGCAGAGCCTGCATCGCGCCCTGGCCAAGGCGAACGAGCGCCATCACGAGTACGCGACGCTTGAGCATCTCCTGCTGTCCCTGACCGAGGACCTGGAAGCGGCGTCCGTGATGCGGGCCTGCAATGTCGATCTGGACCGCCTGCGCCGTTCGCTGATCCAGTACCTTGATACCGAGCTCGACAACCTGGTTGTCGATGGCAGCGAGGATGCGAAGCCGACCGGCGGCTTCCAGCGCGTGATCCAGCGCGCCGTCATTCACGTCCAGTCCTCTGGCCGCGAGCAGGTGACGGGCGCCAACGTGCTGGTCGCCATCTTCGCCGAACGCGAAAGCCACGCCGCCTATTTCCTGCAGGAGCAGGACATGACGCGGCTGGACGCGGTCAGCTACATCTCCCACGGCATCGCCAAGCGCCCCGGCGCCAGCGAGGGCCGGCCCGTGCGTGGCGCCGAGGAAGACGGCGCCCAAGCAAAGAAGGCGGACCCTGGCGTGAAGAAAGGCAGCGAAGCGCTGGATGCCTATTGCGTGGACCTCAACAAGAAGGCCCGCGCCGGCAAGATCGACCCCCTGATCGGCCGTCAGGCCGAGCTGGAGCGCACGATCCAGATCCTGTGCCGCCGCCAGAAGAACAACCCCCTTTATGTCGGCGATCCCGGCGTGGGCAAGACCGCGATCGCGGAAGGCCTGGCGCTGAAGATCGTCAATGACGAGGTGCCGGAGGTGCTGCGCGGCGCCACCATCTTCTCCCTCGACATGGGCACGCTGCTGGCGGGCACCCGCTATCGCGGCGATTTCGAGGAGCGGCTGAAGGCGGTCATCGCCGAGCTGGAGGCGCACGAGAGCGCCATCCTGTTCATTGACGAGATCCATACCGTGATCGGCGCCGGCGCCACGTCGGGCGGCTCGATGGACGCCTCGAACCTGCTGAAGCCGGCGCTGGCCAGCGGCTCGCTGCGCTGCATGGGCTCGACCACGTACAAGGAGTTCCGGACCTATTTCGAGAAGGACCGGGCGCTGCTCCGCCGCTTCCAGAAGATCGACGTCAACGAGCCGTCGGTCGACGACGCGGTCAAGATCATGAAGGGGCTGAAGCCGTACTTCGAGGACTATCACAAGGTCCGCTACACGAACGAGGCGATCCGCACCGCGGTCGAGCTGTCGGCCAAGTACATCAATGACCGCAAGCTTCCCGACAAGGCGATCGACGTGATCGACGAGGTGGGTGCCGCCCAGATGCTGCTGCCCGAGGGCAAGCGCCGCAAGACGATCGGGGTGAAGGAGGTCGAGGCGGTGGTCGCCAAGATCGCCCGCATCCCGCCGAAGTCGGTGTCGAAGGACGACCGGGAGCAGCTGCGCAACCTGGAAGTCGAGCTGAAGCGCGTGGTGTTCGGCCAGGACGGCGCGATCGACGCCCTGTCGAGCGCCATCAAGCTGGCCCGCGCCGGCCTGCGCGAGGCCGAGAAGCCGATCGGATCCTACCTCTTCTCCGGCCCCACGGGCGTCGGCAAGACGGAAGTGGCGCGGCAGCTGGCCTCGATCCTGGGCGTGCAGCTGGTCCGCTTCGACATGTCGGAATACATGGAGCGGCACACCGTCTCGCGCCTGATCGGCGCGCCGCCGGGCTATGTCGGGTTCGACCAGGGCGGCCTGCTGACCGACGCGATCGACCAGCACCCGCATGTCGTGCTGCTGCTGGACGAGATCGAGAAGGCGCATCCCGACCTGTTCAACATCCTGCTGCAGGTGATGGACCACGGGAAGCTGACCGACCACAACGGCAAGAAGATCGACTTCCGCAACGTCGTCCTGATCATGACGACGAACGCGGGCGCGTCCGAGATGGCCAAGGCGGCCTTCGGCTTCGAGCGCAATGCGCGCGTGGGCGAGGACGAGGAGGCGATCAAGAAGCTGTTCACGCCGGAATTCCGCAACCGGCTGGACGCGATCATTCCGTTTGCCGGCCTGAACCAGGAGATCATCGCCAAGGTGGTGGACAAGTTCGTCCTCCAGCTGGAGGCACAGCTCTCCGACCGCCAGGTGGTGATCGAGCTGACGGACGCCGCCCGCAACTGGCTGGGGGAGAAGGGCTTCGATCCGCACTATGGCGCGCGTCCACTGGGCCGCGTGATCCAGGAGCACATCAAGAAGCCGCTGGCCGACCACCTGCTGTTCGGCAAGCTGGCCAAGGGCGGCACGGTCAAGGTCGACCTGGTCGATGGCAAGATGGCGTTCGAGGTGACGGAGGCCCCGCCGCGTCCCCGCGCCGGCGAGGACGACGCCGACAGCGACAGCGAACGCGAGCCCGAACTCGCGACCTGAGCCTGGCCCGACCCTCCCCCATGTGGCCCATGGGGGAGGGTGCCTGCCCATGGCGGGAAACCCGATGACCGATACCGCCCGCGCAATCCCGATCCTGGCGTCCCTGAACATCCGGGAGAGTCGGGATTTCTATGTCGGGCGCCTGGGCTTTGCCCTGGTCTATGAGGATGCGGCCTATCTCATCGTGCGGCGCGACGAGATGGAGCTGCACTTCTGGCTGACCGACGATCGCCGCTTCCCGGAGAATACCGGCTGCTACATTCGCGGTGGCCAGGTCGCGGATCTCTACGCCGAGTTCAGCGCGCGCGGCGTCGAGCGCCTTTCGAAGTTCGAGCTGCGACCCTGGGACATGAAGGAGTTCACCCTTCACGACCCCCACGGCAATCTGCTCCGCTTCGGCCTGGCCCCAGGGGAATAACCCTGCCCTTGTGGGCTACCCTCTGCGCGCGTCCGACCCGATGAAAGCGCGCATCTATCGTCGCTCATTCCCGCGGAAGCGGGAATCCAGAGCCCCCGGGGCTGTCCTTGCGGCTCTGGATCCCGGACTTCGCGGGATGCGCGGGACAAGGATCACGCGCAGTCGCTTCAATCCAGTCCGCGTCCGCCTCAGAACGTCTTGCCGGCGCCGTGCCAGGTCTTGATCCAGCGGACCGAGCCCGAGGTCGACCGCATCACGACCGTCTCGGTGCTGAGGCCGCGGGGCGAGCGGCGGACACCTTCGAGCATCGAGCCGTCGGTGACGCCCGTCGCGGCAAAGATCACGTGCCCCTTGGCCAGGTCCATCAGGTTGTACTTGCGGTCAAGGTCGGTGATGCCGATGCGCCGGGCGCGGCCGCGCTCGTCATCATTGCGGAACAGCAGGCGGCCCTGCATCTGGCCGCCGGTGCAGCGCAGCGCCGCCGCCGCCAGGACACCCTCCGGCGCGCCGCCCGAGCCCAAATAGATGTCGACGCCCGTCTCCGGGTTGGTGGTGGCGATCACGCCGGCCACGTCGCCATCAGGGATAAGCTGCACCTTGGCGCCGGCGGCGCGGACCCGGGCGATCAGTTCGGCATGGCGCGGGCGGTCCAGGATGCAGGCGGTGATGTCGCCGATCTCGACGCCCTTGGCCTTGGCGACAGCCTGGATGTTCTCTTCCGGCGTGCGGTCCAGGTCGATGATGCCGTCGGGCAGGCCAGCACCGACCGCGATCTTGTCCATGTAGACGTCGGGCGCGTTGAGGAAGTTGCCACTGTCGGCCAGCGCCACGACGGCGAGCGCATTGGGCCCTGCCTTGGCCGTGATGGTCGTGCCTTCCAGCGGGTCGAGGGCGATGTCGATGCGCGGTCCCTTGCCCGAGCCCACCTTCTCGCCGATGTAGAGCATCGGCGCCTCGTCGCGCTCGCCCTCGCCGATCACCACGGTGCCGTCGATGTCGAGCTGGTTCAGCGCGCGGCGCATGGCGTCCACGGCGGCCTGGTCGGCGGCCTTCTCGTCGCCGCGGCCGGTCAGCTTCGCGGCGGCGATGGCCGCCGCTTCCGTCACGCGCACCAGTTCCAGGACCAGCACGCGGTCCATCTGGCCAGGGGAACTGCCCGTGCCGTCGGTCTTCTGCTCTGCCTTGGCCGACTTGCGCGGTGTCGAGGTCATTGCGTCTTCTCCAGGGTCTCGATACGGATCATCACCGGCTTTTCCAGGACGGCGGACAGGTCCGCGATCCGGGCCGCGGCGCGGATCATGCGCCATTCCGGTGTCTCATGCGTGACCATTACGACCGCGACGCCATCGTCGCTCTCCGTCGCGCGGCCACGCTGCAGCAGGGATTCGATGGACACGGCTTCATCCCGCAGGATTGCCGCGATGTCGGCGATGACGCCGGGCCGGTCCAGCACCCTGAGGCGCAGGTAGTACGGCCCCTCGCGGTTGGCAATGGGGGAGCGGGCGGCGGGACGCAGGGCCGCGGACGGCACGCCAAAGGGGGGCAGGACCAGGCCATGGGCGATGTCGACCAGGTCGGCCGCAACGGCCGAGGCTGTCGGCCCCTGGCCGGCGCCGCGGCCCTCGAACACCATCTGGTCGACGAAGTCGCCGGCCACGACGACCGCGTTGAAGACGCCGTCGACATGGGCCAGGGCCTGACCTTCGGGGACCAGGCAGGGATGCACGCGCGCCTCGATCCCTTCACTGGTCGGCCGGGCCAGGCCCAGCAGCTTGATGCGAAAGCCAAGCTCGCGGGCATAGGCGATGTCCAGCGGCGTGATCGCGCGGATCCCCTCTACCGCCACACCGTCGAAGTCGACGGCCGTGCCGAACGCCAGGCTGGCCAGCAGGCTTAGCTTGTGCGCGGCATCGACGCCGTCGACGTCGAAGCTGGGGTCCGCCTCGGCATAGCCGAGGTCTTGCGCCTCGGCCAGGACGTCGGCGAAGGGGCGGCCGCTCTCGGCCATGTGGGTCAGGATGTAGTTCGACGTGCCGTTCAGGATGCCGGCCACGCGTTCGATCCCGTTGCCGGCCAGCCCTTCGCGCAGGGCCTTGACGATCGGGATGCCGCCGGCAATCGCCGCCTCGAAGTTCAGGCTGACGCCGCGCGCCTCGGCCAGGGCGGCCAGCTCGGTGCCGTGGTGGGCCAGAAGTGCCTTGTTCGCGGTGACGACCGGCTTGCCCGCCTGCAGCGCTGCCTTGACCAGCTCATGGGCGGGCCCGTCGGAGCCGCCGATCAGCTCGACGACCACGTCGACGCGCGGGTCGGCCGCGATGGCGACCGGATCGGCGTGCCAGGTGACATCCGCCCCGATCACCACGTCGCGGGCCTTGGCCCGGTCGCGGGCCGAGACGGCGGTCACGACCAGGCGGCGCCCACAGCGCTGGGCCAGGCGGTCGCCATGGGCCGCGATCAGCTTCAACAGCCCGGTGCCGACCGTGCCCAGGCCGGCGACCCCAATGCGCATCACGTCCTTGCCGGGTTCCATCAGGCGGCCGATGCCTCCCGCGGCTTGGCGCGGGGGGCGCTGGACTGGGCCGGGTCGTGCTGCGCCAGGAAGCGCTTGATGGCGCGCACGGCCTGGCGCGTGCGGTGCTCGTTCTCGACCAGGGCGATGCGCACGAAACTGTCGCCGTATTCGCCAAAACCGACGCCCGGCGCCACGGCGACCTTCGCTTCCGCCAGCAGGCGCTTGGAGAATTCCAGGCTGCCCATCGCGGCAAAGGCGGGGGGCAGCGGGGCCCAGGCGAACATCGTGGCCGACGGACTGGGGACGTCCCAGCCGGCATCGGTCAGGCCCTTGATCAGGACGTCGCGGCGGCTGCGATAGATCGTGCGCATGTCCTCGACGCAGTCCTGCGGCCCGTTCAGGGCGGCGGTCGCCGCGACCTGGATCGGCGTGAAGGCGCCATAGTCGAGGTAGGACTTGATCCGGGTCAGGGCCTGGACCAGGCGCGGATTGCCGGCGGCAAAGCCCATGCGCCAGCCGGGCATGGCATAGGTCTTGGACATCGACGTGAACTCGACCGCGATCTCCTTGGCGCCCGGGATCTGCAGGATCGAGGGCGGGGGGACGCCGTCGAAATAGATCTCGCCATAGGCAAGGTCCGACAGGATCCAGATGTTGCGCGACCGGCAGAAGTCGACGACCTGGCCATAGAAGTCGAGGTCGACGACCTGCGCCGTCGGATTGGACGGGAAGTTCAGGACCAGCGCGGTCGGCGCCGGGACCGAATGGCGCACCGCCCGCTCCAGCAGGGCGATGAAGTCCTCGGCCCTGGGCGCGCCCGGGTCCATCGGCAGGTGCCGCAGGGCGGCCCCTGCGATCATGAAGCCAAAGGCATGGATCGGATAGCTGGGGTTGGGGCACAGGATGACGTCGCCTGGTGCCGTGATCGCCTGGGCCAGGTTGGCAAGGCCTTCCTTGGAGCCCAGCGTCGCGATCACCTCGCGCTCCGGATCCAGGTCGACGCCGAAGCGGCGCTGGTAGTAGCCGGCCATGGCGCGGCGCAGGCCGGGGATGCCCTTCGAGCTGGAATAGCGGTGGGTGCGGCCGTCCTGCACGGCCTCCACCAGCTTGTCCACGATATGGCGGGGGGTCGGCATGTCGGGATTGCCCATGCCGAAGTCGATGATGTCCTCGCCCGCTGCGCGCGCCTTGGCCTTCAGGGAATTGACGACCTCGAAGACGTAAGGGGGCAGGCGGCGAACGCGATGGAACTCGCTTTCCATGACGGGGTCCTGGCTGGTGGCGCCGGGCAGACCTGTATGCCCGGACGCCGGATACTGGATGGCGGAGACGACTACTCGATATAGACCTGGGCCTTGCGGCCCTCGCCGGGCTTGGCCTCGACCACGACGGAGGCCGGGGGCACGCCCAGGGTGATCAGCTGCTGGGCCACGGCCTCGGCACGCTTCAGGCCGACGGCAAAGGCGTCGAAGCCCTCGCCGTCGCCGGGCCCCGTGCGGCCCACGACCCGGATCCGGGCAGCGCCGCGCAGATAGGCCAGATAGGCCTCCTGCAGGCGTTCCTGGTCCTTCGCGGAAAGGCGGTTCGACCCTTCGAAGAATTCGATCACGGCGGCGGGCTGGCCCATGGGCAGCGCGGGCGGCAATGCCGCCGGATTGACGCCACCTGCTCCCGCTCCGGTGATCATCGCCACCTGCGGGCCGGGCTGGTCGGGCGAGGGCACGCTGCCGGTGCCGGACGCGGCAAAGGCCGTGGCGGTGATCTCCTCCACCGTGCGTCCGACCGGCGGCGCGCCGGCCGGGGCCGGCGGCGCACTGGCCACCGCGGCGGGCGCCAGGGCGTCCGCGACCGTCGGGCTATCGAGGCTGGACGGCGCCGGAGCAGGCGGAGTCGCGGCGGCGGCCTCCGCCACCGCCCGTGCGGCGGCGGCATCGACGGTCTCCGTGTCGACCGGGGCCAGGGTGCCGGCCAGCACGGGGGCGCCCGCCGCGGGATCCGGCGGGGCCACGGGCGGGCCACCGGCCGCGGCCAGGGCCTGCGCCGCCGCAGCATCCGTGGTGGCGCTATCGCTCAGCGTTCCGGCAAGGGGCGGCTGCACCGCCTCGGCCGGCGGCAGGTCGGCGGCGGGCGCCTCCAGCGCCGCCTGCGGTTCGGGCGGCGGCGGCTCGACGGGGGCGCCGATATCGCTGCTGGTGGGCGCCGCGGCATCGGCCGGCGGGGGGAAGGGCGCGGGCTCGGCCGGGACCGGCGCGCCGATCGCCGGAGGCGGCGGCATCGGGCTCAGGAGCGAGGGCGTATAGCTGCTGCGCAGGCGGCCCTGCGGACTGGAGAGCATGCTGCCGGACAGATAGCTGCCCGAAGATGGCGCGGGCGTTGCGACCGCTTCCGGCAGCGGGGCGGGTTCCGGCAGCGGGTCAGGCATCGCGGCCTCGACCGGCGGCGCCTCGGCGGGGGCAGCCTCGACCGGCGGCGGGTCGGCGGGCAGCGGGTCTGCAGGCGGGGGCAGGTCGGCCAGTCCGCCGGGCACGCTGTCCAGGCTGGAGGCGCCGCTGGCGGGCCCCGCCAGCGGATCGGGCGCGGTCGCCAGGGGCCGGGGCGGCGCGGCCTCGGGCTCGATCCCGCCACGCAGGTCCTGGTCGGTGTGGCGCGCGTTCTGCAGGTCGCCCTGCAGGCCCTGCGTCACATCCTCGCGCTCCAGCGCCGTGCGCGGCCGGTCCGGGCGCCCGGGGACAGTCGCCAGGTTGGGGAAGGCGTCAGGGTCGCTGCCATCGACCGGAACCGCGGCCTGGGGGCGGCGGGGCTCGTCCCGGGGGATGCCCAGGAAATCGAACAGGTAGGACCCCTCGGGTGCGTCGTCGGCCTTGGCCTGGGCCTCCGCCCGTTCGGCGGGGGTCTGCTCGCCGCCGCCCTGGGCGGAACTGACATTGCCGAGGCCGGTCGCGCCGGGACCTTCGATCACCGAGCCGGTGTTGACGCTGTCCAGGCCGTCGGTCGTCGTGTTGGCGGTGGGCGCCGGCGTGCCGCCGGCCATCACATTGCCAAGCTGGGAGGTTTCGCCCTCGGCCGTGGTGGCATCACTGGCGCAGCCGCCTGCAGCACTGCCCAGGCACGCCACCGCGGCCACGGCGACAAGACTGCGCCGGCGCAGGCCGGCAACCGTCAGGAATCGCATACCGCCACCTCGTGACTTCCTCGTCGCTTGGCCGGACAGCGACGTTGCGTCTTTCCGGCCACCTGCCAATCGGCTTCAAAAAAGGGGTGCTACCCCCTTATAGTCAGGACGCCAAGCGGTTCGGGCCAATGGAAGCTCGGGCTCGTGTGGCGACCGATTCAGCGTCGCGGCGACATTAGAGGATAGCGCCATGGGGGATCAACCGGCCCGAGACATGCCGATTCCAGACCCGGCAGCACTCGGAGCCAATCTGGTCAAGATCGCGGCGCGCAGCCGGAAGCTTGTGTCCGAGTTCCTGTCCCGGCAGATGGAGCCCGGCGCCAAGCCGCCGTCGGCCGACCCGTTCAACATCGGCTCCGCCTTCCTGGAAATGACGCAGCGCATGATGGCGAACCCGGCCCGCCTGGCCGAGGCGAACCTGGCCCTGTGGCAGGACTACCTGACCCTGTGGCAGACGACGACGCTGCGCCTGATGGGGCAGGAGCCCAAGCCGGTGATCAAGCCGGCCAAGGGGGACAAGCGCTTCAACCACGCCGACTGGGACGAGAACGGGGTCTTTGACTTCATCAAGCAGTCCTACCTGCTCACGGCGCGCTGGCTCCAGCACACGGTCCACAATGTGGAAGGACTGGATCCCAAGACGGCGAAGAAGGTCGACTTCTATACGAAGCAGTTCGTCGACGCGATGGCGCCGTCCAACTTCGTGCTGACCAATCCCCAGGTCCTGCGCACGACGCTGGAGTCGAATGGCGAGAACCTGGTCCGCGGCCTTGAGACCATGCTCAAGGACCTGGACGACGGCAAGGGCCAGCTCGCCATCAAGATGACCGACATGAACGCCTTCGAGGTCGGTCGCAACATCGCGATCACCCCGGGCAAGGTCGTCTTCCAGAACGACATCATCCAGCTGATCCAGTACATCCCGAAGACGGCGGAGACCTATCGCCGGCCACTGCTGATTGTGCCGCCCTGGATCAACAAGTTCTACATCCTGGATCTGCGGCAGGACAATTCCTTCATCAAGTGGATGCTTGAGAAGGGCTACACCGTCTTTGTCGTGTCGTGGGTCAACCCGGACGAGAAGCTGGCCGAGCGCACGTTCGAGGACTACATGGACGAGGGCATCCTGGCGGCGCTGGGGGCCATCGAGCAGGCGACGGGCGAGACCCACGTCAACGCCATCGGCTATTGCATCGGCGGCACGCTGATGGGGGCGACGCTGGCCTACATGGCGGCGACGGGTGACGACCGCATCCAGTCCTGCACCTTCTTCGCGGCCCAGGTCGACTTCAGCGAAGCCGGCGAATTGTCGATCTTCATCGACGAGGAGCAGCTGGAGAACATCGAGTCCATGATGCAGCGCAAGGGCTTCCTGGACGGGCAGCAGATGTCGACCACGTTCAACATGCTCCGCGCCAACGACCTGATCTGGAGCTTCGTCGTCAACAACTACCTGCTGGGCAAGGATCCGTTTCCGTTCGACCTGCTGTTCTGGAACGCCGACGCCACTCGCATGCCGACCAAGCTGCACAGCTTCTACCTGCGCGAATGCTACCAGGCCAACAACCTGGCCAAGCCGGGCGGCGTCACGCTGCGGGGGGTGCCCATTGACCTGCGCCAGGTCAAGATCCCGATCTATCTCCAGGCCAGCCGCGACGACCACATCGCGCCCTATCGCTCGGTGTTCAAGGCGACGAAGCTCTATTCCGGGCCGATCCGTTTCATGGTGGCGGGGTCCGGCCATATTGCCGGCGTCATCAACCCGCCCGCCGCGAAGAAGTACCAGCACTGGCTCAACGACAAGTCCTGCGCCACGGTCGAGGAATGGTTCGCCGGGGCCGTCGAGCATCCGGGCTCGTGGTGGGAGGACTGGGACGCCTGGCTGGCTCCCAAGTCGGGGGACAAGGTGCCCGCCCGCGTGCCTGGCGACGCCAAGCTGAAGGTGCTGGAGGATGCGCCCGGCAGCTATGTCAAGGTGCGCTCCTGAGCCCTTGACCGCCCGTCCGCCGGATCGGCGACGGCGTCAGAACACGGCGTGGTCGCCGCGCTCTGGCGCTGGGGCGCCGGCCAGCACCGCGCGGTAGAAGTCCAGCAGGGTCTGGCTGCCGGTCGACGGCGTGGCGTCCGCGTCATAGCGCCCGCTGACCGGGTCGCGCACCAGCATCGACTCCGTCGCGTAGTAGCGGCCGATGCGGGCCAGCTCCGCCTTGTCCGCCAGGCGGGGCGCGACCCGGCTCAGGAGGCCGAGCCCGCCCGCGATGCCATCAAGCAGCGCCACGGGGACCGAGCGGAAGCGCGCCGGGCGGTCGAGCAGGGCGAACAGCCATTCGCCCTGCTGGCGCGGGGTGATGGCGGCGCCCGGCCCGCCGATGGGCAGGATGCGATTCCAGCGCGCGGGATCGTCCAGGCAGTCGGCCATGTAGTCCGCCAGGTCGCCATCGCTGATCGGCTTGCATGCGGTCAGGGTGCCGTCGCCAAAGACCAGGAAGGGGCGGCCGCGCCGCACCCGGTCGATCTGACCGGACAGCGACTTGAAGAACGCGGTGGGTCGCACGATCGAATGGCGCAGGCCCGAGGCGACGAGCTCCGCCTCGAATGCCAGCTTGGCCTGCTGGAAGGCGAGCAGCGGCTTCTGCACGCAGATCGCCGACAGCAGGACGAAATGGCGGACTCCCGTCTGGCGCGCCGCCTCCAGCACATTGACATGGGCGCGATGGTCGATCGCCCAGGCATCGCGCGGCACGCCCGTGCGCGAGGCCATGCACGAGACGACGGCGTCGAACGGCGCGCCGCCGAAACCGTCGCGCGCCAGGGCGGCGCGGTCCGTGGGATCCGCCAGGCGGAGGCGGGTGCCGGCCAGCATGTCCGCCAGCGCCGGGGGGACTGTGGAACCGCGCAGGAGGCAGGTCACCTGGTGACCCCGACGCACCAGCGCCGCGGCCACGGCGCGGCCGATCGTGCCGCTGGCCCCCAGAAGGCAGACCCGCAGGGAATCCGGCGCATTACGGTCCGGCTTGTTCTCGACGCACCCCATGGCGTCCAGCCTGCGCGTGCCGGCCGGCGCCGTCTACAGGTTGCGCCACCAGTCGATGCCGGCGACGCGCGCGCCGCCGCTGCTGGCATGGCGCTCGGCGACGATCCGGCGAATGTCCCGACGCTTCACGCCAATGTCGCGCAGCACTGCGTCGTCCAGGGCCTCCAGGTCGCGGATGTCGCGCCGCAGGCTGGCGGTACCGCGCCAGCCCCCGGCCAGATGGACCGGCCAGGCCAGGGCCGCGCCCAGCAGCGACGGCCATGAGGCAAGAAAGCCGTGGGCGCCGGCAGCGTGCGTCGCGTTCATTCGGTCGGTCATGACATCACCTCATTGACGGTTTATAATCTCTTTGATGGTTATAATCTGTCTCCTCAGGTATAACCTGTCAATGACGTTTTGAGGGTTCAATGGACACACGGGAGGCGCTGCGCACGGCGTGGGGCGAGGACCAGTTCGTTGGCGGTGCCCTGGCGCTGGATTTCGCCAACACGTTCAACGACCGTCCGTCCGGTGCGGATCCGGAGGATCGCCTCGTGTCCTACGGTGCGCTGATCCGGTGGGCGGTGGCGGCCGGAGGCCTGGACCCGGATGCGCGGCAGGCGCTGGACGGGCTGGCCGCAGCACATCCGGCAGCCGCTGCGGCGGTGCTGGACGAGGCGCGGGCGCTGCGCCTGGCCCTGCTGCACCTGTTTGCCGGCGCCGCGGCACCTGCCGGTGCGGACCTGGCCCTGCTTGAACGCCACGCCCAGGCCGCGCGCGCGCACCAGCACCTGGTCGCCCATGAGCATGGCATCGCCTGGGCCTGGCCGGCGCCGGACCAGGCGCCGGGAGGCGGCGCGGCCCTGGCGCCTGGCGTCCTGCTGGCCCGGCCGCTGTGGCCGGTTGCGCTGTCCGCGCTGGATATCCTGACGGACGCCCAGGCGCGCGCGCTGACCCGGCAATGTGCCGGGCAGTCGTGCAGTTGGGTCTTCCTGGACACGACGAAGAACCATCGCCGCCGCTGGTGCGACATGGCCACCTGCGGCAACCGGGCCAAGGCGCATCGCCACTACACGCGCCGCCGCGGCGCGGATCCCGCTCCCGGGGGTTGAGCGCCCGCCCGCTGGCTCAGGCGATGATGGAGGTGCCCGCGGCGGCGGCGATGTCCTGCCGTCCCAGCCGGCGCACGCGCTCTGGCTGGGCGACACTGGGGCCAAGGCGGCTGCCCATGACGAAGCGCACGGGAGTGTCGCACAGGGCTGCCAGCAGGCGCCAGGAGGTGACGCCGTCGATGAACGCCTGGCCGCCGATCCGGTCCACCATGGCAGTCAAACGGCGCACGTCGTCCAGGATGTCGTCATCCGCCCGCTGCGGCTCGGCTGTTGCGCCCACGATGGGAATGCCAGCCTGGGCAAAGATCGCGATGTCGGTCCGGCGCCAGCCTGTGACGGCCAGGATCGACCGGGCAAAGGGCCGCAGCACGACCGTGATCTCTGCCAGGCGGACATAGGGCACGCCCTCCGGCAGGTTGGTAAGGCAGAACATCAGCCCCTTCTGCAGATGGCTGGGAATGCGCCGGGCAATGTCGACATAGCGCCGGCGGCGCGCGACGCTGGCCAGCGTTTCGAAATGCACGGGCACGGTGATGCCCACCGGGGCATGGCGGCGGAAGGCATCGTCCAGCGCCGTGACACCCGCGATCAGCGAGCCGCAGTCCAGGTCACCGATCTCGTTCGCGTCGAGCGGGTCGGCCAGGACGTCATAGTCGTGCTGGATCAGCCCATGCGACAGCCGCCGTTCGGGCTGGACGATCCAGGCCGACATCAGGCCGCGGCCCAGGTCGAGGACCGGGCGGAAGCGGAACTCGGGCTCGCCCTCGGGCACGATGCTCGCCCATGTCACCTCCCGCTCGGCAAAGCGGGAGGGACCGGCCGGCGGTGGCGGCGTCTCAGGCGCGGCCAGTCCCGGGATCGGCAATTGCGGCGCGGCGGGCTCTGGCGGCGGGGCAGGACCCGCGCGGGGTGCCGCCTCGGTCCCGGTCGCGCTGCGCACCGCCGCATTGAGCAGGTCGACCATCTGCACGTCCTCGAAACCGATCTGGCCGTTCTCCTCGACGACGGCGCTCGTGATCTGTATCGACGCCATGTCCGCCTCCCCGAACAAGGCGCGTTGCAACTCGCTCACCACCTTGGCGCACAGCAACTGGGCCGGTTCCTTGGCCAGGGAGGCGAAGGCGACGACATAGGTCTCGTCGCCATAGCGGAAGAAGACGTCCTGCGGCCCCAGGTGGCGTTGCAGCGCCTGCTGCACCAGCAGGTGCACGCGGTCGGCAACCTTGGGCCACCGGTCGCCCGTCCGCGCCCGCAGCGAGGCCAGCCCGATCAGGTGAACGGCGCCGGCCACCAGGCTCTGGCGCTGACGGAACAGGGTTCGCAACTGCTGCGCCAGCAGGTCGGCATCGGGCGTTGGGCCACCGCCAGGGGCGGAGCCGGCCGGTCCGGCCTGCGTGTCGGCTGGGCCGGAATCCCGACCGCCCAGCCACCGCTTCAATGACGGAATGAACGACATGGCATCGACCATTGCAGCCAGATGTCATCAACCGATTAATTTTCGATCCAATGCGGCAGGATATTAACTAGAAA
Source organism: Zavarzinia sp. CC-PAN008 (assembly GCF_051903925.1). GTDB lineage: Bacteria > Pseudomonadota > Alphaproteobacteria > Zavarziniales > Zavarziniaceae. The sequence goes on from NZ_CP173678.1 coordinate 1,955,159, forward strand.
TATAGTTTCGACTTGAACGTTACTGATATAATGAAAAATGTTCGGGTTGTAATACTATTTCAGCGTGCTGGCCTGTACATCGCGGCGGCTGCCGTGACGCGGGGACCGGCGGTCGCTATGCTGCGGATGACGGCGCTCAAGAACCGGCGAAACCCAGGATCAGCACAGCATGACCGACCAGATCGACCAGCGGGCCTATTGGAACGGCGAGGCCGGGCAGAAGTGGGTGGCGTCGCAGCAGGACCTGGACCAGATGCTGCACGCCCTGACCGTGCAGGCCCTGGCCGCCGCCGACCCCCGGCCGGGAGAAACGGTGATCGACCTGGGCTGCGGCTGCGGCACCACGACGCTCGCCCTGGCCGACGCCGTCGGCCCCGGTGGCCGCGTCCACGGCCTGGACGTGTCGCAGCCCATGCTGGCCCTGGCGCAGAAGCGCCGTTGCATGCGCGACGGGGTCGATTTCTCCCTCGCCGATATCGAGGCCGGCGTGCCGGAGGCGAAGGCCGACCTCGCCTTCTCGCGCTTTGGCGTCATGTTCTTCACCGACCCCACGCGGGCCTTCCGCAACATCCGTGCGGCGCTGAAGCCGGGGGGGCGCCTGCGTCTGCTGGTCTGGCGGCCGTTCAAGCAGAACGACTGGGCCTTTGCCCCGTTCATCGCGGCGGTTCCCCACCTGACCGCGCCGACGCCCCCGGGGCCAGAGGATCCGGGGCCGTTCTCCTTCGCCGATCCCGACCGCGTGCGGCGCATCCTGGGCGGAGCGGGCTTTGCCGACGTGACGCTCGATCCGGTCGAGGCGGTGGTCGACCTGGGGCTGGGCCGGGGCCTGGAGCAGGCCATGCACATGGTGACCGAGATCGGGCCGCTGTCGCGCCTTCTGGCCGATGCCGGGCCCGCCGCCCGCGAGGCTGCCCTGGCGGCCGTGCGCGCCGACCTGCAGAAGCGCGCTTCCGGCGATACGATTCCCCTGGGCCAGGCGTGCTGGCTGGTCCGCGCCACCAATCCCGCCTGAACCGCAGCCGCCCGCGCGTGTGACGCAGGCGCATCAATCGGGAATTGACGCGGTCCCCACGCGCTGGGCACAAACCACGGCACCTGGCGATGCTAGGATTGCGCAGGCGTGCCGGAGGTGACGGCGCGGAGGGGGAGAGCACGCGATGTCGGAACACGTCGCCCGGTTCAAGACGACCGAGCAGGCCCGGGGCGAGGATGTCCTGACCTGGTGCGACGGCTCCTCGCTCGATCATGACGAGGCCGGCGCCCTGATCGTGACCAACCAGCGCGCCGTGTTCTATCGCTGGTCGAAGCGCGGCATGACCATCAAGCACGCCATCCCGCGCGCCCGCATCACCGGCGCCGACCGCCGTGCCGGCCGCCATGGGCGCCACATCATCGCGATCCACGATGGCAAGGGGGCGTCCGGCAATATCGAGTTCGAGACCGACGACGCGCTCTCTGTCGAGGCGGTGCTGCGCGCCCTCGACATCCCCGACACGGCCGGCGATGCCACGATGGTGGCCCGGGTTCGCCCCGGCGCCGCCGCGCCGCCGGTCCATCCGCCCGAATTGCTGGACGAGGACGGGACCGTGATCGCGCGGCCCGCGGCTCCGCGCGACGATGACGACGCCGGGGCCCCAGCGGCAGAGGCGAGGCCAACCTTCGGGCGTGCCGCGGCCGCCCGTGCGGCGGTTGAGGACGAGGACGTGTTCGAGCCGGCACCGATCGCGGAGCGGCCCCTGGCCCGCCGCGCGAGCGGGGGCGGCAGTTCTGACAGCGGTCTGTCCCCCATGTTCCTGGTGGGTGTCGCCCTGCTGGCGGTGGCCGTGTTCATCGGCCTCCTGCTGTTCTGACCCGGTGCGCGCGGCACGCGCCCTGCCGGCGTTGACACCCGACGGGTCGTTTGTTCATGATAGGTTCCATCACCTGTTCGCCGCGTGCCGATTCCAGGCGGCGGCGGGTCATGGGACCGCGGCGCGGCTGCTAGACTGCCGCGATGCCTCTTGATTCGGTCGTTGCGTCGCTCGCGCCTGCCCCGTCCGCCCCGCTCCCGGTGCCAGCCTCCGGCAGCGCCGCCGAGCCGTTCCTGGGTGTTGCGCGTTCGCTGTCGGGCCGTGCCTGGCGCCGCCGCGCGCCGGAGGGACCCATGGCCCTGGCGATCGCCCAGGCCCATGGCGTGGCCGAGCCGCTGGCCCGCATCCTGGCGGGCCGCGGCGTCACGCTCGAGGACGTGCCCGGCTTCCTGAAGCCGACGCTGCGCGAGCACCTGCCCGATCCCTCGATCTTCCGCGACATGGATGCCCTGGCCGATCGACTGGCCTATGCCGTGCGGGCGGGTGAGCCCGTCGCCGTGTTCGGCGACTACGACGTCGACGGCGCCACCTCGGCGGCGCTGCTGATCCGCTTCCTGCGCAGCGTCGGCCACGATGCCCGCCTCTATGTCCCGGATCGCCTGGCCGAAGGCTACGGCCCCAATGCAGCCGCCCTGCGCCGCCTGGCGGGTGAGGGCGTGCGGCTGGTCGTCACCGTCGACTGCGGCACCCTGGCCCATGCCGCGTTGCAGGCGGGTCGTGAGGCCGGTCTCGACCTGCTGGTGGTCGATCACCACCAGGCCGCCCCCGACCTTCCGCCGGCCCTCGTGGTCAATCCCAACCGGCTGGACGAAGGCGGTCGTGGCCGCGAACTGGCGGCGGTGGGCGTGGCTTTCCTGGTGGCGATCGCCTGCAACCGCGCGCTGCGCCGGGCTGGCTGGTACGCCATGGGCCGGGCCGAGCCGGACCTGATGCGCCTGCTGGATTTGGTGGCGCTGGGCACCGTCGCCGATGTCGTGCCGCTGGTCGGCCTCAACCGGGCGCTGGTGGCGCAGGGCCTGAAGGTCATTGCGACGCGCAGCAATGCCGGCATCGACGCACTGCTCCAGGTCGCCCGCGTGGAGGGCGCGGCCTCCGGCTATACGCTGGGCTATGTGCTGGGGCCCCGGGTCAATGCCGGGGGGCGCGTCGGCCGCGCCGACCTTGGCGCGCGCCTGCTGTTGACCGAGGACAGGGTGGAGGCGGCAGCTCTGGCCCTGGAACTCGACCGGCTCAACCGCGAACGCCAGGCGATCGAGCAGCAGGTGGAGCAGGCGGCACTGGCCCAGCTCCTGGCGGCCCATGGCGACGCCCCGCCGCCGGTGATCGTCGCCGCGGGGCAGGGCTGGCATCCGGGCGTGGTCGGCATCGTGGCCGGCCGGCTCAAGGAACGCTTCGGTCGGCCCGCCTTCTGCCTCGGCCTTGACGGCGACCTGGCGCGCGGCTCCGGCCGCTCGCTTGCTGGCGTCGACCTGGGCGCTGCCGTGATCGCCGCGCGGGGGCTGGGTCTCGTGCAGGAAGGCGGCGGCCATGCGATGGCGGCTGGCGTGACCCTGGCGGCCGACCGGGTCGACGACTTTGGCGCGTTCCTGGGCGAGCGCCTGGCCCCCGCCCTGGCCCGCGCGGCCGACGAACGGGCCTTGGCCATCGATTCGGTGCTCAGCGCGCGTGGGGCGACGCTCGACTTCGCCGCCGACCTCGGCCGCGCCGGGCCGTGGGGCGCCGGTCATCCGGAGCCGCGCTTCGCCCTGCCCGCCCTGCGGCTGACGGCGGCCCTGCCGGTGGCCGAGAAGCACCTGCGCTGCCGCTTCGAGGGCGGCTGCGGCACCCGGCTGGAAGCAATGGCCTTCCGCAGCCGCGGCACGCCGCTGGGTGCCGCACTCGAGGGCGGCGTCGGGGCGGTGCTGCATGTGGTCGGCACGCTGCGCGTCGACACCTGGCGCGGGGCCGAGCGGCTCGCCATCTCGCTCGAGGACGCAGCCTTTGCAAGCGGTGTATAGGCCCATGGACCCGACCCATCCCACCCAGTACACGACGATGGCCCAGGTGCGGGCCGAGGTTGACCGCCTGGACAGCCTGATCGTGCCGCTGCTCGCGCGCCGCCAGGCCTGTATCGAGGCAGCGGCCCGCATCAAGCCATCCCGCGCGGTCGTCCGGGACGAGGCCCGCATCGCCGACGTGATCGCCAAGGTCCGCGCCGCGGCCCAGGCCAACGAGGCCGATCCCGCGCTGCTGGAGCGGATCTACCGCGCGATGATGGAGGCCTTCATCGCGCACGAGGAAGCGGCCTTCGATCAGCACCGCGCGGACTGAGCGGCGTTGCGGCGCAGCGCCAGGCGCTTGACCTTGGCGCTGCGCTCGTCTACCTCATGCCTCCGCGCCTGACCCCTTCGTCTAGAGGCCTAGGACGCCGCCCTTTCACGGCGGCAACACGGGTTCGAATCCCGTAGGGGTCGCCATCACCATCTCCGCTAGCGTCCACCGTGGACCGGATAGCCCAGGAAAACAGCCAAAATGCTGTTCCTGGTCCCCGCGGCCGTCCGCCGCTGACCGCCGCCATCCATCATTCGATGATGGGTGCGGCGTTGGGTTGATGGGTGGCGTGCGATGGCGAAGCAGGCAAAGGCGCTGACCGTCCGGCAGGTTCAGGCGCTCTCGATTCCCGGATTCTATGCCGATGGTGGCGGGCTCTATGTCCAGGTGACGAAGAGCGGCTCCAAAAGCTGGATCTATCGCTTCCAGCTTAACGGCCGGCGCCGCGACATGGGCCTTGGCTCCTGCTCGGTCTACAGCTTGGCAGAGGCCCGGGCGAAGGCGCAGAACGCTCGCCGCCTCGTCGCCGAGGGTCAGGACCCGATCGACGCAAGGCAGACGGTGGCCGCGGTTGAGGCAGCCCCGCCAAAGATGGTTCTGACGTTCCAGGCGGTCGCGGAGGCCTATGTTGAGGCCAAGACGCCGCAATGGAACAAGCGCACGGTCACCCACTGGGAGGCGTCACTCCGGCTCCACGTCTACCCATCATTCGGCACCGTACCCATCACCGAGGTGGGTACCGCGCATGTTCTTGAGGCGCTGAAGCCGATCTGGACGACGAAGACGGTGACCGCCCAGAAGGTGCGCCAGCGAATCGAGATGATCCTCGACGCCGCGAAGGTCGCCGGCAGCCGAGAGGGCGAGAACCCAGCCCGGTGGCGCGGCCACCTCTCCCACATGTTGGCAGCCCCCAACCGCATCACGACGGTCAAGCACTTCGCCGCCGTTCCCCATGCCGACATGCCGGCATTCTGGGTGCGGCTGAAGACCCAAGGCGGCATGGGTGCACTGGCCCTTCAACTCGCGATCTTGACGGCAACGCGAACCGCCGAGGTGCTTGGCGCCGTCTGGTCGGAGATCGACCTCGATGCCGGCACCTGGACCATTCCGGCCGAACGCCGGAAGGGCATCAAGAACCAGAAGCTTGAACTGCGCGTCCCCTTGAGCGAGCCAGCGGTCACCCTGCTCCGCAAGCTCAAGGCCGTCCAGCTCAACCAGTTCGTCTTCCCTGGTCAGCGTCCCAACAAGCCGCTGAGCAACATGACGATGGAAGCGGTCCTGCGTCGCATGGACGTCGCGGCAACCCCCCATGGCACAGCGCGGGCCACCTTCCGCACCTGGGCCGAAGAACAGACCAGCTTTGCGACAGGCGTAATGGAGGCAGCCTTGGACCATGCCCCGCGTGATGCGGTCATTGCCGCCTATCAGCGCGGCGATCTATTTGAAAAGCGGCGGCAACTCATGAACACTTGGAGCGCGTTCGTAGAGCGCGCTCGGTAAGTCCATTTAGACGTCAAGACTGCGCACTGAGATCGGCACCCAAGCACCCGAATCGCGCCAGTCACCAGCGTAGCCTATACCTCTGAGCTTGATGCTTAATTATCCTTCATCAAACCCGTCGACATGCGAAGGTCATGAGCGCCCTAGCCTCGTAAGTTGCGGCCGTGCTGAAGGACGATCCCTACTCTGGCAGCCTTTAATCTTTCGCGGCAAGAGCGGCCAACGGTTGAAGATTCCGGCTTGGGATGGCTCGGGCCTGTGCCTATTCGCCAAGCGGCGGCAGGCCGGCAAGTCTGTCTGGCCCCGATTGTGGCAGGCCGCCTGGTGCTGACGCTGGCGCTATTTGGCACTGCTCGTCGAGGGCATCGACTGGCGTCGGACCGTGGCCGCGGAACAGCCCGCTCGCGGTAGCCGTTGCGCTGGTTCAGGCGCTCGGGGCTGCAGGCACCGTATTCGGCCCCGGGCGGCGCTTCCGTCTCCAGCTCAATCAGGCGCTGGGCTGCAAAGCCGATCATCTCGCGCGGGAAAGGCGTGTCGGAGCCCTTTTCCAGCATCTCGCGAGGGCCGGATCCTGTCATCGGTCATCGTGGTCGATCCAACGTCCAAGGGTTCCAGGTCTGGCAACCCAACCTCACCGATCATCACCGCGATGACCACCGCAAAGCGACGGGAAAAGGTCTCTAACTGCGCTGAGATGAAATTGATTGTTCGTGTGCCACTCAGTAGGCAGGGCCTCGTTAGCAATTTGCCATCTTGTTTCGGAGAAGGGAGTTTGAAGCTCCATTCCAAAAGTCCCCGCGACAGCGGCCGTGTCAGCCCCCGACTAATGGCGCGCATACTGTTCAATGAAAAAACGTCGAAGCGCACTGCTGACCTGTCCGTCTGGCAAAAGCGCATCGATCCCTTTTTGATACCCCAGAGATGGCGACCTCCAGATCCGGAGCGAACAACGCCTTTTCTTTTAGATCAAGGCATATTGATTGTTTTTCAAGAGTAGCCGCAGTTTGCGCACCCTTTCCAATTGTTGCACAAGGTACTGAATATTATTCGCGTACGCTCTCACCGTTAATACCCAAAACAGCGCTGGGCGAAGAAGCAAAGCCGAGAAGCGCAAGGCCTGCCCAGTGCGTTAGTGGAAGCATTCCATTCGATGAGATTCAGCGGATTGTACAGTTACTTTCAGGGCATCTGCGTAAATTATCACATGTTGAAGTGGAAGTCTGAATTCTTAGGAAATCCATTCGGCTGCTTGCCTATCAAAACACCCCGGAATTCCTGAAACGATCAAGCGTGGTCGCCGACATCTCGCCAACATGCACGCTAGTAGGAGCCGAGAATCCAGTCCGCCCGAAATCGAGACCAAGTCTGCAGTATCCGCGACCACCTCCACAAGCGCTTCAATGGCTCTATCGTAGGTTGCTGAGGCGCAAGAGGCAGCTACAGGAGTAACAGTTTCAGACGTTCCCGACTCGTGATCGACTCGAATCAAGGTACCCACTGGAACCCTTCGAATTTGGGAATGAAGGGTCCGGCTGCCCATGGTTTGGCCAATGATGAGATAGTCAGCGACGGCTGAGAAATCCCAGGTCCATCCATTTCCCGAAGCTGCAGCAATCTCCGCCAGTGCGTGTCATACTATTGGCGTGAGGCCGATGCGCGCATACATGTATATTGGGCGCAGATAGCTTGAGCTCACGAAAATCGTCGTCCGCACGCGCTCTCTCAAAATCAGTGCGAACGCCCCCCCCTTTGTGTGAGCGAGCTTTGCGCAGGCACCCTGCTTGAGAGCCAGAAGCAATATCGGCTTGCGCGAGCATCGCTTGCGCCGGTTCGACATCCTTGAGCAGGAAGCTGCGGGCGCAGGGGATGCAGTAGTGCTGTTTCGACCTGTCTTCATGGATCGTCAGCCGGCTGGCTCCCCCGACGCCGCTTCCAATGTGCTGGCGATCGCGTGCCGCTCGTGCGCCGCCACCGCTTCACGGGATAGGCAGCCTCTGCGCGCCGGATGGTCGAAGCCGGCAGGCCGCACCGCTTCGCCAGGTCGAAGATGTCCCAGCCTAGGCGAAGGCGAGCGGCCTTGATGTCCTCGGCGCGCACCGGCAGTCCTAGTCTTCGAACGCCAGCGGGACGACATGCTGGGTGTAGAACTCCTCCTCGTTGATCTGCGCCTTGAGGCGCAGGGCCTGCCGATCGACTTCCACGGCTGACAGGCCGGTGAGATCGACGCGGTGCACCACCCGATCGTCTGACGTGACCCCCTTGATCTCCGCCAGGTGAAGCTAGAGTCCGGCCCAACGAGGGGACGGACGGATGAAGAAGTCACGGTTCACGGAAGAGCAGATCATTGCGGTCCTGCGGGAGCAGGAGGCCGGTGTGGCGACGGCGGAGGTCTGCCGGCGACATGGGGTCAGCTCGGCGACATTCAACAAGTGGAAGGCCAAGTTCGGCGGGCTGGACGTGTCCGAGGCGCGCCGGCTGAAGGGCCTCGAGGACGAGAACGCCAGGCTGAAGCGGATGCTGGCGGACGCCATGCTGGACAACGCCGCGCTGAAGGACCTGCTGGGAAAAAAGTGGTGAGGCCCGCCGCTCGCCGGGATGCCGTGGCGCACCTGCGCCAGGCGTTCGCGATGAGCGAGCGACGGGCCTGCCAGGTGATCGGTGCCGACCGGGCCAGCGTCCGCTACCAGGCCAGCCGCCCGGACGATGGCGCCCTGCGCCAGCGGCTGAAGGATCTGGCCCAGGAACGACGACGGTTCGGCTATCGCCGCCTGCACGTCCTGCTGCGGCGGGAAGGCCATGCCGTCAACCGCAAGCGGGTCCAGCGCCTCTACGTCGAGGAGAAGCTGATGGTGCGCAGGCGCGGTGGCCGCAAGCGGGCCCTGGGCACCAGACGGCCGATCGAGCCGGCTTCGGCTCCGAACCAGCGCTGGAGCCTCGACTTCGTCTCCGACCAGCTGACCGACGGCCGGCGCTTCCGCATCCTCGTGGTCGTCGACGACTGCACACGGCAATGCCTGGCGCTGGTCGCCGACACCTCGATCTCGGGCCGACGCGTTGCCCGGGAACTCGATGCCCTGGTCCAGCGCCATGGCCGGCCACTGGCGATCGTCAGCGACAACGGGACCGAGCTGATCTCGAACGCCATCCTGGCCTGGGCCGATCGCGCCGGTGTTGCCTGGCACTACATCGCGCCGGAACCCTTCGACAGGCTCAGGGTAAGGGCCCCAGCAGAACGGCTTCGTGGAAAGCTTCAACGGGCGGCTACGGGACGAGTTGCTCAACGAGACCCTGTTCCACGCCCTGCCGCATGCGCGTGCCGTGCTCGAGGCCTGGCGCAGGGACTACAACGAGCAGCGGCCGCACTCCCGCCTGGGCTGGCTGACGCCACAGGCCTATGCCGCGGCCTTCACCTCAACCGCCGGCCGGGGCGCTGCGCTGCGCCAGGGCTCCGCGCCCCGGCCTCTTGAAACACCCACCAACAACGGATCAGATCAACGCGGGACTCTTGCTCCAACCGGATGAGAAACGGGGGTCACGTCAACCTGGCGCCCTTGCGATCGTCCGTTCGCGTCAGGCTTTGGCCCAGATTGCTGATCAAGTAGTTCGGTTGCCGGGCCTCCCAATGATTCGCAGTGCCGATGATGTGCCGCAGATCGTTGCGATGGTTGTGGCTGCGGTAGCGGAGGGTCGTCTGACCCTCGGAGACGCGGACGTCACAACTCGGTTGGTTTCCACTTGGATTACCGCAACGAGCGCGTCTCGTCTCCTCAGCGCGAAAGCGGCCAAAGCGCGATTGGGGCGGGCTCAACGGCTCGCAGCTCTTGAGGCGCGTGCCAAGTGCTGATGGCTGGGCTGAGGTAAAGTGCGATGTCACTTTGACACCTCCGCATCCTATTGACCTTCCGGGCCCTTTAGCTGACCAGTCACCCTGAAAACCCGATATGGGCGACCAAACGTGCATCGCCTTTTCGTTCTCTCGCTTGGGTCGTAGCTATAGTCTGATCCTTCGAATGAGTCGCGAAGCCTAGCGGCATCTCGAGGTGGGCAGAGGGGGTGCGAAATCATGAGCGAGAGCTTCTTTGAGAAGCCGATCCTGAATTCGCCCTATGCCTATCCAGGTCGGCATTGGGAACTGAATGCGGACGGGCAGCCGACCAACCGGATCGTCGAGAGCCGGCGCCGCTCGGACCTGATCACGCCGGTCCCGAAGCCGAAGAAGCAGAAGAAGGCCAAGGGCCAGACCCAGTTCGTCCTGGGGCACGCGGACGACCTTTCCACGGCGGAGCAGGAGTACAACCCGACCCCGATCATCAACGAGATCCGCACCTATATCGACGTCTGGCGCGCCCTGCCCAACCCGGACCAGTGGCTGGTGACGCCGGAGACGGCGCGCCTGCTCCAGCATTGGCGCAGCACCGCGTTCCAGGGCATCCGGCCCTTCTTCTGCCAGGTCGAGGCGGTCGAGACCGCAATTTGGCTGGCTGAAGTGGCACCCAAGCTCGGCGCGCGGGCGTCCAAGTTCCGGGCCCATATCGAGGGCGCCAATGCCCAGGCCAATCCCGATCTGTTCCGCATCGCGCTGAAACTGGCGACGGGTGCTGGCAAAACGACCGTCATGGCGATGCTCATTGCGTGGCAGGCGATCAATGCCGCTCGCCATCCGGGAGCCAAGGCCTTCTCCCGCGGCTTCCTGATCGTGGCGCCCGGCATCACGATCCGGGACCGCCTGCGTGTGCTGCTGCCCAACGATCCCGACAGCTACTACCGGTCTCGCGAGATCGCGCCGCCCGACATGCTCGACGCGATCGACCACGCCAAGATCGTCATCACGAACTATCACGCCTTCAAGCGGCGTGAGCGCATGGAGGTATCCAAAGGCAACCGTCAACTGGTCGAGGGTCGAACGGGACAGAAGCTCGACACGCTGGAGAACGAGGGCCAGATGCTGCAGCGGGTCATGCCCGACCTGATGGGCATGAAGAACATCGTGGTCCTGAATGACGAGGCCCATCACTGCTACCGCGAGCGTGTCGGCGACCGGGAGGAGGACGATGACGCCCTGAAGGGTGAGGCCAAGGACGAGGCCAAGGCCAACAACGAGGCCGCCCGCATGTGGATCTCCGGCCTGGAAACGGTGAAGCGCAAGCTGGGCGTCCAGGTCGTCTTTGACCTATCGGCCACGCCATTCTTCCTGCGCGGCTCCGGCTATCGCGAGGGGACCCTGTTCCCCTGGACCATGAGCGACTTCTCCCTGATGGATGCGATCGAATGCGGCATCGTCAAGCTGCCGCGCATCCCGATCGCCGACAACGTGTCCGGCGGCGACACGCCGAAGTTCAGGAACCTGTGGGAAGAAATCAAGAAGAGCGGTCAAAGCTTCCCTAAGAAGGGTCGCGCTTCCGGGCAGACTAATGATCCACGCAACCTCCCCCTCCTCGTCCAGTCGGCCTTGGACGCCCTCTACGGACACTACGCGAAGACTTTTGCGCTATGGCAGGAAGTGGGGATTGGTGTGCCTCCGGTCTTCATCGTCGTGTGCAACAACACGTCGACGTCGGAGCTTGTATACAAGTACATCTCTGGTTTCGAGCAGACCGACGAGAATGGTGCAACCAAGACGGTTCTGAGCAGGTTCGACCTTCTCCACAACTACGATGAGTTCGGGAACCGGCTGGCGCGACCGAATACGATCCTGATTGACTCAGCGCAACTGGAGTCTGGTGAGGCACTGGACAAGGATTTTCGCGAGCTTGCAGCGGACGAGATCGAGCGATTCCGCCGCGAGATGGTCGAGCGCACCGGCGACATCCAGGCCGGACAGAAGATCGACGAGGCGACCCTGCTCCGCGAGGTCATGAACACAGTCGGGCGCAAGGGCAAGCTAGGCGAACAGATCCGCTGCGTCGTGTCCGTGTCCATGCTGACGGAGGGGTGGGACGCCAATACCGTCACCCACATCCTGGGCGTGCGGGCGTTCGGGACGCAGCTGCTGTGCGAGCAGGTGGTCGGTCGCGGCCTGCGGCGGCAGTCCTATGTCGAGAATGCCGATGGCCTGTTCAATGTCGAGTATGCCGACATTCTGGGCATCCCCTTCGACTTCACGGCGAGTCCCGTCGTATCGAAGCCGCAGAAGCCGAGGGAGACAGTGCAGGTTCAGGCCGTCCGGCCTGATCGTGACCGCCTGGAAATTCGCTTTCCGAGAGTGACCGGATACCGCGTAGAGCTGCCGGCAATGAGGCTGGAGGCTGATTTCCGTGAGGACCATGCGCTGGACCTCAATCCCGACCTGGTCGGTCCGACCAATACTCGCAACCAGGGGATCATCGGCGAAGGGATCGACCTGAAGATATCGGACCTGGATCAGGTTCGTCGCAACAAGATTCTGTTTGAGCTGTCGGTTCACATCCTGCGGACAAAATACCGGGATGGCGATGGCGGTCCGCGCAACGACCTGTTCGGCCCGATTAAGCGGATCACCCGGCAATGGTTGGATGGCGGGTATCTCCGCTGCACGGGCGGCACGACGGAAGGGCAGGTTCTGTATCGGGCCATTGCCGATATGGCAGCCAACAAGATCGTCGCCGCGATCAATGAGAAGCTGATCAACGAGAGGCCTGTTAGGGCGATCCTCGACCCCTACAACCCCACAGGCTCCACGCGTTACGTCAACTTCACGACATCGAAGGAGACGCGGTGGGAGACAGCGCACGACAAGTGCCACGTGAACTGGGTCGTCTGCGACAGCGACTGGGAGGCGGAGTTCTGCCGCGTGGCCGAGGCGCATCCCCGCGTGCGCGCCTATGTGAAGAACCAGGGCCTGGGGTTCGAGGTGCCGTACCTGATGGGCTCAACCCAGCGGAAGTACCTGCCTGATTTCATCGTCCATGTCGACGACGGCCATGACGACCCCCTGAACCTGGTGGTCGAGATCAAGGGGTATCGGGGTGAGGACGCGAAGGAAAAGGCCAACACCATGCGAACCTATTGGGTGCCTGGCGTCAACAACCTGCAGAAGTTCGGCCGCTGGGCTTTCGCCGAGTTCACGGCCGTCTACGAGATCGAGGCGGCATTCGGAATGCTAATCGACGAACTCATCGCTGAGAGCCCCGCCACCCTGGTCACCGGATAACGCCATGTTCGACATAACGAAGAAGGACCTGAAGGAACTCCTGAAGCGGATTCACAAGGGCGAACTGCAGTTACCGGAGTTCCAGCGTAGCTATGTCTGGGCCGATCCTGATGTGCGTGCGCTGCTGGCCTCCGTCCTCAAGGGCTTTCCGGTCGGTGCCTTGCTGACCTTGCAGAATGGGGGGGATCTTCGGTTCAAGCATCGCGTTCTTGCCGGTGCGCCGGACACCAATGACCGGCCCGAGAACCTGCTGCTGGATGGGCAGCAGCGCATGACCTCTCTCTACCAGGCTTCCTTCGTCCAGAAGCCTGTCAAGACGCGAAGCGCCAAGGGCATCGATGTCGAGCGTCTCTACTACCTCGACATCAAGAAGGCTCTGGAGCTTGGAGACGACCTGGAAGACGCCATCAGGGGGATGCCGGCCGATCGCATCCAGTACAAGCCGTTTGGGCGGGAGATCGAGCTGGATCTGTCGACGCAGGAACAGGAGTTCCGCCACGACATGTTCCCGATCAATCAGATCTTCAATTCCTTTGGTTGGCTGTTCGCCTGGAAGGACTATTGGAAGGATCGCGGACGCAGCGTCGACGATCTGATTCAGCTTTTCCATCAGAAGATCGCCGAGCCGTTCCAGACCTATGAGATGCCGATCATCCAGCTGGACAAGAAGAACAGCCGCGAGGCGATCTGTCTGGTCTTCGAGAAGGTGAATGTTGGCGGCAAGAAGCTGGATGCGTTCGAACTGGTCACGGCGATCTATGCCGCCGATGAGTTCAACCTTCGCGAGGACTGGGACGGGGACGAGCCCAGGAAGCCGGGACGACACAAACGGATCGTCGGGCACCCCAACCGGCGCGACGTGCTGACCAAGGTCGCCAACACCGATTTCCTCGCAGCCTGCACCCTGCTTCACACCCGGGCAGAGCGACAGAAGGCGGTGGACGATGGCAGGACGGGGAAGGACATCCCAGCCATCAGCTGCAAGCGGGAGGCCCTGCTGGCCCTGCCGCTCGACGCGTACCGCGCCCATGCCGACGCGGTGCAGAAGGGGTTCGTTGCTGCCGGTGCCTTCCTGAACGAGCAGAAGATCATCTGGCACAAGGACGTCCCGTATCCGTCGCTGATCGTTGCCCTGGCCGCGGCGTCGGCGATCCTGGGCGGCAAGGCGGAGACTGCGGCCGCGAAGGAGAAGCTGGCACGCTGGTTCTGGTCGATCACACTGGGCGAGCTCTATGGCTCCAGCACCGAAACACGCCTGGCGATCGACGTGCCCGAGCTTGTCGACTGGATTGGCGGCACCGGTCGCGGCCCCCGATCCCTGGACGAGGCGCTGTTCCAGAAGGACCGGCTGCGCACCATGCGCACACGCCTGTCAGCAGCGTACAAGGGACTGCACGCCCTGATCATGCGGCAGGGCTGCCGTGACTTCATCACAGGCAGTCCGACCGACATCATGACCTTTGCCAATGACAAGATCGACATCCACCACGTCTTCCCGCAGGACTGGTGCAAGAAGCAGGGTATCTCGCCCGCCCTGTTCAATTCGATTGTGAACAAGACGCCGTTGTCGAAGCGGTCGAACATCATGATCGGTGGCGATGCACCTTCGGTCTACCTGAAGCGGATCGAACAGAAGCAGGGGCTGAGCGCGGAGACGCTGAACGACATCCTGCGGTCCCACCATATCGACCCGGTCCTGCTGCGCGCCGACGACTTCGACGGCTTCTTCAAGGCAAGGCTGGAGTGCCTGGCCGATGTGGTCGCGGGGGCGATGGGCAAGGCGGTCGTGCCGTCCGGCATCGCGGACGAGGTGGAATTCGACACAGTCACCCAGGAGGAGATCGAGGAGAACGACGACCTGGACGCGGAGGCGGCATGAGCAGCACGTCGCCATTCCGTCCGGCATTGCGCTTTGCCGAGGCACGGGCTGTCCTGAACCGCTGGTGCAACAGTCTGGATGGCAAGGATGCCTCCACCAACAAGGCGGTGAAGCGCCATGCCAACCCTGACGGACTGAACGATCTCTGGTGGCTGGAGAACGCCGGCACGACGCCCGACTGGCAGAACAACCGGACACGCGCCTACCTCGCTGCTTATGTCGAGCTGGGCGGCGGCGTGATCCCGATGAGCGGCATCCCGGTAGCGGAAGGGTTCATATGGCCGGATCGCGCCGTGATCCGCACGCTGTTGCTGAACCGCTGCATTGAACAGGGTGGGCGGGTTTTTGGATTGACCGAGCGGGGGCGTGCTCTCCTGGCCGAGGCGCATCGCGCGGCCGGGCGCGCCCCGGCCTGAAACGGACAGGCGCAGGGATATGGCCAAGAAGCCGATTTCGGTTGAGGCGTTGAAGCACGATGCGGCCAGCCGGAAGAACATTCCGACGGCGGAGTTCGAGAGCATCATGCATGCCGAGGACAAATCGCCCGTGCGCGTCGCCTATGACCGGCGCAACCGCGACCTGGACCCGCAACTGGTCTGGCGGGGCAAGGACGAGCAGGACTGGTCCGACCTGGTGGTTCAGGCGCCGCCCCTCTACATCCAGGAAAAGGTCCACCCAAAGGTCATCATCGACGACCTGCGCCGCACCGCGAAGACGAAGGCCGACAGGGACGAGGCCATTCCCGACCTGTTCGCCGACTTCAACGGCCTGAAGGACCGGGAGGCGGCGACCGAGTTCTATGCCCATGACCAGCACTGGTCGAACCGCATGATCTGCGGCGACAGCCTGTCCGTCATGGCGAGCCTGGCCGAGCGCGAGGGACTGCGCGGCAAGGTCCAGTGCATCTATTTCGATCCCCCTTATGGCATCAAGTTCAACTCAAACTTCCAGTGGTCGACGACCAGCCGCGACGTGAAGGACGGGGCAAAGGACCACATCACGCGGGAGCCGGAACAGGTCCGCGCATTCCGCGACACTTGGCGCGACGGCATCCACTCCTACCTCACCTACCTGCGCGACCGCCTGACCGTCGCCCGCGACCTGCTGACGGAGAGCGGCAGCATTTTTGTGCAGATCGGCGATGAGAATGTGCACCGCGTGCGGGCGCTGATGGATGAGGTGTTTGGGGATGAGAATTTTCTGAATCAGATCTTTTTCGAAAAGACAACTGGAGATACCGGGCTGTTTCTAAATCATGTTGGAGATTACATAATCTGGTATTCTAAGAAACGCGAGTCCGCAAAGTATAGACAGATCTATTTTCAGAAATCAGTAGGATCACAAGGCGCAAGTCAATATAATCTCATTCAGGAACCTTCAGGATTTAGACGCCCAGCATTAAAGGAAGAACTCCTCTCTCCGGCTCCAGAGATGAAATTTTGGGCCCATGATACAATGATGAGTCAAAGACCACCGGGTAGCTTCCCAGTGGAATTTGAGGGGAGAAAAGTCTTTCCAGGTCGCGGGTTTTGGAAGACAGGTGAATCCGGTACAAATCGATTGAACAAGAGCTCAAGGTTGACGCTAATTGGGAACACATTGCGTTATGTTAGATTCCTAAATGATTTCCCTGTGTATCCCGTCTCGAATGAATGGAGAGATACGGTCGTTTCTGGGTTTGGTATCGATAAAACCTACGTGGTCCAAACACTTCCAAAAGTCATTGAACGATGCATCTCAATGACCACCGACCCCGGCGACCTCGTGCTCGACCCAACCTGCGGATCGGGGACGACGGCGACGGTGGCGGAGCAGTGGGGGCGGCGGTGGATCACGATCGATACGTCCCGTGTCGCCATCGCCCTGGCCCGGTCCCGCCTGATGGGTGCGCGCTATCCCTATTACCTGCTGGCCGACAGTGTGGAGGGACAGCGCAAGGAGGCGGAGGTGACGCGCTCGGCGCCCAGGACGGCGCCGACGCGGGGCGATGTGCGCCAGGGCTTCGTCTATGAGCGGGTGCCCCACATCACGCTGAAGTCGATCGCCAACAATGCCGAGATCGACGTGATCTGGGAGACGTGGCAAGCCACACTTGAACCCCTGCGCCAGGCCCTCAACGCCGCCCTCGGCACGACGTGGGAGGAATGGCAGATCCCGCGCGAGGCGGGCGAGCCATGGGCCCCGCCCGCCGCCAAAGCGCTGGCGGAGTACCGAAAGGCTGAGGACCCACACCTCCGGGTCCGCGCGCTGCAGACGATCTGCACCCTGCAGCAGCGCCTCTACACCGACCAGACGCTGCCCAAGACACCGCACGATCCGTGGGCCGCAGAGCCCACCCGTCTGCACGCCGAATGGTGGCAGGCGCGCATCGCCCGGCAGAAGGAGATCGATGCCTCCATCGCGGCCAAGGCGGACGTCGAATACCTCTATGACCGGCCGTACCAGGACAAGGATCGCGTGCGCGTCGCCGGCCCCTTCACGGTCGAAAGCCTGTCGCCGCACCGCACGCTGGCCGTCGACTGGGACGACGAACTGGTCGACCTGCTGGAACTCTCGGAGAAGAAGCACAAGGCGACGACGAAAGCGGAGGCCCTGACCGACTTCGCCCAGATGGTGCTGGAGAACCTGAAGACCGCGGGCGTACAGCAGGCGCACAAGGAAGGGCGCATCGCTTTCACCAGCCTCACCGGCTGGCCCGGCACATACATCTGTGCCGAGGGCACGTTCCTGGAGGGGGAGGTGCAGCGCCGCGCCGGCATCTTCATCGGCCCCGAATTCGGCACCGTGTCCCGCCCCGACCTGGTCGCCGCCGCGCGGGAGGCCGGCGACGCCGCGTTCGACGTGCTGATCGCCTGCGCCTTTGCCTATGACGCCCATTCGGCGGAATTCGCGAGATTGGGCCGCGTGCCGGTGCTGAAGGCGCGTATGAACCCCGACCTGCACATGGCGGCCGACCTGAAGGCGACGGGGGCAGGCAACCTGTTCGTCGTCTTTGGCGAGCCGGACATCCGGATCGAGGATGCGGGGGACGGCATGATCCGGGTCCAGGTCTTTGGCGTCGACGTGTTCAAGCCCCAGACGGGGGAGGTGGTGTCCGAGGGGACGGACGGCATCGCCCTGTGGATGCTGGACACCGACTATAACGAGGAGAGTTTCTTCGTCCGCCACGCCTACTTCCTGGGCGCCAACGACCCCTACAAGGCACTGAAGACGACCCTGAAGGCCGAGATCGACGAGGACGCCTGGGCCACCCTCCACTCCGCCATCTCCCGCCCGTTCCCCAAGCCCGCCTCCGGCCGCATCGCCGTCAAGGTCATCAACCACCTGGGCGACGAAGTGATGAAGATCTTTTCGGTGGGGTGAGACGATGACAAAATTTCCTCGAAAGGCGCACACGAGAACAAATGCCTACGGGACAACGTTCCCGGTTCGGAGCCACGAGGTTCATCGAGACGATTGGGAGCGTAGCCACCACCCAAGTTCCTGGCAGAGGATAATTGCAGCTGGCGCTAACCGTAGTTGGACCGCTGCCTTTGTAAATCCAAATGCGAGGTGCCCGGTTTGTTTTGAGCGAGTGTACTTTTTTCAAAGCGAGAATGGAGGTCGCGCCTATTTTGACGAGCTTGGGCTTCCATGGCCGAAGCACCCATGCACCGATACAGGCTACGCACTGATGACTGCTGGCCACCAACCGACAGCTCGCGATCAGTCAGAAATCACACGCCTCTGCGATGATCTGATTGAACATGGACTGGATACAGCAGCACAGTTCAAGGAACGCTACGAAACTATCCCCAAAGACCTATTCGCCCTGTCCAAGATGTTGAGGTGCCACGGAGGGCGGATTCTCGTTTGCGACTCACTCTCGAGCGGCGGCAGAAAACAGCGACACCTTCGCGTCACGCTCAGGCGATACCCCCCTATCGGGTCGATCCTGTCAATTCGTGGGGCAATCCTTTCCTACGTCCACGATCGAACCCTCAATGTGGTTGAGGTCGGTTGTGAGAAGATCTCGAGCTTGGCTGGGCTGCTAGAAGCTCTCCCCGAAGCGTGAGCGAATATGGATTTCCGCATCGCCGACACGTTCACGGCCAGCCTGGGCCGCCTGACCGCGCAGGAGCAGAAGGCCGCCAAGACGACGGCGTTTGACCTGCAGCTTGACCCGTCGTCGCCAGGGCTGAAGTTCCACAAGCTGGACCGGGCCAGGGACAAGAACTTCTGGTCTGTGCGGGTCAATGACGACATCCGACTGATCGTCCACCGGACGGCCGGCGGCATCCTGCTGGCCTATGTCGATCATCACGATGCCGCCTATGCCTGGGCCGAGCGGCGCAAGATCGAGCAGCACCCGACCACCGGCGCCATGCAGCTGGTAGAGATCCGCGAGCAGGTGGTCGAGGTGCCGGCGGCACTGGCCCCAGCCCTGGCCCCGGCCGCGGCGACGAAGCCAGCGCTGTTCGCCAACCTGCGCAAGTTCGAGCTGATGGCCTTTGGCGTGCCCGAAGAGTGGGTCGAGGACGTGCGCAGAGCGACCGAAGACACGCTGTTCGACCTGACCGCCCACCTGCCACAGGAAGCGCAGGAGGCCCTGCTGAAACTCGCGGTGGGAGAGCGGCCGGAACCGCCGCAAGCCGTGCCGGCGGAGACCGATCCCTTCGCCCATCCGGATGCGCAGCGGCGCTTCCGCGTCCTGACCAATGCGGACGAGCTGCGCCTGGCGCTGGACTATCCATGGGACAAGTGGGCGGTGTTCCTGCATCCGACCCAGCGGGTGCTGGTCGAGCGCACTGCCGGCGGCCCGACCCGGGTTTCAGGATCGGCCGGAACGGGCAAGACGATCGTGGCGCTGCACCGCGCGGTGCACCTGGCGCGGGCCAACCCCCAGGCGCGTGTGCTGCTCACGACCTTCACCAAGGCGCTGGCCAACGCCCTGCGGGCAAAGCTGGCGAGCCTGGCTGGGGCCGACCCCACTCTGGCCTCCCGCATTACGGTCAAGGCCCTGCCCAGCGTCGGCTATGACCTGTTCGCGGACACTTGGGGCCAGCCCAACCTCGCGCCCGACAGCCTGGTTGCCACGCTCCTGGCCAAGGCTGCGGGGCACAGTTTCACGCCGCACTTCCTCCAGGGCGAGTGGGCGGAGGTGGTCGATGCCTGGCAGCTTGGCAGCTGGGAGGCCTATCGCGATGTCTCCCGCCTGGGCCGCAAGACCCGCGTTGGCGGCAAGCAGCGGGAGGTGCTGTGGGCCATCTTTGCCGAGGTCCAGGCCGAGCTTGCGGCGCGCAAGGTCGTGACTTGGGCCGGTCTGTTCGGCCGGGTCACTGATCGCTTGGCCGCAGGGGCGCCGCCGCCCTTCGATCACGTGGTGGTGGACGAAGCACAGGACCTGAACGTGGCCCAGGCCCGCTTCCTGTCGACGCTGGCCGGGGTCCGGCCCGACGGCCTGTTCCTGGCCGGCGACCTGGGGCAGCGCATCTTCCAGCAGCCGTTCTCGTGGAAGGCGCTGGGCATCGACGTGCGCGGGCGCTCGCACACGCTGCGCATCAACTATCGCACCTCGCACCAGATCCGGGTCCAGGCCGACCGCCTGCTCCCCGACCAGGTGTCCGATGTCGACGGGAACGCGGAGAGCCGACGCGGTACCGTCTCGATGTTCGACGGGCCGCCGCCGCGCGTCAGCCTGTTCGCCTCGGCGGGTGAGGAGTCTGCTGCCGTGGGCGAGTGGATCCGCCAACAGGTGGCCGCAGGATGTGCGCTGGACGAGATCGCCATCATCGTCCGCTCGGAGAAGGAACTTGGCCGGGCGCGCGCCGCCGCCAAGGCCGCGGGCGCCAAGGCGACCGAACTCAGCGACAAGGTCGAGCGTACCGCGGGCGCCGTCGCGCTTTGCACCATGCACCTCGCCAAGGGCCTGGAATTCCGCGCTGTCGCGGTCATCGCCTGCGACGACGACTTGATCCCCCAGCTGGAGCGCCTGGAGGCGGTCGCCGACGATTCGGACCTGGAGGAGGTCTACGACACCGAACGCCACCTGCTCTACGTGGCCTGCACGCGTGCCCGCGACGACCTCCTCGTCACCGGCCTGAAGCCTGCGTCCGAGTTCCTGGACGACCTGCTCGGCGCGGGCTGACCGACCGTGCTGGAACAGTCGATCCGAAGCCTTCTTGCGCTCTATCCGCGTGGTGCGTCCGAGCGGCAACTGATCCATCGCATCAAGGCGACCGGGGCCAGGATTACGGCCGACGAAGTCGTCCGATCGCTCGCCATGCTGGTCGACCTGGGTGAAATCTGGCGCGAGCCGGATGGGCGGTGGTGCAGCACCGGGCTCGCCACGGCGAACCCGAGTGTCGGATCCCACGACGCCGGAGCCAGGCCGCCAGGCGACAAGGCGACCAGGGATCTCCTTCGTGCCGTCACGGTCCGGATCGCAGCGGCATCGACGGTCGACGAGGCGACGACGACGGATCTGCAGGCTGGCACTGACACCACGGGCGCACTGCCGGAATGGGGACCGCTCCTCGGGTACTACTCTGCGACCCAGCGACAGGATCCGCGCGGCCGCATCTGCGAGTTCGGCGATCGCCACGGCACGTCGTGGCAGCTGTTCCGGGCAAGCGGCCATTGGTGGGACGGCAGCCAGCTATCCTGCACGACCGATAGCCTGCCCGCCACCTTCCGCGAAGCCCTGGCGCGCCGGGGTGACGAGGCGGCCGCCCTTGGCTGGCCGGTCTCGGTGTTCCGCACGGCTGAGGGCGCAAGTTTCGTCCCGGGCCTGATCATTCCCTGCGCCTGGATGCTGGAAGGGCACGACCTGGCGCTGACACCCTTACCCGGGCGCCCCGCCATCAACCCGGAATGGCTGCGCTTGGTCCGAGGACGCACTCCCTGGACAGAGGCGGATCTGCTCGACCGGCTGTTTCCTGAGGGCGAGGACGACAGCCTGTTCGCGGTGGCAGGTCGGATGCGGCATGCCCTGGCCACTTTGGGCGGCGGCAACCTACGACCTGGGGAGCTGGCCGGCGAAGTGTCGACGGCGACCGACGGGCTCAAGAACGCGGCGGCGATCTTCCTGCCGGAAGAGGCGAGCTTTACCCGTGGTGCTGCCCGCGACCTGGAAGCCCTGCGCAGCTGGAGCGAAGACATGCGCCGCGGCACGGCTCTTGCCGCATTGTGGTCGCCGGCTGCTGAAAAGCCAGATGCGGCGCCGGTCCTGCTGACAGGTTCGGACCTGACCGACGGCCAGTACGCCGCGTCCCAGGCAACCCTCTCGGGCCCGCTGACCGTGATCCAGGGGCCGCCCGGCACCGGCAAGAGCGAAGTGATCCTGTCGCTGCTGCTGTCGGCGGTCCTGCAGGGGCGCAGCGTCCTGTTCGCCTCCAAAAACCATCAGGCCCTGGATGAGGTCGAGAAGCGGTTCCGGTCGATCGCAGGCGATGCCCCGCTTCTGACCCGCGGCCGCGATGCGGGCGGCGAGCGGAACGAAAGCCTGCTCTCGGCACTGCAGGATATTGCGCGGGAGCGGACCCGTTCGGCGACGGCGCCTGCCCCGGAAGAGGACCCGGACTGGACGAAAGCCATCGCGGCGGCGGCCCGGTTGGCCGACAGCCGACGGATCTCCGACGCACGGGATGCCATTCATCTTGAACTGAGCCAGTTGGCAGAGCGGCGGGCGGCAATCCGGGCGGCCACTCCACCCCGGGCTCGTCACCGGCCATCGCTCGTCCGCCGCATCGTCGACTGGATCCGATACGGGCTGGGCCGGCGGGCGGGGGCCGAGGCACCGCTGCCCGACGATGCCCCGCCCGCAGCGATCGATGCCCGGATGGCTCGGCTGCTGCGGCAGCTCGACGCCATGCCCGCCCCGCAGGCCGATCAAGAAGGGGGGGGGGCCGACCTTGCCGCCCTTCTGCTGCGTATGGGGCCGAGTCTGACCCGTCCGGACCAGGCGCAGCATGCGACCCTGTCCGCGCGTGCGGCCGACCTCGACTTCGAGGGACTGATGGAGGCGCGTCGCTTGGCGCCGGAGGATGCGCGCGCCGTCCTGGCGCTCAGGCCGCTGTGGGCGATCAGCACGCTGTCGGTGCCGGCGCGCGTGCCGCTCATCCCCGGGCTCTTCGACTATGTGATCTTCGACGAGGCCAGCCAGTGCGACGTCGCCTCGGCGCTGCCACTGATGGCCCGTGCGCGGCACGCCGTCATCGTGGGCGACCCGATGCAGCTGCGCTTTGTGCCGGCGCTTGGCAGGGCCACGGAACACGCCCTGATGGATGCGCATGGCCTGCCGAAGGCGGGCCGGGCGACATGGGCCCAAAGCGTGAATTCGCTCTATGACTTCGTGGCGCGGCGACCGGGGGTGCAACGCTTCTTTCTGGGTGATCAGTTCCGCTCGGCACCCGCTATCGTCAGCTACCTGGATGCTGAGTTCTATGCGGACAAGGGTCTCGCCGGGCGGCGGGAGGAAGATGAGTTCTGTCTGCCTCGCGGCTACAAGCCGGGCCTGGCTTGGGACGATGTGAAGGGGGTCGCCACCCGCGCCGATGGCGGCAATGTCAATCTGGCCGAGGCGGAGCGGATTGCCGCCTTAGTCGTGCACTTCGTCGAGGAGGGCTTCGACGGGTCGATCGGCGTCCTGTCGCCGTTCAACGCCCAGGTCGGCCAGATCGAGAAGATCTTGCGTGACCGCCTACCCGCAGCCCGGGCGAAGCTGGATCTGAGAGTGGCGACGATCGACCGCTTCCAGGGCGCCGAGGCGGACGTGATCCTGTTCTCTCCAGTCGTGGCGCCTGGCGCGCCGCGTTCGGCTGTCACCTTCCTCCAGACCGAGCGGCGGCGCCTGAACGTGGCCATCAGCCGGGCCCGCGCCCTATGCCTGGTGGTGGGTGACCTGGCCTTTGCCCAGTCGTCTGGGATCAAGCATCTGGAACGGCTTGCCCAGCGGGCAACCACTCCCTGGTCGCCGCCACGGCCGCCGTTCGACAGCCTGTGGGAGCGGCGCCTGGACGAGGCGATGCGCGAGCGAGGTCTGGAGCCGATCCCGCAATACCCACTGGGCACCCGCTATCTCGATTTCGCACTGGACCCCGAGGGCCGGAAGCTGGACGTCGAAGTTGATGGCCGGCGCTGGCACGTGGGCCCCGACGGCGGCCGCAAGATCGCTGATAGGTTGAGAGATAGGGAGATTGTTGCACGAGGGTGGAAAGTGCAGCGCTTCTGGGTGCATGAATTGGAGAGAGACATGGGGGGATGCCTTGACCGAATCGAGCGGGAGCTTGGCCGCTGAGGGGCGCGCCGGACGAGCTGGGCTCTATCTGGCCATAGCACTTGCCGTCCTGAGCGTCGCAATCAACATGGGTATGTTCTTCGTGACCCGCATGCACGACGCAGATCTGTCGGCGCGTGAGGCATCGATCGAGGATCGGGAGCGCCGAGTGGCGGCCGATGAGGCCCGCGCAGTCGAGCTTCAGGCCAAGGTGACTGCTCTTGGCGCAGCGCGAGACCGCGCGCAGACCCAAGCGGATGAGGCGCAGGCAGCCTTGACCGAAGTATCCGCTCGCTTGGCGACAGCCAAAGGGGACCTGGACAAGGTTCTTGAAAGCACGCGTGCTGCCGTGGTGACAGAAGCCAGCACGAGGGAGACGGTAGGTCAACGGGAACGAGAGAAGGCCTCCCTAGTCACCGAGATCGAAAACCTGAAGGCCGTTCGGGCCCAGGCCGATGCTGATGCCAAGGAAGCTCTGGACGCGAAGGAAGAGGCCGTCCGCGAGATGAACGTGGCAAGGGCGGCGTCGGAGACTGCCAAGTCAGAGCTGAGGCCAAAAGAGAGGGCGATCTCTGGCCTTGAGGCCAAGCTGAGCGATCTAAGACGACAACAGGACGAGCGACAAAGGGCGCTCGCTGTCGCCGAGCAGAAGGCTATTGTTGCCAAACAGAAGGCTGAAGAGGCGGATGCTGAAGCGAGCCGCGCCCAGGAAGTCGCCGATCGTGCGGAAGCCCGCGCACGAGATGCCGAGGCGCTTGCTCAGCAGGCTGAAGAGAGACGTGCGGCGGCCGCATCGCAGACCTCAGAATTCACCACTGAGCAGACGGTCCTCCAGGGCGAGCTGGAACGCGTCACCGCGCTTCTCGCGGGCTTGACGAACCAACGGGAGGAGATCGAAAGGCTTCTTTCCGAAGCGATCGAGCGCCGAGGGCAGGCGCTCGGCGAAGCAAGTCAGCTCGAGGGTCGGATCGCAATCCTGCGGCGCGACGAGCAGGAGCTTGAAAGCCTGTCGGCATTGATCGACCAGCGCCGCCGGGAACTTGCCGACCTGGACCGGGCGATCAGCCAGCGCGGCGCGCCAGCGGCGCCTCAGCCGCCCGCTGCTACGTCGACACCGATTGAGCGTCCGGCCTCAGTTCCACACACAGCCGAGCCACCACTGAGCACAGGACCTTCCGCTGAACCGACATCCGCCGCGGCCATCCCCGAGCCAGTGGTGCAGCCGCCGGCGACGGGTACGGTGCGGGCCCCCGGAGCTGCCGGCGACCCGGTGGAGACCAGCCGATGACCGCGTTCGGACTGGAGTTCGGCACCGGCGATCTGGTCTTTCTCGGCTCGCTGCTCGGTGTCGGCCTCGCCCTTGGCATGTTGGTCATCACAACCACGTTCTATCGCCAGCGTGAGCGCCTGCCTGCCGCCACGCAATACGAGGATGTGCGGGAGCAGCTGGCGGTCAAGCAGCTACAGCTTGCCGAGAAGCGGCAGGAACTGGCCGAACTTGACCGCCGCGCAACGGAGCGCGACCATCTGATCGCGGAGGTCGCAGGTCTGGAGACGCGCCTCGACCACCTGCGGACCGAATACAACGCCCTGTCGGACTCGCGTCGCGAGATCGACGACATGATCCGGCAGGCGACGGACGCAGCAGCCCAATACGCCGGAGAGAAGCAGAAACTGGATCTGGTGCTGGCGGAGTTGGGGAAAGCATCCAGCGCCCTGGCCGAAGCAGCGGACCAGCAGCGCCGCGCGGATGAGGCTGCCGCACGCGCCTTGGAGGCCAGGGATATGGCGGAACAGGCGCGTGCTGCAGCCGAAGCCGATCTCATCAGGCTCCATCCCGAACTGGAAACGGCTCAGCGCATCATCGCTGATGCACGCGACGCGGAAAGCCGTGTCGCGGTGGCGAGTGAACTGCTCAAGGTGCTTGAGGCCCGTCGTGCCGATCTGGACAGCGATCTGGGGCCGCTCCGCCAGGAAACGGATCGATTGAATGCGGATTCCGCTGCCGCTCGAACCGCACATGCCGAGGCTGAGGCTGGCTTGCGACGCCTGGAACTTGGTGTCCACCAGGCTGAGAGCCAGGCGACGGCGCTCGCAGAGAAGGTTAAGAGCCTGGAAGCCGAACGGAAGGGCCTGGATACGCTGCTTGGTCTGCTCCACCGCGAGGCAGAGGAGTTCAGGACCGAGGCCACGGTGGCGCGCTCTGCGAGAGTCGATGCCGAGGCCGACCTGCGGCATCTGGAAGCCCAGAAAGCGACACTGGAACACGAGCTGGACAGGCTGAAGCAGTTTGCGGCACGCGCGCCGGGCACGGGCGCGCCGGTCGAGCAGAATCCGGCCGTGATCCTGGCCGATCTGTTTAAGCAGCCGGATTGCCTGCAAGCACCAGCCGTGCTGCGCCGCGTGCCGCGTTCGGAGGCAGAGGCGCTCGACAGTGTCGCCAGTCACGTCAGGGAGCACGGTCTGACCTATCACGAGCGAACCCTGAAGGGCTTCCACACGTCACTGAAGATCAATGACGTGGCACAGATCACCGTGCTGGCCGGTGTGTCCGGCACGGGCAAGAGCCTGCTGCCGCGGCGCTATGCCGAGGCAATGGGCATCCACTTCCTGCAGATCGCGGTTGAGCCGCGCTGGGACAGCCCTCAGGATCTTCTGGGCTTCTACAATTACGTCGAGAGCCGCTTTCGGGCGACAGACCTGTCCCGCCTGCTCGGTCGGATGGATCCGTCCGATACGGCGGGGTTGCGGATGCTCACCTCGCAGCAGGGACAGGGCGCGAACCGACAGGAGCACATGGCGCTCGTCCTGCTCGATGAGATGAACCTGGCGCGCGTCGAATACTATTTCTCGGAGTTCCTCAGTCGGCTTGAGGCGCGAGATCCCTATCAGCCGGGGGCTGAACCCCGGCCGGACGCTAGGATCCCGATCGATATCAGGGGACTGAAGCGTGATCTGCGTCTGTTCCCGTCGCACAACGTGCTGTTTGCCGGCACGATGAACGATGACGAGAGCACCATGGCCCTGTCGCCGAAGGTGCTGGACCGCGGCAACGTCCTGCAGTTCGCGGAGCCTGCTCAGCTCAAGGGCAATGCGGCACCTGCGAAATCTCCGGCGCCCAGTGCAGAGGCCCAGCATTTTGACGAATGGCGCTCCTGGGTCAGACCGTTTGCCGCACTCGCTCAGTCGCAGCGGGATACGGTGGATAGTGCAGTTCATGACATCGCCGCTCTGATGGAAAAATTCGGACGGCCTATCGGCTATCGGACAAGGGATGCGATCCGGGCCTATTGCGCCAACTATCCGGCGACGCAGCAGGGTCGCACCGACATGCGCATCCCACTGGCGGACCAGATCGAGTTCCGGGTCCTGCCAAGGCTGCGCGGCACTGAGATCGAGCCGCACATGCCGACCATGGAGGCGCTCGTCCGGTTCGTCCGCAAGGACCAGGATGACGGCCAGTTGGCGGACCGCGTCGAGAAGATTGTTGAGAGCCAGAGCAAGGGCTCAGGCCTGTTCAACTGGCGTGGATTGACGCGGCGCTGATGCCCTTGGAGCTGTGGACGCGCCCCTGGGCGTTCTCGCTGAATCCCCCCCCAGGTCACCGCCGGAATCTCGAGGGCGCGGTCGAGCCACCGGCGGGACACCGCGGTGCGCTGTGGCTCTACAACCCGGATGCCAAACCTATCCCGGTCGATGGTCGCGCAGGCTACGCCGCCGAGGTGGCAGGCTTTCGCTCCGCTTGCGGCTGGCTTGGTCTGCTTCCATTGCCGACGTCCCAAGCGCCGCTCAGGCTGCCCAACGGTGCCACCCTGTCCCAGCCGGAGGCGCCGGCCAAGTGGCAGCGCGGTGCCAAAGCTGAGATCGAACGAGAGAAGGAGGCAGAAGCGCTTGCCCAGCGTGTCGCGAACGTCTGGGACCGGCTGCAGGACATGGAGGTGGCGCTGGCAGCGCCTGCGCGTCTTTGGGAGGAGTTGCGCCAACGCTGGATGACCGACAGCACGAGGCCGCCGCACATGCGGCTGATCGTGAAGCAGGCGCAGGAACTGGCCCCTGTGATCGACGCGCTGGAGCGCGCTCCGCGGCGCGTCCTGCGTCGGACCCACCAGCTTGTACCGGTTGCGCGGGCGCGCGAGATGGATCGTCGGGCAATGCTGTGGGCGGCGCGCCGCCCGGGTGAGACGCTGGCCGAGCGGGCGGGCAATGACCAGCGACTGCTGGCGACGACGCGAGAGGAGAGCGTCGATACGCTGGAGAACCGTGTCCTGCGGTCCTATGCCGAGCTGGCGGCCGTCCACGCTCGGGACTATCTGGCAGCCCATCGGGGTAAGGCGCTGTCCGACCGCGCTTTCCGCGTGCGTGGCTTTGAAAGGCGCTGCCGACACTTGGCCCGTGATCTGATTGAGCAGGGCGTTGGCGTCGCAGAGGCGGATGTGACGCCGAACTTCACGCTGCTTGAGGATGCGCGCTATCGCAAGGTCTGGCTTGGCTGGCGCGACCTTCTGGCCAACGACCGGACAGAAGATGAGTTGTGGCGCTGGCAGGCCCGCAGCTGGGAGGAGTTCTGCGCGCTTGCGACGGTCATCGCAATCCTCGACAGGTCCGATGCCCGATTGGTTGGTGCTGAGCCCGTTCACTTTCGTGAAGATCAGGAACGCGGCTCCTGGATCAGGGGCGGGAAACCGATCGCCTCGATCTGGCTGAAGGGCCCGGGGGCGGTTGTCGACGTCGCTTTCCGCGAGGCGGCACCTGACGAATGGCGCGGCGCACTCGCGGCGCCGATCTGGGTTCGGCGCAGCCCCGTCGATGGCCAGGGGGCGCCAGATTCGATCGCGGTGTGGCCGCTCTGGCATAAAGCCGACGACCAGGCGCAGGGCGAGGCCGAGGAGGTTGACGCGGTGGTCAAAGCCTGCCGTGCGCGGGGCGGTCCGCCTGCAACTCTCGCCGGGGGGATCGTGCTGCAACCAAGTAACAGGGGCTACTTCCACATCGCAGATGGCCTGCGCGGTGCAGTCGTGGAGCTGGGTGTCGTTGGTGGGGCACTTAGCGCCGGGCTCATCGCACTCAAGATGTTGCTGGACGAGACGCTGGGGGGCGAGGGACCGCGATGACACGCTGGGTCGGTCTTTCTCTCGACGGCTGGCACGACTACGCGGCTCGGGACTGGGATTACGGGAGTTCCGACCGCCGGCGGGACGACGACGGTAGCAGGCGGATCGTCCATGTCGATGGCGGGACCGCAGGGGTGGTCATCGTCGAGGTTGATGGCAATCTTGTCGGTGGACCGCGGGCCGCTCTTTCATCCTGCGGCACTGGGGCCGGCTGGGGACCGGCAGGCGACGCGCATCGCCGTTCGACCTTACGAGCGATGCTGAGGGCCCTGAACGACGGAGGCGATGACGCGGGCAAGGCGGCGATGGGCGTCCATGCCGCCGCCAGTGCACTTTGCCGCGGCGGTCAACGCGTGATGGTTGCCGTGCCAGATCAGGCAGGGTTTGACGAAGCCGCGCAGCGTCGCATGCTTGCGGCACTGCCTCGCACCACCGGCCTGCGGGGGCAGCTTCTTTGGCGCAGCGTCGCCCTGTTCCACGAGATGTTTGCGCGGCGCCTGGTGCCGGACGATGCGCCAGTTCGCATCCTGGTGCACTGCGCCGAAGGCTTCGAACAGCAGGAACTGACGCTTCGCGAAGCGCACGGCTACGACGGGCACAAGGCGCCCGTTCGGGATGGCCATGGGACTCTGATCTACCCGGAGCTTGGCTTGGATCGGCTGTCCGAGCGTGCGGAAGAACTGGCGAAGGCCCTATGTCCCGCTCTGGCCGACCCAGGTCTCAACGGCTCGGAGCTGCCGCTCCGGCTTCTCCTTGGCGACGCGGCTCCTGGAGAGCTGGAGCTTCTGCGTCTCAAGAGTGGTGGTTGGGTCGAGGTCGAAGCGCCGCGTCTCGACCCTGTGAAGGTCCTGCCGGGAATGTTGGCCGGACCGGTGTTCGATAGCACGAAGACAGTGATCGTGACGCCGCTTGCGGTCGAATTCTGGCGGCCCTTGCGCAGTATCCTGGGTGTGGGACGCCAGGCCCTGATCGCCAGGCCGCGACGCATCGCCTCCGGCGCCCTGCGGGCGGCCCGGATCGTTCAGCATGGCAAACCCCACTATCTGGACCGCCTCGAACCGATCGCCATCGCAGTCCAGGCGAAAGGTACCACTGGTTGGGAGCGGCTGACCCCCAAGGACGATCGACACGTGCCCGCGAACGAGGAGTACGTGTCTCGGGAACGCAGGGATTTCACCCTGCGCAAGGGGCAGACGGACGTGAGCATCCCCGTGCTCAAGGGGGCTGCCGAAGTCCGAGTCTGGCAGGACAAGCTGTCCACGGCGCCTGACAAGGACGTGAACTTGATCGTTCAGTTGCGGCAAACGCCAGGCCAGTCCTGGGCCAGGGTGTCCATCACATCGGACGATTGGGACGTCTTGCGCCGTCAGCCCATCCTGCTGGACTGGGAAGGTCTTGCGAAGGATGAGCGCACGCCGGAGCAAGTGTTGGCCGATGTGCAGCGCCCGCGTCCGACTGTTCCGAACCGCATTGTTGAGGACGCGCATATCGGCTTCTGGGATGGCAGTCTCGTTAACCCGCGGCTAGATCGATTGGTCGGTGCCGATCCAGACCAGCTCTACAGGGCGCTTAGCCGGCCCTATGCGCTGGGCCATAGCCCGTCTGCCCGCTTCGTAGTGCGGCCAGTTGGTTCTGACGGCAAGCTGCCGGACGAACTCCGGGATCCGATACGAAGTGCGTTCCTCGCGCGGCTGGAGGAGCTCGGTGCAGCAATCGACGCGGATGTTCGAGCTGGCTGTACGCCATCGAGCAATAGGTCGCTGTTGTGTGTCACATGGGCGGCAACGCTATGCCCGGCTGTGGTCCAGGAGCACCTTCTGGCGGCGCTGCATTGTGACAATCACCGCCACGCGCATCCCCTGAGGGGGCTCAAGCCGTCTGGTTTAATCCTGCGCGCAATAGGGCGGGTCGTTTCTGGTGAGGCGCGCGTCAGGCAGGCGCTGGAGTTGCTCGTCGATCGACCGAAGGCGAACAACGACACGCTGGCCGCGCTGTCGCATTTGTTGTCGCGGCGGTCTGAGACAGCGATGGCTTTGGACGCTCGTCTTGCCGATTCCATTGGGTCGCTGCTCAACAAAGAGCTAGCTGCACTAGTGATAGATGGAAAGAGGTACAAAATTAAATTCCAGCATGTTCTTTCATCGATCGGTGGCCTGCTCAGATTCAGGGAGGTTGATTACGATTTTCTATTGATTGGTAAGGATAGGCTGGCCGATCAAATCGTTGAGAATCTCCAACTCGCCGAGGCGGACCTCAAGAGCCTCGGGAAGGTGAGCGGTCGGAAGGCGCGGGTTACCGCCGCGCAGGCGACGCGCAAGGCATTGGTGGTCGCCGATCTGATCCGTTGGCTCGAAGGCGAGGGCGACCCCAACATCCTCACCAAGATCGACGCTATCGAGGAACAGGACGACGGTGACAACAGCAACTGACCGGGGCCGGGCAAAACTAGAGGCCTGGATTGGCTTCCGTGGGAGCACGGAACTGATCTGACGGCGTCTGTGCGCACATCACGTCGGCCTGATGCAGCGCGCCCCCTCATCAGCATGGCTGCGATGATAGATGCAGTGATGGGTATGATCGAAACTCTCTAGTCAGGGCCGCTTTATCTATGAAGATCCGACGACCGTAGGGGTCGCCAGCGGTTCAGTGACATTGAGGTGATTCGGGCCGGCGGCGGGAGCGATCCTGGCCGCGCCTTGCTGCCTGCCGGACGGTCAGTCTGGCGCGGGGGCGGCAGGGGGTGGTGCCGGCTGGAGCAGCAGGCGGACCAGGGGGTTCGGGAAGCGGCGCGCCATGGTGACCGCGTGGAACGTCTCGACGATGCCGGGCAGCTGATCGCCCTCCATCAGCACTCCCGCCGCGATCTCGTCCTTGACCACGATGGGCGGAAGCACGGCGAGGCCGATGTCCTCGCGGGCCAGAAGCCGCATCATCGCCATGTCCTCGACCTCCGCCACGATCTGCGGCCTGACGCCCATGCGATCCGCCAGGGCGTCGAAGCCCGCGCGTACCGTGCTGTCGACCGTGGGCAGGATGATGGGATGCTGGCGCAGTCGATCCGCCAGGCTGGCGGCATGGCCCAGGCGGTCGGGCGTCCCCACCAGGCTGACCGGACGCTCCGCCAGGCGGTGCGTCACCAGCGGCGTCACGGCGTCGCCCGGCGGCGCCTGATTGAGCAGGACCACGTCCAGGTTGAGCGATTCGAGGGCGCGCAGCAGCTCTCCCGCACCGCCTGAGCGCAGGATCAGGTCGATGTCCGTGCGCCCCAGCACGGGGCGCAGGAATTCCATCTGGAAGTTGCGGGACAGCGTCGCGAGGGAGCCGACGCGCAGCGCCTGCCGCGCAATGCCCGTCTGGCGCAGCGTTCCAAGCAGTTCGTCGCCCGTGGCGAAGATCGCATCGGCATGGTCGAGGACGATCTGGCCGGCCTCGGTCAGGTGCAGCTGCCTGCCGCGCCGCTCGAACAGCGCATGGCCCAGGCGGTCCTCCAGCTTGCGGATCTGCACCGACAGGGCGGACTGCGTCAGGTTCAGCCGCTCCGCCGTGCGGGTCAGGTTGCCGTCATGGGCGACGGCCCAGAAATAGCGCAGATGGTTGTAGTTCAGCATGGCGCAATCATTCGATAAAATCGAACGACCGCCCGTCAACAATGAATTTTTTGTCAGGTATCGAGGTTGGTATTGCAGGCGTCCCGATTGGCCTTACTCCGGGGGGACTGCCTTGCCGCACTACCTGCTCCCACTTCTTGCCCCGATCCTGCTCCTTGCCGCCGCGGCCCTTGGCCTGGCGCGAAGTGGCCGACGGCCGGCCCTGGTGCTCGTGGTCGCGGAGGGTGCCGCGATCGCCGCCCTGCTCGTGGCACTCGGGTCGCTTGCGCTGCTCGTCCTGCGGGGTGCGGGCGACAGCGGACTGATCGGCGCGGCCGGGATCGGGCTCTCTGTCCGGCTCGACGCGGTCAGTGCGACGATGCTGCTGCTGGTCGCCTTTGTCGGCTGGATCGTCGTGCGCTTTGCCCGCACCTATCTCGATGGCGAGGCCCGGCAGGGCTACTTCATCGGCTGGCTGTGCGTGGCGCTGGCAGCCGTCCTGCTGCTGGTGCAGGCGGGAAACCTGGTCCAGCTGGTTGGCGCCTGGATCGCGACGAGTGCAGCACTGCACCGTCTGCTGGTGTTCTATCCCGATCGCGTCGGCGCACAGCGGGCTGCCCGCAAGAAGCGCCTGTTCTCGACCATCGGGGCCGTGGCGCTGGCCGGTGGCGCCGGCCTGGTTTGGCTCGCCTTCGGGACGAGCGACATCGCCACGATCAACGGGCTGGCCCGTGCCGGTGACGGCACGTGGGTCGTCACCGCTGCGGCGGCGTTGCTGGCGCTGGCCGCCCTGCTGAAGTCGGCGCAGTTCCCGACCCATGGCTGGCTGACCGAGGTGATGGAGGCGCCGACGCCGGTCTCGGCCCTGCTCCATGCCGGCGTGATCAATGCCGGCGGCTTCCTGCTGATCCGCTTCGCCGACGTGATGCTTCTTGCCCCCGGCGTGCTTGCGGTCCTGGCGATGGCGGGCGGCTTCACCGCGCTGTTTGGTGCGCTGGTCATGCTGACCCAGCCGGCGGTCAAGACATCGCTCGCCTGGTCGACCGTGGCGCAGATGGGGTTCATGGTGCTGCAGTGCGGCCTGGCGCTGTTCCCGCTGGCACTGCTCCATATCGTGGCCCATTCGCTCTACAAGGCGCACGCGTTCCTGGCCTCCGGCGGCGCGGTCGAGCAGGTGGCCGCCATCCGCCGGCCCGGCCCGGTCGCCGTGCCGGACGGCGTCGCGGTCGGCCGCGCCTTCCTGATCGCGCTGGCGATCTATGCCGCGATCGGGGCGGCCTTTGGCCTGGCTTTCGGCTTCGGGCAGAAGTCGCCCCAGGCGCTGGCACTTGGCGCCATCCTGATCCTTGGTGTCGCCTACCTTCTGGCCCAGGGCCTTGCCGACGCGGCGCCGCGACCGCTGACCCGTCGCACGGCTGCCTATGCCGTCGCGGCGGCGATCGGCTATTTCGCGCTCCAGAGCGCCGCCGAATGGCTGACGGCAGGGGTCCTGCCTCCAGCGCCGTCGCCGGGACGCCTGGAATGGACGCTGATGGGCCTGGCGGTTCTGAGCTTCGGGCTGGTGGCCGTGGCCCAGGCGCTGTTCCCGCTCTGGGCGTCCCACCCCGCAGCGGTCGGCCTGCGCGTCCACCTCTCAAACGGCCTTTATGCCAATGCCGCGATCGACCGCCTGCTGGGCGGCTGGTCCCTGCGCAAGGCCTCGTGATCCCCCCACCGCAAGGATAGTGCCGATGCTGATGACACCGATCGAAGTGCCGTGCCCGTCCGCCGCGGCGATCGTCGCGGCCGCCAACCACGCGGCGCGGGCCATTCCCCCCCTTTGGCCGCTTGCCGCGAGCGTCGCGGTGAACCCCTTCCTGGGCCAGACGGGCGAGCCGCTCGCCGTCGCCGCAGCCCGCTTGCGGCGGGCCGGCGGCATCGCGTTGACCATGGATCGAGCATGGTACGCGGAGCGCCTGCGTTCCGGGGCGATCACCGATGACGATCTGCGGGCGGCCTTCGACGCCGCCCCGCCAGGCCTCCGGCCGTCAAACCTCGCCGCGCTGAGGCAGGTGGCACAGGTTGGTCGGACGCCGACAATTGCCGCGCCCACCCTGGCCGAACTCGCGCGCGATCTGGCGGCGATCGATTGGCCGGGTATCGTCAATGACCGCATCGGTCACTGGGCCGCGGCCTATTTCGACCAGGGTCAGGCCCTGTGGACCGGGCTGCAGGCCGACGGCGCCTATGCCGCCTGGCGGGCCGTCGCGACCCATGACCTGACGCCGGAGATCGCAGGCCTTGCCGGCTTTGCGCAAGGTGTGGCCGATGCCCCGGCAAGTGCCCACGATGCGCTTGTCCAATGCGTCCACCGCCTTGGCCTGCCGGAGGCGGCGCTTGAGAGCTACTTCCACAGGCTGCTCATGAGCCTTGGCGGCTGGGCCCAGGTCGCCCGCCATCGGCTGTGGCAGGCGGAACTCGATGGCCGGACCGACGCGTCGGTCACCGACCTGCTGGCGGTACGCCTGCTGTGGGAGGTTGCCCTGTTCCGCCACCACGGCGCGGCACTCCTGCAGTCGTGGCAGGTGGCCATTGCGGCCTATGTCGAACCGGTCGCCGCAACCTCCGACGACGGCGTGGACGCCATCCTGCAGGAAGCGGCCGAACGCGCCGCCCAACGCCGCCTTCATGCCGTGCTGGCCGCCGCGCCCGCGCCCGCGCCGGTCGCCAGCCGCCAAGGCCTGCAGATGGCGTTCTGCATCGACGTGCGCTCGGAAGTTTTCCGGCGAGCGTTGGAAAGCCTGGATCCCGGCATCACCACATTGGGCTTTGCGGGGTTCTTCGGCCTGGGCATCGGCCATCGCCGCTTCGCCTCGGACGTGGTCGAGGCCCGGCTGCCGGTGCTGCTGAAGCCGTCCGTCTTTACCTGCGCGGGGACCGAGACGCCGGAGGTCGAGCGTAGCGACCGTGCGGCCCGGCTGGCGGCGCGCGGCGGCCGGGCCTGGGGGCGCTTCAAGCTCGCCGCGATCTCGTCCTTTGCCTTTGTCGAGGCGACGGGACCGCTCCATGCGGGCAAGCTGCTGGCGAGCGGCCTGGGCCTGGCGCGCCAGCCGCTGCCGAACGACCCGCCGCCGCGGCCGGCCGATGCGCTGGACCTTGCGACGCGCGTGCGGATCGCGGCGACCGTGCTCAGGGCAATGTCGCTGACGGATCACTTTGCGCGACTGGTCCTGCTGGCCGGGCATGGCGCCAATGTCGTCAACAACCCGCATGCCAGTGCGCTGCATTGTGGTGCCTGCGGGGGCTATTCGGGCGAGGTCAATGCACGGCTACTGGCGGTGCTGCTCAACGATCGTGACGTGCGCGCGGGGCTTGGCGAGCAGGGTATCGCCATCCCCCGGGACACGCTGTTCCTGGCCGCGTTGCACGACACGACGACGGACGATGTCGCGATCTATGCGGCCGACCACCCGACGGCGGACCACGCCGGGGACCTGCAGCAGGTAAGGCGCTGGCTGGCAGCGGCGGGAGCCCTGGCGCGGGGCGAGCGGGCGCTGCGCCTGCCGCGAGCCGCCAGCGGCCGCGCCATCGCGCATCGCGCGCGCGACTGGGCGGAACTGCGTCCCGAATGGGCCCTTGCCGGGTGCCAGGCGTTCATCGCCGCCCCGCGCTCCCGCACCAGGGGACGCGACCTGGCGGGCCGGGCGTTCCTGCACGACTACGATTGGACGCGCGACACGGGCTTTGGCGTGCTGGAGCTGATCCTGACGGCACCGGTGGTCGTCGCCAGTTGGATCAGCCTGCAATACTACGGCTCGACCGTGGCGCCCGACGTGTTCGGGGCGGGCAACAAGCTGCTGCACAACGTGACCGGCGGCCTCGGCGTGGTCGAGGGCAATGGCGGTGTCCTGCGTGGCGGACTGCCCTGGCAGTCGGTGCACGATGGCGAGCGGCTGGTGCACGAGCCGTTGCGGCTATCCGTGCTGGTCGAGGCGCCGCGCCAGGCAATCGGCGACATCCTGGAGCGGCATCCCGCGGTTCGCGCGCTGTTCGACAATCGCTGGCTGCATCTCTTCGCCCTCGACGATGGCGGAGGCATGGCGTGGCGCTATGCCGGTGGCTTGGCCTGGGAGCGCTGCACGGGCGCGGCGCAGGCCGCCGCCGATCCCCTGCCGCTCTCCGCGTGACGCCCTTCCGGTGCGGCGGTGGGTGCAGTTGGTTTCTCGATGGGCCTGGACATGGGATACATGCTGCAACGGGCGCGTGGCGCGTGGTGCGCGCGCAGTCCTGCAAGCGGGAGGAAAGACAGATGGCATTTGGCGGGCGGGCTTTGCATTCGGCGATCGGCCAGGATGGGACCTTGACGCTCTCGCTGCAGGATGTGTCCGTGGGCGATCCGGGTGACGACGAGATCGTCGTGCGGATCGAGGCGGCACCCATCAATCCAAGCGATCTCGGCCTGCTGCTGGGGCCGGCGGACCTGGCGACGTTGCGGGAGGGGGGCGCCGGCGGCGCGCCGACTCTGACCTTCACCGTGCCGGAGGGGCGGCTTCCGGCGGTCGCCGGGCGCCTGGGCCAGTCGCTGCCCGTGGGCAACGAAGGCGCCGGGACGGTCGTGGCGGCCGGGCGCAATGCCAAGGCCCTTGAAGGGCGCAGGGTCGGCATGTTCGGCGGCGCTATGTATGCCGACTACCGCCTGATCAATGTCCGGGATGTCATCCCCCTGCCGGAGGGGGCGAGTGCTGCCGACGGCGCGTCTATGTTCGTCAATCCGCTGACGGCCCTGGGCTTTGTCGAGACGGCGCGGCGCGAGGGGCATCCGGCGATCATCCATACCGCAGCCGCCTCGAACCTTGGCCAGATGCTGCAGCGGATCTGCCTGGCCGACGGCGTGCCCCTGGTCAACATCGTCCGCTCGACCGAGCAGGCGAAGATCCTCCAGGACATCGGGGCGACCCATGTCCTGAACAGCAAGGACGCCGATTTCGAGGCGCGCCTTGTCGATGCGATCGTGGAGACGGGGGCGACCGTCGCCTTCGACGCGATCGGCGGCGGCACGCTTGCCTCGCAGATCGTGCAGGCGATGGAACGGGCGGCCGTACGGCGGATGACGACCTATAGCCGCTATGGCTCGGACGCGTTCAAGCAGCTGTACATCTATGGCGCGCTGGACCTGTCGCCGACCGTCCTGAACCGGCTGGCCTTCGGCTTCCAGTGGAGCGTCTCGGGCTGGCTGCTGCCGCCGTTCCTGAACAAGGTGGGCCCTGAGGTCGCCGCCCGCCTGCGCCAGCGCGTGGCGGACGAACTGACCACGACCTTCCGCAGCCATTACACCAAGGTGATCAGCCTGGCCGAGGCACTGTCCCCCGACAACCTGCGGGCCTATGAGCGCAAGGCGACCGGCGAGAAGTTCCTGATCGACCCGACGCGCGGCTGACGCCGCCCCCGCGGTAGGGGCCCCGCATCCTGGGCAGGGGTTTCAGGCGAAGCCCTTGCCCGCCTTGCGGGGCGCCGTGCGGATCAGGCGCGAGGTGCGCACGGCCGCCTGCCGGTGGATCACGGCCTGGCGATAGACCGGATCGGTGACCATTTCCAGGAACGCCGCCGCCCGCGGATAGCGCGCGACGAAGGCGGTATCCCAGGCCTCGTCCGTGGGGCCGATCAGGACAAGCTGCGGCGTTCCCGTCCACAGCACGGTCCCACCCACCCGTTCGAACACCGGGCCGCTTTCGGCCCCATAGCGGGCATAGGCCTCGGCCCCCGTCAGGTTCAGGCCCGCGCAGGGGTGATCCGCCGGATAGTCCGCACGCGCGCGGAAGGCGACCAGATTGATCATCTCGACCGGCTGGTCGCGGTCCATGTCCTTGAAGGCGTTGAACTGGGACCGTTCGGGATCGATGTGGCGGTCGCTCATGGCTGCTCCTGGCACGGATTGCTGACTATCGCCCGGACATCTTAGTCCGCCGTCCGACGACGCGCGGAAGGGTCTTGCATTGATTCTATAATTCTAGTAATCCAGAAATATGGAAATGCAGATCGCCGTCGCCAGCCTTTCAGCCCTCGCCCATGAGGGGCGCCTGTCCGCCTTCCGCCTGCTGGTCGAGGCGGGGCCCGACGGCCTTGCCGCGGGCGAGATCGCGCGCCGCCTGGACAGCCTGCCCAACACCCTGTCCGCCAACCTGAACGTCCTGGCACAGGCGGGCCTGATCGCCTCCCGCCGGGAGGGACGGTCGATCATCTACACGGCGCAATACGCGCAGATGGGGGCGCTGCTGGCGTTCCTGGTGCGCGACTGCTGCCGCGGCAATGCCCAGATCTGTGCCCCCATCGCCGACCTCGCCGCGCTGTGCTGCGCGCCCGGGGCGGCCCGCTGCTGAAGGAGACGCCCATGAAACGCCTGCATGTCCATGTCGCGGTCCAGGACCTGGCCCAGAGTGTCCGGTTCTATTCGACCCTGTTCGCGAGCGAGCCCACTGTCCTGAAGGACGATTATGCCAAGTGGATGCTGGAGGATCCGCGCGTGAACTTCGCGATCTCCAACCGTGGCGACGCGCCTGGCATCCAGCACCTGGGCATCCAGGTGGAGACACCGGGCGAACTGGTCGATGTCTATGAGCGGATCGAGGCCTCTGACCGGCCGGTGTTCGAGGATGCCTCGACCGCATGCTGCTACGCGACCTCGCAGAAGCAGTGGGTCAGCGATCCCCAGGGCGTGGTGTGGGAAACCTTCCTGACCCATGGCGCCAGCACGTTCTACGGCGACGCGAAGCTGGTGGAGAAGATCAAGGACCTTCCCTGCTGCGCCCCCGCCGCCATGGCGCCGGCCGCAACGGCGGAGGCGCCGGCCGGCGCTGGATGCTGCGCGCCGCAGGCGGCGGAGTAGCCGGGATGGCTGGCCAGCCGATCAACGTCCTGTTCCTGTGCACCGGCAACTCGGCGCGCAGCATCCTGGCGGAGGCGATCGTCAACCATCACGGGCAGGGGCGCATCCGCGGCTACAGCGCGGGCTCGTTCCCCAAGGGACAGGTCAATCCGTTGAGCCTGCGCCTGCTGGAGCAGTTGCGCATGCCGACCACGGGCCTGCGCTCCAAGAGCTGGGACGAGTTCGCAAGGCCCGGTGCCCCCTCCATGGACTATGTCTTCACCGTGTGCGACGACGCCGCGGGCGAGGTCTGCCCGATCTGGCCCGGCCAGCCGATCACGGCCCACTGGGGCGTCGCCGACCCGGCTGCGGTAGAGGGCGCGGAGCCGCAGAAGATGCAGGCCTTCCGCGACGCGTTCCGCCAGCTTGAGCGGCGCATCCTGATCTTCCTGGCACTGAAG
The DNA here is from genome assembly GCF_051903925.1 of Zavarzinia sp. CC-PAN008. Classification (GTDB taxonomy): domain Bacteria; phylum Pseudomonadota; class Alphaproteobacteria; order Zavarziniales; family Zavarziniaceae. Next base: position 1,995,083 of record NZ_CP173678.1, read on the forward strand.
CACCGGGAGCTGAGCCGGAGCGAGGCGACGTCCAAGGTGGTCGAGATCGGCCGCCTGCGCGACGACGCCAGCGACCGCGCCGCGTCATGAGGCAGGGCTGGCCGGTGCCGGCGCGGCGCTGAACGGACCCGCCCATGTCGCTCTTCGAACGCTATCTGACCCTGTGGGTCGGACTTTGCATCGTGGTCGGGATCGCTGCCGGACAGGTCATGCCCGGCCTGTTCCAGGCGATCGGCGGGGCTACCCTGGCCGAGGTCAACCTGCCGGTGGCGGGGCTGATCTGGCTGATGATCGTGCCCATGCTGCTGAAGATCGACCCGGCGGCGCTGGCCCAGGTGGGCCGGCACTGGCGCGGCATCGCCACCACGGTTGGCGTCAACTGGCTGGTGAAGCCGTTCTCCATGGCGCTGCTGGCCTGGCTCTTCATCGCGACCCTGTTCCGGCCCTGGCTGCCCGCGGAGCAGGTCGACAGCTATGTGGCCGGGCTGATCCTGCTGGCCGCGGCACCGTGCACCGCCATGGTCTTCGTCTGGTCCAACCTGGTCGATGGCGAGCCGCAGTTCACGCTGTCTCAGGTGGCCCTGAACGATGCCATCATGATCGTCGCCTTTGCCCCCATCGTGGGACTGCTGCTGGGCCTGTCGGCGATCAGCGTGCCGTGGGACACGCTGGTCCTGTCCGTGGTGCTCTACATCCTGGTGCCGGTCGCGGTGGCGCAGGTCTGGCGCGCCGCGCTGCTGCGGCGACCGGGTGGTGCTGGTGCCCTGGCGACGACGCTGCGCCGCCTGGGCCCGCTGTCGCTGGCGGCCCTGCTGCTGACCCTGGTGATCCTGTTCGGCCTGCAGGGGGCCGCGATCGTCGAGCAGCCGCTGGTCATCGCACTGCTGGCGGTGCCGATCCTGATCCAGGTCTATGCCAATGCGGGACTGGCCTATTGGCTGAACCGACGCCTGGGCGTCGCCTGGTGCGTGGCGGGGCCGTCGGCGCTGATCGGGGCGTCGAACTTCTTCGAACTGGCGGTGGCGGCGGCCATCGCGCTGTTCGGCTTCCAGTCGGGTGCCGCCCTGGCAACCGTGGTCGGCGTCCTGGTGGAGGTGCCGGTGATGCTGACCGTCGTCCACATCGTGCGGCGCACCCGGCCCTGGTACGAGCGCCGGGTGCCCGCCTGACACCTGGGCGGGAGCCGGCTCAACGTGTGCCGGTGGACCCCATGTTGAAGACGGTTCGCCCGCCAGAGATGGCAGTCGGGTCCTGGAACAGGCCCGGCCCGCGCGCCAGCAGGCCGCCGTCGACCAGGACGGTCGAGCCGGTCATGAAGCGCGACTCGTCGCTGGCCAGGAACAGCGCGGCGTTGGCGATGTCGCTGGGCATGCCGACGTCGGGCCAGGGCTGGCGGCCCTGCATGAAGCCCTGCATGTCGGTCTGGCTGCGCACGCCGACCAGCGGGGTATAGATGCCGCCGGGCGCGATCGTGTTGACGCGGATGCGGTGCGGCGCCAGTTCCATCGCAGCGTTGCAGCCAAGATTGACCACCGCCGCCTTGGCCGCGGAATAGGGGGCGGGGCCGGCGCCGCCGCCCATCCCCGCGACCGACGCCGTGTTGATGATGGAGCCGCCCCAGCCTTGGGCGATCATCACGCGGGCGCCGTGCTTGATCCCCAGGAAGACCGAGCGGGTGAGCTGGGCAAAGGTCCGGTCCCACGCCTCGACCGTCAGCTCGGTGAGCGGCCCGATGGCACCGCCCACGCCCGCATTGTTGAACACGCAGTCCAGGCGGCCAAAGCTGCGCACCGCCAGATCGATCGCCGCCTGGACCTGTCCCTCGTCCGAGACGTCGGCCTTCTGGAAGCGGATTGCCGCCGCGCCGCCGGCCTGGCCGGCCAGGCCCAGCGTCTCCTCGGCCGTCTTTTCGTTCAGGTCGACGATCACGACCTGGGCGCCCTCGGCGATGAAGCGCAGGGCGGCTTCGCGGCCCATGCCGCTGGCCCCGCCGGTGATCACCGCAACCTTGCCCGCCAGCCGGCCGGCGGCCATCGCGTTCCCCATGTCGTCCTCCCGTTGCCCGTTGTTTTCTAAGCGCTGTTATAGTCGCGCGCGCGCCCGCCGCATACCAGGGCGCAGCGGCTTCCGGCCGTGAGACAGGGCACAGGGAAACGAGGGGACATGACGACGCGCGAACAACCCGCGATCATCGAGGCAGCCATCAACGGGGCGACCTCCAGGCGGCGCAATCCCCATGTGCCGCTCCTGCCCGAAGAAGTGGCGGCCGATGCCCTTGCCTGCCTGAACGCGGGTGCGGCCATCATCCACAATCATGTCGAAACTTATGACCTGGGCGGGGCGGCCGCGGCCGCGCGCTACCGTGATGGCTGGCGCCCGGTCCTGGCGGCGCAGCCGGATGCGATCCTGTGCCCGACCATCGCCGGCGGGACAACGCCCGAGGAGCGCTGGGGTCACTTCCGGCTGCTGGCGGGGCAGGGTGGTGCCACGATGGCGGTGTGCGATCCGGGGTCCGTCAACCTGGCCGCCGTCGGGCCGGACGGCCTGCCGGGCAAGCCGTCGCTGGTCTATGCCAATGCCTTCGAGGATATCGGCGCCCTGATGCGCCTGTTGGGCGAGGCGCGGCTGGGCCCGTCCATCGCGATCTACGAACCCGGCTTCCTGCGCGCCACGCTGGCCTGGGCCAGGGCCGGCCAGCTGCCGGCGGGCACGCTGGTGAAGCTCTATTTCGGGGGCGACTACAGTCCGGTCGACGGCCGCCGGGGCAATGTCACCTTCGGTCTGCCGCCCACGGCCAAGGCCCTGGACGCCTACCTGGAAATGCTGGAGGGCAGCGGCCTGCCCTGGGCGGTCGCGGTCTTCGGCGGCGACGTGGTCGAGACGGGCCTGGCCCGGCTGGCCCTGGAGCGCGGCGGCCATGTCCGCGTCGGGCTGGAGGATCACGCGGGCGCGGACAAGCCGTCGAACCGTGCGCTGGTGGAACAGGTGGCGGCGCTCTGCCGCGAGGTGGGCCGGCCACCGGCCAGCTGCGCCCAGGCGGCGGAGATCATGGCCCTGCCCCTGCGCGCCACGGCCTGACCGGGCGCCCTCCCCCCTTCCTGGGGAACGGGGGAGGGGCCTGAGGTCAGCGGTCTAGCGGCGGCCGCCGCCCTGGTTGCGCTGGCCGGGGTTGGACAGGAAGCGGGGCAGGCCGGTCTGCTCGTCCATGCCGCCACCCTGGCGGCTGGGCCGGCCCTGGCCGCCACGCGGCGCCTGGCCCTGGCCGCCGGGACCACCCTTGCCCTGGCCGGCATGGGCCGGACGGCCGTGCTCCTGCGGACGGCCATGGGCATGGCCCTGGGCCGTTCCCGTCTCGGCCCGGGCGCGCGGGTTCTGCTGCGGCCGGCCATGCTGGGCGGGGGCGGACTGCGGCCGCTGCTGCTGGCCGCGCGGCTGCTGCTGCGGCCGGCCACCCTGGTTGTGGCCGTGGCTCTGGCCCTGGTTCGGGCGGCCGCGCTGCTGCATGATCGGCGCGTCGGGCGGCGCGCTGGCCGCGGCGCTCGCCAGGTCGGCGGGCAGCGGCAGGACCGGGATGGCCTGCCGGGTCAGGCGCTCGATATCCCGCAGATAGGCCCGTTCCTCGTGATTGCAGAACGAGATGGCGATGCCGGCAGCGCCGGCGCGCGCGGTGCGGCCGATGCGGTGGACATAGCTTTCGGGCACGTTCGGCAGGTCGTAGTTCACGACGTGGCTGACCTCGTCCACATGGATGCCGCGCGCCGCGATGTCGGTCGCGACCAGGACGCGCATGTTGCCCGCCTTGAAGCCCGCCAGGGCCCGCTCGCGCTGGGGCTGGGACTTGTTGCCATGGATGGCGGCCGCCGGCTCGCCCACCTGCTCCAGCTGGCGGACGACCTTGTCGGCGCCGTGCTTGGTGCGGGTGAAGACCAGGACCTTCTCCATCGCGGGGTCCAGCAGGATCTGCCGCAGCAGGGCCGGCTTGACCGAGGTGGGGACGTGGATCACCGACTGCTCCACCCGCTCGGCCGTGGTGGCGACGGGGCGCACCGCAACCTGGACGGGGTTCTGCAGCATCGACTCGGCCAGGGCCTGGATCTGCCGCGGCATGGTCGCGGAGAAGAACAGCGTCTGCCGCTCCTTCGGGATCATCGAGATGATGCGGCGCAAGGGGTGGATGAAGCCCAGGTCCATCATCTGGTCCGCTTCGTCCAGGACCAGGATCTCGATCCGCTCGATCGACAGGGCGCGCTGGTCGATCAGGTCAAGCAGGCGGCCGGGCGTGGCCACGATGATGTCCAGCCCGCGCTGGCACATCTGGACCTGGCGCCCCATGGAGACGCCGCCGAAGATCACGCCGGTGCGCAGGTCCAGGCGCTCGCCATAGGCGCGGAAATTCTCCTCGATCTGGCTGCACAGTTCGCGCGTGGGCGCCAGGATCAGGGCGCGGCAGCCGCGCGACTGGCGCCGCGCCGGGCGGGCGGCCAGCTGGTGCAGGATGGGCAGCGCAAAGGCCGCGGTCTTGCCCGTGCCGGTCTGGGCGATGCCGCACAGGTCGCGGCCTTCAAGGATGACGGGGATGGACTGCGCCTGGATCGGCGTCGGGCTCTGGTAGCCCTTGGCGGAAACGGCGTCGAGGATCAGGGAATTCAGGCCAAATTCGGAAAAGCTGGACAAGCCAAGTCTTTCAACAAGCCGGCCGGGCGCGCGACCGCATGCCACGGCGCGACCCAAACCCGTCCGGGGTCTGGAGACGACCCGCGTGATGGGGTGTCCGGGAATGCAAGCGATTGAGGATCTGGCCGGGCGCAGGACCTGGGGGCCTTGCCGCCCCGACTCCCGCGCACTGTCACGCAGCCGATCAGAATGCCGGATTGCTGGCCCGGGCACCGTCGCTGCAGCGCAAACTAGGGATGGGCGGCGCCATAGTCAATCGGCGCGGCCGCAGGGCAGCCGCGCGCCACCGCCCTGTGGCGCCATCGCCACTGGCCTGCTGCTCTTGTCCGGGATCCGGCGCGGCGCTAGCGCCGCGACCAGATGTCCGCGTCGATCCGGCCGCGCAGTTCGGGGAACGCCTCGGCCAGGAAGACGGGCTGCCGGCCGCTGCGCCGCTGCGCGAAGTAATCGTCCGTCAGCTTGGCCACCGTGCCCGACAGCAGGACGATCGCCACCAGGTTGATCGTCGCCATCAGGCCCATGGACGCGTCTGCCGCGTCGAACACGGTCGCGACGCTTTCATAGGCGCCCCACACGACCATCAGGACCACCAGGCCGCGCAGGATCATCAGCGGCCCACGGCCGCCCAGGCCCAGGAACGTCATCGCATTCTCGGCATAGGAGTAGTTGCCGATCACCGACGTGAAGGCGAAGAAGAAGATCGCGACCGCGATGAAATAGGGCCCTGCCCAGCCGATATGGGCCGACATGGCGACCTGGGTCAGCTGCGTGCCGGTGACGCCCGAGTCGGGCGCCAGGGTGCCCGACAACAGGATCATGATCGCTGTCGCCGTGCAGATCAGCAGCGTATCGATGAACACGCCCAGCGCCTGGACGAAGCCCTGTGACGAGGGATGGTGCGGGTCGGGCGTGGCCACGGCGGCGATGTTGGGGGCCGAGCCCATGCCCGCCTCGTTCGAGAACAGGCCGCGCTTGACCCCGTTCAGCATGGCTGCGGCCAGGCCCCCGGTGAAGCCGGCGGCTGCTTCCTCCAGCCCGAAGGCGCTGGACAGGATCAGCATGATGATCGCCGGAACCTGGCCGATATTGACGATCACGACATAGAGCGCCATCAGCAGGTAGGCGACCGCCATGAAGGGGACGATGATCTCCGCCACGCGGGCGATCTGGCGGATGCCGCCAAAGATCACGATGCCGGCCAGCGCCGCCACGGCGATCCCGGTCCACAGCTTCGGCACGCCGAAGGCCCCCTGGACCGCGTCGGCGATCGAGTTGGACTGCACCGCGTTGAAGACCAGGCCAAAGGCCAGGATCAGGCAGACCGAAAAGACCCCGCCCAGCCAGGGCAGGCCCAGGCCACGCGCGATGTAGAAGGCCGGCCCGCCGCGATACTGCCCCTCGTCGTTGCGGGTCTTGTAGAGCTGGGCCAGCGTGCTTTCGGCATAGGCTGTCGCCATGCCGACCAGGGCGACCACCCACATCCAGAAGATCGCCCCCGGCCCGCCCAGGTACAGCGCGACGGCCACGCCCGCCAGGTTGCCGGTGCCGACGCGGGAGGCAAGGCTGGTGCACAGCGCCTGGAACGGCGTGATGCCAGAGCGGTCGTTGGTGTTGGAGCGGGTGACGGCGCGGAACATCTCCGGGAAATGCACGATCTGCACGAACTTCAGGCGCAGCGTGAAGAAGATCCCGACCGCGATCAGGCCATAGATGAGGACATAGCCCCAGAAGATGGTGTTCAGGAAACCGATCACCGTGTCCATCGCCGCCCCCCAGCGCCTGCGTTTCGTGACGGTCGCCAGGATGGGCCAGCCTGCGTCATCCTGTCCAGGTCGCGGCGTCAGCCCGGGGAACGGGGCTGCGCCCCACGACCAGCCACAGCGGATCGCCGGGGCCGCCGGGGGGGAGCAGTTCAAATGCCTGGAGGGCGTCGAACCCGGCCTGGTGCAGGTAGTGCACGACCAGGCGGCCGTGGTCCTCGTCGTCCATCACGCGCCAGATGCGCACCGCCTTGGTCGGGAAACAGCGGTTGGAGAAGCTGATGGCGACGGGCGCGCCAGGCTTCAGCGTGCGCAGCACGTCGGCCAGGACTTCGACCGGCTGCGTCAGGTACTGGACCGACACCGCGATCATTGCCGCGTCGAAGCTCCGGTCGGCGAAGGGCAGGCGGGTCTGCGCGTTGAGGTCCTGCACCACCCGCGCGTCCAGGCGGGGATTGCGGGCCAGTTCCTCTCCGTTCATGCCCAGGCCCGTCACGTGGGCATAGGCGATGTCGGCGGGCAGGTGTGAGATCCAGCTGGACATCAGGTCCAACAGGGCGCCGCCCGCCGGCAACAGGCCGCGATAGGCCCGCGTCAGCGCGGCTATGGCGGCGTCGTCGATATGGGCGACGAGCCGCGGCATGGCGTAGAAGCCGGGATCCGGGCTGTCGTCCTGGCGGTCGAAGGCACCTTGCGGGAAACCGGATGAGGTGGGGCTCTGGCTCATTCCGCCAGCAGACGCGTGCGGAGGTGCGGTGCGCAAGGCTCTGGACGACACGGCTGCGACAAAACACAGTGCCGGCAAAACTGTGACAGGGGAGGGTGCCGTGGCGCGTTTCAATCCGAACGGGGTGGAGATCGTCTTCGACGGCGTGGGCGACGGGGCGCCCGTCCTGATGATCCATGGCTTCGCCACCGACCGGCGCATCACGTGGCGCGCCGCCGGCTGGTTCGATGCGGTGATCGCCAGCGGGCGGGAGGCCTTCGCGCTCGACCTGCGCGGCCATGGCGAAAGCGGCAAGCCGCATGACACGGCCTCCTATACGATGGACCTGATGGCGGCCGACGTGCTTGCCTTGCTGGATCGCTATGACCTTCAGGGGGTCGACCTGATCGCCCACTCGCTGGGCGCCAGGCTTGGCCTGCACCTGCTGGCCCGGCATGGCGCGCGCTTTGGACGGGCCGTGCTGATCGGCATCGGCGGCACCGTCCTCGATCCCCCGCGCGAGCCCAGCGCCATGATCCACGCGCTGGAAACGGACGACCCGAAGTCGGTCACGGACGCCTTCGCCGCGTCGTTCCGCACCTTCGCCGATGCCAGCGGTGGCGACCGGGCGGCCCTGGTCTCGTGCCTCAAGGGGCTGCGCATCGGCGGTGCCTCGGCCGACCTCGCCGCCATCCGCACGCCTGTGCTGGTCCTGGGGGCGGAGCAGGATCCCAGCGCCGGCCCGGCCGACCGCCTGGCCCAGGCGATCCCCGGCGCCGTCGCCCAGACCGTGCCCGGCACGTCGCACCATTCGATCCTGCAGGACGGCATGGCCAAGGCCGCGGCCTTCCAGTTCCTGCGCCTGCGCCCGAAGATGGAGGAGGAGGACCGCTGGCGGCGGTGAGGGCGCCTCAGGCGTCCAGTTCGCCCCCCTCGGCCGGATAGTGCCCGGCCGGGGTGAAGCGGTCGGGGTTCAGCACCTCGGGACAGGCCAGGGTCCGCGTCTCGGTCCAGTCCCGGGAATCGCGCATGCGCGCATGGGGGATGCCGCTGGGGTCGTCGGACACCGCCTCCACCAGCCAGATCCGGCCGGTGGGCGAGCGATAGAGCTGGCCGGGGGCAACAACGCGCCTGCGGCTCATGGGACACGGATACGCATGCTCATGGGGCCAGGATGCCCCCTTCGACGGCCCATGGGCGGTGACAAGCGCGTGATCGCGGGGGCCGTATCCCGAGTGCCACACGCAACCATTTTCGTTTGACCGCATTGGGAAGGGCAATCGAAACCCAGCCAAGGAGGAGGCGATGAAAGCCTCGACAACGGTCCTCTGGATCGCCCTGGCTGCGGGTGCCGCAACGATCGTTCCCGCATCCGCCGCCACGCGCACCAACCTTGCGGATCCCATGCTGCCGGAAGCCGGCACGGGGCAGATCTTCGAAGGCCCGATTCCGGGGCTGAGCACGGACGACGTGGCGCCGGCCTGGCGCGACCCCGGCCTGCTGAACCTGGCGGAGACGGAAGTGATCCCGGTCCCGCCCGACCACCTTCCGGGCATCAATCCGGGCTCCGACATCGGCGCCGCGGATGGCGCGGAGGCGCCGATGCCGCAGTCGCGTCCCGGTACGCTGACCGAGACGCTGGAGCCGCGCGATGGCGTCGTGACGCCGCCGCCGACCGGCGATGGCGAGATCGCGGTGGCGCCCCCGCCGGTGCCCAATACGATGCCGGTCATCACCCCGGACGACATCAATCCGCAATCCGGCATGGCCACGCCGGTCCTGCCCGGCGACGGGATCGGGCGCGACTGATCCCCCACGCGCCGCCCCGCTCCTCACCCATGCATGGGGAGCGGGGCGTCCGGCCTTGTCATGCCCGCAATATCGGACTATGGTGCGCCGCTAAATTTTGTGCAGTGCACCATGACCCTTCGCAACATCGCCATCATCGCCCACGTCGACCACGGCAAGACCACGCTCGTCGACAAGCTGCTGAAGCAGTCCGGCACGTTCCGCGCGAACCAGCAGGTCGCCGAACGCGTCATGGACTCGAACGCGCTGGAGCGGGAGCGGGGCATCACGATCCTGGCGAAGTGCACGTCGGTCCAGTGGGGCGACACCCGCATCAACATCGTCGACACGCCGGGCCACGCCGATTTCGGCGGCGAGGTGGAGCGCATCCTGTCGATGGTCGATGGCGTGGTCCTGCTGGTCGACGCCGCCGAAGGGCCGCTGCCACAGACCAAGTTCGTGCTGTCCAAGGCGCTGGCGCTGGGCATGAAGCCGATCGTGGTGATCAACAAGGTCGACCGCGCCGACGCCCGCATCACCGAAGTCCACAACGAGGTCTTCGACCTGTTCGCCGCTTTGGAAGCCAGCGACGATCAGCTCGACTTCCCCACCGTCTTCGCCAGCGGGCGCAATGGCTGGGCCAGCATGGAACAGGGCGTCCAGGGCGAGGACCTGTCGCCCCTGTTCGAGCTGATCGTGCGCCACGTGCCCGAGCCGAACGTCGAGGGCAAGGCGGCGGGTGAGGCGCCCTTCGCCATGCTGGTCACCACGATCGAGGCGGATCCCTACCTTGGCCGTGTGCTGACCGGCCGCATCTATTCCGGCCAGGCGCGCCAGAACATGCCGGTCAAGGCGATCGGCCGCGATGGCCAGGTGATCGAGACGGGCCGCATCACCAAGCTCCTGAGCTTCCGCGGCATCGAGCGCGTGCCGACCGAAACGGCGGACGCCGGCGACATCATCGCGGTGGCCGGCCTGACCACGACGACGGTTGCCGATACCGTCTGCGAACCCGTGGTGGCAGAAGCCATTCCCGCCCAGCCGATCGATCCGCCGACGCTGGCCATGACCTTCTCCATCAATGACAGCCCGCTGGCGGGGCGCGAGGGGGGCAAGGTCCAGTCCCGCGTCATCCGCGAGCGACTGCTGCGCGAGGCCGAGGGCAATGTCGCGATCCGCGTGCGCGAGACGGACGACAAGGACGCCTTCGAGGTCGCGGGCCGCGGCGAACTTCAGCTTGGCATCCTGATCGAGCAGATGCGCCGCGAAGGGTTCGAGCTGTCCATCAGCCGCCCCCGCGTCCTGTTCCGCGAGGACGACGCCGGCAACCGGACCGAGCCGCTGGAAGAAGTGCTGGTCGACGTGGACGAGGCCTTTACCGGCGTCGTGGTCGAGAAGCTGGCCTTGCGCAAGGGCGAGCTGAAGGACATGCGCCCATCGGGCGGCGGCAAGACGCGCCTGACCTTCCACGTCCCGTCGCGCGGCCTGATCGGCTATCAGGGGGAGTTCCTGACCGACACACGGGGCACCGGCCTGATGAACCGCCTGTTCCTGGACTATGTCCCCTACAAGGGCCCCATCGGCGGACGCGGCAAGGGCGTGCTGATCTCCAACGGCGATGGCGAGTCGGTCGCCTATGCGCTGTGGAACCTGGAGGAGCGCGGGCCGCTCTTCATTGATCCGGGCGTCAAGGTCTACCAGGGCATGATCATCGGCGAGCACAGCCGGGACAACGACCTGGAAGTGAACCCGCTCAAGGGCAAGCAGCTCACCAACATCCGCACGACCTCGAAGGACGAGGCGGTGCGCCTCACGCCGCCGCGCCGCATGAGCCTGGAACAGGCCATCGCCTATGTGGAGGACGACGAGCTGGTCGAGGTGACGCCGCAGTCGATCCGCCTGCGCAAGCGCTACCTGGACCCCAATGTGCGCAAGCGCATGAGCCGCGCCGCCTGATCAGGACTCCGCCCATGTCCCGCCGCGCGGTGGGACATGGGCGCCCAGGCTCACAGGACCTTGGCGGCGATCGCTTCCACCTCGAACAGCAGGTTGGGCGTCGCCAGGCCCGAGATGATGAGCAGGGTGGAGGCGGGCTTGGCATCGCCGAACACCCGGGCGCGGGCCGCGCGGACCGCGTCCAGGTCCTGCCCGGCGACCACGAACAGCGTCGCCTTGACGATATCCTCGACCCCCATGCCGGCGGCCTTGACCACGCCAAGGACGTTGCGGAAGGCCTGTTCCGCCTGTTCGCCGACCGTTTCGGGCACGGTCCCGTCCAGCCGGATTCCGACCTGACCGGCGGTGTGGACGACACTGGCCCCGGGGGGCACCAGAATGCCGTGGACATAGGCGCCGATGGCCGGGGGCACGTCGGCGGGGGCGAGGACGGTCTTGGCAGTCATGGCGGCTCCTCTCGTGCGGAGCCGCCAGTCTAGATCCGCCTCAGACCGGGACCTTCAGGTTTCCGTCAAGGTAGGCATTGACCACGGCGTTGAGGTCGTCCAGGTGGTCCTCGTAGAAGTGGCTGGCGCCCTCGATCCGCTTGTAGGTCACCTTGATGCCACGCTGGTGGGCCAGGCGGTCGGCCAGCTTGGCGGTGTCGACCTCCTGCACGGTCTGGTCGTCGCTGCCATGCACGATGAGGCCGGAGGACGGGCACGGCGCCAGGAATGTGAAGTCATAGCGGCTGGCGGGCGGCGAGACCGAGATGAAGCCGGCAATCTCGGGTCGGCGCATCAGCAGCTGCATGCCGATCCAGGAGCCGAAGGAATAGCCCGCGACCCAGCAGCTGGCCGCATTGGGATTATAGGTCTGCAGCCAGTCGAGCGCACTGGCGGCATCCGCCAGCTCGCCCTGGCCGTTGTCGAACGCGCCCTGGCTCCGGCCCACGCCCCGGAAATTGAAGCGCAGGACGGCAAAGCCCCGCTGCGCGAAGGCGTGAAACAGGTTGTAGACGACCTTGTTGTTCATCGTCGCACCGAATTGCGGGTGCGCGTGCAGGATCAAGGCCATGGGCGCCGTGGGCGTCTTGCCCTGTTGATAGCGCCCTTCCAGCCGGCCGGCCGGCCCATTGAAGATGATCTCTGGCATCCCGTTCCCGTCACTCAGCCGTAGCGCACGACCCGCAGGCGGCGCGGCAGATCCCGACCGTGCCGCCAGGGTACTTCAGCAACCGATCCCGATTGTCGGGAATTCTGTTGCCGGAATGCCCATGGGGGCAGCACCTGATGCCTTCGGCGTCCGGGAAACCTGACCGCAAACTTGACCGCCCTGGTCGGAAATCCTATATCCGCATTGCGCGGTGGCAGGCTCCGATGGGGCCCGCCGGGCGCGGTAGATAGCATAAACCCGACCCCGATGGTCAAGGAAACCGCCGATGTGGGCTGAGCTGCGCGAGGATGCACGGGGAATCATTGCCCGCGACCCGGCCGCGCGCTCGGTTCTTGAGGTGATGCTGCTCTATCCCAGTTTCCATGCGGTTCTGCTGCATCGCCTGGCGCATGCCCTGTGGATCCGCGATTGGCGCTTTTTGGGGCGCGCGGTGTCGCAGACGGCGCGCTGGCTGACCGGGATCGAGATCCATCCCGGCGCCCGCATCGGCCGGCGCTTCTTCGTCGACCATGGCATGGGCGTCGTGATCGGCGAGACGGCGGAGATCGGCGACGATGTCACGCTGTACCACGGGGTGACGCTGGGCGGCATCCTGCCGTCGGTCAACTCGGGCGCGCAGATCGGCGTGAAGCGCCATCCGACGCTGGAGGACGGCGTGATCGTCGGATCCGGCGCGCAGGTCCTGGGTGCCATCCATGTCGGCCGGGCGGCACGCATTGGCGCCAACTCGGTCGTGACGCGCGACGTCGATCCGGGCGCCACGATGGTCGGCATCCCGGCCAAGGCGGTGCGCCGCGCAGTGCGGGAGGCGACGACCTTCTGTGCCTATGGCGTGCGCGAGATGAGCGATCCCAATGCCCCGCCCGCCGGCGTGCCGTCGGCCGAGGCGATGGCGCGGCGGATCGAGGAACTGGAGCAGCATCTGCTGGCGCTCGAGGCGCGCCTGGCCGATGCCGAGGGCAGGCCCGGCGCTGTGGCGCGCGAGCCGGTCGATGTGGCCTGAGCCGAAGGGCCTGAAGGGACGCTGAGATGAAACTTTCGACCAAGGGGCGCTACGCGGTCATGGCGATGGTCGATCTGGCCGGCCACAGCCAGGGTCGCCCGGTCTCTCTCGCGGATATCGCCACGCGGCAGGAAATCTCGCTGAGCTACCTGGAGCAGCTGTTCGGCAAGCTGCGCCGCAGCGGCCTGGTGCGCAGCGTGCGCGGCCCCGGCGGCGGCTACATGCTGGGCCGGGCGGCGACCGATACCCGCATCGCCGACATCGTCGTGGCGGTGGACGAGCCGATCAAGGCGACGCGCTGCCGGTCGGGCACGGCCATGGGCTGCCGTGGCGACCGCGGGCGCTGTGCCACCCACGACCTGTGGGAGGAGCTGGGCAACCAGATCCACCTCTACCTGTCGTCCGTGTCGCTGGCCGACGTGGTCGACCGCCGGATCCTGGGGACCGCGCGCCTGCGCGCGCCGCAGGAGATGGACGAGGCGGCGATGATCCCGCCGCCGGCCAAGCCGGCGAAGCAGGCGGCCCGGGGACGGGCAGCCTGAATTCAGACAACCCACCGCCGGCAGGGGCCGAGCGGCAGCCAAGGAGTGACGGCGGGGCCCGCGGGCCCCGCGAAGATGCTGCGATGACGGATGCGTTGACCTATCTCGACTGGAATGCGGGCGCACCGGTGCGCCCCGAGGCGGAGGCCGCGGCGCTGCATGCGATGCGCGTCGGCGGCAATGCCTCGTCCATCCATCGGGCCGGCCGCCTGGCGCGCCGCCTGATCGAGGAGGCGCGCGCCCAGGTGGCGACCCTGGCGGGAGCCGATCCGGCAGACGTCATCTTCTGCGGCAGCGGGACAGAGGCGAACGCCCTCGCCCTGCACGGCGTCGTCGCGGCTGGCCTGGTCACCCGTGTCGCCGTTGGTGCGACCGAGCACGATTCGGTGCTGGAGACGCTGCGCGACCTGGGGTGCGAGATGGTCGTGCTGCCGGTCGACGGCAGCGGCGGCCTGGACCTGGAGGCGCTGGCCCGCGTGGCGGCACCGGGCACGCTGGTCTCGGTCATGGCGGCGAACAACGAGGTGGGCACCCTCCAGGACCTGGGTGCGATCGTCGCCCTGGCCCACGGGGCGGGCGCCCTGGTGCACAGTGACGCGATCCAGGCGGCGGGCAAGGTGCCGCTGGCGTTTGAGACGCTGGACATCGACCTGATGACCCTGTCGGCGCACAAGCTGGGCGGCCTGTCCGGCTGTGGCGCGCTGGTCAAGAAGGCCGGCCTGGGTCTGGTCCCGCGTGTGCGGGGCGGCGGGCAGGAACGCGGTTTCCGCGCAGGGACCGAGAACCTGGCCGGCATCGCTGCCTTTGGCGCGGCGGCCGCTGCGGCTGTCGCTGGACTGGCGGCCGTTCCGGCGATCGCGGCGCTCCGCGATGCGCTGGAGGCCCGCGCGCTGGCTGCCATGCCGCAGGCGCAGGTCGTGGGTGCTGGTACGTCCCGGCTGGCGAACACAAGTGTGATCGCGGTTCCGGGTGTCGCGTCCGAAACGCAGGTCATCGCGCTGGACCTGGGCGGGGTGGCGGTCAGCGCCGGCTCGGCCTGTTCGTCGGGCAAGGTCAAGCGCAGCCGCGTCCTGGACGCGATGGGTTACGGCGCCGATGTCGCGGGCTCCGCCCTCAGGATCAGCCTGGGGCATGCCACGACAGCCGCCGATGTCGACCGCTTCATCGCGGTCTGGTCCGAGTTTCACGGCCGCGCCGCCAAGGCGGCTGCCGAGAATGGGAGAAGAGCACATGGCTGACGGGACTGGTACCGGCGCCAACATCGCGCTGCCGATCTATCTCGACTACCAGGCGACGACCCCGGTCGATCCCCGCGTGCTCGAGGCGATGCTGCCCTATTTCACGACCAAGTTCGGCAATCCGCACAGCCGCAGCCACAGCTTCGGCTGGGAAGCGGAGGAGGGCGTGGAGGAAGCGCGGGCCCATGTAGCCGCCCTGATCGGGGCCGAGGCGAAGGAGGTCATCTTCACCTCTGGCGCCACGGAATCGAACAACCTGGCGATCAAGGGTGTTGCGCATTTCTATCGCGAGCGGCGGGACGAGATCGTGACCCTGGCGACCGAGCACAAGTGCGTGCTCGATGCCTGCCGCCACCTGGAGCAGGAAGGTTTCAAGGTCACCTACCTGCCGGTGCAGGAAAACGGCCTGGTCGACCTCGACGTGCTGGCCGCGGCCGTGACCGAGAAGACGGTGCTGGTCTCGGTCATGGCCGTCCATAACGAGATCGGCGTGATCCAGCCGCTGAAGGAGATCGGCCGGATCGCCAAGGCCAAGGGCGCCTTCTTCCACTGCGACGCGGCGCAGGGGGCGGGCAAGATCCCGCTCGACGTCAACGACCTGGGCATCGACCTTCTGTCGATCTCTGGCCACAAGATCTATGGGCCCAAGGGGATCGGCGCGCTCTATGTCCGCCGCCGCCCGCGCGTCCGGCTGGAGCCGCTGATCAATGGCGGCGGTCAGGAGCGCGGCATGCGGTCGGGCACGCTGTCGCCGCCGCTCTGCGTCGGCCTGGGCGAGGCCTGCCGCATCGCCAGGGAAGAGATGGCGTCCGACAACGACCGCATCGCGCGCCTGTCGCAGCGCTTCCTGGACGGCATCCGGGCCCGGCTGAAGGACGTCTTCCTGAACGGGGACGAGACGCACCGCTATCCGGGCAACGTCAACCTCAGCTTCGCCTATGTCGAGGGCGAGTCGATGATCATGGCGATCCGCGACCTGGCGGTGTCGTCCGGTTCGGCCTGCACCTCGGCCAGCCTGGAGCCCAGCTATGTCCTGCGCTCGCTGGGCGTGGACGAGGAACTGGCCCACACGTCGATCCGCTTCGGCATCGGCCGCTTCACGACCGAGGCCGAGATCGACTACGCGGTCGAGGCCGTGTGCGGCAAGGTCGAGAAGCTGCGCGAGATGAGCCCGCTTTGGGAAATGGTCCAGGAAGGGATCGACATCAAGTCGATCCAGTGGGCGGCGCACTGAGCGCCCTCATCCAGTCATACAGGAGACGACAATGGCCTATAGCAGCAAGCTGATCGACCATTACGAGAACCCCCGCAATGTCGGTTCGTTCGAGAAGGGCGACGAGTCGGTGGGCACCGGCCTGGTCGGCGCGCCCGCCTGCGGCGACGTCATGAAGCTGCAGATCAAGGTCGGCGCCGACGGCCTGATCGAGGATGCGAAGTTCAAGACCTTTGGCTGCGGCTCGGCCATCGCCTCGTCCAGCCTGGTGACCGAGTGGGTCAAGGGCAAGACGCTGGACGAGGCTGCCTCGATCCGGAACACCGAGATCGCCCAGCACCTGGCCCTGCCGCCGGTGAAGATCCACTGCTCGGTCCTGGCCGAGGATGCGATCAAGGCGGCGATCGCCGACTACAAGGCCAAGCACGGAAAGGGCGAGGAGGCGGCCTGAGCCGCGATCCCCGCCACCCACAGTCTGATTGAGGAGTTGACGCCGATGCCGGCTGCCGTGATGACCATTACCGAGCCCGCCGCGGAGCAGGTGAAGCGCCTGCTGTCCAAGCGCAGCAAGCCGGCGGTGGGCGTGCGCGTCGGTGTACGCACCGCCGGCTGCTCGGGCCTGACCTACACGCTCGAATATGCCGACGAGAAGAACAAGTTCGACGAGGTGGTCGAGGATAAGGGTGTCACCGTCCTGATCGATCCCAAGGCGGTGATGTTCCTGATCGGCAGCGAGATGGACTTCGTGACGGAGAAGATGAAGGCGGGATTCGTCTTCCACAACCCGAACGAAAAGGCCAAGTGCGGCTGCGGAGAGTCCTTCCACGTTTGATGCGACGTCACGCCTGGAGGCGCGGTGCAACACCTGGTCCGCTCATCCCCGCGAAAGCGGGGATCCAGGGCGGCGGGCGCTGTCCCGCGTGACTCTGGATCCCCGCTTTCGCGGGGATGAGCGGGGTGGAAGTGGGCGCTGACATCGTCAGAACCACAGGGATGATTCTTGATTGATGAGCCGAGCATGAAGGCGGAACCGGCGGCTCCCGATCCGGCGGCGGCGGACCCGTTCACGCAACTGGGCCTGCCGCAGCGCATGGCGCTGGATCCGGCGGCGCTGGAGCGGGCCTATTTCGCGGCCCAGCGGCTCTACCATCCTGACCGGTTCGCCGGCCGCCCGGCCGCGGAACGGGCCGAGGTGATCGCTGCTGCGGCGACGCTGAATGCGGCCTATGAGGTCTTGCAGACGCCCCTGGGCCGGGCGCGGGCGCTGCTGAAGGCGGCGGGTCGCAACCCGCTGGCCGAGGACGGCCGGACGGTCAGCGATCCCGCCCTGCTGATGGAGGCGATGGAGCTGCGCGAGGCCCTGGAGGAGGTTGGCGACGCGGCCGGCCATGCCGCCTTTGCCGCCCAGGTGGCGGGCCTGATCGAGACCTGTGTCGCGCGCCTGGACGAGGCCTTCGCCGCCAACTCGCTGGACAAGGCAGAGCATGAGACGCTTCGCCTGTCCTATCTCGACAAGCTGCAGGGCGAGGCGCGTCGCGCCGCCCGCAGAGCCCAAAGCCAGGACTGACTGCCGATGCTGCTCGACATCCACGAACCGGGCGAGACGCCCTTGCCCCATGCGGGCGAGAAGGCGACCGCCGTCGGGATCGACCTGGGCACCACCAATTCGCTGGTGGCGATCATGGGCGAGCATGGGCCGGAAGTGCTGCGCGACGTCGATGGCAGCGTCCTGCTGCCGTCCATCGTCGCCTATGCCGCCGACGGTTCGGCCGTGGTGGGCGACCTGGCGCGGCGCGTGGCCGCCCGCATGCCGGACCGCGTGATCGCCAGCGTGAAGCGCCTGATGGGCCGGGGTGTCGAGGACGTGAAGGCCCTGGCCGGCGCCCTGCCCTATGCCGTGGAGCCGTCGCCTGATGGCGGCATGGTGCGCCTGCGTGTAGGCGAGACGGTGCTGAGCCCGGTCGAGGTGTCGGCCGACATCCTGCGCGCGCTGAAGGCCCGGGCAGAGCATGCGCTGGGGACGGAAGTGACGCAGGCCGTCGTCACCGTGCCCGCCTATTTCGACGATGCCGCGCGCACCGCGACGCGCGACGCCGCGCGCCTGGCGGGGCTTGAGGTCCTGCGCCTGGTGAACGAGCCGACAGCCGCGGCCCTGGCCTATGGCCTGGACCAGGGGGCAGAGGGGACGGTCGCCGTCTATGACCTGGGGGGCGGCACGTTCGACATCTCGCTGCTGAAGCTGCAGGCGGGCGTCTTCCAGGTCCTGGCGACGGGCGGCGACGCGGCGCTGGGGGGCGACGACTTCGACCATGCCGTGGCGGCCCGGTTCCTGGCCGAGCGCGGCCTGACCGAAGGCACCCTGGCCGCGGCGCAGGGCGCCCTGGCCCTGGCGCGGGAGGCCAAGGAGGCCCTGACCGACGCGGAGTCCTGGTCGGGCGACCTGGTGATCGACGGCGGGGCGAGCCGCCACGCGCTCAGCCGGGCCGAACTCGACGCCCTGATCGCACCCCTGGTGGCGCGCACCATCGCCGCGTGCCGCGCCGTGCTGGACGATGCCGGCCTGGCGCCGGAGGATCTGTCCGCCGTGGTCCTGGTCGGCGGCTCCACCCGGGTGCCGCTGGTGCGCAGCGAAGTGGCGCGCTTCTTCGGCAAGCCGCCTTTTGCCGATATCGACCCCGATGCCGTCGTGGCGCTGGGTGCTGCCTTGCAGGCCAGTGCCCTGACCCGCGGCTCGGACACGCTGCTGCTGGACGTGGTGCCGCTCAGCCTGGGGATCGAGACGATGGGCGGCATCGTCGAGAAGGTGGTGCCGCGCAACAGCCCGATTCCCGTCAGCCGGGCCCAGGAATTCACGACCTACCAGGACGGCCAGAACGCCATGGCGATCCATGTCGTGCAGGGCGAGCGCGAACTGGCCGACCAGAACCGTTCGCTGGCCCGGTTCGTGCTGACCGGCATTCCGCCCATGGTGGCGGGGGCGGCGCGAATCCGCGTGACCTTCACCGTCGATGCCGATGGCCTGCTGACGGTTGCCGCCAAGGAAGCGCTGACTGGCACGGCGGCGCATGTCGAGGTCAAGCCCAGCTATGGCATCTCGACCGACGACATGGCCGACATGCTGCGCGCCTCCTACGAGAATGCGCGCGCCGACATGACCGCCCGCCTGCTGGTCGAGGCGAAGGTAGAGGCGCAAGGCCTGATCGCCGCTGTCCGGGCGGCGCTGGCCCGCGATGGCGACCTGCTGGATGCGGCCGAACGGGCCAGCCTGGAGGCGGCGATTGCCGCCAGCGAGAGCGTCCAGGATGCGGCCGACCGCGACACGGTGGTGAGCGCCAGCGAGGCCCTGGAGAAGGAAAGCCGCACACTTGCCGAAAGGCGGATGGACCGCGGCATGCGTGAGGCCTTACAAGGCGTCAGCGTCGAGCGCCTGGCCCGATCCGTTGGCGATCCGCAGGTGAGGGATGAGACGCCCAGGGACGGTAAGCCCGGGGCCGAGGAGAAGGACTGAGCATGCCGAAGATGGTCTTCATCGCAGCCGATGGAGTCACGCGCACGGAAGTGGACGCGCCCCTGGGCCTGTCCGTGCTGGAGATCGCCCATCGCAACGGCATCGACCTGGAAGGGGCCTGCGAAGGCTCGCTCGCCTGCTCGACCTGTCATGTGGTGGTCGATCCCGCCTTCTTCGACAAGCTGGAGGAGCCCAAGGAGGAGGAGGAGGACATGCTCGACCTCGCCTTTGGCCTGACGCACACCTCGCGACTGGGCTGCCAGATCCTGATGACCGACGAGTTGGACGGCCTGGTGGTGCGCCTGCCCGTTGCGACGCGCAACATGATGGTCGACAAGCGCTGAACCGCACGCCAGGAGAACCGGGATGTCGGACGGCACCGCGGATTTCATCCTGGAATGTCTTGAGCCCCTGGGCGGCGTCTCGGCGCGCCGCTTCTTCGGGGGCCACGGGCTCTACCGCAACGGCGTGATGTTCGGCATGGTCATCGACGGCACGCTGTACCTGAAGACCGACGAGAGCAACCGCCCCGCCTTCGAGGCCGAGGGGTGCGAGCCCTTCCATTATGGCCGCGCCGGGGCAACGCGCGTCATCCCCAGCCTGATGGCGGCCCCCGACCGCCTGCTGGACGAAGCGGACGACCTGATCGACTGGTGCCGGGCGGCCGAAGCCGCCGCCATCCGCGCCGCCGCCAAGGCCCCGCCCAAGCGGGCGGCCAAGCCTGCACGCCCTAAGGCAAAATCCCCCAGCACTTGATCCCGCGTCCGCCAGTCCCCACAAGGGGTTGGAGGACTGGTGTCGGAAGCAGGGAACCGCCGCCCGCAAGGGCGGTTGGCCGAGGGGATGGCAGAGCATAAAAAGAAGCGCATCGGCATCCTGACCGGCGGCGGTGACGCGCCGGGGACGAATGCCGTGGTGCGGGGCGCGGTGCTGCGCGCGCAGGCGGCGGGGGCCATGGTTGTCGGCATCCGCCGCTCCTGGCTGGGCCTGGTCGAGCGCGATTTCGTGGCCCTGGACGCCGCGATCACCCGGCGCTGGATCGTCGCCGGGGGGACCGAATTGCGCACCCGCCGCCACAACCCGTTCGAGGAAAGCACGGCCGAGGCGGTCAGGGCCGGCTACGAGTCGGCAAATCTGGACGGCTTGATCGCGATCGGCGGCGACGGCACCCTGTCGACCTGCGCCCGCTTTGCCGAAGGCGGCATGCCGATCGTGGGCGTGCCAAAGACGATCGACAACGACATCGTGGGTACCGACCAGACCTTCGGCTTCGACACCGCGGTGCAGAACGCGTGCGAGGCGATCGACAAGCTGCACACGACCGCCGCATCCCACGGCCGCGTCCTGCTGGTGGAGGTGATGGGCCGCAATGCCGGCTGGATCGCCGCCCATGCCGGCATCGCCGGCGATGCCGACCTGATCCTGGTGCCGGAACGGCCGGTGCGCCTGCAGGCGATTCTGGACTGGGGCGCCTCGCTCAAGGAGCGGGGCCGCGAATACGCGATCCTGGTCGTGGCAGAGGGCGCCATCGTGCGCCGCGACGACGGCTCGACCCTGACCCGCGGCGAGCTGACGGCGCAAGGGCACGAAAAGCTGGGCGGCATTTCCCAGCGCATCGCGGACGAACTGGTGGCGCAAGGGATCGACTGCCGGACCACGATCCTGGGCCATGTCCAGCGCGGCGGCACGCCCACCGCATTCGACCGCCTGCTGTCGGTGCGCTATGGCGCC
This sequence comes from Zavarzinia sp. CC-PAN008, assembly GCF_051903925.1. Taxonomy (GTDB): domain Bacteria; phylum Pseudomonadota; class Alphaproteobacteria; order Zavarziniales; family Zavarziniaceae. The sequence continues at coordinate 2,016,357 of NZ_CP173678.1, forward strand.
CACGCGGTCGACCTGCTCCTGGCGGGCAAGGTCGGCACCATGGTCTCGCTCCGCCACAACCGCATGACCGCGATCCCGCTCAGCGAGATCGCCGGCAAGCGCCGCATGCTCGACCCGAGCGAGTTCGAGAGCCACTGGCTCCTCCCCGCCCTGGCCGAGAAGATCTGAGGCCTCTACAGCCGCACGTCCCCGCGAAGGCGGGGATCCAGGGCAACAAGCGCTGTCCTGCGTGATTCTGGATGCCCGCCTTTGCGGGGATGAGCGGGTGAGAGTGGCCCTACACCCCCAGGAACGCCTCGACGTCGCGGGTGAAGTCGTCCAGGCGGTCGTGGTGGACCCAGTGGCCGGCGCGCTCGTACTCGATCACGCGTGCGCCATGCTTGAAGTGCTTGATCCGCCCGTCGACCTCGGGGTTCGAGGCCCAGCTCTCCTTGCCATAGACCAGCAGGGTGGGGCAGGTAATGCGGCCCCACAGGCTCGCCACCTCGTCATGCCCCATGTCATAGGGCGGGAACGAGCGGACATAGTTGTCGAACTTCCAGCTATAGGTGCCGTCCTCGTTCTGCTGGACGCCGTGCTGGGTCAGGTGGCGCGCCTGGGCGGGCGACAGGTGCTTGTTCTCGTCCTGCATGCGCTTGCACGCATCGTCCAGCGTGGCATAGCGGCGGGGCAGGCGTCCGGCCGCCTGGCGCCGCTCGTCGATCCAGCGGTGCATGCGGTTGGCGATGCCGTCGCCCAGCCGCTCGGCAATCACGGCCGGCGACGGCCCCATCCCCTCGATCGCGACCAGCGCCTTGACCGTGTCCGGGTACAGGCCTGTGTAGCGCAGGGCGATGTTGCCGCCCAGCGAATGGGCGATGATGGTGACGGGCGCCAGCTTCTGCTGATGGATCAGCTGCGCGATGTCGTAGATGAAGCCCGCCATGAAGTAGTTGCCGTCCGCCGACCACTGGCTGTCGCCATGGCCCGCCAGGTCGGGGCAGATGATGTGGAAGCGGTCGCGCAGCCGCTCCGCCATCCAGTCCCAGTTGCGGCAATGATCCCGCCCGCCATGGATCATCAGCAGCGGCGGCGCCTCCGGGTTCCCCCAGTCGACATAATGCAGCCGCAGCCGCTGCGAATAGTAGGTCCGGGTCGTCGGTCCGTAGGGGGCTTGGGTCATATCAATACTGCTCAGGTCAGGGTTCCAGAACTCTACGGATGGCCGCGACGAAGGCACGGGCCGCCATGATCGTCTGTTCCGCATCGGTGTGACTGATAGAGAGGGCGGATGGGCCAACGCCATAGTCGGCCGCTTCCTTGGTGATAGGTGGAGGTCAGTTCGGCGCCCAACTGTGGCGGCAACGCAGGCTCCTGTTGCGCAAGCCTGTGGAACTCGACATCGACGCCCCGATGAGTCTTCGCATTCCAATTGGTCTGCTCGAAAACCAGGGCTTGAGCCGCATGAAAGCGCGCGTAGTAGGCCAGCCGTGCAGCCTGCTTTACCAAGCTCAGCCTCAGGACCTTGGCGGCGTCCGACAACGCTTCATCCGCTGCGGTCAGAAGAAACTCCGTCTGTGGCTTCACAGGTCGCGACCATCCCTGCGGATCTCGAACATCAGTGGCGATGCCGGATCACGCCACGCCCCAGCCGCAAACGGCATGGTGTGGATGAATGCTCCGGTATCGTCGCGAATGGCCAGTTCAAGGTCGACGATGCGACGCACTTCATCCCACCTACTGCCCAGGTCCCTCAGGAACAGCGCCACGTCGTAGTCGCTGTCCTCTCGTGCGTCGCCGCGAGCGCGGGAGCCGAACAGCACCACGCGCTCGATCCGGTCGCCGTAGAGGTCGGCGAGCCCGGCGCGCAGGCGGGACAGGATGACGGCCTCGTCGGTCATGCGGCGACTATAGCCCGGCTATTCAGCGGCATTGCCCTTCTGCTTCGCCAGCTCCCGCTCACGGAACTCGCGGCGGATGATCTTGCCGCTGTTGGTCATGGGCATGCTGTCCACGAAGTCGATGCGGCGCGGCACCTCGTGCCGGGCGAGGCGGGTGCGCACGAAGTCCTGGATCTCGGTCGCCAGCGCGTCAGACCCCACGGCGCCGGGCGCCAGCTGGACGAAGGCGGCCACGATCTCGGTCCGCACGGGGTCGGGCAGGCCGACGACGGCGGCCATGGCGACGGACGGGTGCATGCACAGCGCCTGCTCGATCTCGCCGGGGCCGATGCGGTAGCCGGACGAGGTGATGATGTCGTCGGCCCGGCCCTCGAACCAGAAGTATCCCTCCTCGTCCATGCGGCCCAGGTCGCCGGTCAGCAGCCAGGGGCCGGCGAACTTCTTCCGGGTCGCCTCAGGGTTCTTCAAATATTCCAGCAGCATGATCGGGTGCGGGCCCTTGGCCGCGATCTGGCCCAGCGTACCCGGCGGCAGCTCGTTCCCCTGATCGTCCACGATGGCGCAGACGAAGCCAGGGCAGGCCTTGCCCAGGGCACCGGCCTTGCCCGGCATCAGGCGGGTGTGGTTGACCAGCATCAGGTTGCATTCGGTCTGGCCGAAGGCTTCGACCATTGTCGCCTGCATGACCTCCGCCACCCACTTGTAGAGCTCGGCACCCACCGCCTCGCCCCCGCTCATGACGACGCGCAGCTTCAGCGGGTACTGGGCGCGGACCTCGGCCGGGACCTGGCGCATCAGCTTCAGCATGGTGGGGACCAGCAGGCTGCAAGTCACGCCATGCTGCGACAGGACGCGGAAGGCGTCCGTCGCATCGAAGCCGGCGCGCGGGCGGGAGACGATGGGGATGCCCTGGAACAGCCCGTGCATCAGGTAGTTGTTCTGCCCCGCGACCCAGGCCCAGTCGGCGGGCGACCAGATCACGTCGTCGCGCGTGGGGAAGTCGAAGTCGATCTCCATCGACGGGATATGGCCCAGCACGGCGCGGTGCCCCGCCACTGCCGCCTTGGGCTGGCCGGTCGTGCCGGAGGTGAAGTTGAGGTAGGCGGGCTCGTCCGCCGCCGTGTCGGCCGTCTCAAACTGGTCCGATTCGCCAGCGATCGACTCCCACAGGTTGGGTGCACCCGGCTCTGCCCCGTCGATCAGGAAGATGTGGGCGACGCTCGGCGCCTTGGCCGCCGCCGCGCGCACCTTGTCCAGGTTGGCCCTGTCGGTCACGACGACGCGCGCCTCGCTCACCTGGAAGCGGTATTCCAGGGCATCGACGCCGAACAGGGTCGCCATGGCGCAGGAGACCATGCCCCCCTTCCACGCGGCGATATGGCTGACGGGCACGGCCAGGTCCTGCGGGCTGACGATGGCCAGGCGGTCGCCGCGGCTCAGGCCCAGGCGCGCCAGGTGGTTGGCCAGGCGGTTGGCGGCACTGCGCAGTTCGCCATAGGTGTGCCGGGTGACGACGGGATCGCGGTCGAAGATCAGGCAGACGCGCTCGGGCTCCACCTCCGCATGGCGGTCGCAGACCTGGGTGGCGATATTGATCCGCGCGGGCACATCCCAGGTGAAGCTGCGATAGACCTCGTCATAGGTCTCGGCGCGGGTGATCATCATGGGCGCTGTCCTTTCCTCCCCGGGGCGCGGTCGCCGCCCCTGGGCGTGCGCCGCGACTCTCTGGCCCAAGCCTAAGCCCTGCGGCGCCCAGGTCGAGTGGAAAGCGCATGCGCGAAGGCGATCCCGTGGCAACGGTTTCAAGCCCCATCTTAACCCGTCGTAAACCCTGGGGCGCCGACTGTTGCACGCACAAATCGTATGGATTCCGCTTCGCCCATGCGGCAGCTCACCCAGTATCGGCCTTCGACATTCGAGGAACGCGGAACGGCAATCCCGTTCACCACGCCGTTGCTGGTGCAGACCCGCGTGCGGCTGGAGGAGCGCGACCGTCTGGTCCTGACCATGCCGAGCCTGGGCGGCGGCAGCGGCGTCTATGTCGTGCCGTGGAAGGCGGTGCCCGACCTGGTCACGATGTCGGTCCACGACCATGCGCTGCATGCCGAGATCCTGGAGGCCCAGGCCGTCTCGCCCGATCTGATCCGAACCGCGGCACTGAACGTCGCGCTGACGGGCATTGCCGGGCCGGAGGCGGAGGAGGCGGCGCAGCTGGCCCTTCATGCCGAGGAGTCGGAGCGCGTCACCACCAACTTCATGCTGATCCTGGCTTTGTTCACCCATCTGGGGCTGAGCCCCAAGGAACTGCTGAACAGCGGCGGCGACCCGGCGCGTTTCCGCCAGGTGGCCAAGAGCGTCTTGGCCCAGGCGGCCGACCGCTTTGGTGCCACCGCCGATGAGCTCTATGCCCGGATCGGCAAGCTGGCGAGCCAGGCGGCCCCCGTGGGCCTGGCCAATGCGCCGGGGGAGGGTGGGCGCCTGCGCAAGGTTTCGCGCGACCTGACCGCGTTCTGTGCCGCCACCCGGTCCTGGGCGCGCAGCGACCGCAGCGACGCCGCCCCGATGGCGCAGTTCGCGGCCGAAGTCGCGGAAGAGACGCTGAAGCTGACGCGCGAGGTGCTGGACAATTTCGACCTGCTGCTGGGTGACATCGAGGCGGCCCTGACCAGCTGGAAGACGGTATTCGAGCAGGTGCGCAAGGCCGCGATCCGCTTGTCCTGGCTGTTGGACGGATGGGATTTCATCGTCACGCTGTGGGCGCAGACCCCGGCGGCGCCAAGCCAGGCCAAACGCGATGCGATTACCCAGATCATGCGTATTCTACCGCTGATCCCGGTCAACGAAGGCTCGTGGGAGGCCATGAACCAGAACGAGCGACACGAGGTGTTCCAGCGTCGCCGCGTCGCCGCCATGCAGGACTGGCGCACGGGCCAGTTCGATGCCGAGCTGGTTGCCCGGATCGAAGCGGTCCGCGCCATCAACTTCACGGGTGGCGGCTAGGCGCCATGGAACGCGAACTGGCGGAGGTCGGGCGCAAGCTCAACGTCATCCCGGAAGGGAAATTCGTCGAGATCGTCCGCCTCCTGGAGCGCATCCGGACCCAGCCCGCCGTCCAGCGCATGCTGGACGACGCCCGGCCGCGTCTGGTCCATCTCCGCCCCGCGCGCCGGCCGACCCTGCAGCGCCTGTTCTGCCTGCCTTTCGAGGACCTGCTGATCAATCGCCGCGACCCGGATGCCGATGCGGGGGACGGCCGCATCACGCGGGTCGCGATGAGCCATTGCTGGATGTGGCTGGCGGCAGTCGAGACATCGTCGCTGGATCCCCTGACGCATGCACTGGCCAGCGTCGACGCCGACGACCTGGAGGGGCAGGAGGCGATCGCGCGCGTGGTCTGGGTGATCGCCGCGCGCAGCCTGTCCAATACCCTGGCTGATCGTGACGACCGCGACCGGCAGGCGCTGCTGGGCCCACACGAGGTGCATCTGGAGGACATCTCCCAGATCTGCCGCGTCCTGCGCGTGGCCGAGCCGGTCCAGGCCCTGCGCCGGGTCATGCCCATGCCGGTCAAGGTCCTGGAAGACGACCTGCTGCACCTGTTGCACAAGGCCATCGTCACGCATGGCGAGGGCGACGTCGACCGCATCTATGCCCTGCTGATCGTGGCGATGGCGCACATGGCGGCGCCCGGCGCGCTGATGGAGCGCCTGGCGCAGATGGACCTGGGCCTGTCCAAGGAACGCCGGCTGGAACTGCTGCGCCTGCTGGGCATGGGCATGATGAACGGGCTGGAGGCGATGTCGCGCGAGGCGGCCCGCAGTCCGGCCACCGACCTCGCCCCGCGCGCCTATGCCCTGCGCGACTTCACCCAGGCCGTCGCCGCGGCGGAAGCGGCGTTGAAGAGCGGCGGCCTGAATCCGCGCCAGTCGGCGCGCCTGGGCCACCTGCGCCGCGAGGCGACGCGCCATGTCGACACCCTGCTGGACCAGGCAAAGGCGCAGATCGGCCAGGCGCTGGTGCCGGGGCGGGCGATGGATGTGGCGACCATGAAGGAGACGGAGGCCAGCGTCCGCGCACTGACCGGCTGTGCCAGCTTTGCTGCCCAGCTGGGGCGGGAGAAAGTGGTGCAGCAGGCCCTGAACGGCGTCGTGGCGCGGGCCGAGGAGGAAATCCGGGTGGTCCTGGGCGACCTGCTGGCCGGCGATCGCACGCGTGAGGCCAAGGCGGCGGCGGAACGCCGGATCTTCCGCGCAGTCCGCCTGGTCGAGCAGGCGCTGGGCCCGAAGGAGGCCGAGGACATCCGGGTGGAGGCGCTGGCCCAGGTCGCGCGCATGTTCTGAGCGCAGCTCAGGCCGGCAGGGGCCGCGCCTTGTCCCGGAAATCGGCCCAGGGGTCGGCCTTCTGGCTGGCCAGGCGCTGCCCCGCATTGGTGATCGTGAACTGGGCGGGGCCCAGGTCGGGCCCCAGTTCGTCCCAGGCAACGGGCATCGACACGGCCCCGCCGTCGCGCGCGCGGGTGGAGTAGGGGGCAACTGCCGTCGATCCCCGGCCATTGCGCAGGTAATCAATGAAGATCCGGCCCTGGCGCCGGGATTTGGACATGGTGGCGACATAGCGCTCGGGCGCATCCTGGGCCATCGCCTCCGCCACCGCCTTGGTGAAGGCCTTGGCCCGCGTCCAGTCGGCCTTGGGCTGCAGCGGCACCACGACGTGCAGACCCTTGCCGCCTGAGGTCTTGACGAAGGCGGCAAGGCCCATGGCTTCCAACCGGCGGCGCACATCCTGGGCCGCCTCGATCACCTGCTGCCAGGCCACGCCAGGACCGGGGTCCAGGTCGAAGATCAGCATGTCGGGCTTTTCCAGGCGCGCCAGCGTGGCGCCCCAGGGGTGGACCTCCAGCACGCCCGACTGGGCCAAAGCCAGCAGCCCGTCGCGATCGCGGATCGCCAGCAGCTTCTTTCCCGCTTTGTCGCGTGGATCAGCCACCTGGCGGATCGCCTTGTTCATGCCGGCCCAGGCGTGCTTCTGGAAGAAGCAGGCCTGGGCGATCCCGTCTGGACAGCGCAGCAGGGACAACGGTCGGTCGACGACGAAGGGGGCCATGCGCGGCCAGACCTCTTCGTAATAGTCGGCCAGGCCGGCCTTGGTTATGCCCTGGTCCGGCCAATAGACGCGATCGGGATGGGTCAGGGTGACGGCCGACGGCCGCGCCGGCTTGGGGTTCTTGGTGTCGACCGGGTGCTCCAGAACCACCTCGCGCGCGGGCTTGTCCTCGCGCAGGCCGCGAAACGCCGCATGGCGCAGGTGGCGGTCGGCGGTCCAGGAGCGGAACTCGACTTCCGCCACCAGCTCCGGCGCCACGAAGCGGACGCCCTTGCGCTCGACCGCGCTCAGGGCGGCGGCAAAGGGGCTGTCCGGCTGCTCCAGGGGCTCCAGGCGCTGCCGCAGGTCCTGGGCCACGGCCATGGTGAAGCCGGTCCCGACCCGTCCCACATGGCGCAGGCTGCCATCCTCGTAGACGCCCAGGACCAGGGAGCCGATGGCGTGGGGATCGGTGCTGGCCGGGACATAGCCGCCGATGGCGAATTCCTGCCGGTCCGCGCATTTCGACTTCACCCAGTCGCGCGAGCGGCCGGAGCGGTAGGGCGCGTCGCGCCGCTTCGACACCAGTCCCTCCAGGCTCAGGCGGCAGGCATGGTCCAGCACGGCCTGGCCGTCCTGTTCGAAATGCTCGCTGAAGCGGATGCGGCCCTTGGCCTTGGCCAGGGCGTCCTGCAGCAGCTGCTTGCGCTCGACCAGGGGCACGGCGCGCAGGTCGCGCCCGGCCAGGAAAGGCGCGTCAAAGGCATAGTAGACGAAGCGGTCCCCCCGCCCGGCCGACAGGTCGGCCTGCAGCGCCGAGAAATCGGATGCGCCGGCGGCGTTCTCCACCACAAGTTCGCCGTCAAGAAGGCTGCCCGCCAGATCGAGGCTAGCCAGCGCATCCGGCAGCGCCTGGCCGAAACGGTCGGTCCAGTCCAGCCCGCTGCGGGTCAGCAGGCGGACGCCGTCCGCGGCGATGCGCGCCTGCAGGCGATAGCCGTCGAACTTGATTTCGTGCAGCCACTTGTCGCCGGATGGGCTCTTGGCCACCAGCGTGGCGAGCTGCGGCTCGACAAAGGCGGGTAGTTCTGCCGCGCTGCGGCGCTTGGCCTTGGCGCCGGCCTTCTTCGCCTTGGGCGGCGTCTTGGCCTTGGCCGCGGTCTTGGCCTGGGGCAGGGGGCCCGTCCGGCTGGACCAGCCGGGTGCCTCGCCGGCGACATCGTCCAGTGCGCGCCCGGTCTTCACCGAATCGGGCTGCGCCACCAGCACATCGGGCGCGTCGTCGTCCTGGGCCGCGTCGTCCCGCGCCTTCAGCAACAGCCAGTTGTCGCGCTTCTCCCCCGGCTTGCGCTTCAGCCGCACCAGATGCCAGCGGCCCTGCAGCTTCTCGCCCGTGATGGTGAAGTCCAGATGCCCCTTGGCCAGTCCCTTGTGCGGGTCGCCCTCTGGCGTCCAGGTGCCGCGATCCCACAGGATGACCGTGCCGCCGCCATATTCACCCTGCGGGATCGTCCCTTCGAAATCACCATATTCCAGGGGGTGGTCCTCGACCTGGACGGCCAGGCGCGCCTCCCCGGCGACCAGGCTGGGGCCGCGCGTCACCGCCCAGCTGAGCAGGACGCCGTCCAGCTCCAGGCGCAGGTCATAATGCAGGCGCCGGGCCGCATGCTTCTGGATCAGGTAGTGCCAGCCCTGGCTCTTGCGCTTGCGCCGGCTGCCCGCCGGCTCCTTCGTGCGGTTGAAGTCGCGCTTCGCGCGATAGGTTTCGAGCGCCATGTCACGACGCCTTGCGACGCGGGGCTGCCTTGGTCTTGTTGGCCCCGCCCGTCCCTGGCCGGGACTGGGCGCTCTGGCGCAAGGCTTCCATCAGGTCCAGCACCTTGGCGGGCTTGCGCGAGGGAGCCTTTGGCAAGGGCTTGCCGGCGATCTTGGCCTGGATGAGTTCGGCCAGCGCCGTGTCATAGCGGTCGTCGACCGTCGCGGGATCGAAGCTGCCGGCCTTTGTCTCGATGATGTGGCGCGCGAGATCCAGCATCTCGTCCGTCACCTTGAAGGCGGGAATGCCGCCCAGCGCCTTCGCCGCTGGCCGCACCTCGTAGTCGAAGCTCAGCGTATGGGCCAGCAGCCCGTCGTCCAACGGCCGGATCAGCATGGTGCGCACACGGCGGAACAGGACGGTGCGGGCCAGGGCGGCCGTCCCCGACCTGCGCATCCCGTCGCGCAGCACGGCATAGACCGGCTCCGCCGCCGTGCCGTCCGGCACCAGGTAGTAGGGCCGGTCCAGATAGACGCGGTCGACCTGGTCGCAGGGGATGAAGTCCCCGACATCCAGCACCTTGTCGCTGTCGGGAACGACGGCCGCGACCTCCTCCGGCTCCAGCATCACATAACTGCCGGGCTCCTTCTGGTAACCCTTCACCTGGTCCTCGCGGGGCACAGGCCGTCCTGTTTCCTGGTCGACGAAGACGCGGTTCAGGCGATTGCCCGTGCGCCGGTTGGCCATGTGCAGGTTGACGCGCTCGCTGCTCGACACCGCGGCGTGCAGCGCGACGGCGCAGGACAGGGCGCCCAGCCTGATGAAGCCCTTCCAGCTTGCGCGTGTGGCCATGGTCCCGTCCCGCCTGGTGCGTGCATGGGCGCGGCGTCGGCGCCTCGCATCGCTTGTCAACGCGCCAGGTGGGGGCTGCGTTCCGCGCCAACCGTCCGGCATCGCGACTCGCGACGCTGGCATTTCCTCTCCACCTGCCCTGAACTGCGTTCGGGGACAGGGGAGACAGGCATGGATTCGGCACGCGGCATCGGTCCCGCCCAGGATGGCCAGGCCAAGGCCGTGCAGACAACGCTGGCGCTGGCCTTCCAGGATGATCCAGCGCTCGGTCACCTGTTTCCGGATGCCGCGGTGCGTCGCCGCGCGCTGCCCCGCATGTTTGCGATGTTCTGGTCGTCCGACCGGCGCGCCGGCGTGATCGACACGGCGCCGGGGTGCGAGGTGGCGGCATCCTGGCGTGGGCCGGGCCGCGCGCATCCGTCCCTGGCAGAGACGCTGGTGCGCACGCCGCAGGTGCTGGGGATCTTCGGCGGCGCGGTGCTGCGGGCCCTGCGGCTGGAGGCGGCGATCAACCGCCATCACCCCCGCGGGCCCTTCTGGTACCTGCACTTCCTGGGCTGCCGACCCGACCACCAGGGCAAGGGCTGGGGCGGGGCCGCGGTTCGCGTGGGCCTGGCGCGCGCCGATGCGGCGGGCCTGCCGGCGTTCCTGGAGACGGCGACGCCGGCGAATGTCGGCCTCTATCGCCACCTGGGGTTCGAGGTCCAGGCGGAGTGGCACGCGCCGGACGACGGTCCCCGCTTCTGGTCGATGCTGCGCGCGCCGCGCGGCTAGGGCGCGATCACCGCGAAGCGCCGGCCACGGCCGCCGCCTGCAGCGCGCCCTCCGCCTCGGTCGGGCGGGCGGCATAACGGCGTGCGATAACGGCGCAGGCAAAAAGCTGGATCTGGTGGAACAGCATCAGCGGCAGCACGACGGAACCGACGGCCGCCGCGGGAAACAGGACGTTGGCCATGGGAATGCCGGCCGCCAGGCTTTTCTTCGAGCCGCAGAAGACGATCGCCACCTCGTCCTCCTTGTTGAAGCCGCCCATCCGCGCGACCAGGGTGGAGGTCACCAGGACCAGCGCCAGCAGCACGACGTCCAGCACCATCACCAGCAGCAGCGAGCCCAGCCCGACCTGGCTCCAGATGCCGGCGACTACGCCGGCGCTGAAGGCGGCATAGACGACAAGCAGGATCGAGCCGCGGTCGACGTAGGACAGCACCTTCTTGTGCCGCGTGACGAATGCGCCGATCCAGGGCCGCGCCAGCTGCCCCAGCACGAATGGCAGCAGCAGCTGCAACGAGATCCGGCCCAGCGCGTCCAGCGAAAAGCCGTCGCCATGGCCGCCGATCAGCAGCGCGCACAGGACCGGCGTTACCAGGATGCCGGCAAGGTTCGACAACGACGCCGCGCACAGGGCCGCCGGCACATTCCCCCGCGCGATGGAGGTGAAGGCGATCGAGGACTGCACGGTCGACGGCAGGATGCCGATGAACAGCAGGCCCAGGCGCAGCGGCTCGGCGATCACGCCCTTCGTCAGGCTGGCCAGGACGATGGCCAGGACCGGGAAAAGGACAAAGGTCAGGGCCAGGACCAGGGACTGCAGCCGCCAGTGGCGGATGCCCGCGATCACCGCGTCCGGCGCCAGCCGCGCACCATAGAGGAAGAAGAGAAGCCCGACCGCCAGTTGCACCACCGCGTTGACGACTGGCACGCCCGAGCCCTGCGCCGGCACGATCGAGGCGACGACGACGGTGCCGACCAGCGCGATCAGGTAGGGGTCGACGGGCAGCCGGGCCAGAAGCCCTGGGACGAGGCGGGTCATGGGGGCGCCAGCAGTGCGGGGTGGTTGCGCGATACCTAGGGGATTGCGGTCCCATTGCATATCCGGATGATCCGGGTATCAGTTATCAAAAATGTGGATAGGCGGCGGCGATGATCCATCCCAACCTCCTGCGCTCGTTCCTGGCGGTGGCGGAGGCCCGCAGCTTCACCGGCGGGGCGCGGCGGCTGGGCCTGCCGCAATCGACCATCAGCCAGCATGTCGCCCGCCTGGAGGAGGCGCTGCGCCGGCGCCTGCTGGCGCGCGACACGCATGCGGTGGCGCTGACACCGGACGGCGATGCCCTGGTTGACTTTGCCCGCACCATCCTCGGCGCCAATGCCCGTATGGAGCGTTTCTTCACCGGCTCCGACCTGCGGGGCCGGATCCGCTTCGGGGCGTGCGAGGACTTTGCCCTGTCCCGACTGCCCGCGGTGCTGGCCGACTTCACGCAGGCGCACCCGTCGGTCGACCTGGAACTGACCGTGGGCCTGTCGGGCACGCTGTACGAGAAGTTCGACGCAGGCGAACTCGACGTGATGTTCGTGAAGCGGCGCAGTGGCGACGACCGGGGAGAGGCGGCCTGGCGGGAGGATCTGGTCTGGGTCGGCCGCCCCGGCCTCAGGCCCGATCCGGACCAGCCGCTGCCCCTGGTGCTCTATCCGCCGCCCAGCATCACCCGGGCCCTGGCGCTCGACGCGCTGGAGCGCGCCGGCCGGTCCTGGCGCATTGCCTGCGCCAGTTCCTCGCTCAGCGGGATCCGTGCGGCTGCGATGGCGGGCCTGGGCCTGGCGGCCCATTCTGGGCGCCTCATCCCGCCCGGACTGGCGCCGGTCGCCCCGTCGCCGCACCTGCCGGCGCTGGACCAGATCGAATTCGTGGTGATCGGCCCCAGCCGCCGCCCGCAAGGAGCGGCCGGCGCCCTGATGGCGGCCCTCCTCGCCAATGCCGAACGCCTGCGCGAGGTGGCCTAGGCCCCGCCCCCCTCTGTTGCAATAGGGGAGGGAGAGCGCACTACACGCGCAGCGGCTCCGGCCCGTTCAGGGCGATCCGGTGCACCAGGCGCACCTCGTCGCGATAGGTATAGGGCGTGGTCGAGTGCAGCATGCAGCGGTTGTCCCACACGACCAGGTCGCCCGGCAGGTAGTGGTGGGCATAGATGTGTTCGTCGCGCGTGCCCGGCGCCAGCAGGCTGTGGATCAGGGCGACGCTGTCCGCCTGGCTGAGGTCGTCGATATGGGCGACCTCGGCATAGGTGGTCCACAGCGCCTTGCGCCCGGTCACCGGGTGGGTGCGGACCAGCGGATGCACCACGTCGGGCTGGTCCTCCTCGACCAGCAGGCGGGTCGGCCCCTGGTCGCTGGCCGTCTCGACCGCGCTCTTGATGTTCGCCAGGTTGTAGGTGGCGCGCGCGCCGTCGATCCGGGCGCGGGTCGCCGCGTCCAGCAGGTCGTATGCGGTGTATCCGCTGCAGAACAGCGTGTCGCCGCCGGCGCGCGGCGTCTGCACGGCGTGGATCATCGTGGCGACGCAAGGCAGCCGGCGCGAGGTGCCGTCCGTGTGCCATTCGATGCCGATCTGGTTCAGGCTGGCCTTGGCCTCGCCGCCCTCGGCATAGTTGCCCAGGGCCTGGATCTCGGGGAAGCCGGGCAGGGTGTGGTCCTTGTAGACCAGGGGACCGTCGCCATGGGGAAAGCGCCGGGCAAAGGCCGCGTACTGCGCAGGCGTCAGGCGCTGGTCGCGGAAGACCAGCAGGCCCCGGGTGTTGAACAGGTCCTCGATCGCGGGGAACGTCGCGTCGTCCAGGTCGGCGACCTGGAAGCCTTCGACAATGGCGCCGAAGGTTGGCCGGATGGCCGTGATCCGGAAGTTCAGTCCCATTGCCCGCATGGCCTCCGCTCAATCGGCAGAGTCAACTCTGCGATCCCGTTGCCGTTCGGTCAATCCCTGCCGCGGGATGGTGGCCGGCGCGGGTCCCGGGTGAACCGGGCGTCTGGCGCGACAGACAGGCCAAAGCCGGGATCACCATCGAACAGGGTGGGCCCACCCGGCAGGACCGCGCGCTCGATGGCCAGCAGGCGCAGCTTGGTCCCGACCCCACCGCGCGCGGAAAACCCGCCGGTTCCGCCCTGTGCCGCCAGGATGCGGTGGCAGGGCACCACGATGGGCCAGGGATTGCGGCCCAGCGCCTGACCCACGAAGCGGGGGTTGCCGGGCGGGTTCAACGCCTTGGCCAGCGCGCCATAGGTGCGCGTCTCCCCCGCCGGGATGGCCACGGCCAGGCGATAGACGGCGGCGTCTGCGGGGGGTACGCGCGCCAGGTCCAATCGCAGGTCCGACAGGTCCCCCCGTCCGGTCGCGATCAGGTCCAGGATGCGCGCGATCCAGGCGGCCACGTCCGCTGGCGGGGCGATGGCACCGGCCTGTGGATGCAGGCGGGCCAGGCGGCGCAGGCCGGCGGCGGCGTCGCCCTCGGGCAATTGCACGCCCGTCAGGCACAGCCCCCCTGCGGCGTCCGTGCCCCAGGCGACGGCGCAGGGGCCGATCGCGCTATCGAACTGGTGGTAGCCCTGGGTTGCGGCGGCCGTCATCTCAGGCAGCCTGGGCGTAGCGCCCGCTGAACTGCTCGCGGATGTGACAGGCAAGGGCGGATCCCAGCTTCGAGGCCCCTTGCGACGGCACGCGCAGGTTGATGTGGAAGCGTGACAGGCGGGGCAGGCCCGACTCAGGGCCCAGCACCTCGAAATGGTCGGGGACCGCCGTGGGCAGCATGGCGACCACGGCCAGGTCGGCTTCGGCCGTGGCCAGCATCGTCTCGCAATTGCTGTTGTCGGTGACGATGCGCCAGTCGCGCCCGGCATTGCGCAGGGCACGCGTCATGGCGCTGCGGAAGGTGCAGCGCGGCTCGCCAAAGGCCAGGGGCACGGGCGTGCGCTGCCAGGCCCGGCCGCCGCGGGCGCCCACCCAGACCAGCTCCTCCTCCAGCAGGGATTCGCAGCCGGGGCCGCAATCCTCCTCCGTGGTCAGGGTCAGGTCGATCTCGCCCGCTTCCAGCTTCTCGATCAGGGGAATCGTGGCGGTGCCCACCAGGCGCACCTGGATGCCCGGCCAGGACTGGGCGAAGCTCTTCAGGACGGGCGGCAGGAACGGGCGCAGGATATCGCTGGGAACGCCCAGGCGGACCTCGCCCGCAAGCGGCGGCTGGGTCATCGTCGCCCACAGGTCGTCGTTCAGGCCCAGCATGCGCTGCGCGTGCAGCAGCACGGAATCCCCCGCCGGGGTCAGCGTCAGCTGCCGCGCGCTGCGGTCGATCAGCTGGACCTGCAGGAGCTCCTCCAGCCGCTTGACCTGCTGGCTGATCGCGGCCTGCGTCACGTGGAGCAGGCGGCTGGCCCGCGTCATGCTGCCGGTTTCCGCCACCGTGGCGAAGGCCCGCAACAGGCCGATGTCGATGTTCCGTGCCATCTGCCGCCCACCTGCCAAGACATAATCCGACGTTATGTATGGATCATAAACATTAGTTTTCGTGATTCAAGGGGATGGCCTATATCCAGGTGCAGCACAACCCCCGAGGGGGTTTCCGCATAAGGAGACTGGGTCATGGCCATGATCGGCACGCGGGCGACGGCACAGGGTCGCCGGACTTCCCATGGCGGCATCCTGCGCCGCGCGCTCGATCTCGTGCCCGCCCTGTGGGCCGAATGGAAGGCGCGCAAGGCTGCCTGGTACCTGATGGGGCTGGACGATGCGCGGTTGCGCGACATCGGCCTGACCCGGTCCGAGATCGACCGCGTCGTGCGCGGCGGGCGTCCCGGCCCGCTGTGGGAGGACTGAGACGCCCTCTTCCCCGTGCCGGGGCCGTCTGCAAGGATCCTCCCCCACAAGACGAAGGGAGGATCGGCATGGACGACTTCAAGGGCCGCGTGGCCGTCATCACCGGGGGCGCCAGCGGCATCGGCCTGGCCACTGCGCAATCGCTGGCCCGGGCGGGTGCAAGGCTCGTCCTGGCCGATATCGAGCAGGGCGTGCTGGACAAGGCCGTGGCCGGGCTCAAGGCGGACGGCGCCGACGTGATCGGGGTGCGCACCGACGTGGCCTCCAAGGAGAGCGTCGACGCCCTGGCCGAGCGGGCTTTCGGCCATTTCGGCGCGGTGCACGTCCTGTTCAACAATGCGGGCGTCGCCGTCTTTGGCCCGACGCAGGATATGACGCATGCCGACTGGAAATGGTCGATCGACGTCAACCTGTGGGGACCGATCCATGGGGTTGAGGCCTTCGTGCCGCGCATGGTGAAGCAGAACCAGGGCGGCCACGTCCTGTTCACGGCCAGCTTCGCCGGCCTGGTCGCCAATCGCGAGCTTGGTCCCTATTGCGTGACCAAGTTCGGCGTCGTGGCCCTGGCCGAGTGCCTGCAGAAGGACCTGCGCGACCATGGCATCGGCGTGTCCGTCCTGTGTCCGATGCGGGTCGCCACCAACATCGACCATTCCTATCGCAACCGGCCTGCGGATCTGGGCGGTCCCACGGCCAACCGCACCTATTCCGACGACGAACTGGCGGCCCTCGCGGGCCGGACGCTGGACGTGGCCGACGTGGGCGACCTGGTCGTCGACTCGATCCGGCGCAACGACCTGTTCATCGTCACCCACAAGGAAGCGCAAGGCTTCGTGAAGCGGCGCTTCGACCGCATCGACCAGGCCTTCGCCCACGCGCTTTAGGACAACGGCTCCAGGCGGGGTGCTGCCTCATCGGGCGCGTGCACCCCGCCCATGGTCGCGCGCAGCGGCCAGGAAGGCCTTCAGCCCCGCCGACAGGTGCCGCCGCCCGGGATAGTAGAGGCACAGGCCGGAAAACGCGGGCGTCCAGTCCTCCAGGACGCGGATCAGGCGGCCCGCGTCGATATCGGCCCGGACGTTCGACTCCAGGAAGCAGCAGATGCCCACCCCCTCCAGGGCGGCGGTGCGGGCCAGGCTTGCTTCATCCAGCGTGATCGGCCCGTCGACGTCGATCTGGGCCGTCTGACCGCTCTTCTCGAAGCGCCAGCGGAACAGCGCACCGTCGGGGAGACGAACGCGTACACATTGGTGATTCAGCAGGTCGGTCGGCACCAGCGGCTTCGGATGGCGCTGGAAATAGTCCGGCGACGCGACCACGGCATAGCGCTGCGGCAGGCCCAGCGGGATCGCGATCATGTCGCTGGGCACCAGGTGCTCGACCCGCACGCCCAGGTCGAAGCCGTCGGCGACGATATCGACCAGACGGCCCTCGGTGACCAGATCGACCCTCATGTCCGGATAGCGCCGGAGGAAGTCAAGGATCAGCGGCGCCAGGATTTCCCGCGCGGCAAAGGGCGCCGCGTTGATCCGGATGGTGCCGGCCGGCGTGTCACGCTGCGCGCGGACATCCTCCAGCGCGCCATGGATGTCCTGGAGCGCGGGTCCGACACGGTCGATGAAGATCCGACCGGCATTGGTCAGGGACACGCTGCGCGTCGTGCGGTTGAACAGCCTGACCCCAAGCCTTGCCTCAAGCTTGCCGATCGCATGACTGAGCGCCGTGGTCGACAGGCCCAGGTCGATGGCCGCGGCCCGGAACGTCCCGCGATGCGCGATGGCCATCACTGCGTCCAGTTCCGTCAGTCCGACTTGAATCATTATCCCGATTTCCGCAATACGACATGCTTGTTTATCCCACTTATTGGCATGATCGCCCAGCGCTATCTGTTGGGCATCAACCTGATGGAGCGACGCGATGACAACGACCAACCCGGTGGAAGCCTTCTTCGACGCCGAACGGACCAATGATCCGGATGCCCTGGCCGCCACCTTCGCCGCCGATGCCGTGGTCGAGGATGAGGGCGCGCGGATCGCCGGCGTGCCCGCAATCCGGGCCTGGTGGGTCGCGGCCAAGGCGCAATACAACCACGTGGCCGAGCCCTTCGAGACGCTGGGGGCAGGCGACAAGGTCAAGGTTCACGCCAAGGTCAACGGCGCCTTCCCCAACAGCCCGCTGGTCCTGCGCTTCGACTTCACGCTACGGGCAGGCAAGATCGCCGCCCTGAGGATCGCGTGATGACCGGGATTCTGACGCTGAAGGGCAAGCGTGCCGTGGTCACGGGCGGGACCAGGGGCACCGGTGCCGCGACTGTCGCCCTGTTTCGCGAACTTGGTGCGCGCGTTCTCACCGCGGCCCGCGCGCGGCCCGACACCCTGCCGGAGGACATGTTCGTCGCTGCCGATCTGATGTCCGCCGATGGCTGCGCCAGCCTGGCCGAAGCCGTCCAGGACCGGCTTGGTGGGGTCGACATCATCGTGCACATGCTGGGCGGCTCGTCCGCGCCGGCCGGCGGATTCGCGGCCCTGTCGGATCTCGAGTGGCAGAAGGAGCTGGACCTCAACCTCATGCCTGCCATCCGGTTGGACCGGAGCCTGATCCCCGGCATGATCGCCAGGGGCGGCGGCGCGGTGATCCATGTCAGCTCGATCCAGCGCATCATGCCCCTGCCGGAGGCGACCACGGCCTATGCGGCGGCCAAGGCTGCGCTCTCCACCTACAGCAAGAGCCTGTCCAAGGAAGTCAGCCCCAAGGGCGTGCGCGTGAACCGGGTATCACCGGGCTGGATCTACACGGAGGGCTCGGTCGTCTTCGCGGAGCGCTTGGCCCAGGGCGCGAGTACGGACGTCGATGGCGCGCGCAGGATCATCATGGACGCCTTGGGCGGCATCCCGCTGGGGCGCCCGGCGCAGCCGATCGAGGTGGCGAACCTGATCGCCTTCCTGGCGTCCGACCTCGCCAGCGCGATCACCGGCGCGGATCATGTGATCGACGGGGGGACCGTGCCCACCGTCTGACGCACGAAGGGCTTCCGGTCAGGGTTAACGCTCCCTCAAGATTCGTGCGATATCTCGGAATCTGCAATCCGTGCGCGGGCTTGAGGGGGCGCTGATGCCGATCCGGCGACTGAAGGACATGATCCACAACTTCTTCACGCCGGACGCCGATCGCGAGGCCTTCGATCATGACGTGCCCACGATCCACCTCGCCGCCGGCGCACTTCTGTGCGAGGTGCTGGTCAAGGACGGCGATGTCGAGGACGTCGAGTACGAGCGCCTGATCGACCTGCTGGCGGTGCGCTTTGGCCTGTCGACCAAGGAGGTGCGGGACCTTCTGGACACGATCCGCGTCTGCGTCGACCACGAGGACAAGCTGGGCCGGATGATCAACTCGGTCCGCGACAACTTCAACGACGAGGAGCGGGTCGAGCTGCTGGAGATGATGGCCGACATCGCCTGGCAGGACAGCGACTTCCACGCGATGGAGCGGGCGCTGATCTGCACCGTGGCCGAGCGCCTGGGATTCGATGTCGCCCACGGCCACCGCGCAATGGAGAAGGTCCGCTTCCGCCACCAGATGATGCTGTCGGGCCAGCGCCTGCCCTCCACCCTGGCGGACTAGCGGGGTTTACCCCCAGGGTAATCGACGGGGCCTGATCGTCCTGGCTTCCTTGTGCGACAGACACGAGGGAGACGGCGATGACCGAACAGGACCCCCAGACCAGGCAGATCGCCAAGGCATTCCAGGGTACTCTGGGCGAGCACCTTGGCATCCGCTTCATTGCCGCTGGCCCCGACGCCGTGCGGGCGGAGCTGGACGTGGCGCCGCACCTGATGACGACCAATGGCCGGGTTCATGGCGGCACCTTGATGGCGCTGGCCGACACGGTGGGGGCGGTCGGTGCCTTCCTGACCCTGGCCGAAGGGGCGCAGGGCACAACGACGCTGGAATCCAAGACCAACTTCTTTGCCGCGGCCACCGAAGGCACGCTGCAGGCCGAGGCGACGCCGATCCATGTCGGGCGCCGCACATCGGTCTGGCAGACGCGCGTGACCGATGGCAAGGGCCGGCTGGTCTCTCTCACGACCCAGACGCAGATGGCCCTCTGAGCGCGCCTTCGTGGCGCAGCAGCCAGGCCTTGCGCGGCAGGCCGCCGGCATAGCCTGTCAGGGTGCCGTCGCTGCCGATCACCCGGTGACAGGGTACGACTAGGCTGATCGGGTTGGCGCCGTTCGCGGCACCGGCCGCGCGCATGGCGCCGGGCCTGCCCGCGGTCGCGGCCACCGCGGCATAGCTTTGCGTCCGTCCCGCCGGGATGCGGACCAGGGCCTGCCACACGGATTGCTGGAACGCGGTTCCGCCGGTCGCCCAGCGCACTGCCGACAGCGCACCGAGCGAGCCTGCGAAATAGGCGTCCAGCGCGTTGCTCAGCGCGTCGGGCGGTGGGGCCTGGCGCGGTGCCAGGCCCGGACAGTGCCGCGCCATCAGCCGCGCCAGCCGGTCGGCGCAATCGGCCCAGTCCAGGCCACGCAGGATGCCGTCGCCATCCCACACCAGGAGGGCATCGCCCAGCGGCGTGGGGTGGCTGCCGTGGAACAGCGTGTCAGGCAGCCCTGCGGCCATGGTCATGCAGCCAGCGGTCGGCAAAGCGGTTGATCGTATCCAGCACCAGGTCCGGCTGCTCCATCGGCAGGAAATGGCTGGCGTCGGAGACCAGCGTATCGGGCAGGCCGGGCCGCAGCAGTCGCGCCACGCGGGCCGAGCCGTCGCCAAAGGTGGTGCCATGCTGGCCCCGCAGCAGGGCGACCGGTGCCTTGATCCGGGCGATTGCATCGAACACGCGGGGGCTGACCATGGCGAAGGTCCGGGCCTCCCACGCGGGCGTGCAGGCGAGCGTCACGCCCCCGTCGGGCAGGTCGCGGGTGCCGCCGTCGATATAGTCGCGCAGCCAGTCATCGTTCCAGGTGCGGAACGCGCCGCGCCCGCGATAGGCCTCCATCATCGCGTCGCGACTGGGAAAGTCGGCGCGACGGCGCAGCGTCTGCCGGGACAGCGGCAGGCGCTGGATCAGGCGGTTGACCAGGCCCAGCTTCTGCATCAGCACGACCGGCGGCATCCGCGTGATCGGCAGGGCGGCGGGCTCGATCAGCAGGACGCCAGATGCCAGGTGACGATGGCGTGCCGCGGCCAGGGCACTGGCGGCACCACCCATCGAATGCCCGACAAGGAGGGCGGGGCGGCCCAATCGCCCCAGGTAGGTGGCGATATCCTCGGCATAGACATCCCAGCCTGTCAGGTGGGCCGGGTCGGCATCGGCCTGGGTGAAGCCGTGGCCGCGCAGGTCGATGGCATGCACCTCGAACCGGCTGGCGAGGCGGGCCAGCAGGCGGCGGTAGGTCAGTGCGTTGAACCCGGTCGCATGGGCGAAGTGCAGCAGCGGGGCCTGCGGCGTGGGCGCCGGCCAGGTCAGGGCCGAAAAGCGGCCGCGGGCGGTCTCAACCGTGATGCGGTTCTCGACGCCGGGGATGGGGGCGGTCATGGTGCGGGGGCAACCCGTGGCGTGGGTCGCGCGTGGGTCGAAGTCAGTCCGGTGAATCGCGTTATGCAGCCTCTGCAGCATCTGGCCGGGATCGTCGTCCGGCCGTTCTTCTGTCTTCTGGTCGCCGGCATCATGGGTGCGGCAGCGCCCGCCGCAAAGGCGGATGATGCTGCCTGGGGCCGCGTCACAACGCCCGCAGCCGGCCCCGCCCAGGTGATCGGCAAGACGAACCGCGGCTGCGTGGCCGGCGCCGTGGCACTGCCGGCGCTGGGCCCAGGCTGGCAGGTGGTGCGCCTTGAACGCAGCCGCTTCTGGGGTCATCCCGACCTGCTGCGCACGATCCGGGATGCGACGACGCTGCTGCAGCGCGGCCGGCGGCCGATGATCCTGATCGGCGACATGGCCCAGGCGCGCGGCGGGCCCATGCCCTCGGGCCATGCCAGCCACCAGACCGGCATCGACGCCGACATCATGTTCACGACGGTGCAGCGCCCGCTTGACCCTTCCCTGCGCGAAGCGTGGCAGCCGCAGAGCACGCTGAGCCCGGATGGTCGGCAGGTCGACCTCAGCCGATTCGGGCCGGACCAGGTGACGATGCTGAAGAGCTTCGCGATCCAGCCCGGCGTCGACCGGATCTTTGTCAATTTCGTGCTGAAGCGGCACCTCTGCCAGACTGTGCAGGGTGACCGGACATGGCTGCGTCGCATCCGGCCCTGGGTCGGCCATGACGGTCATTTCCACGTGCGTCTGCGCTGCCCCGCAGGCCAGCCCCTGTGCACCCCGCAGGATGCGATACCGCCTGGCGACGGCTGCGATGCCAGCCTGGACGCATGGTTCCTGCCGCCGCCACCGCGCCGGCCTGGACCACCCGCGGCCAAGCCACCCCCGCCGCCGATGCCGACGGCGTGCGAGGCGGTCCTGGCCGCCCCCTGAGCCCTTCTGCCGAGACGAAAAAACGCCGGATCCCGGGGATCCGGCCTGTGTGTGAATCCAGCGGCCGCTACCAGGTGCGGACGGGACCGACGTCCACGTGCACGAAGCCGGAGCGGCTGTAGTAGCCGACGCCGCCGGCACTCATCGACAGGGCCACGGTCTGCAGCCCGCGCAGCGAATAGCCGGGCAGCGCGATGTCGATGGCCATGCCCTTCACGTGATAGCTGTTCTTGGCCACCCCGCGCGAACGCCGCGCCCGCGACGCGTTGGTGCGGGCCGAGCGATAGGCCGAGATCACCTTGAACGGCTCGCGCGAGCCAGCCTTGTGCGCGATCGAGTGCAGCAGGTCATAGAGCCGCGGGTCCATGTCGCGGCTGGCATTGGCGCGGTAGTCGCGCATGAACGAGCGCAGCTTGCGCATGGCCGCGGGGACGTAGCGACCATCCTGCCAATAGACGTCGTCGAACGTCTCAAGCGTGTTCACGTTGTACAGGCTCAGGCGGCGGGCGCCCGGGGGCACGACCAGCGGCGCGGGCATCTGGCGCAGGACCGCGGCCTGCAGCCCCTCACTCTCGTGGTTGAGGTCCAGGTCGGCGGGCGGCAGGCCCATCAGGGTGCGGCGGGTCGGTGCCGCGACGGTCTGGCGCGAGCCGGCACCGCCCTGGCGCACGGCCGGCCGGGCGCGGGGAATGGGCGCGTTGATCAGGGTGCGCAGGCGCTCAGCCTCGCTCTCATCCGGCCCGTCGTCGGTCTCCACCACCTCGGGCTCGATCAGGCGGGCGATGACGCGGGGGGCCTCCGGCCGCTGGCGCGGGATCGGGGCCATGCTGCCCTCCTCCTCCCACTCGGCCAGGTCGGCGGGGATCAGGTCCTGCGGTCGCGACCGGGGCAGGGGGGCCGCATCGACGGCTGCCACATTGTCGCCCAGGTCCTGTGCGATT
Source organism: Zavarzinia sp. CC-PAN008 (assembly GCF_051903925.1). Lineage (GTDB taxonomy): Bacteria > Pseudomonadota > Alphaproteobacteria > Zavarziniales > Zavarziniaceae. The sequence goes on from NZ_CP173678.1 coordinate 2,038,981, forward strand.
TCTGGCCGGGCACGGGGAACCGGGGCGTCGCTTGCGACATTAGTTTCACCAGGTTTCGAGCGAGGAACCGGCGCGTTGCCACTGGCGGCGTTCGCGATCCTTGAGATGGCCGCGGCCATGAACCCGCCTGCGGTCAGCTTGAGAATGCTGCGCCTGAGAGCGAGCTTGTCCTTGTCCTCGCTTGGACCCTGCATTCGCACTACCCCACTCTGCCTACCTGCCTGTTGGTGCAAGGCGTCCCGAAGGGCCGTGCACGACAAGGACGGTACCAGCGAAATTCGGGGTGTCCAGCCGCTTTTGGCAGCATGGTGAAACATTGGCGTGAGGCGCAGGCCGCTCCGCGCCCGCTGGGGCGCGCGGCACGGGCCCTCAAGCCCTTGGAATCACACGATGCAGAATTGGCTTCGCGCGCGCGACCGTCGGTGCGGCCGCGCGCTGTGGCGTGATTTCAAGTCGCATCCGCGACCAGCCGGGCCCCTTCGCGCTTCAGGGCGGTGTCGATTCGCGCATCGGTGCCATAGATGTCGTCGCGGAACTGGATCTGGTTGTCCGTCCCCATCCAGGCCGTCACGTAGATGAACTGGATCGCGATCGAGTCCCGAACGCCGACCGAAACCGGACTCCCGCCGGTCGCCACCGTCTGGTCGATCCGCGCACGATCCCAATTGCCGTTGCGTTCCAGCAGGAACTCCGACAGGCGCAAGGGATCCTGGACGCGCACGCAGCCCGAGCTGTAGGCGCGCACGTCACGCGACAGCAGGTGGCGGTCGGGGGTGTCATGCAGGTAGACGGAATGGCTGTTGGCAAACATCAGCTTCACCTGGCCCAGCGAGTTGGCAAGGCCCGGATCCTGCCGCAGCCGATAGGGGAAGCGGGTGCGCGACACCGTCGTCCAGTCGATCAGGGTGGGGTCGATCTCCTGCGCATCGGCGGCCCAGCCGTCATAGATGCGGAAACCGTGCTCAGCCAGATAGTTGGGGTTGCGCAGGACCTTCGGCACGATGTCCTGGCCCGCCAGCTTCACCGGCACGGTCCACGTCGGACGGAAGATCACGGTCTGCATCCGACTGGTGATCAGCGGCGTCTTGCGGCGGGTGCTGCCGACGACGACGTTCGTCTCCCAGACCAGCGTGCCGTCCTTGACCAGACGCAGCTTGTACTCGGGGATGTTCACCTGGATGAAGCTGGGACCCAGGTCGGCGCGGGTGGCGCGGGCACGCTCGATCGCGACTTCCAACTGGGCGATGCGCTCCTCCACGGTGCGGTTCATCGCCTTCAGCGTGTTGCGGCCCATGACGCCGTCCGGCTTCAGCCCATGGCGGACCTGGAAGCGTTCCACCGCCATGACCAGGTCGGGGTCATAATGGCTGGGATCGCCCGCGGCCACGATGGGCGCGCCGTCCGTCACCGCCAGGCGGGCGCGCACGATCGGCATGCGGTCGTCCATCTGCCCTGGCTCGATCTTGTCGCGGTCGCGCAGCGGGATGACGGCCCAGCCGCCCTGCGCCGCCAGGGTGCGGTAGGCGTCGAGTGTCGCCAGCAGGCCGCGGAAGTTTCCATCCTGCGGGCCCAACGCCGCCAGCGCGCCGGAAATGTCGCCATTTGGCGCGTTGGCGGCCTGGCGCAGCAGGCCGGGCGCGTCGGGCGCCAGGGCCGGCACCTCGATCTCGGGCGAGAGGTTGAGCGAGGCCAGGCGTGCCCCGGTCCGGTCGGCGACGTAGCGCAGCGCGGCCCGGGTCATGGCCAGTTCGAAGCGCATCAGCGCGGCGCTGCCCGCTTCGCCCGACAGGGTCGCCAGGTCGCCCGGACGATAACGCTGTGGATCCAGGGCGACGTTGTGCGCCGCGGCCAGCAGGGCGATCGTCTCCGCCGCCTCGCTGCTCGGCCGGTCGCCGGCGACCCAGACGGGACCCCCGCCATTCTGTGCGTAGAAGGCGCTGATCTGGTCACGCTCGGCCTGCGGCAGGCTGGCCTCGCGGGCGAAGGCATCGAGCTGCTGGGCCAGCGCGGAGTCCGCCGGCAGCGTCGCCACAGCCGGGGGCGGCACGGGAACGGGCGTTGCCAGGGTGTCGACCGGCGGCGCGGCCGGGGGGGCAACGGGGGGTGCGACCGGCACGCGCGGCGGCATCTCGACCACGGCCCCGCTGTCGGGGCCGTCGGGATCCTCGGCGATGGCCTGGGGGTCGTCGGTCGGCGCCATGATCGCGGCACCGGCATCCGGCACCACCTCCGCGGGCATGGTCGCAGCCATGGGTGCGGCGACCTGGGCGGGTGCAATGCTGCCCGCGTCGGGGACGATCGCGTTCGGTTCCGTGACGATCCGTCCAGGCGCGCTCTGTTCAGCCTGGCTTGGCCCGGTCGCTGCCTGTTCCGCCTGTGCGAGGCCTGAGGCCATCCCGAGAATCAGCACCAGGGCAGTCGAACGACAGAACGCGGCTTTGAACACAGCACGAACTCCCCTGGTCACCCGGACCGGTGATGGACCTGTACTCATTGCTCACAGAACGGCATTGGAACGCCGTGCTGCAAGGGCTGCCCGCCCCGACAGGCCCGATAGCGACATCGCGTGCCAAAAACATCACACGCCTTGTGATCCATCGCACACTGAACACCACGGGAACGCTCGGGTTCCGCAGGCGGCGTCTTGCTGGCCTGACCCCTCGCTTCGTGGTCTGATCCGGGCGGCGGCCGCCGACGGCCCAAAGGCAATGGAGACGCGGGAGGAACCGGTGACGGAAGCGCTGAAGCGGGCGGTCTGCGCCCGGATCGACGACATGGCGGGCGACCTGCTGGCCCTGAGCCACGCCATCCACGCGAAGCCCGAACTGGCCTTCGAGGAGGTGGAGGCGGTCGCGGCACTTGCGGCGACGGCGGAACGGGCGGGCCTGCGCGGACAGGTCGGGGCGTGGGGCCTGCCGACCGCGTTCGAAGCGAGCTTCGGCTCGGACGGGCCGCTGGTCGGCATGCTTGCGGAATACGATGCGCTGCCGGGCATCGGCCATGCCTGCGGCCACAACCTGATCGCCACCGCGTCGACAGGAGCGGCGCTGGGCCTGCTGGCGCTGGGCCGCGACCTGCCGGGGCGGGTCCGCCTCATCGGCACCCCGGCGGAGGAGGCGGGAGGCGGCAAGGAACTGATGCGCCGGGCCGGAGCGTTCGCGGGCCTGGATGCCGCGATGATGATCCATCCGTCGGGCATGGACATGGCGACCATGCCGACCATCGCGATCGCGCAGATCGACGTGATCTATCATGGCAAGTCGGCGCATGCCTCCGCCATGCCGCACCTGGGCGTGAACGCGCTCGACGCCGTGGTCCTGGGCTACCAGGCGATTGCGGCGCTGCGCCAGCACATCCGCCACACCGAGCGGCTGCACGGCATCATCACCGACGGCGGGCAGGCACCCAACATCGTGCCGGAGCGCGCGGCCGCCCGCTATTACGCCCGGGCCGCCAACGCGACCGCCCTGGCCGCGCTGAAGCTGCGGGTCGAGGCATGCCTCCGCGCGGGGGCGGAGGCGACCGGATGTACCGTCGAGCTCAATTGGGCGGGTGTCGATTATCTGGACCTCAACACCAACTGGCCGCTCGCCGGGCGCTATCAGCGCAATGGCGAGGCGCTGGGCCGCCACTTCATCGGGATCGAGACCCTGCCGCCGGGCCTGGCCGGATCGACCGACATGGGCAATGTCAGCCACGACGTTCCTGCGATCCACCCCCTGATCCAGGCTTCTCCGCCCGATGTCGTCATCCACAATCCGGCCTTCACCCACTGGGCAGGGTCCGCGATGGGCGACCGCGCGGCGCTGGACGGGGCCAAGGCGCTGGCCATGACCGCGATCGACTTCATGTGCGATGCCGCCTTGCGCGAGGAGGTGGTCCACGCCTTCGACGCCGGCAAGGCGCTCAGCGCCTAGTCCGCCTCAGCGCCGCGGTTCGGCGCGGCCCAGGCGCAGCGCGTGGATGGCGATCCACAGGCCGGTCGCCGCCGCCAGGCCGGGGACCAGCCAGAAGCCGGGGCCATAGCTGGGATTGCTGGTGCCCCAGCCAATGGTGATGAGGCTGAGGCCGGCCAGAGCCATGCCGATGCCGGCGCCCGCCACGATCACCACCGCGGCCAGGAGCCAGGCCCAGCGGGGCCACGCCCAGAGCCGGCCGGTCGCGGCGTGCCAGCCGCCCAGCACGACGGGCGCGACCAGGGCCAGGCTGGCCAGAAGAAGCAGCGGCACGGCGATCCAGGCGTCAGCGCCCAGCTCCAGCAGCCAGGCGAGCTGCCCTTCGGCATAGCTCTGCACCGGCTTTCCCGGCGCCATGCCATAGGGGGCCAGCAGCCACAGCACCGCCTGCGTGCCCGACAGCGCGCCGCTGATGGCACGGCCAAGCAAGGGCGGCAGGGGCTCCTGCCCGGCGGGATCAGCCATCGCCGCGCGTGACCCCCGGCCCGGTCCCGGGCTAGTCCGGCGCGCGGCAGGTGGCTGCCATCTCCGCCGGCTCGAGCAGGCCGTTGCGATTGGTGTCGTAGCGGGCGAAGCGTTCGGCGCCGACCGTCGCCAATTCCTCAGGGCTGACGCGGAAGTCCAGGTTGCGGTCAGCCGCCATCACCGGGTCGGCGATGATGGGCAGGCCAGCCTGGCGCCGCTGGGGGCGCACCGTATTGGGCGTACCGGCGGCCGCATGCTGGCTCTGGTCGACCTGCGTCACCGGCGGCGGCGCGCCCGACATCATCACCTCGCTCTCGGGCGATATGGCGCGGCGGATGGCGCTCAACTCCGGCGCCGTGATGTAGCCGTCCTTGTTGGCGTCGGCGCGCAGGAACCAGGCCTGGCCATTGGCCTGCAGCTCGTCCAGCGAGGCGCCGCCGTCGCCATTGGTGTCCATGCCCTGGATCCACTGCGCCAGGTCCGTGGCGCACGTCTTGCCCGTGGCACCGCGCAGCGGCTCGCCGAACAGGGTTGTCGGCGGCGGACCGCCTTCCTCGCGAATGAAGCCGCCCTGGACCTTGCCAGAATCCCCGCCGCCACCGCAGCCCGCCAAAAGGCTGACGGCGGCTCCCGCCGCGACCAGCGTGCAGAGCCAGACCTTCGTCATGCCAGTCCTGTCCTCTTTGCCCATGGGCCTCCCGTACCGGCCGGGATCATAGGGCCTGCGGCGTGGAAGCAAAGGGGGCCGCCCCATGCGTGGCGAACCAATCGGTGATCGCGCCGCGCCCGGCCGCGTCCAGGATCAGGGCCAGCTTGGTCCGCCGCAGCAGGAAGTCGTCGGCACTCATCGCGTCCTCCACTTCGATCGCGTGGCGCAGTTCCGCCTCGGGAACGCCGGGCGCCACCTCCCGCGCCAGGGCAGGCTGGGCGGCGATCCGGTCGAACAGGTCGCGCGTCTGGTCGCCATAGGTGAAGGCCCAGCGCTGGCGCACCGCCAGGGCCAGCGTCGCCGGACCGCCGGCAGCCAGTTCTGACAGCGCCGGGCGGTCCAGGCTGCCGCCGTGCAGCGGCTGGTCGGCGGTCCAACCGTCACGCATGGCAACACCCATGCGCCGCAGCTCCGCCATGACCGATTCGGCCAGCTTGCGGTGGGTGGTCAGCTTGCCGCCATAGATCGTCGTGAACGTGCCGCGGCCGACCTGCTCGCCCACGATCTCGTAGTCGCGGGTGACCTTGCTGGGATTGTCGCTGCCGTCATCGACCAGGGGCCGCACGGCCGAATACGACCACAGCACGTCCTGCGGTCCCACGGCCACGTCGAAATAGCGGCGATAGCAGGCCAGCAGGTAGTCGCGCTCGGCGTCCGTGCAGTGGGCGTCGTGGGCATCGCCGTCATGGGGCACGTCGGTCGTGCCCAGGATGATGAAGCGCGCATCCAGCCAGGGCAGGACAAAGACCACGCGGCGGTCGTCGTTCTGCATCAGGAAGGCGCGGGCCTCGGCCGGTTGCGGCATGGGCAGGACGATGTGGCTGCCGCGCACCAGGCGCAGGCGCTTGCGCCGCGGCACCGTGCCGGCGGCAGCGGCCAGCAGGTCGTTGGCCCAGGGGCCGGCGGCGTTCACCACGTGCGTCGCGTGAACATGCTGCGTTCCGGCGGGCGTCGCCACCTCCAGCCGGAAGCCGTCGGGCTCCGGCGCCAAACCGGTGACACGACGACGATTGCCGATGTCGGCCCCCCGGGCGCGGGCATCCAGCAGCGTTTCCAGCGTCAGGCGGGCGTCGTCGGCCCAGCAGTCGGGATAGTGCAGCACCGCACGCAGGCCGTCCTGCCGCAGACGCGGCACGGCCCGGCGCTCGGCGGCCCCCAGGCGTCCGGTGCGCGCCAGCTGCCGCCGGCCGGACAGGAGGTCATAGAGGATCAGGCCGATCTGCACGACCCAGGCCGGCCGCACCTGCCCCTTGCGCACGGGGATCAGGAACTGCAGCGGATAGACCAGGTGGGGGGCTAGGCGGAGCATCACCTCGCGCTCGTGCAGGCTCTCGCGCACCAGGCGGAACTCGAACTGCTCCAGGTAGCGGATGCCGCCATGGATGAGCTTCGACGAGCCGGAGGAGGTCGCGCTGGCATAATCCTCGGCCTCGGCCAGATAGACCGACAGGCCGCGGCCGGCCGCGTCGCGCGCGACCGCCGCCCCGTTGATGCCGCCGCCGATCACGGCAATGTCGAAGCGCGTCATGATTTCCCCGCACAGGCGGGCGCCAGTCTAGCGCAAGCGCCGCTTTCAGGCATGGCCGGCGCCGTGCCGCACCGCTAGTGTGCCGCCGCGACAGCAGGGGAGACGGGCATGGACGCGGCATCGGTGCAGGACCTGCTGGGCTTTGCCCATGACCTGGCAGACGCGGCGGCCCTGGTCACCCTGCGCCATTTCCGGACCGGGATCGCGGCCGAGGACAAGGGGGCTGTGGACGGCAGCCGCTACGATCCCGTGACCGAGGCCGACCGCGGGGCAGAGGACGCGATCCGCGCCCTGATCGTCCGCCACCATCCGTCGCACGGCATCATGGGGGAGGAGCACGGCACCCAGGCCGGCCAATCGGACTTGCAATGGGTGATCGACCCGATCGACGGCACCCGCGCATTCATCACGGGGATGCCGCTGTGGGGCACGCTGATCGCGCTGAACCGCGGCGGGCAGCCCTTTCTGGGGATCATGGACCAGCCCTTCCTGCGCGAGCGCTTTGCCGGGACGCCGCAGGGTGCCTGGGCGAATGGCAGGCCGATCCGCACGCGGGCCTGCGCCACGCTGCCGGACGCCGCCCTGATGACGACCGATCCCACCCTGTTTCGGGGTGCCGAGCTTGAGGCCTTCCAGCAGGTGCGGGGCGCCTGCCGCCTGACCCGCTACGGCGGTGACTGCTATGCCTATTGCCTGCTGGCTGCGGGCCATATCGACCTGGTGGTGGAGGCGGGGCTGCAGGCCTATGACGTCCAGGCGCTGATCCCGATCGTGGAGGGGGCCGGCGGCCGCATGACGGACTGGCGCGGCGGCTCCGCCGCCGCAGGTGGGCGCGTGGTCGCGGCGGGCGACCCTCGCCTGCACGCGGAGGTTCTGCGCATCCTGTCCGCCGTGCCGTGATCCCGCAGGCGCCCCCCGGCGGTGCGGCCGGCCGCCGTTGCGGCTGTGACCGGGGGCACTGGCGGTCGGGCTGGGGGCCGCCAATATAGGATGGGGCAGCGGGTAGCGATCTCCTGAAGCGGACGGCGCCGCCGTCCCACCCCACGACACGATGGAGCCCATCCCACCATGAAGATGCTCTCGGTTCTGGCCGGCCTTGCCATCGGCGTCGCCGGCATCCTTCCCGCCCAGGCGGCGACCGACCCCGACACGTTCTCCCTCCACGCCTATGACCAGCAGCTGCAGCTGGTGCGCAAGGCGCGGATGGTGTGCGAGGCGACCAGCTTCGGCCTGGGCGACTATCAGGGCTGCCTGATGTCCAAGGTCGAGTATTACGTCCGGGAATCGGGCGACCCGCAGCTGCAGCAGCTGAACAGCCTGCTGCCGGTGCGCTATCGCTATGACCCCAACCGGACCAGCCCGCGGCCGCTGGGCCTGCTGGACCAGCCGTTCCCGCCAGTCGCGGCACCTGCTGCACCCTGACGCGGCAGGGGCTTGGCGCCTTGCCGACGATCGTTTCATATGACATTGATCATTTGAAACGATCGGACGGCGGACGCCATGGATGCACTCGACAGACCCACCACCCATCCCCTCGACCGGGCGACGGCGCTCTCGTACGAGGGGTCGGTCGCCCATGGCGTGGTGACCAAGGACTATTGGGGTTTTGTCGGGCCGTTCGGTGGGGTTACCGCGGGGGCCATCATGCGCGCCCTGCTGCTGCAGCCCCAGGCCCAGGGCGATCCGGTGGCCCTGACGGTGAATTTCGGCGCCGCCCCGGCGGAGGGGCCGTACCGCATCGTCAGCCGCCTGGTCCGCGCCACGCGGAATACGCAGCACTGGTCGCTGGAATGGCTCCAGGGCACCGACCAGGATCCCCTTGTCACCGCCACCGCCGTGCTGGCGAGCCGGCGGCAGACCTGGTCGCACCAGCCTCTGGCCGCGCCCCCCGCACCGGCGCCGGCGACGCTTGCGTCCCTGTCGACCGAGGGCAAGCCGACGTGGATCGGGCGCTATGACATGCGCTATGTCGAGGGGCTACCCCTGATCGGCGCGGTGGAACTGGCCCAGCCGGCGCCGTCCCGGTCGATACTGTGGATCCGCGACGTGCCGGACCGGGCGCTGGACTTCGTCTCGCTGGCGGCCCTGTCGGATGCCTTCATCGCCCGCATCTTCCAGGTGAGGGGCACGATGCGGCCGTTCGGCACGGTCAGCATGACGACCTATTTCCATGCGGCGGGCGATGACCTGCCCCAGGAGCCGGGCGCTTTCCTGCTGGGGGTCGCCGACGCGCGGCGCTTCCATGCCGGCTTCGGCGACCAGACGGTCGACCTGTTCGCCGCCGATGGCCGGCTGGTCGCGACCAGTCACCAGACGACATTTTTCCGCGACTGACGTCCTGCCGGCTCCTGCTATATCGTGCCCCGCGCAGCGGGGAGGTTGGCGTGGCAGCTGGGCCTGAGGGGACGAGCGGGCAGACGCGCATCGGCGGGCGGCCGGCGTGATCTGGCTGCGCTCCATTGCCTTTGCGGTGGCGTTCTATGGCTGGACCGTGCTGGTCTGCGTGGCCGCCATCCCGACACTCGCCCTGCCCACGGCATGGAGCCTGCGGGCCCAGCGCCTGTGGGCCTGGGGCACGGCGACCCTGCTGCGGGTCCTGTGCGGCATTCGGCTGGAGGTGCGCGGTGCCGTACCCAGCGGCCCGGTCCTGGTCGCGGCCAAGCACCAGTCCGCCTTCGATACGATCGTGCTGCACGCGCTGCTGCCGCACCCCGCCATTGTCCTGAAACGCGAACTGCTCTGGATCCCGGTCTATGGCTGGTTTGGCCGGCGCTGGAACATGATCCCGGTCGATCGCGCGGCGGCGGCGGCGGCGCTGCGCCAGATGGTGCGCCGGGCGCAGGAGGAGGTGGCCAATGGCCGCCCGATCCTGATCTTTCCGGAGGGCACCCGCACCCCGCCCGGTGCCCCGCCGTCCTACAATCCCGGCGTCGCCGCGCTTTACGGCAGGCTGGGCGTGCCCTGCGTGCCGGTCGCGCTGAACACCGGCGTGTTCTGGCCGCGCCGGGCCTGGCTGCGGCGGCCGGGCACGATGGTGGTGGCATTCCTGGAGCCGATCGCCCCCGGCCTTGGCCGCGCGCAGTTCATGCAGGCGCTGGAACAGCGCATCGAGGACGCGAGCACGGCACTGCTGCCGCCGCGGTAGCGCCGCGCGCTGAAAAACCACGCACGCAATTGTTTCGCACGCCTGCGGAAGATGAGACAGTGCGCGCCATTCAACGACAATGGCGGCCGGCATCGTTCCGCCACGCCCTGGAGGAGGTTTCGCGCATGCTGCTCTACGAGCATCCCCTGTCCCCCTATGCCCAGAAGGTGAAGATCTCGCTGCGGGAGAAGGGTGTGCCGTTCGAGGTCGCGCTGCCCATGGCGATCGGCTCCGGGCAGACGGCGGGCGAGTTCGCGGCAGCCAATCCGCGGGGCGAGGTGCCGGTCCTGATCGACGGCGATGCCCGCATCTTCGATTCCACGATCATCCTGGAATACATCGAGGACAAGCACCCGACCCCGGCCATGCTGCCGCGCGATCCGCTGGCGCGGGCCGAGGCGCGCATGATCGAGGACGTGATGGACACCCATTACGAGGCGATCAACTGGGGCCTGGGCGAGATCCGCTTCTTCCGCCGCGCCGAGGGCGCGCTGGCCGACCGCCTGCACGCCGCGGCCCAGGAGCAGACGAGCCGACTGCAGCTGTGGCTGGAGGAGAAGCTGGCCGGCCGGACCTGGTTCAATGGCGACAGCTTCGGCTGGGCCGATCTGTCGGTCGCGCCCTTCGTCGCCATGTCGGCGATGTTCGGCTATGGCCCGGCCGAGGGCTCGGCCCTGGCCGCCTGGCTGGCCCGGGCCGCCGCCCGGCCCACTGTCGCCCAGGCCTTTGCCGAGGCGCAGGCCTCGGTCGCCGGCATGGTCGATGTTGCGGCCGTCCTGGAATCCGGTGCCTTCAAGCGCGAGTTCCGCGACCACCGGCTGGAATGGATCATCAAGTCGGGCGGAATCGACGTGGTGCTGGAGGGCCTCCGCCGCGACAACATCCGCTTCACCGGCCATTTCGCCTGAGCGGCGCCACGAACACGACACGGGGAAGAGAAACGACCATGGCAGCGACCGCCGACTCGATCATCCTGCACCAGTACGACATTTCGCCCTTTTCCGAGAAGGTGCGCACCGTCCTGGGCATCAAGGGCCTGGAATGGCACGCCTGCATCCAGCCGGTGATCATGCCCAAGCCCGACCTGGTCCCGCTGACCGGTGGCTATCGCAAGATCCCGGTCATGCAGATCGGTGCAGACATCTATTGCGACAGCCAGATCATCATCCGTGAGCTGGACCGCCGCTTCCCCAAGGTTCCGCTGCTCAACGCCTCGGACAAGGCGATCGGCTATGGCCTGGGGATGTGGACGGATCGCAGCTTCTTCCAGGCGGTCGTCGCCGTGCTGTTCGGTGGCAACTGGCAGGTGGACGAAGCCTTCGTGAAGGACCGCGAGGCGCTGATGGGCCGGCCCTTCGACATCCAGGCGATGCGGGCCGGCGTACCCCTGATGCGCGAGCAGCTGCGCGCCCATGTCGACACGCTGGAGCAGCAGCTGGCCGACGGGCGGCCGTTCCTGCTGGGCGACCGGCCGGGCCTGTTCGATGTCGACGCCTATCACAACATCGCCTTCATCCGCTGGGGCTCGAAGGAGATCCAGTCCGCGGTCAACGTCTTCCCCCGTGTCCTGGCGTGGGAGGAGCGGATCAAGGCGCTGGGCCATGGCAAGCGGCAGGAGATCGCGCCCGCCGATGCCCTGGCCATTGCCAGGGCCGCGACCTCGATCGAGGTAGCCAAGGCCGATCCGGGCGAGCCCAATGGCCTGAAGCCTGGCGACCGCGTCGGCGTCATGGCCGACGACTATGGCCGCGAGCCGATCCAGGGCGAGGTGGTCACCTCCTCGGCCCAGCACATCGCGATCCGGCGCAGCGATCCGGCGGTGGGCGAGGTGGTCGTCCACTTCCCGCGCATGGGCTTCCTGGTCACCCGCCAGGGCTGAAGCGGGGCTCAGGCCGCCCGGGTGGCGGCCTGGGCTGTTCGGCTGGCGTCCTCGGCCGGGATCGACAGGCGGACCGTTGTGCCCTGGCCCGGACGGCTGTCCACGGCCAAGCGACCGCCCTGGCATTCCATCAGCGCGCGGGCCAGCGGCAGGCCCAGGCCCACGCCCTCGTACCGGCGGTCCAGGCGGCCGTCGACCTGGCCGAAGGCGGCCAGGGCCGTTGCCACTTCGTCCCCCGTCATCCCGGGTCCGGAATCGCTGATCGCCACCTCGATCAGGCCTGAATCGACGTGGCCGGCCTGCACGCGGACGGTGCCGCCATCGGGCGAGAAGCGCACTGCGTTCGCCAGGACCTGGTCCAGGGCCTGCCGCACACGGCCGGGGTCGGCAAAGGCGACCGCGTCCGGATCGTCCAGCACAAGCTCCAGGCGGATGCCCCGGCCCCGCGCCGTCCGGGCGTGGTGCTCGACGCCATCCTCCAGCAGCAGGCCCAGGTCGATCTCGTCGGGCCGCAGGTCAAGCGAGCCGGCCTGCGCCTTGGTCAGGTCCAGGACCGCGTTGATGATCGACAGCAGCTGCTGTCCGCTGTCCACGACCTGCCCCGCATAGTCGCCATATTGCGGGAACTTGTGCGGGCCCAGGCGGGCATCGCGCACGATCTCGGAAAAGCCGATGACGGCGTTCAGCGGGGTACGCAGCTCGTGGCTCATCGCGGCCAGGAACTGGCTCTTGGCGGCACTGGCGGCCTCGGCCTCGCGACGGGCCTCGCGCAGCCTGTCCTCGCGCTCGCGGATCGAGGACAGGTCGGTGAAAAAGAAGAACATGCCGCCGTCATGGGTAGGGTTGCGGCTGTAGTGGATCCAGCTGCCATCGGGTCCGTCGAACTCCCCTTGCGCGTGGGGGGAGGTCAGCAAGTGGTCGAGCGTGGTGCGGGACGCACCCTGCGCGTCGGCGATGCTGGCCCCCGCCGCGAGGCCGAACAGGGCGATGGCATGGCCGTTGACCCCGGCAACGCGTCCATCCGCATCGACCAGCGCCATGCCTTCCCGCGCGCCTTCGATCGCGTCGGCCAGCCGGCCCTGCGCGGACTCCTTCTGCGCCTTCTCGCGCTCCATCATGCGGTGGATGTTGTCCTGCATCACCGCCATGGAGCGCAGCAGCGTGCCCGTCTCGTCCGCCTCGCCGGCGGGGATCGCGGTCTGCAACTCGCCGCCGGCAATGCGGTTGGCCACGCTGGCCGCCGCCGATAGCGGGGCGACGATGCGGCGCGACAGGATCAGCGCGATGGTCCCGGCCAGCAGCAGCGCCAGCGCCGCGGCGCCCAGGCTCAGATACTCGAATTCGCGGATCGCCCAGATTGCCTTGCGCCGTTCCACGAAGCTGGCGCCGGCCGTCAGCTCCGTCAGCAGGTCGAAACGCTCGATGATATGCGCGGCCTTGGCATCCAGTGCTGCGACGCTCTCGGCTGGATCGCGCCGCAGCGCTTCCCAGGCCCGGACCTCGGCGACGATCTCGTCGATCAGTGCGCGTTGGTCCTCGCCCAGGGATCGCTCCCGCGCGACCTGGAGGTCGGCGAAGGCGGTATCGGCCAAATCGTCGATCTGGGCGGCGATGGCTGGGCGTTCGGCCTCCGGTGCCTGGCGCAGGCGCAGCGCGGCCTTGTCCATCAGCGCGAAGTCGAGGCTGGAGGCGCGCGCGAAATTGATCGCCATCAGCGGCCGGTCATAGGTCTCGACGATCAGCGCGCCCGCCGACGACAGCAGGTAGTAGCCATAAAGGCCCAGCGACGCCGTACTCATGGCGATCGCGATGAACGCCAGGAAGATGCGGCGTCCGATCGAGCGGTCCAGAAGCCAGGCGGCGATGGCGGACAGCAGCCGGCGCGGCCCCGCCGCCTGCGGGGCGGACTGGGCCCGCCGATCGATCGCATCCGCCATGACGCTGCCGGAACCTGCTATTGCACCGTGACGTCCAGCCGCATCTTGGGGTGGATGTGGCAATTCACGACGTACCGGCCGGGCGAGGGGAACGTCACCTGGATCGTCTGGCCGGGGACCTGCTCGGCGGAATCATAGACGAAGCTGTCGCCGCCGACGAAGATCTGATGAATGAACTCGTCGTTGTTGCTGAAGGCCAGCGTGTCGCCGACGGCAATCGTGACCGCCTTCTGGTCAAAGGCACGGCCCTTCTGCGTGATGTGGACCACGGTTGCGGCCATCGCGCCTGCGGCCAGCAGGCTGAGGCCGGTGCACAGGGCAAGGCCCGGTGCACCGCACAGGACGGCGGCCAGGCGTGCCGGTCGCGTGCCGCTCATCGCGTCACGACCTCGCGGTAGAAGGGGGCAAGCCTGGCCAGCATCCGGTTCTGGGTGGCAAAGGGCACGCCCACCTCGTCCATCGCATCCTGCAGGCATTCCACCAGGCCGTTGAATTCGGCGGTGTTGACGCCCAGGCCCTTGTGGGCGGTGTGCATGTCGCGCCCCTTGTAGGTACAGGGACCGTCCGCCAGTTCGCAGAAATGATCGACCAGGCGCGGCTTCAGCCAGTCGGGATTGATGTTGTCGAACTGGGCCCGCGTCCGCGGATCGGTCAGGAAACGGGCCATGGCCGCGTCGACGATTCGCACCAGGCCCTCGCGCCCGCCCAGGTCGTCATAGAGCGTGGCGGCCCGGACCGGCAGTGCGGTTGCCAACAGGACAAGGACCAGGGTGACCCCCCGGAGCAGCGAGGATGGCGCGCGCATCGTCAGAACCCCGCCTGGATCGAGAGATAGAGGCCATCCTGGTTGCGGAACGTGGCGATGTCGCCCAGCGCGACATAAGCCAGTGTCGCCGACAGGTTCTTGTTGAAGAAATAGGCCACGAAGACGTCGAACGCATCCTGTTCGCGGGCAAAGCCCAGGTTGTCGGGCCGGGTGCGGTACTCGCCGCCGATTGCCAGTTCGCGCGTCACCAGGTAGGCGGCGGAGCCTTCGAACTGCAGCGTATAGTCGTCGTTGCGGTCGCCGCCAAAGCCCAGCAGGCCGAACTGGTTGGCCCGCGTCGCCCGCACGGTCGCGTTCAGCAGCAGGTTCTGCGCCAGCAGCACCTTGGTCGCGGAGACATAGAGGTCTAGGCCCTCGTCATCCCTGCCGCCGACGGCGCGGATGATCGTGCCGCGGTCGTTGATTTTGTACTGCAGGCCTACGGCGACCTGGGGCAGCCAGGTATCCTGGTCATAGACCGCGTCGCCGAAGAGCCGGACCTTGGCGCCGATGATGTCCTGGTGGAAGGTGAAGCTGCGGCCCAGGCCCAGCGCGGCACCCGCATCCTCGGTATCGAACCACTGGCGGGCATAGGACAGTTCGACCCGGTCGAAAAGACCGACCCCGACGCCGGCCGTGTGCAGCGTGAAATCCGGCAGCCGGACAAGGGTGTAGTGCGCCTGACCACCGACGGCGTCGCGTGTGCCATAGCCGGTGATCAATGCCCAGGGCGCCAGGCCGCCGCCGCCGGCGCCCTCCACCTGCACCACGCCGGACGTGGTGAGCAACCGGCCGCTGTCGAACCAGTCGCGCTCGCGCCCGGCGGCGTCCCCCGCCGCCGCCGGGGCGGCCAGCGCCAACAGGGCCAGGCCGAACAAAGATCTCAGAACCACGTGTCGACGCCCCGCCTTCGGTGACATCCGGCGTTCGCGCGCCGCCAGGTCATTGAAGCGGACAGGGGTTAAGTCGGCATGAATTCCATCCCGCCGTGCAGCGCATCGGCGGTCCATGGCCGCGACGTGGGGTTGCCAGGCGATGCCACCATGGGGCCCGCAGGCCTCCCGCCTGTCACCCGGCGGGTCGAACCCTCAGGCGAACAGCGCCGCCAGGGCGAGGACGTTGCGCGCCTGGTTCAGGTGCGGGATGTCCAGCATCTTGCCGTCCAGCCCGACCGTGCCGGCCCCGGGGTTGGCGGCAAAGGCGGCGACCACCCGCTCGGCAAAGGCGATGTCGTCGGCATTCGGCATGAAGGCCTCGTTGATCGGCGCCACCTGGTCCGGGTGGATCGCCAGGCGGCCAGAGAAGCCTTCGCGCCGGGCGGCCACGGAACTGGCGCGCAGGCCCTCGGTATCGCGGAAGTCGGCGTGCAGCGTCTCGATCGGCTGGACTCCCGCCGCCCGCGCCGCCAGCAAGGTGAGCGAGCGCACGACGCGAAAGGTCAGGGCCCACCCCCCTTCGGGCGCCAGGTTGGTCGCGGCCCCCACGGCGGTCGCCAGGTCCTCCGCCCCCCAGGTCAGGCCCAGCAGGCGGGGCAGGGGCTGGCTCGCGAAGCTGCCCAGGGCAAAGGGTGCGGATGCGGTCTCGGTCGCGACGGGCAGGATGCGGACATAGCCCGGCGCAACACCCTCGCGCGCTTCCAGCACGTCGAGCATGTGGCCCAGGCGCGCCACGTCGGCGGCGCCCTCCGCCTTGGGCAGGATGATGCCATCGGGCCTGGCGCGGACGATCGCGGCCAGGTCGGGCAGGGCCAGGGCGGTGCTCAGCGGGTTGATGCGGACCCACATTTGCGGCCCCTTGGACCGATCCACGCCGGACAGTGCCGCCGTCACGGCCTCGCGCGCCAGGGGCTTGCGCTCCGGCGCCACGCTGTCTTCCAGGTCCAGGATCAGCGCATCCGCCCCCACGCCCAGGCCCTTGGCCAGCTTGCGGTCGCTGTCGCCAGGCACGAACAGCATGGAGCGGAGGAGGGCTTTGGTCATGGTGGTGCGGTCCTGTGAAGCGGCCAAGGTCCTGAACCGCTAGCGGCGCGGGTGCGCGCGAAGGTCTGTATCAACATCGTTCGGGACGGCCATGCTGGCCTCCCCAGGATGACGACCGTTGCAAATGTTGAATAGAACCAACGGCGTCATGCTGAGGAGCGGCGCGCAACGCGACGCGTCTCGAAGCATCGGGTGCAACGTCAACGGGGCGGGAGCAGGCGCTTGTCCTGGAAGATGCGGAACCATTTGCGGAACATGTCCGCGGTGTCCATCACCTCGGCAAAGCCGTCCTGGCGCAGGTTGATCGTGGACACGATCGGCGCCAGGCCCTGCGACCCCTCCATGTAATAGCCCATGGTGAAGTCGGCATAGTGCATCGACTCGCCCACGAACGGGGCCAGCGGTGGGGCGACCAGGCTGAAGCGTGTGCGAATGCGGTCCCAGGCGGCACTGTTCTGGGCAACGGCGGGGCCCAGGGCCTGCCGCTCCGGCTGGCCCACCTTCATCCCCAGGGCATCGGCGATCGCCGGCCACAGGTTGTGCCAGACGAAGACGTCGCCATTGGTGACGTTATAGGTGTCGATCTCGTGCGGCTGATGGTCGGTGGCCCAGGCGATGGCCCGGGCCAGCAGGTCGGCGTCCACCGCCTCCAGGATCATCGGATTGCCGCCGGGAAAGGCCAGGTCCAGCCCCGCCTCCCGCCGCAGCGCCGCATAGGCGCCGATGGCGGGGATCAGGTTCATCGCACTGCCCCAGGAGAACCCGAAGATGATCTGCGGCCGGAAGATGGCGAGGCGGAAGCCCAGGGCCTTCTGCTTCTCGCGCAGGTAGTCTTCCTGCACCCAGTAGAAGTTGGGGACGTCCTTCGCCTCCGACCGGTTGGGGCGGGCCGGCACGTCGATCTGCCGGACATGCGCGCCATAGGCCTTGGTCCCCTGGAGCAGGGTCACGTGGCGCAGGCCCCGCGCCACCCTGGCCAACGGCTCGAACAGGTTGCGCAGCATCCGGCCGTTGGTCTCGATCTGGTCGGCCTCCAGCCAGCCGGCGGCCAGACCCGGCTTCTCGAACAGGGAGGCAAAGACGACGTGCGTCACCTCCGGCATCGTGCTGAACAGGGCGGCGCAGGCGGCCTCGTCCGTCAGGTCGGCCGCGATGAAGCGTGCGCCATAGGTCTCGTCGGGCGCTCGGCGCGACACGGCGATCACGGAACAGTCCGGCATTTGCGCGAAATGCTTCATGGCGGCATAGCCGACCAGGCCGGATGCGCCGGCGATCAGCACCGTCTTCCTGGACATCGTCCCTCCCCAATTCGTCCGCCTCTGCCGGGCGGTCGTGTCTTCCGGGCCGGACTATAGCGCGAAGTGCCGGGGACGCGCAGGGATCAGGCACATTCCAGGTTGGCGACGAACTGGCGCGCCGTCTCAGCCCACGAAAAGGTGCGGGCATGGGCGCGGCAGGCGTCGGGCGACAGGTCCAGGGCGGCCAGCGCGGCACGGCGCAGGTCCGTATCCATGACCCCCGTCCGGGCTGTCAGGACGTCGCGCGGGCCCGGCACGGGAAAGGCCGCCACGGGCACGCCGCTCGCGAGCGCCTCCAGCAGGACCAGGCCGAACGTGTCGGTGACGCTGGGAAAGACCATCACGTCCGCCGCGGCATAGTGCCGGGCCAGATCCTCGCCGCTTTTCTGCCCGACGAAACGGGCCTGCGGGAACAACGCCTCCAGCCGCGCACGATCCGGCCCGTCGCCCACCACCAGCTTCGATCCCGGCAGGTCGAGCGCGAGGAACGCGGCGACGTTCTTCTCGATCGCCAGGCGCCCGACATAGAGGAAGACCGGCGGTTCCAACCCCAGCTTCAGCGTATTGCGCCGGTCCGGCCGGAACAGGTCCAGGTCGACCCCCCGCGTCCACGGCGCCAGGTTGCGGAAGCCGTGCGCCGCCAGTTCCCGCCGCACCGAATCGGTCGCGACCATCACCTTGCCCGAGGGTGCATGGAAGCGCCGCAGCCAGGCATAGGACCAGGACAGCGGCACGCCCACCCGCGCCTTCAGGTATTCGGGAAACCGGGTGTGGTAGGCGGTGGTGAAGCGCAGGCCCCGCTTCAGGCACAGGCGTCGCGCGGCGATGCCCAATGGCCCTTCGGTCGCGACGTGGATCGCGGCGGGCCGGCCGTCGCCCAGGATGTCGACCAGGCGCCGCCGCGGCAGCACCGCCAGGCGGATCGCCGGATCGGTCGGGCACGCCACGGAGCGGAACCGGTCCGGCGTCGCCAGGCTGACCCGGTGGCCGGCCCGCGCCAGTTCGCCCACCAGCGATTCAAGCGTGCGGACCACGCCGTTGACCTGCGGCGCCCAGGCGTCGGAGACGATCAGCAGGTCCATGGCCGCGCGCCGGGGGTCAGCCCGCCAGGGCCAGGCGGCGTTCGCGGGCCCGCTCCGCCGCGACAAGGTCGGCCCAGCGCAGGATCTCCAGGCGGCCGTCCAGGTGCTCGACCAGGGCGGTGCAGCTCTCCACCCAGTCGCCGTCGTTGCAGTAGAGCACGCCCTCGATCATGCGGATCTCGGCGGAATGGATGTGGCCGCAGATGATCCCGTCGACGCCGCGGCGCCGGGCCTCGTCGGCCAGGACCTGCTCGTAGTTGCCGACGTACTGGACCGCGTTCTTGACCTTGTGCTTCAGCACGGCCGACAGCGACCAGTAGGACAGGCCCAGCTTGCGCCGGCACCAGTTGAACCAGCGATTGATTGCCAGGCACACGGTATAGGCGTGGTCCCCCAGGTGGGCCAGCCATTGGGCATAGCGCAGCACGCCGTCGAACACGTCGCCATGCAGGACCAGGAAGCGGCGGCCGTCCGCCATCTGGTGGATCACCTCGCCCCGTACGGCGACGCCGCCGAACTCGTGGTCCAGGTAATCGCGCAGCATCTCGTCATGATTGCCGGGGACGTAGACGACCTCCGTCCCCTTGCGCGCCTTGCGCAGGACCTTCTGCACCACGTCGTTGTGGCTTTGCGGCCAGTACCAGGACCGCTTCAGGCGCCAGCCGTCGACGATGTCGCCGACCAGGTACAGTGTCTGCGACTCCGTCCGCCGCAGGAAATCCAGCAGCAGGTCCGCCTGGCAGGCGCGGGTGCCCAGGTGGATGTCGGAAATCCAGATTGTGCGGAAGCGCTGACGGTCCGGCTCGTCCTCCCCCCCGCCGGTGCCACCGGCCGGGGCGGGCGGTTTCCCGTGCCTGGCACCGCGCGTTGCGGGTGGCGGCAGGGGAGCATCAAGAAGCGCGTCGGGTGCATCGCGCAGCAATGCGCGCGTGCGGAATGCGGTGCGGGCCAGCAGGGACATGCGGGCAACCCTCCGGCCCCCCGGTGGGGCCCCGGCGGCTGGCGATCCCCCATGAATCCCCCGTACCGCTGGCCCGTCTTATGCCCTGCCCCCATGACAGGCCGGTGAAGCTAAGGTGTCAGCTTTGCGTCCCCGGAACGCCGGGCGTGCCGGCCGTCGCCTGCCCATGGCGGAAGCAGCCGGTCATGTGGTCGTCGACCAGGCCGCAGGCCTGCATGAAGGCATAGACGATCGTCGGGCCCACGAAGCGGAAGCCGCGCTTCTTCAGGTCCTTGGACATTGCCTCCGCCTCGGGCGAGGTGACGCGCGCGTCCGCCATGCTCTCCAGCCGGTTCACGATGGGCGCGCCGCCCACGAAGCTCCACAAGTGGCGGGAGAAGTCGATGCCGGCCGCCTGCATCTCCAGATAGGCCTGGGCATTGCCGATGGTGGCCACGATCTTGGCCCGGTTGCGCACGATGCCGGTGTCCTGCATCAGCGCTTCCACCTTGTCGGGGCCGTAGCGGGCGATCACCGCCGGCTCGAACCCGTCAAAGGCGGCGCGGAACGTGTCACGCTTCCTCAAGATGGTGATCCAGGCAAGGCCGGCCTGAAATCCGTCCAGGATCAGCTTTTCCCACAGCGCGCGCGAATCATATTCGGGCACCCCCCATTCGGTGTCGTGATAGGCGACATAGACGGGATCGGTGCCGCACCACGGGCAACGCGTGAGATTGAGGGCCAGGCTTTCGGTCATGGGACAGCAGGCTGTCCCAACTCCGTGACCGGAACAAGGGGTGAATATCCGATGCTCGACACGGCGCCGCGGTTGGCGGTGCTGGGAGCGCGCCTAGAATCCCACCCAGTCTGGCTTGACCGCGCGCAGCCGCGACTCGCCCGCCAAAAGTTCGCCGCCGGCTGCGGCCACTTCTTCCAGCCGCAGGAGCGCGAGGCCGGTGCGGTCGCGGCCGGAGCGCATCTCGCCCGCGTCCTTGCCGCCGGCCAGCAGGATCGTGCCCGGCGCGGGCAGGGCGCCATCCTCAAGCTCGACCCGGAACAGGCGCTTGCGGATCGTGCCGCGGTACTTGGTGCGGGCGGTCAGTTCCTGCCCGACATAGCAGCCCTTGTCGAAGTCGACGCCGTTCAGTTCCTCGAAATTGTTCTCGAGCAGAAAGCCCTTGTCGATGGCAAGGTCGCGGCTGCCATCGGGGACGCCATGCCCCAGCCGCCAGGCGTCATAGTCCTCCACCGTCGCCGGCGCGAAGGGCGCCAGCGCCGTGTCGAGCGCGCTGCGCGGCAGGATCAGGCGCACGCCCAGCCCGGCCAGGCGCGGATCGACAAAGGCGACACCACCATGGAAGGGGGCGACCGTCCCCGCCGCCGCGCCGTCGAGGCCGATGGCGGCCGCTGCACCCGGTCCGATCAGGGCCGCCACGGCGTGATCCGCGTCGAGGTCGGCCAGCGTCACTTTCGAGCGCAGCTTGTAGATCGCCAGGCGCTTCTGCAGGTCGGCGGCGCGCCCGGCCTCCGCATCCAGGACCAGCCTGTCGCCCAGGGGCGCCACCGGGAAGTCGAACAGGTACTTGCCCTGTGGCGTCAGCAGTGCTGCATAGATCGCCCGTGCCGCGGGCCCGTCGGGGGCGGGTGCCACCTTGGTCACGTCGTTCGAGATCAGCCCCTGCAGGAAGCTCACCGCCTCTGGCCCCGCGACGGCGATCGGCCGGCGGTCGGCCAGGATCACGGCGCGCACGGGGGCGGGCGTGGCAGCCTTGGCGACGGCTTCGGTCATCAGGATGCTTCCCTTCTGAATGGCGCAGCGTAGGCTTCGCGACTGCGGGTCTGTGATCGCGGCCACGGGGCGGACGGCACTGTGATGCCGGTCATCCTTTGCCGCCACGTTGATTTGGTAGGTTTCGCGCATGAAGACAATGCTCTGCCGCACCCTCCTGGCACTGGCCATCGGCTCAGGGGCGCTCATGGGCGGTACGCCGGCCCAGGCGTTCGACGCCGGCGACGCGCTCCAGACCCTTCAGGGGACCTGGAAGCAGCGTGGCGGCAAGTGTTCGGAGCCGGACTACATCTGGACGCGCCAGACGGCGGAGCGCTTCCGCTATGTCTGCATCCCGACGTCGCTGGGCTCGTGCGACTTCGACGACGTGGCCGTGCAGATCAAGCAGGAGAACGACAAGGTCTGGTTCGTCCAGTACCCGCGCGGCGCCAATGGCGAGGAGGTGTGGGAGCGGTTCCGCATCCGTGGTCCCGACGCCATCGAGTTCTTTGAATCGGCGGCCGGCTACAGCTACTCGATCGAGCGCTGCTCGGCCGCGACGGACGCGCCCGCGCCGCGCAACAACCGGCCCGGCCCGGTCGATGGCGGACCCAAGCCGCCGGTCGAGAAGTCGAGCACGCCCGAAGATGCCGACCACCTGTTCGGCCATGACGACCGGACCTTTCCCGACGTGGCCCAGGCGCCCTGGAGCGCAATCGGCAAGCTGACGTTCGCAGGGGGCGGCTATTGCACGGCCCAGCTGGTGGCGCCGCGCGTGATCCTGACGGCGGCGCATTGCATGTACGAGGGCGAAACCTCGAACGAGCTGGCCCAGCCCGAGGCGTTCCTGGCCGGTTTCCGCGACGGCCGCGCACTGGCCAGCGCACGCATCGTCAGCTGGGAAATCGCCAGCGGCTATGACCACGAGCGGCACATCACGACGTCTGAAATCGACGGACTGGACTATGCCTTCCTGACCCTGGACCGCGACCTGGGCACCCGCCTGGGCACGTTCGACATCCGCCCGATGACCGACGCGGAGGTGATGCGCCTGGAAAAGGGAAGCTGGCTGACCGTTTCGCTTGCGGGCTACAGCAGCGACCACGAGGACCGCATGACGGCCCATGTCGGCTGCCATGTGGTGCAGGTCTATGACGACAACACCCTGTTCCACGAGTGCGACACCCAGGTCGGCGCCTCGGGCGCTGCGCTGTTCGTGAACGAGAACGGACGCTATCGCATCGTGGCGATCCACTCGGCCTATTACCCCAGCGACGACAGTCCGTTCGAGCACAGCATGGCGGTCGATTCGCGGGCCTTCTACCGCGCCGCCCGGCGCATCCTGGACCGCCATAGCTGAACGCCGCATGGCCGTCCCCGGGATGGGCGCACTCCCGTTGCGCGCGGAAAGACGCTAAAGCTTCGGCGCGCCCGCATCGGGGCGCTGCCGGGGCCATGGTCTTTGCGCATCCTGTTCGTGACCTCCAACCGGGTGGGCGACGCCATCCTGTCGACCGGCCTGCTGGACTGCCTGATCGCGGCGTCGCCCAGCCCGCGCGTGACCGTCGCCGCGGGGCCCGCCGCCATTCCCCTGTTCCAGGCCGTGCCCGGGCTTGAGCGGCTGATCGCCTTGCGCAAGCAGCGCGGCGGGCGGCACTGGTTGCACCTGTGGTCGGCCGTCGCCTTCCGCCTGTGGGACGTCGTGGTGGACCTGCGCGCCTCGGCCCTGGCCTGGCTGGTGCCGGCCCGCCGTCGCATCGTGTGGCGCAAGGAGGCGGCGCCACAGCACCGCGTGGTGGCGCTGGGTCGCCTGCTGGGCCTTGAGCCGCCGCCGGCGCCCCGCCTGTGGACGACACCTGCGCACACCGTGGCCGCGGCCCGCCTGGTGCCGGAGCCAGGCGTGCTGGCCCTGGGGCCGACCGCCAACTGGGGGGGCAAGATCTGGCCGGCGGAGTGCTTTGCCGAACTGGTGCGGCACGTGACCGGACCGGGTGCGCCCCTGGCCGGGCGGCGCGTCGCCGTCTTTGGCGGTCCGGGAGAGGAGGCGATCGCCGCTCCCCTGCTGGCGGCGCTGGGCGACCAGGCGATCGACCTGGTGGGCCGCGTCGACCTGCTGACGGCCCATGCCTGCCTGGCCCGGGCCGCGCTGTTCGTGGGCAATGATTCGGGGCTGATGCACCTGTCGGCGGCCGCGGGCACGCCGACTGTGGGCCTGTTCGGGCCCAGCAAGGAGACGCTCTACGGTCCCTGGGGCGCGCGCTGCCTGGCGGTGCGGGGGCCGCGCACGTTCGACCAGATCGTGGGCCAGCCCGGCTATGACTACCGCCGGACAGAAAGTCACCTCGCCGATCTGGCGGTGGCCCCGGTCGAGGCAGCGGCCCGTCGCCTGCTGGAGGCGGCATGAGCGCCCCGCGGCTGTCGGCGCTGGTCGTCGCGCACAACGAGGAGGCGGAACTGCCGGGCTGCCTGGCCCGGCTCAGCTTCGCGGACGAGGTGGTGGTCGTGCTCGACCGCTGCACCGACCGCTCGGCAGAGATCGCCCGGGCCAGCGGCGCCAGGGTGATCGAGGGCGGCTGGGAGATCGAGGGCGCGCGCCGCAATACCGGGATCGAGGCGTGCAGCGGCCACTGGATCGTGGAGGTCGACGCCGACGAGCGCATGCCCCATGCCCTGGCGACCGAGATCCGCGAGGTGATCGCAACCTCCGCCCCCGGCTGGTACCTGATCCCGTTCGACAACTACATCGGGCGCCGGCTGGTGCGGCACGGCTGGGGGGCGGGCATCGGCGTCTCGGCAGCGCCCCGGCTGTTCGCCCGCGGGCACAAGACCTGGGGCGCCCAGCGCATCCATCCGAAGCTGGAACTCGGCACCGCCCTGGGCAGCCTGCGGACGCCGATGGAGCACTATGTCGACCGCGACCTGTCCGACATGCTGGCCAGGTTGGACCGCTACACGACCGCCCGCGCCCGCGACCTTGTGGACAGCGGCGACATCGGCACATTGGGTCACAATGTCCGGCGCATGTTCTCCCGCTTCTGGAAATGCTACGTCGCCCGCAAGGGCTATCGCGAGGGACCCTATGGCGTCCTGGTGGCCTTGATGGCCGCACTCTATCCCGTGCTGTCGCACCTGAAGGCACGCTTCGCGCTGGACGAGGCCGCGCTGGGCCGGGGCGACCCGCCTTGAGCCTGCGCGTCCTGCACCTGATGGCGGGCGCCCGCGTGGGCGGGGCGGAGACCTTCTTCGAGCGGCTGCTGCCAGCCCTGGCGCGCGCGGGCGTCGTTCAGCAGGCGGTGATCCGGCACCACCCGCAGCGCGCGGCCCTGCTGACTGCGGCCGGGATCCCGGTGACGCAGACCAGGTTCGCCGGCGCGCTGGACCTGGTGACGCCCTGGCGCATCCGTGGCGTCGTCCGGCACTTCGCACCGCAGGTCGTGCTGGCCTGGATGGGCCGCGCTGCGGCGGCGCTGCCAACGGCGCGCGACGGGCTGGTTACGGCGGGCCGGCTGGGCGGCGTCTATGACCTGAAGCGGTTTCGCCGCGCGCGCCATCTGGCCGCCAACACCGATGCACTGGTGCGCTGGATCGTTGAGCGGGGCTGGCCGGCGGAGCGGGTGCGGATGGTGCCGAACTTCGCCCAGGATCTGGCGGGCGGAACACCGCCCGCCCGCGCGGCGCTTGGCACGCCGCCCGCGGCGCCAGTGATCCTGGCGCTGGGCCGGCTTCACCCGAACAAGGCGTTCGACGTCCTGGTGCGTGCCTTGCCGCTGGTGCCCCGGGCCCATCTCTGGCTGGCCGGCAGCGGACCGGAAGAGGCGCCGTTGCGGACGCTGGCGGCGGCGCAGGGGGTGGCGGATCGTGTGCACATGATCGGCTGGCGCAGCGATACCGCCGACCTGCTGGCGGGCGCGGATGTCCTGTGCTGCCCCAGCCGCGCGGAGCCGCTCGGCAATGTGGTGCTGGAGGCGTGGTCTGCCGGCGTTCCCGTCGTCGCCGCGAATGCGGACGGGCCCGCTGCCCTGATCGCCGACGGTGCGGACGGCCTGCTGGTCCCGCGCGAGCAGCCTCAGGCCCTGGCCGCCGCACTCAACCGGGTCCTGGACGACCGCGACGCGGCGCGCTGCCTGGCCCAGGCCGGGCGCCTGCGGTTCGAGCACGACTTCGCGGAGGCCCCGGTCATCGCGCGCTGGACCCGCTATCTGGCCGACATCGCGCCTGGGGGTGTGCCATGTGCGGCCTAGGCGGCTTCATGGTGCACGACGGGGCGGTGCCGGAGGCGCTGCTGGACCGCCTGGCCCTGGCTTTGGCGCATCGTGGGCCGGACGGGGAAGGGCGCTGGCTGCGCGGATCCGTCGGCATGGTCCACCGCCGCCTGTCGATCATCGACCTTGATACCGGGGCCCAGCCCCTGGTCGAGCCGGGCGGCGCCGGCCTGGTCGCCAATGGAGAGGTCTACAATTATGTCGAGCTGCAGCAGGCGCTGGCCGGGCGCCTGACCAGCGGCTCCGATTGCGAGCCGCCGCTTCTGATCTTTCGCGACGCCGGGCTGGACTTCGTTCAGGCCTTGCGCGGCATGTGGGCGATCGCGCTGCACGACCCGGCCCAGGGCCACCTGGTGCTGAGCCGCGATCCGTTCGGGATCAAGCCGCTCTACTACCATGCCGGCGAAAGCGGGCTTGCCTTTGCCTCGACCCCCTCCGCCCTGCTGTCCAGCGGCCTGGTCAGCCCGAAGCTGCGGGAGGCGGCGGCGCTGGAACTGCTGCAACTGCACTTCACCACGGGGCGGGAGACGGCCTTTGCCGGGATCGACCGCGTGCTGCCGGGCGAGACGCTGGTCGTGGGCGACGGCCGCGTGATCGAGCGGCACCAGCAGCAGGCCCTGCCCATGGGTCCGCCCGCCGCGTGGGACGAGGACCAGGCCCTGGCCCTGCTGGACAGCGCCCTGACCGACAGCGTCATGGTGCATCAGCGCTCGGACGTGCCGTTCGCCATGTTCCTGTCGGGGGGCGTCGATTCCTCCGCCATCCTGGCGACCATGGCGCGCCTGTCGGACAGGCCGGTGGTCGCCTTCACCGCTGGGTTTCCGGGCTCGGCCGCGGCTGACGAGCGCGCCCATGCGGCATCGGTGGCCAGGGCGGCGGGCGCCGAGCACATCGCGATCGAGGTGACGGCCGCCGACTTCTTCCAGCATCTGCCGCAGATCGTGGCCGCGGTCGACGATCCCACCGCCGACTACGCCATCGTGCCGACCTGGCTCCTGGCGCGGGAGGCCGCAAAGTCGTTCAAGGTCGTGCTGTCGGGGGAGGGCGGGGACGAACTGTTCGGCGGCTATGGCCGCTACCGCGCCCGGCTGCGGCCGTGGTGGCTGGGCGGCCGGGCGCTGCGGCCCAAGGGCACGCTGGACGGCCTGGACCTGCTGCGGCAGGCGCCTTCCGGCTGGCGCGACGGGATCGTGGCGGCGGAGGGGCGCCTGGCCGGCCACGGCCTGACGCCATTGCAGCAGGCCCAGGCGGTGGACTGTGCCGACTGGCTGCCCAACGACCTGCTGATCAAGTTGGACCGCTGCCTGATGGCCCATGGTCTGGAGGGGCGGACGCCGTTCCTGGACCCGCGGGTGGCAGAAGTCGCCTTTCGCCTGCCGGACGCGCTGAAGGTCCAGGGCCGCACGGGCAAGTACCTGCTGCGCCGCTGGCTGGACCGGGCGCTGCCGGCGGCGGATGCGTTCTCGACCAAGAAGGGCTTCACGGTGCCCGTGGCGGAGTGGATCGCGGGCGAGGGCCATCGCCTGGGCCCGCTGGTGGCCCGCCACCCGGCAATTGCGGCGCTCTGCCTGCCTGAGCGGGTGGAGGCGCTGTTCCACCCCCGCGGCCAGAAGGCGGGTGGCAAGCGGGCGGGCCAGGCCGCCTGGACGTTGCTGTTCTTCGCGCTTTGGCACCGGATCCACATCGAGCGCCAGCGGGTCGAGGGCGACGTCTTCGACATCCTGGCGGGAGGCTGAGGCCTGGCGGTCCCTGTTGCCATGATGTGGAATAGTTCTAGGCTCTGCCGCCTGTCGCAGGCGCCATCCGTCGGGGAGCGATCACATCATGACCATTGAAGCCGTCCAGAATCAGCCTGTCCCCACGGATGCCTTGAGTGAGGACGTGCGCGAGGAATGGCAGCCGCCCCGGGTCAGCAGGATTGGCCTGGGCAATGCGGCGAACGGCCTTGCCGATGGCCCGGATGGCAGTTTCGGGGTGTCCTGAGCATAACCCGGATCGGCGGCATGGGGCCTACGATCCCCATACCTGATCGGATGGACCAATGGCTGATGACATGAACGACGCCGCGCCCGCCGAGCTTGCCGACCGGGCTGCACAGGATCCGTCCGACCGGGAGGCCTGGCACGCCCCGCGCGTGCGCCGCATCGGCCTGTCTGGCGCCCGTGCCAGCGGCGAAGTCGACAGCGACGGCATCACCTTTTCCTGAATTTCGACATTGCCGCGACCGGCCTTGTCCGGTCCGGGCAGAAGGACAGCACAGTGATTGCCGATCTGGCGGACCTGTTCGCGCCCCACGATCCGGCCCTTCTCCACCAGATACGGCGGGCGCGGCAGCGCCTGCACCTGAAGACAGACCGGACGGCCCGCTTCCAGGCGCTGCTGCCGTGGCTCACGCTGCAGTCCCTGGTGACGCTGGACCGCCTCATGTCGGGCGAGGTCCTGGCAACCCGCGACGGGAAGCCCCTGCCGCTTGAGGCGCTGACAGTGCTGCACGAGGATCGCGCGACGCGCACCCTGCGGCACGAGAACCTGCACGCGCTGGGCCTGATGGGTTTCAGCCTGGCGATCGCGGGCCTGGACGGCATGGTGCCGGCCTGGGCGGCCCTTGGCGCCCTGCTGGAACGGCGCACGCGCACCAGCGTCAGCGTGAACTGCTATGTCAGCTTCGCGAAGGGCGGGGCCTTTTCGCCCCATTCCGATCCGCATGACGTGCTGGTCGTCCAGGTCCATGGGACCAAGCGCTGGTCCTGCTTTGGTCGCGGCGGTCACGCGGGCCAGGGCATCGTTCACTTGAAGTCGCGCGACGACCTGCCCGCCCCGGAATGGGAAGGCACGCTGGAGCCTGGCGACCTCCTGTTCGTGCCGCGCGGCGATATCCACGTCGCGGCCGTGACGGACGGACCAAGCGTGCATGTCACCCTGGGCCTGCGCGCGCCACGGGGCGATACGCTCCTCCATTGGCTTGGCGGGCAGTCGCTGACACACGACGTCCTGGCCCGCGACATCGACCCCCTGGCGCCCGTGGCGGAGCGGCGTGCGCGGGAGGCTGAATTGCGGGCGGCGCTGCACGATCTGGTCGACGGACTGGACCTGGATGCCTTCCTTGCCGCCGAGGATATGCGGCGGCAGGCGAAGCGGCCCCTGAACTTCGGCCTGATCGAGGCATTGGCCCCGACGACACAGGTCCAGCCGGCGCTGGTCCGGTGCGGATCGCTGCTGCGGGAGACGGGCCGCGTGCGTGCCGGCGCACTGGATGTCGCCGTGAACGAGGACGAGTGCGCCGTGCTTGCCCTGCTGCTGGAGCGCGACACGCTTGACCTGGCGGGCCTGGCGCAGGCCCTGCCGGCGATGGCGGCGGATCAGGTTCGGCGCGCGGTTGCGGGCCTTGCCCGCAAGTCGCTGGTCTTCCTGTTCGAGCGGGCGGATTGAGCGGGCGCGGGCCCGATCCTCCGATTGCCGAGCATGTTCCCGCGTGGAACACTGGTGCCCAAGAAATGAAACGGGAGGATGGCAATGCGCAGGCTCGCCGTCATGTGTGTCGCATGGGGAATCGCTGCCCCGGCCCTGGCCGCGGGGGACGGTGCGCGGGTCGTTGCGACCAGCCCTGCCGACGGGGCCACGGTGCCGGCGGGAGCGATGGAGCTGAGCGTCACGTTTGACCGGGCCATGGCGCCCGACAGCTACTCCTTCGTGACGCTGACGGATGCGCCCTATCCACCCTGCCCGCCCCCGGCCGAGCAATCGGCCGATGGCCGGACGTTCACGCTGAAATGCACGACCGAACCGGGTAAGACCTATGGCGTCGGTTTCAATGGCGGCACGCACATGAACTTCAAGAGCACGGACGGCGTCCCGGCGGTGCCGGCCCAACTGCATTTCAAGACGGCCCCATGACCGTCGATCTGCTGGTTCGCGGGGGAACGGTCGTCACCCCGGGGGCGACTGGCGTCGCCGACGTCGCCATCCGCGATGGTCGCATCGTCGCGATCGGAGCTCTGGACCCGGCCCAGGCCGGGCAGGTGGTCGACGCGACCGGCCTCCATGTCCTGCCAGGCGTGATCGACACCCAGGTCCATTTCCGCGAGCCGGGCCTGGAGCACAAGGAGGACCTGGCGACCGGCGGCGATTGCGCCGTCCTGGGCGGGGTCGTTGCCGTGTTCGAGATGCCGAACACCAAGCCCGCGACCACCACGCAGGAGGCGATCGAGGACAAGCTGGCGCGCGCCCGTGGCCGCATGCGCTGCGATCACGCCTTCTATGTCGGTGCCGCCGCCTCGAACGTCGCCGACCTGCCGCACCTGGAGCGCCTGCCCGGCGTCTGCGGGGTCAAGGTCTTCATGGGCTCGTCCACCGGCGACCTTCTGGTCGAGGATGACGAGGGACTGACCGCGGTCCTGCGCTCCGGCCGGCGCCGCGTCGCCATCCATGCCGAGGACGAGGCCCGCCTGCGCGAGCGCAAGGCCTTGGCCGAACGCGGCGATCCCCGCACCCATCCGGTGTGGCGCGACGAACTGACGGCCCTGACCGCGACCGAGCGGGCGATCCGCGCCGCGCGTGCGGCGGGGCGCAAGGTGCACATCCTGCACGTCACCAGTGCCGAGGAGATGGCCTGGCTGAAGGGGCAGAAGGACATCGCCTCGGTCGAGACGACACCGCAGCACCTGACCCTGACGGCGCCCGAATGCTATGAGCAGATCGGGACGCTGGCGCAGATGAACCCGCCCATCCGCGCCGCCCGGCATCGCGACGGGCTGTGGGCCGGGGTGGCAGACGGGACCGTGGACGTGATCGGCTCCGACCACGCGCCCCACACCTTTGCCGAGAAGTCCAAGACCTATCCCGAAAGCCCGTCCGGCATGCCGGGCGTGCAGACGCTGCTGCCCCTGCTCCTGGACCACATGGCGCAGGGGCGGCTGAGCCTGGACCGCCTGGTGGCCCTGACCAGCACCCGCGCCGCCAGCCTGTTCCACATCCGGAACAAGGGGCAGATCGCCCCGGGCTTCGACGGCGACCTGACCATCGTCGACCTGAAGCGCCGGCAGCGCATCGAATCCGACTGGCTGGCCAGCCGCTGTGGCTGGAGCCCGTTCAAGGACCGCGTGGTGACCGGCTGGCCCGTCATGACCGTGATCCGCGGCAACCTGGCCATGCGCGAGGGCGAACTGCTGGGGGCACCGGCCGGCCGGCCCCTGGAATTCGACCTGGAGGCCGCCCCGTGAGGGCTGCACTCGCGGCGCTGGCCCTGCTGGCGCTTGGGGGCCAGGCCCCGGCGGTCCAGGCCCAGACCGCCAGCTTTGACTGCGGCCGTTCGACAGGACCCATCGAGCGCGCGATCTGCGTCAATTCCAAGCTGACCTGGCGCGACGGCACGCTGGGTCGCCTGTACGAAGGGCTGATGAACGCGGTGCCGTCGGACGAGCGCAATCGCCTGCGCATCGCCCAGCGGCGCTGGACCGTGGCGCGCAACACCGACTGTTCCCGTGGTGACAACGAGTGCCTGGAACATGCCTATAACGAGCGCCTGATGGAATTGTCCCAGCGGCTGAAGGACCTTTACGCCGCGCGTGGGGCAGCGCCGCCGGTCGGCGGGGTCTACGATTTCCAGCAGCAGGGGCAGAAGGGCACCATGGTCCTGGTGGAACAGGTCGACGGCACGATCGAGGGTGCCTTCCTGACCATCGAGCAGGCCAAGTTCCGGAACTGCCAGCTCTACATCACCGCCCGGCGGCAGGAAGGCGGCGTGCTGGCCTGGTCGGGTGAGCAGGCCGACTGCAGCGGCACGATCCGCCTGGAGGGCAACACCGCGAGGGTGGAGGCCGGGGCCTGTTCCGCCGCCTGCGGCGCGAATGCGACGCTGACCGGCCCCTATGCCCGGCGCTGACGCGCAGCGCCGGGAACGCCTAGCGTAAGGCCTTGGTTCACGCGGCCAGCGCCATCCCGTTGGCGCTGACGAAGCGATCCACCGCCTGGATCGTCTTGCGTTCCTCGCCCTCGTCCGCGAAGCGGAAGCGGGCATGCAGTTCCTGGCCGCGCCGCGCGACGATGTCGAAGGCGGGCGATGCCGCAAGGCCCGGCACCTCCAGCACGCCGGTGCTGGCATTCGGAGCGGCGCCGTCGTCGCGCACGATCAGGAACGCGCCATGGCGCGAGATGTCGACGACCAGCACCGACTGGGCGACGCCGCCCGCGCGGACCGATCCGGCCGTGCCCTCGTAGAGGTGGCCCGCCACCTCGACGCGGTGGCGCGGCTCGGAACGGCGATTGACCTCCGGGGCCGCGGACCGGACGGACTCGACCACGGCGGACTTCAGCGCATCGATCCGCGTCGCCACCTCGGCCGACAGGTCCTTGACCTCGTGGGCCAAGTCGCCGGCGCGGTCGGCCTCCCGCGAGACGTCGGCGATGCGGCGCGCCACCTCGCGCGCGGCCTCGGCCGAGTCGCTGACATTGCGGCCGATCTCGGCGGTGGCCGCGTTCTGCTCCTCCATGGCGCTGGCGATCGAGACGGACGCACCGCGCAGTTCGGCGATCCGGCCGACGATCGCGTTGACGGCGCCCGCGGCCTCGTCCGTCGCCACCTGGATGGTGGAGATCATCTGGTTGATCTCGTCGGCAGAGCGGGCGGTCTGGTTGGCCAGCGTCTTGACCTCCGCCGCGACGACGGCGAAGCCGCGCCCCGCCTCGCCCGCGCGCGCGGCTTCGATCGTGGCGTTCAGCGCCAGGAGGTTGGTCTTGGCGGCGATGTCGGAGATCAGCTGGATCACACGGCCCACGCCCTCCACCGCGGTATTCAGGGCGGCAATCTTGTCCGCGGTTCCGCTGCCCATCCTGCTGGTCGCGTCGCTGATGTCGGCGGACAGCACCACCTGGCGCGTCACCTCGGCGATGGACGCGCTCAACTCCTCGGTCGCACTGGCCACGGTCTGGGCATTGGCCAGGGCCTGCTGGGCGGCGGCTGCGACGTTCTGGGCGTTGGCGCTGACATGGCTCACCGCCTGTGACATGCCGGTCGCGGTATCGGCCGCCCTGGTCATGCTGTCGGCCACCTGGGCGACGGCGCGACCGGTATGGGATTCGACCGCGTCGGCCATCTCGCGCAGGCCGGCGGCCCGCGCGGCCGCGGCGGCGCGCTGGTGCTGGTCCTCCTGCGCCTTGCGCTCGGCCGCATCGCGCGCAGCCGCGGCGGCCTCTTCCTGCTCGCGCTGGTGCCGGGCCTCGGCTGCGGCTGCAGCCTCCTCCCGGCCGCGTGCCTGCGCTGCGTCGCGGAACCCGACCACGGCGCGAGCAATCTCGCCCAGTTCGTCCTTGCGCGTGCCGCCGGGCACGTCCAGGTCAAGCTCGCCCCGGGCCAGCCGGATCATGGTGGCGGTCAGCGTCGCCAACGGCCGGGTGATCGAGCGCGAAATGGCGATCAACAGGCCCAGCGCCAGCAGGACCAGCGTGATCGACACGGCCAGGGCCTCGATCATCTTCGCTTCAAGGCGGCCGATGCGGGTTTGCAACAGGACGTCCAGGACATCGGTGGCCTCAACCCACAGGGCTTCGATCGCCTTCAGCAGGGCCTGCTGCGCCGCCTGCGTCGGGGCGCCGGCCTTGATTCCCTCGCGCAGCTGCTGCTCCGCGGCGATCATCGCGCCATAGCGGTTGTTCAGGCGCTCCCGGACCAGCGCGTTGGCCCCAGTCGCCTTCTGGATGTCGGTATTGGATGCGGCCAGCGCGGTGTCCAGCGCACCCAGGATCAGAAGCTCGGCCCGCTCATGCGCCTCGCCCTCGCCATGGGTCTTCTGCAGCAGCTGAAGGCGGGTGGTCAGGTCCAGGATCGTGGGCAGCTTGGTCGTGACCAGGTCCATGACATAGTAGCTGTCCAGGTCGGGATCGAGCGTCAGGTTGGACCCGTCGGCCACGGCACCGACAAGCGACAGCAGCGCCGGTGCGACGGTCGTGTAGTCGCCCGACCCGGCGAGGGCATCGAGCGCTGCCTTCGAAACCGCCTGCGTCCCCAGCGCCGCGTCGTATTCCGTCGCCACCGCCTTCAGGGCGGCAATGGCTTCCTCCAGCCCGGTCGCGGGCATGCCCATTTCGCGCTGGGCCGTCTGGTCCATCACGTGCTGGATCTTCTGGACGTAGTGGTTGCCGGTGTTCTCGGCCTCCGCGAAGTCGATCGCGATCTGCTTTTCGGTGACCAGGGCGAACATCAGGTACGCAATCGGAAGCAGCAACAGCACGATCAGCGCCGAAAGGCGCGTCGCGATCTTCAGGTCCTGGATTGCGGCCATGAGGGCACCGGCTCCGGCTGAGAGTTGGTTCAGAACCGGAAGTATATTTCTGAGGTTACCAGCAGATTAATGTCGACCGTCATGTTCGTGTACTGAGCGCTTGTGCCGGGTTGTGAACCTTGTTGCAGATCAATGCTTTGGTGCACTCGGCAGGGGTCCTCCGTCACAACGGGGCCGTCTGGTCCTCCAGCCAGCGGGCCGCCTCTACCGGCAGGAGCGGCGTCAGCACGCCACGCACGCGTGCATGATAGGTATTGAGCCAGGACCGCTCATCCGGCGTCAGCAGGGTCGTCTCAACCAGGCGCCGGTCATAGGGGGCCAGGGTCAGCGTCTCGAACCCAAGCATCGGCTTCTCGGCACCGACCGGGGCCGCCGCCTCGGCCACCGCGATCAGGTTCTCGATCCGGATGCCATAGGCGCCGGCCTTGTAGTAGCCGGGCTCGTTCGAGACGATCATGCCCGGCTCCAGCGCCACCGTGCTGGCGATCTTGGAGATGCGCTGCGGACCCTCGTGCACGCACAGATAGCTGCCGACGCCATGGCCGGTGCCATGGTCATAGTCCAGGCCCGCCGCCCACAATGGCGCCCGGGCCAGCGCGTCCAGTTGCGATCCCGTCGTCCCCTTGGGGAAGCGCACCGCCGACAGGGCGATATGCCCCTTCAGAACGCGGGTGTAGCGGTCGCGATGCTCGGGCGAGGGCGTGCCGATGGCGATGGTCCGGGTGACGTCGGTCGTGCCGTCCGGGTACTGGGCGCCCGAGTCGACCAGCAACAGGTTTCCCGGCACCAGCTGCCGGCTGGTCTGCGGCGTGGCGCGGTAGTGCACGATCGCGCCATTGGGACCAAAGCCGGCAATCGTGTCGAAGCTCATGCCGCGGTACCAGCCGTGCGCCGCGCGGAAGGCGTCCAGCCGGGCAACGGCGCCCAACTCGTCCGGCAACTCCGCCGGCGGGCGGGTCGACAGCCAGTGCAGGAAGCACGTCAGCGCCGCACCGTCGCGTGCATGGGCGTTGCGGGTGCCCTTCATCTCTGCCGGGTTCTTGCGCGCCTTGGGCAGCAGGCAGGGATCCAGGCCCTGCGACAGGCGTGCGCCCGATGCCTCAAGCCGATCCAGGATCAGGGTCGCGGCCGTCGTTGGGTCGACCCGCACGACGGCGCCGGCTGCCCCCAGCGCCTCCAGCGCCGCCACGAAGTCGCCCGGCGGGTGCAGGCGCACGGCGTTGCCCAGGTGGCTGCGCAGGGTAGCGTCCAGCTTGGCCGGGTCCACGAACAGGTCGACGCCGCCATCCGAGTCCAGGATGGCAAAGGCCAGCATCAGAGGGTTGCAGGGCACGTCGCCACCCCGCAGGTTCAGAAGCCAGGCGATCGAGTCCGGGGCCGTCAGCACCGCCGCCTGCACGCCTTCCGCCGCCAGGTCCTGACCCAGCTTCAGGCGCTTGGTCGCGGAATCGACACCGGCATGATCCAGCGGCTGCGCCATCGCGGGGGCCGTGGGCGGGGCCGGTCGGTCGGCCCAGACGGCGTCGATCGGGTTGCGCGTCACGGCGACCAGCTCGGCACCCGCCCTGTGCGCCGCCTCGGCGATGGGGGCCAACTGGCCGCGGGTGTGCAGCCATGGGTCATAGCCGATGCGCTCGCCGCCCTTCAGCCCCTCAGCCAACCAGGCCCGCGGCGGCTCGTCCGTGACATGGCGCGGGGTGAACAGCGCGGCGTCGACCTGGTCGCGCACGGCCAGGGTGTAGCGACCGTCGACGAAGATCGCGGCCCGGTCCGCCAGCACGATGGCAAGGCCGGCCGACCCGCCGAAACCCGTCAGCCAGGCCAGGCGTTGTGTGCTGGGCGGGATGTACTCGCCCTGATGCTCGTCCGCCAGCGGGACCAGGAAGCCGTGCAGGTCCTGACGCGCCAGCTCCGCCCGCAGCAGGGCAAGCCGGGCGGCATGGGGAAGGGGGGCCAGGGTGGCGGGGGCATCGTCGAGCGGCGTCATGCCGCCAGTCTAGCGCAAGTCGCCAGGGAGGGGCATTGCGCCACGCTTGCCGATCCTGCGCGCGATTGGTTGCGATTGGGTTACAGTCATGTGGAAATGTGCCATCTCGACGTCCGCTCATGCGGCGGACGCAGGTCTATGCTGCACTGCACCCCCTGACTGAAATGGGCCGGGACGCCTACATTCCCGCTCGTGGACAGCGCCTGATCAGGAGAGCGAAAATGAGCAAGTTCCTGACCACGGCGTCCCGCCCGCAGAATTCATCTGCTCGCGCTCAGGACGTCGGTGTGGTCAATGTTGCAGTCGAGGCATGGCAATTGCCGGTGACTGGAGTGGCCGACGTCATGATCGACGCGGTGCGAGCCTTCAGCCATGGCATCAACGCCGTGATTGATGGCTTTGGCACCTGGTTCGAGAAGCGTCGGACCTTTGCCGAACTGGACGCGCTGGACGATCGCATGCTGGCCGATATCGGCCTGGTGCGGTCCGACATCGGCGATGTCGTGGCGAACCGGGCGGAGCCCGTGGGCGCCGTCGTCATCGCGGCGTCGGCCTTCGATGCCCAGGCGAACGACGCGGACGGTGTCGTCGCCAGGCCGCGCCTCGCGGCCTGATCGCGACGGCCGACCAGACGGCAGGACGCCAGACAAGGCGGCCCCGACATCCCTGCTGTCGGGGCCGTTTTCATGTCCAGGGGCGATTGCCCCCTGGCGCCCTGCCGCGGATGTCAGGGGCGCTGCAGCACCAGCGTCGACCAGTCGCCGATGCGCCGCCGCGCGCGAAAGACCAGTCCCTGTTCGCGATAGGCGTGCAGGACCTGGTTCTCCTGCTTCACCAGCAGGCCCGACAGGACCAGCGTGCCGCCGCGTGCCAGGCGCTGCATGATCCCGGGCGCCAGCAGGACCAGCGGTCGCGCCAGGATGTTGGCCACGATCAGCGGGAAGGGGCGCTGCGCCTTCAACCGATACTCCGCCGCACCATCGGCGGCGAAGCAGGTCAGCCGCACGCCGCTGGCCCGTGCGTTGCGCGCGGTCGCCGCCACCGACAGGGGATCGATATCGACGGCGACGACGTGGCCGTGCCACAGGCGCGCGCCGGCGATGGCCAGGATCCCGCTGCCACAGCCCAGGTCCAGCATGCGCGGGATCCGACGCCGCCGGGCGATGTCCTCCAGCGCCAGCAGGCAGCCGGCTGTGGTGCCGTGGCGCCCGGTGCCAAAGGCATGGACCGCGTCGACGACGATGGGAAGCGTGCCGGGCGGCGCCGGCTCGCCCCGTTCCTCGGCAATCCAGAAGCGGCTCTGCCGGCGTGGGGCCGCATGCTCGTGCGCCTCCGCCAGCCAGTCGCGGGCCTCGACCGGGCCGACCTCAAGGCTCGACACATCGTCGATCCCCGCCGCGGCCAGGCCGGCGGCCAGGCCGTCGCGGCTGGGCTCGTCCTCGAACAGGGCTTCCACGCGCCAATCGGGGCCGTGTTCGAACGTGCTGATCGCCAGGGCGTCCAGGGCGCAGGCGGCCTCGGCCGCGTTCACCTGGGCGGTGGTGACGATCACGCTGGCGCGCCATAAGGACATGTTTACCACTTGAAAATAAAGTAGACCGCGCCCAGCAGGCAGATGAAGGCACCAAGGTGCCCCCAGCGGAGGCCTTCTCCCAGCCATGCGACGGAAAAGATTGCGAAAACTCCCAGGGTGATGACCTCCTGGATCACCTTGAGCTGGCCCGCCGTGAATGTGCCATAGCCCATGCGGTTGGCAGGCACCATCAGGCAGTACTCAAAGAATGCGATGCCCCAAGCGATCAGGATCACTTTCCAAAGGGCGACATCGCGGTACTTAAGGTGACCGTACCAGGCAAAGGTCATGAAGACGTTTGATGCGACCAGAAGCAGGATCGTCGGCATGGTGGCGCTGACCTCGATGGGACTGCGCTTCAATGGCCACGACTGCGGGCGGCCGTCAAAGGCCAGCAGGACGCAGACTGCGCGCAGAGGCCTCCCGGCGCCGGCCTCAACGTCCCTCGAAGCGCGGCTTGCGCTTCTCGGCATGGGCGGCCAGACCTTCGCGGAAGTCTGCGCTGGCAAAGCAGGCCGCCATGGCCGCGTGCGCCGCGCCCTCGTCCAGGGTGCCCCGGGCGATGGCGTTCAGGCTGGCCTTCATGCCCGCCAGCGACAGCGGCGCCAGTCCTGCAAGCCGCTCCGCCAGCGCGCCCACGCTGGCATCCAGGGCCGCAGGGTCGACCAGGCGATCGACCAGGCCCACGCGCAGGATCTCGGCGTCGTCGAATTCCTCCGCCGCCAGCAGCAGGCGCTTGGCCACGTTCAGGCCCAGGCGCTCGACGAAGCGGTGCAGGCCGCTGACAGGATAGTGGATGCCGATCCGCGCAGGCGGTACGAAGGCGCGCATGCCATGGACGCCGATCCGGAAATCACAGGCCAGCGCCACCTCGACCCCGCCGCCGAACACGCCGCCGTTCAGGCTGGCGATCACCGGCACGCGCACCGCCTCCAGCCGCTCGACCACCCGCTCCAGCGGGCCCTTCGACCAGTCGCGCACGCCCAGCTCACCCAGCGACGCGCCCGAGCAGAAGCTGCGCGAGCGGCCGCCCGAGAGAATCACCACGCGGATGCCCTCGGCCAGGGCGATTGCGTCCAGGTGCTGCTCGAACAGCGCCAGGTCATCGACCCCCAGGGAATTGTGCTTTTCCGGCCGGTTCAGAGTGATCCGCGCCACGGGGCCGTCAATGTCGAGGAGAATCGGCTGGTGCATGCCCGCTATTGTGCTGTGCCGTCTCATGGCAAGCTACGCCCATGAACAGGCGTCCTGAAACGATGGAGCCCGACATCCACACCGAATCGGGGCAGGTCCTGGTCCGGTTCTGGGGTGTGCGCGGCAGCATGGCCTGCGCCGGGACGGAGACGCTGCGCTATGGCGGCAACACCGCCTGTGTCGAGGTACGGTGCGGGCCACACCTGCTCCTGCTCGATGCCGGGACCGGCATCCGGCACCTGGGCAACGACCTGAACGGGCATGCGGTCGATGCCGACATCCTGCTCAGCCATTCGCATTTCGACCATGTCTGCGGCCTGCCCTTCTTCAAGCCGCTGTTCTCCCCGCGCAATGCTTTCCGCCTGTGGGTCGGGCGGCATGGGGACAGCGGACGCAGCGCGCGCCAGGTGCTCTACGACCTGATGGTGCCGCCGCTTTTCCCGGTGTCACCCGATGTCTTCAACGCGGCGGTCGACTATCGCGACTTCCGCATGGGCGACGCGATCGAGCTTCGTCCCGGCCTGTGGGTCCATTCGGCCGCCACCCGTCCAGGCGGGCCCAGCGTCGGCTACCGTATCGAATATGGCGGCAAGGTCGTCACCTACATCACGGATGCAGAGCATCGGCCGGAGGCACCCTCCGCCGCGGTGGCTGACCTGCTGCGCGGCGCCGACATCGCGATCTTTGATGCGTCCCATGTCGATACGGAACACTGGGAGGGCGACCATTCCAGCTGGGAGGACGGCCTGCATCTGTGCTGCCGGCAACAGGTGAAGACCTATGTCGTGTTCCACCACGACCCCCGGCATGACGACGATTTCCTGGATCGCATCGGGAGCCAGCTGGCGGCAACCGCGCCCGGAGCGGAGGGGCCCGAGCCGGTCCTGGCGCGCGAGGGGCTGATCCTGTTGCCATGATCGCCGTGGGCCGCCCGTGACGCTGCGGGGGCTGGCCTTTGGGCTGGCCACGCTGACCGGCCTGGCGCAGCGCGGCTGGTTCATCCCGGCGCGGCACGCCGATGCCGCGGTCGAGCCGGCGCGACCATGGCTCGAGGCACTCTTCTCCGCCCAGGAACCGGCGTTCCGCGCCGTGCTTCAGGCGGTCGCTGACGTCGCCGCCTCGCTTGAGGCAATCGGTGCCGACGATCCTGCGCCGGCGCCGCGCTGGAGCCAGGACTGGTTCCCCCGCCTGGACGCTGCCGTCCTCTATGCCCTGGTTGCGACGCGGCGGCCCAGGCGCATCGTGGAGATCGGCTCCGGCCATTCCACCCGCTTCATCGTGCGCGCCCTGCAGGACCACCAGGTGCCATGCGAGCATATCGCCATCGATCCCGCGCCACGCGCCGCGATCGACGGCCTGCCGGTGCGCTTCGTGCGGCAGACACTTCAGGGGGCGGGCAGCCGTGTCTTCGCGGGGCTGGGGATGGGCGACATCCTGGTGGTCGACAGCAGCCACGTGCTGATGCCGGGTAGCGACGTCGATCACCTGTTCACGGCCGTCCTGCCCGCCCTGCCGCCCGGCGTGCTGATCCATGTCCACGACATCTTCCTGCCGGAGCCCTATCCCGCCGCCTGGACGTGGCGTGGCTACAACGAACAGCAGGCGCTGGCGCCGCTCCTCGGCAACGGCTTCCGCCCTCTGTTCTCCAGCCGCTGGGCGGTGACGCGCATGGCGGCGGAGCTGGCCCGCACACCGATTGCGCACCTCCCCCTGGTGGACGGTGCATTCGAGACGAGCCTCTGGCTGGAGCGCTGCTGAAGCCTGGCTATTCGGCGCCGTCCTGCAGGGGCAGGGGATTGTCCAGGTTCTGCAGGTTGATCGCCGCCGTCGCCCCGGCATCGCCCTCCGGCGACAGGCGAAGGGCTGCCTCGAAATCCTGGCGCGCGCTGTCGCGCTCGCCGCGCTCGGCCCGCTGCAGGCCGCGCTCCAGCAATGCATCCGGATCCTGTGGCGCCAGTTGCAGGGCCCGGTCGATATCCAGGGCCGCGGCCTCGGGCTGGTCGGCACGGCGGTAGGCCGTGGCTCGCAGGCGCAACAGGTCGGCCCGTCCCGGCGCCAGGACGATCGCCTTGGTCAAGGCGGCGCTGGCCAGGACCCAGTCATTGGCGGCGGCCAGGGCGCCGGCGCGATCCACGATGGTGTCGACGTCGTTGGGGCGCAGCTTCAGCGACTGGGTGAAGGCGCGCTCGGCATCGTTGTAAAGGCCGGCGATCATCCAGGCATTGCCGGCCTGGGCCCACATGGCCGGCTTCATCTCGCTCCCGGTCTGCTCGGCCAGCCGTTCCAGGCGCGCCGCCCCCTCACGCGGATTGCCGGTCGCGACCTCCGCCAGGGCCAGGCAGTGCTCGGCCGGCTGACCCCCGCCGCGTGACACCAGGGCCTGGGCGGTCGCCAGGGCTGCCGCAGGATTGTCCTGGGTGGCGGCGATGCAGGCGTCGTACTGCTCGCTCGACGTTGCGGCCCACACAGGGCGCATCGCACCGGGCATCAGGACCAGGGCCAGGAGAAGGACCGGCGCGGGGGAAAGGATACGCATCCGCGAAGCCATGGCTCCGGCCGCGCTGGCCGGTCAGCGCGTGGGAACGGGGACTTCGCCGCGATAGTCGTAGAAGCCGCGCTTGACCTTGCGGCCCAGCCACCCGGCCTCGACATACTTCACCAGCAGCGGGCAGGGGCGGTACTTGGAATCGGCCAGCCCGTCATAGAGCACCTGCATCACCGAGAGGCAGACATCCAGGCCGATGAAGTCGGCCAGTTGCAGCGGCCCCATCGGGTGGTTGGCGCCCAGCCGCATGGCGGTGTCGATCGCCTCGACCGTGCCCACGCCCTCGTACAGGGTATAGACCGCCTCGTTGATCATCGGCAGCAGGATGCGGTTGACGATGAAGGCCGGGAAGTCCTCGGCATTGGCCGGGGTCTTGCCCAGCTTCACCGTCATTTCCCGGACCGTCTGGAACGTGTCCTCGCCCGTCGCGATGCCGCGGATCAGCTCGACCAGCTGCATCACCGGGACCGGGTTCATGAAATGCATGCCCATGAACCGCTCCGGGCGGTCCGTGGTCGAAGCCAGGCGGGTGATCGAGATCGACGACGTGTTGGAGGCGATCAGCGCATCCGGCTTCAGCTTGGGACAGAGGGCGCGGAAGATCGACTTCTTGACCGCCTCATCCTCGGACGCCGCCTCGATCGCGAAATCCACCTCGCCAAAGGCGTCGAGTCCGACGGTCGGCGTGATGTTGCGCAGCGTGCGCTCCAGGTCCTCGTCCTTGATGTGGCCGCGGCTGACCTGGCGGCGCAGATTGCCCTCGATCACGTCCAGCGCCGCCTTGACCCGGGCCTCGTCAATGTCGGAGAGCAGGACTTGGAATCCGTTGAGGGCACAGACATGGGCGATACCATTGCCCATCTGCCCCGCTCCGATGACGCCGACCTTCTGGATCACCATGAAGCTTTGCCCTCCGCCAGAGGCTGCCTGCGGGCGGGGTGCGCCCGCAGGCTATGGTCAGTCAAGATCAGTCCCGTGGTCCGTTTCAGGCCCGGCCTACTTCGCCAGCGCCTGCTCAAGCTCGGGCAGGAGCTTGAAGAGGTCACCCACCAAGCCATAGTCGGCGACCTGGAAGATCGGCGCCTCCTCGTCCTTGTTGATGGCGACGATGACCTTGCTGTCCTTCATGCCGGCCAGGTGCTGGATGGCGCCCGAAATGCCGACCGCGATGTACAGCTGCGGGGCGACGATCTTGCCCGTCTGGCCGACCTGATAGTCGTTGGGCACGAAGCCGGCATCGACCGCGGCGCGGCTGGCGCCAACGGCTGCACCCAGCTTGTCCGCCACCTTTTCCAGCAGGTGGAAATTGTCGCCCGACTGCATGCCACGACCGCCGGAGATGACGATCTTGGCGCTGGTCAGCTCGGGCCGCTCGCTGCTCGACAGTTCCGCCCCGACATAGGACGACAGGCCCGGGTCGGCAACGGCGCCGACGGCCTCGATCGCCGCGGTGCCGCCCGTCGTCGCCGCCGCCGGGAAAGCGGTCGCGCGCACGGTGATCACCTTCTTGGCGTCGGCCGACTGGACCGTGGCGAAGGCATTGCCCGCGTAGATCGGCCGAACGAACGTGTCGGCGGAGACGACCTTCAGGATCTCGGAGATCTGCGAGACGTCGAGCAGGGCAGCGACGCGCGGCAGGATGTTCTTGCCGACCGAGGTCGCGGGCGCCAGCACGGCGTCGTACGACTTGGCCAGGTCGACGACCAGCGCCGCCACCGGCTCGGCCAGGAAATGGTCATAGGTCGCGGCATCGGCGACCAGGACCTTGGCGACGCCCGCGACCTTCGCGGCCGCGTCGGCGACGCCACCGACATTCGAGCCGGCAACCAGGACGTGGACGTCGCCGCCCATCTGGGTTGCCGCCGTGATCGTGTTGAGCGTTGCCGCCTTCAGCGCCGACCCGTCATGATCGGCCAGGACCAGGCTCGTCATCTCAGATCACCCCCGCTTCGGTCTTCAGCTTCTCGACCAGTTCCTCGATCGACTTCACCTTGATGCCGGCCTTGCGCTTGGGCGGCTCCTCGACCGACAGGGTCTTGAGGGTGGGAGTCGGGTCCACGCCATAGTCGGCCGC
This sequence comes from Zavarzinia sp. CC-PAN008, assembly GCF_051903925.1. GTDB lineage: Bacteria > Pseudomonadota > Alphaproteobacteria > Zavarziniales > Zavarziniaceae. The sequence continues at coordinate 2,082,383 of NZ_CP173678.1, forward strand.
GGTCTTCTCCGCGATCGGCTTCTTCTTGGCCTTCATGATGTTGGGAAGGCTGGCATAGCGCGGCTCGTTGAGGCGCAGGTCGCTGGTCACGACGGCCGGCATCTTGAGCGAAACGGTTTCGAGACCGCCGTCGATTTCGCGCGTCACCTTCAGGCTGTCGCCCTCGATGTCGATCTTGGAGGCGAAGGTGCCCTGGGCCCAGCCCAGCAGCGCCGCCAGCATCTGGCCCGTCTGGTTGCAGTCGTCGTCGATCGCCTGCTTGCCCACGACGATCAGGCCGGGCTGCTCCTCGGCCGCGATCGCCTTCAGGATCTTGGCCACCGCCAGCGGCTGGACCTCGCCGTCGACCTTCACCAGGATGCCGCGATCGGCACCCATGGCGAGTGCCGTGCGGATCGTCTCCTGCGCCTGGGCGGGACCGATCGAGACGGCGACGACTTCCGTCGCCTTGCCCGCTTCCTTGAGCCGCAGTGCCGCTTCGACCGAGATTTCGTCGAAGGGATTCATGGACATCTTCACGTTCGCCAGATCAACGCCCGTCTTGTCCGACTTGACCCTGATCTTGACGTTATAGTCGACGACCCGCTTGACGGGCACCAGCACCTTCATCTGTCGCTCCACCCAACCTGGCCCAGAATGGCCGGCGCTTTATTCAGCAAGAGGGGATCACGCGCAACCACGAGACGGGCCGCACGGCATGACGCGGTGCACAATATGTGTGCGGCCCAAGCCGTGTCAACGAATGGCCACAATCCCCCGACCCGCGTCCTGCCGCACGGGACGCTGCGAACGGCACGGGCATTCTGCCCCCTCAGCAGGCGGCCGCTGCACAAGATTGCGGCAGGCTTCCCTGTTTTCCGTGGAGTCCTGGGGGTTTAGCGGCTGGCGCCGGGAACCCACAGGACATCGTTGGCGCCATTGGCGTTAAGGGCCCGGCCCAGCACGAAAAGGTGATCGGAGAGGCGGTTGATGTAACGCATCGCCGCAGGGTTCACGGCCTCGTGCGCGGCCAGGGCGGCCATCTCGCGCTCGGCCCGCCGGGTCAGCGTGCGCGCGACATGCAGATGCGCCGCAGCGATGGAGCCGCCCGGCAGGATGAAGGAATTGAGCGGCGCCAGCGAGGCGTTCATCCGGTCGATCTCCTGCTCCAGGCGTTTCACCTGGCTCTCGACCATGCGCAACTCGTTGGGGGCGTCGAACGTCTCGCCGGGGCGGGCCAGGTCGGCGCCCAGGTCGAACATCTCGTTCTGGATGCGGCCTAGCATCGCATCGGGTTCGCCGGTGGTGTAGAGGCGCACGACTCCGATCGCGGCATTGGCCTCGTCCACGGTGCCATAGGCGGCCAGGCGCTGGTCGTGCTTCGGCACCCGCGTCCCGTCGCCCAGCGACGTCTGCCCCTTGTCCCCGCCGCGGGTATAGATCTTGGTCAGGCGCACCATCAGCGTTGTCCCATCCACATCAGAAGCAGGATCACCAGGATGGCCAGCGCCTGCAGGCCGACGCGCCAGCGCATCAGCATCTGTGACCGCCGGCCGCGCTCTGGCGTCTCGGTGTCGCGGGCGCGCACCAGGTTATAGATCCCGGCGAACAGCACGGCCACGACGCCCAGGATGACGATCGGCAGCAGCCAGGACAAAGGCCCTTCCATCAGGTTTCCTCAGGCACTATGGGCGACGAGCGCGTCGAGCGTCGCCGACAGGTGGGTCAGGTGGGCGGGACTGGACAGGCGATGGTCGCCGCCCTTGATCAGCATCACTTCGGCGTCCTGGCTTGCCAGGCGCTCGCACAGCTCGACCGACAGCTGCCATGGCACCTCGGCATCGGCCAGGCCGTGAATCAGGCGGACGGGGCAGTCGATCGCCAAGGGCCCGTCCAGCACCAGGTGGCGTCGCCCCTCCTCCACCAGGTGCCAGGTCAGGACGTCGGGCGTGCCATAGGGCGACACGCGGACCAGGTGTCCGTCCGACCGCAGCCGCTGCCGCTCGGCCTCATCCAGCGGCTGCCAGATCAGCCTCTCGGTGAAATCCGGGGCTGCGGCGATGGTCAGCAGGGCAGCCACACGGTCGGGCCGGGCGCGCGTCGCAAGCGTCGCCAGCCAGCCGCCCAGGCTGGAGCCGACCACGACCAGCGGCCCCGTGGTCAGATGGTCGATGACGGCCAGCGAATCATCCAGCCAGCGGCCGACGCTGCCGTCGGTGAATGCGCCCGATGATTCGCCATGGCCGAAATAATCGAAGCGGACATAGCCCAGGCCCCGGCTGCGGCAATGCGCATCCAGGAAAGTGGCCTTGGTTCCGCCCATATCGGAGCGGAATCCGCCCAGAAAGACGACAGTTGGCGAATTGCCCATTGCCGCCCGGTAGGCGATTGTCGCTCCATCGTCACGGAGGAGCGTTGCAGGCTTGAGCGTCGACATGGTGCAGGCGGACACTATCACCTGGGACCGGGGGCCGAAACAGGCGGCCGGCCGCACCGCGCCCGCGGTCGACACCCACGCGGCCGAGGTGCGTGCCGGGCAGCAGCCCCATGCCCAGGCCGGCGACCGCCCGGTGACGGTGCTGCAGGTCATTCCCGCCCTGGAGACGGGGGGCGTCGAGCGCGGCACCCTGGACATCGCCCAGGCCCTGGTCGAGGCGGGCGCCCTGCCGCTGGTCGCATCCTGCGGCGGGCCGATGGTCAAGGAACTGGAACGCGCGGGCGCGCGGCACGTGACCCTGCCGGTCGACAGCAAGAATCCCATCGTCATGTATCGCAATGTCGCCCGCCTGGTGGAGCTGATCCGGGCGGAGGGCGTCGACATCGTGCATGCCCGCTCCCGTGCGCCGGCCTGGAGCGCGCGGGCAGCGGCGCGGGCCTGCGGGGTGCCGCTGGTCACGACGTGGCACGGGACCTATTCCGAGAACCTGCCCCTGAAACGGCGCTACAACGCGATCATGGCGGCGGGCGACCGGGTCATTGCCACGTCCGACTTCATCGCGGACCACATCATCGCCCGCCATCCCGATGTCGCGCGGAAGCTGGTGACGGTGCCGCGCGGCGTCGACCTGGTACGCTTCAATCCCCAGGCGGTGCAGCCGGAGCGGCTCGCGGCCCTGGCCAAGGCCTGGCGCCTGCCCGACGACCGTCCCCTGGTCATGCTGCCCGGCCGCCTGACGCGGTGGAAGGGACAGGAGGTCATGATCGAGGCGATCGAGCGCCTGGGCCGGCGTGACCTGACCGTGCTGCTGGTCGGTGCCGACCAGGGCCGCAAGCGCTATCGCGACGAACTGGTTGCGCGCATCGATGCCGCGGGCCTGGGCGGCGTTGTCCGGCTGGTGGGCAATTGCAGCGACATGCCGGCGGCCTACATGCTGGCCGACGTGGTCGTCAGTGCCTCGATAGAGCCGGAGGCGTTCGGACGCATCGCGGTCGAGGCGCAGGCCATGGGCCGGCCGATGATCGCCACGGGCCATGGCGGTTCGCGCGAGACGGTGCTGGACGGGGAAACGGGATGGCTGGTCCCGCCCGGCGATGCCCAGGCGATGGCCGAGACGCTGGCGCTGGCGCTCGACCTTGACCTCGACACGCGGCTTGCCCTGGCGCGGCGCGCGCGCGGGCATATCGAGGCCAATTTCTCGATCGCCCACATGACCGCCGCCACCCTCGACGTCTACCGCTCGCTGCTGACAGCGTGAGGGGGCTTGACGCGGGCGTGCTGATCCGGCCGCGTGGCCGCAGCACCGCCCTTCGAGGTTCGGTGTCGTGACGTCGCGGATCCTGGTCATCAAGCATGGCGCCCTGGGGGACTTCGCCCTGGCGCTTGGTCCCGCGCGGGCGATCCGCGATCACCACGCCCCGGCCCATGTCACGCTGCTGACCACGACGCCGATGCGTGAGCTGGCGCAGGCAAGCGGCCTGTTCGACGAGATCTGGATCGACGACCGGCCGGCCTGGTGGAACCTGCTGGCGGGCCGGCGGATGATCGCGCGCCTGCGCCAAGCGCGGTTCGACCGGGTCTATGACCTGCAGACTTCCGGCCGCAGCAGCCGCTACTTCACCCTGATGCCGCCGCCCCGGCCGGAATGGTCGGGCATCGCGCGGGGTTGTTCACACCCCGATCCCGACCCCTTGCGCGACACGCTGCACACGGTGGAGCGGCAGAAGGGTCAGCTGCGGGCGGCCGGGATCGCCGACGTCCCGCCCGCCGATCTGGCCTTTGCCAATGCCGACCTGTCGGCGCTGGGCCTACCCCCGCGCTATGCCATGCTGGTGCCGGGCGGCTCCGCCCATCGGCTGGACAAGCGCTGGCCCGTGGAGCGCTTTGCGGCGCTGGCTGCGTGGCTGGACGAGCGCGGCCTAGCGCCCGTTGTGGTGGGGGCCGCTTCGGAACGCGCGCTGGCCGCCGCGATCCCGCGGGCGCTGGACCTGACGGGCCGCACCGACCTGGTGGGCCTGGCCACCATCGCGCGCCGCGCCGCCCTGGCCATCGGCAACGATACCGGGCCGATGCACCTGGCGGCGCTGGGCGGCGCGCCGTCCGTCGTGCTGTTCTCGGCCGCGTCCGATCCGGCGCTGTGCGCGCCGCGCGGCCGGGCCGTCGCCATCCTGCGGCGCGGCAGCCTTGATGAGCTGCCGGTGATGGCGGTCATGGACGCCGCGGGCCAACTGGTGCCTGCTCTGGCGGATGATCCGATCGGCGACCCCGCGGCCGCGCGCCGTCCCGCCTGACGCGGTCCGCTGGCTGGGCTGGGCGCTGTTCTGCGTTCTGGCCTGGCAGGGGACGCAGGTGGGGCTGTTCGCGCTGAACCAGATTCGCATGGACCCGGCCAGCCTGCCGGCGCAGTTGCGCGGCAACATGGCGGCCAATCCGGTCGCCTTCCTGCTGCATACCGTGCTGGGTGGGCTGGCCCTGCTGGTGGCACCGGTCCAGTTCGTGCCGGCGATCCGCCGGCGCTGGCGCGGCCTGCATCGCTGGCTGGGGCGGAGCTATGTGGTGCTGTGCCTGCTGTCGGGCCTGGCAGCCTATCCGGTGGCCTTCGGCACGGTGGCGGGTCCGGTCGCCGCCTGGGGCTTCGCCACCATGGCGACGGCCTGGCTGGTCACGACAGGCCTGGCCTGGTGGCATGCCTGGCGCCGGAACATCGCAGCGCACCGGCGCTGGATCATTCGCAGCTATGCCCTGACCCTGTCGGCGGTGCTGCTGCGCTTCCTGCTGTGGCTGGCGATCAGCCTGAGGCTCGACTTCTGGACCGTCTACCAGGCGACCGCCTGGGCCAGCTGGCTGCTGACCCTGGCGGCGGCGGAGCTGTTCCTGGTGCTGTCGGCGGTCAGGACAGGTTCGGCTCGGCGCATGATGCCGGCGGCACCTCCAGCCGGGTCCACGTCTCGGACCGACCAAAGCTCCGCATCATGAGCGCCTCCTCGCCCGTGCCGGTATTGCCGTAGACGGACAGCGTGCCGTCGTCCGCCGGCATCAGCGCGACGCTGTAGACCGTACCGTCCTGCGGATCATAGAGCGTACCGCTCCAGGCATAGCCGTCCCAGCGCATCGCCGGCATGATCGGCAGCCCGCACAGCGCGCGCGTCTGCTCGGCGGGTACGGGGTTCAGGACATCGGTGCGGGCCATGCCCTTGCCCAGGGCTGCGACCTTGCCGCAAAGGTTCTCGCCGCAGCGGGCCAGCGCCACGACCAGCGTGCCCGGTGTCATCCGCCACAGGCCGTCGATCTTGGTCTGCGGGCTGGTGACCATCTCGTCCGCCTGGACGCGGTCCTGGACCGGACCGACAAGGGCCGCAAGCGCCACCAGGCCCGCCACGACATGCGCACGCATTCTCCCGCCCTCCACGCGGCCGCTTCCGCCGCTCTTCCAGTATCGCCCAGTTTGTGGCGGGATTGGGCCATGTCGCAGCCCGTGCCGTCACACAAGATGCAGAATTCCGCCGCCGTGCCCCCCATCGCCGGGGCCACGCCGCCACGCCAGCCGATCGCCGACGCAATCCCGGCGACCACGCCGCGCACCAGCGCCGGGCGCGTCGGCCTGGGACTGGTCCTGGCCATGCTGGCGCTGGCCATCCTGAATTCGGAAGGCCTGGTGGGTTGGAGCCGCGACCTGGAGCCGGGCCCCGTCGCCGACCGCATCCTGGAGGGGGCGGAGGCCTGGCACGGCTGGATGCAGGCGCTGGGTCCGGCGGCGGTACGGCCCTGGCTGCGCGCCGGCCTGCACCGCCTGCAGGGCGTGGAGGAGGATGCCGGCTTTGGCGCGGAGGGCTTCGACGCGCCGATTCCGCAGGACGTGCTGGACGGATCCGCCCCCGATTCAGCCCCAGCGGGGGAGTGAACCGAGGAACGCGCCCGCCACCGCGTCGAACGTCGCCGGATCCTCGTAGAACGGCGCATGGCCAAGGCCGGGCAGGGCCTGCACGGCGTTGCGCCACAGCGCGGCATAGCGCAGGCCCAGGATGTAGTCGTTGCGCACGATCGGCTCCGCCCCGCCCGTCAGGACGGCCAGCGGCACCGGGCTCTGCGCCACCAGGGCCGCCTCGTCCTCGCCCTCGCCCGCCAGCGCGGACGCGAACATCATCGCCCGCGAACGGCCATCGCAACGCCGCACCGCCCGCAGCAGGAAGTCTTCGGGCGGGGTGCGCCCCGTCGTGCGCCCGGCATAGGTCAGGGCGTCCGCATCGCTGAATGTCTCCTGCCCGGTCAGGCCTGCATGCTCGTCCATATGGAAGGCAGCGGCGACTGCCTGCGGCTCGAACCGGATGGGCGGCGTGCCCACGATCAATGCGCCGACAATGCCGGGCCAGCGCGCGACCAGTTCCAGCGCGACATGGCCGCCCAGCGACCAGCCGATCACCGCGGCGCGCGGCAGGCCCAGCCTGTCCGCCAGTTCCATGACCAGGTCGGCATAGCCGGGAATGCGGTAGCTGCGCGCCGGATCGGTCGCGTCGGCCGAGGCGCCATGACCCGGCAGGTCGAAGGCGACCAGGCGACGGCCCTTGGCCAGGGCACCCGCGAACTGGGCGCGGAAGACCTCCTTGCACGAGGAATTGCCATGGATCAGCAGGACCGGCGGACCGTCCCCGCCCGTATCCTGCACCGCGATCCTGCCGTGCGACGTCTCCACCTGCATGCCCGTTCCCCCCCATCCCTGCTGCATGGAAGCGCAGCGCCGGTAGCGCCGTCGAGCCCATTTATAACAATAACTTTGTGTAATATATTATTTCGCCCAGGAAGTTGCTGTGGCTCAACTTGCGCGGCAGCAGGCCCACTTGTATCGTCGGGCCTTCCAGATCCGTCCGAAAGCAGGGAAGTCCCATGACCCTTCGCCTTGGCGACATCGCCCCCGACTTCACGCAGGCCAGCACCGATGGGCCGATCCAGTTCCATGACTGGCTGGGCGACAGCTGGGGGATCCTGTTCTCCCACCCCAAGGACTTCACGCCGGTCTGCACGACCGAGCTTGGCCTGGTGGCGAAGCTGAAGGGCGAGTTCGACAGGCGCAACGTGAAGGTGATCGCGCTGAGCGTCGATCCGCTGGAGAGCCATCGCGCCTGGGTCGGCGACATCGAGGAGACGCAGGGCACCGCCCTCAACTATCCGATCCTTGCCGATGCCGACCGTTCGGTGTCGGACCTCTATGGCATGATCCACCCGAACGCGAACGACACGCTGACCGTGCGCTCGGTCTTCGTGATCGATCCGAAGAAGAAGATCCGCCTGACGCTGACCTATCCCGCCAGCACGGGGCGCAATTTCGACGAACTGCTTCGCGTGATCGACTCGTTGCAACTGACCGACAGCCACAGCGTGGCGACGCCCGGCAACTGGAAGCACGGCGACGACGTCGTCATCGTGCCCTCGCTGCAGGATCCGGCCGTGATCGCGGAGAAGTTCCCCAAGGGCTATACGGCGCTGAAGCCCTATCTCCGCATGACGCCCCAGCCCAATACCTGACCCTGGGCATGCCGGGACGCGGGTTGGCAACGACCCGACCCGACCGGACCGGCGCTAGAACGTCAGCATGCCGGCGGCGAGGGCGATGACAACCGAGTTGGTCTGGTTGTTGGAGTTCAGCTTCTTTTGCACGTTCGACAGGTGGTATTCGACCGTGCGCGCGGAAATGCCCGTCACCAGGCCCACCTGGGCTGCACTGAGGCCCAGGGCGACCCAGCGCAGGATCTCGGCCTCGCGCGGGGTCAGGGGGGGCAGTTCGTCGATCTGCTGGTGCTGCAACCGGGCGACGCGGCGCGCCACCTTGCGGGCCAGGGCCTCGACCAGGACCTTGATGGCGGGCGTCACCTCCGGCTGTCTGGCGAAGGTGGTGAAGGCGACGGGCCCCACGCCACGGATCAGCATCGGCACCACGATGCCGTTGACGTAGCCGATGCTGCCCACGTCCACGAACAACTGGCGCGCCCGGGGCACCAGATTGCGGCGCGGAATCTCGTCCCAGGTATAGGGCTCGTCCGCGGTCGAGACCGCGGTCATCACCGGGTCGAACTGGTGATACCCCTCGTTGATGTAGTGCGCGCTCCAGTTCTCGGTCATCGTGCCCAGGAACAGTCCCGGGCGGGGATCGTCGTGCTGGCGCAGGCTGAACACGGAAAAGTCGTGCTGTCCCAAGTCGGACAGCAACTCCCGCGTTCGATCGGCAAGTCCAATCAGGTCCAGGGATTCGATATCCTCCATCCGCTCAAGACGGGTGAGGAATTGATCCAGTCGCTTTTTGGGCGTATCCATGGATTGTCAAACTATGTATTGGAGCGGTCGCCTAGGGTTTTCACGAGGTGTAGCGACCATGATCCTGCCTCATAATTCGTAGCCAACAAAGGGGCGCGACTTCTTGGCGGGGAGAAGTGGGGATGAAGCTGGAAAAACGCAGCGCGCAGGCCAGCGCGCGCCAGGTGGTGACCGGGCCCAATCGGGAGGCGATCCGCTGGGCCCTGGCCATGCTGGCTGAGGAATCGCGGCTGGTCGGGTCGCCGGACGCGGCCGACCTGATCGAGCAGGCGATGGAGAAGCTGCGCGCCCGCATGAACTGAGCCGAAGGGCGATCACGGCGCCGTCCAGGATCGGCGCCGTGATCGCCGTCGCTCGACCCGGGGCCGGATCGCGGGCATGGTTCCGCCCAAGGGCCGCCATGCTCCCGCCCAGATCGGGGCCAAGGCTGCGCCCGCGCATACGGGAGGGCGCCTTGATGATCGAGCGATCGCGCAATTCGGAACCGGGAGTTCGCCTGGCGGGAGGGCTGAGGCAGCTGGTCCTGGCCGGGACGGCGCTGGCCACTCTTGGCCTGGGCGCCATGCCGGCCTTTGCCGCCGACCTGAAGCTGGGGCGGGTAATGCTGTCCAGCGGCGGCGTGGGCTATTTCGAGTACGAGGCCGAGGTCACGGACAGCGAGCGCCTGAGCTTCGACGTGCCCCTGGCCCAGGTCGACGACGTCCTGAAGAGCGTCGTCGTCTATGACGACAAGGGCGGCGTGGGCGGCCTGTCCCTGCCGGGGCGGGAGCCGATGGAACAGCTGTTCCGCGACCTGCCCTTTGATGCCAACGACCTGATCTCGCCCGCCGCCCTGCTCAACGCGCTGAAGGGGGCAGAGGTCAAGGCGACCGGCGCCCGCACGCTGACCGGCCGGCTGCTGAGCGTCGAGCCCGTGACCGAACAGCTGGGCGACAATCGCGGCACCGTCGTGCGCAACCGCGTGACGCTGGTCACCGATGCCGGCATGCAGCAGATGGTCCTGGAGGATGCCCAGGCGCTGCAGTTCACCGACCCCGCGGTCCAGCGCCAGGTGTCGGAGGCGCTGGCCGGGATCGCCGCCAACAAGGCACGGGACAAGCGCACGATCACGGTCGAATCAAGGGGGCAGGGCACGCGCACGGTGCGGGTCGGCTACGTCGTCGGCGCGCCGCTGTGGAAGTCGGCCTATCGCCTGACCGTGGGGGCCGATGCCGAGAGCGAGAAGGCCCGGCTGCAGGGCTGGGCCGTGGTCGAGAACATGAGCGGCAAGGACTGGGACGGGGTCGAGCTGACGCTGGTCTCCGGCTCGCCCGTGACCTTCCGCCAGCAGCTTTATGCCGCCTACTACCTGGACCGCCCCGAAGTGCCGGTCGAGGTGGTGGGCCGCATCCTGCCGCCGGCCGACCAGGGCGAGATGAAGGCCCTGTCCCCCGGCGTGCCGAGCGGGGACTATGAGCAGGATTCGATGAACCGCTCGCGCGCCGCGCTGTTCGACGGCCGCGGCGGCTACGCCGCCGGCGCCATGGCGCCCCCACCCCCACCGCCGCCGCCGCCGATGATGGCGGCCCCCGTCAACCAGGCCGCGCCGGAGCCCATCGGCATGGCCGGGGTTGCCACGGCGGTGGCCGGGGAGGAGGCGCAGACCCAGGTCCAGTTCCGCCTGACCCAGCCGATCACCGTTGCCTCGGGCGAATCGCTGGCCGTGCCGATCATCGACCGCGACGTGCCGGCGGGCCGCCTGTCGCTCTATGCCGGGGCGATCAGCCAGCGCCATCCCCTTGCCGGCGTGCGCCTGAGCAATGACGGCGAGACGGGCCTGCCGCCGGGTGTGCTGACCCTGTACGAGCGCGGTGCCGCGGGCGGCCATGCCTATCTGGGCGACGCGCGCCTGGCCGCGTTCCCCGCGGGCGAGGAACGCATGGTCACCTTCGCGCTGGACACCAAGGTGGTGCTGGACAAGACCCAGGCCGCCACGACGCGGATCGCGGAGGGCGCGATCGCCAACGGCCTCTATCGCTACCGCTCGATCGAGCGCAGCACGACGACCTATGCCGTGCAGGCCCCGGCGCGGGAGGCACGGCGCCTGGTGATCGAGCATCCGCGCGATGCCGGCCTGACACTGGTCGAGCCGACGGGCGATGCCGTCGCGCTGACCGATGGCGCGTGGCGCATCACCGTGCCGCTGAAGCCGGGCGAGACGCGGGCCGTCGCCATCGTCACGGAACGGCCGATCGACCAGTATGTGGACCTGAACAGCGCCAGCGCGGGGCAGATCGCCTATTTCGCCAATTCGGACGAGATCGACGACAAGGTCCGCGCGGTGTTCCGCCGCGTGGCCGAGTTGCAGACGGCGGCGACCGACGCGCGCGCGGCGCTGGAGCGCCTGGAATCGGACCGCAGCACGATCATCGAGGAACAGGGCCGCCTGCGCGAGAACCTGCAGCGGGTGCCCGAGGGCAGCGACCTGCACCGCCGCTACCTGACCAAGCTGGACGAGCAGGAAACCCGGATCGAGGACCTCCAGGTCAGGATCGCGGAAGCAGAGACCAGCCTCGACGCCGCGACCAAGGCCCTTTCCGCCTACGTCCTCTCGGTGAAGTAGCTGATCGACGAATGATTGCTTCCAGTGCGACCACCTCATCCTGAGGTGGCCGCAGGCCGTCTCGAAGGATGGGCCGCCATTGCAGGTGGCCGATCCTTCGAGGCCCGGTCCGCTCGCACCTCAGGATGAGGTGCTCAGGCGTAAGGAGATCAGTCCTCGGCCGTGGCCTTGTCGGTGGCGGGGCCATAGACTTCGTCCACCAGGCGCTGGGCGCTGATGCCCGCCGGCCAGCCCGCATAGTGCGCGACGTGCAGCACGATCTCCTCCACCGTGGCGCGGTCCAGGCCCAGGTTGCGGGCACCACCCAGGTGGATGCGCAACTCGTGCTCGCGCCCCAGGGCGATCAGCGTCGTGACCGTGATCATCGAGCGCTGCTGCAGCGTCAGGCCCGCGCGCGACCAGATGCGGCCGAAGACCTGCTCGATCGTGTGCTCGATGATGGGCGATTCCTGGGTCGCGGGGCCCGGCACCCGGCCGAACACCCGGCGGATCGTGTCCAGGCCGCGGGCGCGCGTATCGTCGTCGCTCATTCTTCGTATCCTCCCGGTTCAGGTCGCAGGATCATGCCCCGGGCGGATGCGGCGGGCTATTGCGCGTTCGCCCGGGCAGCCCGCGCCGCGGCCAGGGCCTCGCGGCAGGCGGGGCTCAATTCGGCCTGGTGCTGCCGGAAGCAGGCCAGGATGCGGCCGCCGCCGGGCTGGACCCCGGCGCAATGCCGCTGCATGTCGGCGGCGCAGGCGCTGCGCACCTGCTGCATCGGCGCCTGGGCCAGGGCGGCGGCGGACGTCCCGCCCAGCAGGCCCGCCACCAGGAGAAGCGTGCGTGTGATCGCCATTGGTCGCCTCAGTACTGGGAATAGGGATGGGGCCGGTACACGGTGCCCGACCGGGTGACGCTGTGGCCCCGCGGTCCGGTCGTGGTGCGGGAATAGGCATAGGACCCCGGGGCAACCCGCGTGACCGAGCCCGAGCGGCTGGCGCTGTAACCCTGGGGGCCGGTCACGCTGCGGTGCCGGCTGCAAGTCCCATGGGCGCAGCTGCCACCGCCATGCGACGACCAGGTGCCGCGCGGGGTGGTCGTCGTGCTGTTGCGCTCCCACGCTGCGGCGGGGCCTGCCTGGAGCGTCACGGCAAGGGCCGCGGCAAGCGCCAGCGGGGCGAGCAGGGTCCTGATCGACATGGCCAATCCTCCTTCGACGGGCGGGACGCCTGCCCCGCGACGGTTGAACCCTGGACCCCGTGCTTTGCCGCGATTTTGCAGCAGCACCCCGGCATGTATCGATTTGTAACGGGCGCGTCTGGGGGTTTGCGTCGCGCCGCGCCGCGCCCGATCCTGCGGCCATGACAGAGACGGCGACGACGATCCTGCTGGTCGAGGACGATCCCGACATCCGCGACCTGCTGGTGGAGTTCCTGGGACGCGAAGGCTTCGCGGTCCAGGCCGCCGACGGCGGGGCGGCGATGGACCGCATCCTGGCCACGGGGCGGCCGGACCTGGTGATCCTGGACCTGATGCTGCCGGGCGAAGACGGCCTGTCGATCTGTCGCCGCCTGCGCCAGGGGACTGCCACGACCAGTCACCTGCCGATCCTGATGCTGACCGCCAAGACGGCCGAAATCGACCGCGTGGTGGGCCTGGAACTGGGGGCCGACGACTATCTGGGCAAGCCGTTCTCGCCGCGCGAACTGCTGGCGCGGATTCGCGCCATCCTGCGCCGGGTGCGGGCCGTGCCGGCGGCGGTGCCGGGCGCCGCGGAGCCGCCGCGCCGGCGCAAGCGGGTCGAGGGCGTGGTCGTCGACCTGGACGCGCGCACGGTCGATGCCGCCGATGGCGCCCGCATCGCCCTGACCTCGGCCGAGTTCGACCTGCTGGGCTGCTTCCTGGACCGGCCGCGCCGGGTTCTGTCGCGCGACCAGCTGCTGGACTGGACGCGGGGGCGCACGCATGTGGAGCCGTTCGACCGCACGATCGACGTGGCCGTGTCGCGCCTGCGCACCCGGCTGGCGCAGGCGGCTCCCGCGCTGGGGGCCCGCATCACGACGGTGCGCAATGTCGGCTACCTGTTCGCGGGCGAGGTCGAGGACCTGGGATGAGCGGCGCCGCTCTGCCTGAAACCACCGGTTGGTTCGGGCGCCTGGGACTGCTGGGCCGGCTGGTCCTGATCCTGGCCGTGGCCTTTGCCCTGTTGCAGGTCGCGATGTTCGGCCTGTGGTGGTGGCTGCGCGACGCCGACCCGGGTGAGGGACGCCTGCCCCTGGCGCAGCAGGTGCTGGCCCTGGCCACCCTGCTGGACCGGGTGCCGCAGGCCGACCGGCCGCTGGTCCTGCGCGCGACCGCGGCCAACGGCCTGCCCGCGCGCATCCAGCCCGGGCCCCTGGAGCCGGAGGCGGGAGAGACGGCGATGCCTGGCCTGGGGCGCATCCTGGGCCGCGAACTGGTGCGCCAGGGCCTGGGCGCGCGGGCCCCGGTCGTGCTCTATGACCGCGACGCGGATCCCGCCCTGCGTGGCGTGCGCCGCTTCCGCGTCGGCGTCACGCTGGCCTCGGGCGAGACACTGGTGGTGCAGGGGCAGGAACGCCTGACGCCACGGGTGCTGGGCCTGCCGGCGGGCCTGATCGGCGGCATGCTCGGCATCAGCGTGGCGGTGCTGGCGGTGCTGGCCCTGGTGCGCGAGACCAAGCCGCTGCGCCGCCTGGCCCGCGCGGTGGAGGGGATCGGCGCCGGCCCGCCCGTCGCCCTGCCCGAGCAGGGCACGCGCGAGGTGCGAGGCCTGATCCGTGCCATCAACGCCATGCAGGCCCGGATCACCGGCCTGCTGGACAGCCGCACGTTCATCCTGGGCTCGCTCTCGCACGACCTGCGCACCTACCTCACGCGCCTGCGCCTGCGCGTCGAGATGCTGCCCGAGGGGACGGCGCGCGAGCGGGCGGTGCGCGACGTGGAGGGGATGCAGAAGCTGGTCGAGGAATCGCTCGACTTCGCCGGGGCCACGCTGGATGCCGGGGGGCGCGGGCCGGTCGACCTGGCGGCCCTGGTGCGCACCTGCGTCGAGGCCCGCGACGAACGGCAGCGCCCCGCCGTGGCGGCACTGCCGCCCGGCGTCGTCCTGGTGGCGATGGGCGAGCCGGCGGCGCGGCGCGTGCTGGACAACCTGCTGGACAACGCGATCGCCTATGGCACGCAGGCCACGATCAGCCTGGCGCTGGACGGTGCGCGCGCCGTGCTGCTGGTCGACGATGCGGGACCCGGCATTCCGCCGGCGGAGCGGGCGCGCGTCTTTGACCCCTTTGTCCGGCTGGATCCGTCGCGCAATCGCGGCCATGGCGGCACTGGCCTGGGCCTGGCCATCGTGAAGCAGATCCTGGACCTGCATGGCGGGCAGGTGACGCTGGGCGATGCACCCGGCGGCGGCCTGCGCGCGGCGGTCAGTCTTCCCCTGGCCCCGGCTTCGCGCTGAGGCCAAGCGTCGCCGCGACCGCGTCGAGGTCGGCGCCGCGCGGCACGACATAGAGCGTGCCGGGCTGGCTGCCGCGCACCACGGTCACGGCGTCCTTCGGGCACAGGCCCAGGCAACCCATCTCGACCACGCCGGCCCTGGCGCGCCGGCCCTTGCCCAGGTCCAGTTCCTTGCGCAGGGCCTTGGCCAGGCCCGCCTTCTGCTTGCGGCCAAAGCCGCCGTCCAGCTTGCGCGAGCACTTGCCGCAGACCAGCACCGCCTCGCGCCAGGCGCTGCGCTGCCGACGGATGCCGGCCTCGGCCGGGGCAGGGGCGGCGGCCGGGTCCAGGGCTGGGGGGTTCTTCATGCGACCTGCCTGTCTTGCGATTGCGATGCGCCAGCAGACATGGGGCCGCCGCTGCGGCAAGACACCCGCCCCCGGCGCATGGGTGACCGGCCGGGGCCGGGCCGGCCGTCGCCGCTGCAAATGAACGCTGTTTTTCCACGGGTCGCCGTGTAGTCTGCGCGCCCATGGCGATCTATGAAAACTATGTCCTGCCCCACCTGCTGAACCTTGTCATGAAGGCGCCCGCCCTGACGAAGCAGCGCGCCAAGCTGATCCCGGAGGCGGAGGGCCGGGTCCTGGAGATCGGCATCGGCTCGGGCCTGAACCTGCCGTTCTATAGCGACAGGGTCAGCCACCTGTGGGGCCTCGACCCCTCCGCGCAGATGCGCCGCTATGCCGAGAAGCGTGCCGTGGGCAAGCCGTTCCCGGTCGAGTTCATCGGCCTGACGGGGGAGGCGATCCCGCTGGACGACCACAGTGCCGACACGGTCGTGACGACCTGGACCCTGTGCACGATCCCCGACGCGGGCAAGGCCCTGCGCGAGATGCGGCGCGTGCTGAAGCCGGGCGGCAGGCTGCTGTTCGTCGAACATGGCAAGGCACCGGACGCCGCCGTGGTGAAGTGGCAGGAGCGCCTGAACGGCCTGCAGAAGACGATCGCCGGCGGCTGCCACCTGAACCGCGAGCCGGACAAGCTGATCGAGGGGGCGGGCTTCCGGATCGAGGAGATGAAGACCCGCTATATCGACGGGCCCAAGGCGATGACCTTCACCTATCGGGGCAGCGCCCGGCCCGGTTGATCCGTACGCGGACCGGCGCCACCGTGCGGCGCACACGGAATCCCATGGGTTAACGCCTTCTCAAAACTTTCCAGGGTAGTGGTCGACCTTGGGGTCCGGCCTTGCCGGTGTCCCGTGCCTGCGCACCGCCTTGAGAGAGACCGCTTTGCCGCATCAGCTTGTCCAGACCCAAGGCGACCGGAGCGGACCGGCCGGCCGTGTCCGGGCGGCCCGGTTGCAGGCGGTGCTGCGCCACACGCCGCTGATGATGGCGGCAAACCTGTTCAACGGCGGGGCGACGGCCTGGGCCGTTTCGTCCGTTGCCAACCGGGCGGTCCTGGGCCTGTGGCTGACCGTGCTGACGCTCTATGTCGTCTTCGCCATCCGCTCGTGGCTGTCCTGGCGCAAGCGGGGCGAGCGCAATCCCGACATGGGCGTGTCCGAGCGCACGCTGACCCGCGCGACCTGGCATGCCGGCATCCTGGCCGCGATCTGGGCCGTGGTGCCGCTGCTGTGGTTCCACCAGCTGGAAGTGGCGGGGCAGGTGCTGGTGGCGACGCTGGTGACCGGCATGATCTGCGCCGGGGGCTTTGCCCTGGCGACGGTGCCGCGCGCGGCGGCGTGCTTCACCCTGGTGCTGGCGCTGGGCGGGGCGAGCGGCGTCGTCCTGTCGCAGAACCCCTATGGCTGGCCGCTGGTCTGCCTGCTGGCGGTCTATGGCGTGACGGTGATGCGCAGCGCCAGCGACACGGCGCGTGTCTTCGCCGACCGCTTCCGCTCTGAGGCCGAGTTGCAGGAGCGCCGGCTGGACATCGAGCTGCTGCTCAATGCGTTCGAGGAAAGCGGCTCCGACTGGCTGTTCGAGCTGGACGAGGCGCTGGTCATCGTCAAATGCTCCCCCCGCCTTGGCGAGGTGGCGGGCACGACCTCTGCCGCGCTGCTGGGAACCAGTTTCACGGCGTTGCTGACGCCGTCGTCGCGCGGCACGTTCGTCGCCGCGGTGGCCGCCGGCCGGCCGTTCCGCGACCTGATGGTCGAGGCGCTGCCCGGTGGGCGCTGGTGGTCGCTGGCGGCCAAGCCCCTGGGCGCCGAGCCCCGGCTGGGGGCGCGGGCCGACGCGCCGGCCCGCATCGGCCTGCGCGGTGTCGGTTCCGACGTCACACAGAAGAAGCTGGCCCAGGACGAACTGGTCTGGCTGTCGCGCACCGACCCCCTGACCAGCCTGAAGAACCGCACCGCTTTTCGCGAGATTTCCAGCCTGCTGCTGGAGACGGCCCGGCGTGGCCAGGGAACGCTGGCCTTGGCCTGTCTCGACCTGGACGGCTTCAAGGCGGTCAACGATTCGCTGGGCCATCCGGTGGGCGACCAGCTTCTGGCGATCGTGGCCGAGCGGCTGCGGGCCTTTCGCATGGACGGCGTCCATATCGGTCGCCTGGGCGGGGACGAATTCGGCGTGGCCCTGCTGGACAGGCCGGCCGCCGCTGCGCGGGACCTTCTGGACCTCATCATCGCCCGCCTGTCCGAGCCCTATCAGATCGACGACGCGCGCATCACCGTCGGTGCCAGCGCAGGCCTGGCGATGGCTGCCGAGGGCGACGATATCGACCAGCTGATCCGCAATGCCGACCTGGCCCTGTACCATGCCAAGGATAGCGGGCGCGGCCGGGTCACCGTCTTTGACCCCGAAATGCATCGCGAGGCCAACAAGCGGCGCGAACTGCTGGAGGACCTGCGCGAGGCAATCGCCAATGACGGACTGGAACTGTTCTACCAGCCCATCGTCGCCTTCCGCCCGGGTGGGCTGAAGGCGCGGATCGTGGGGTTCGAGGCGCTGCTGCGCTGGCGCCATCCGCGCCTGGGCCTGCTGGCGCCCGGCGCCTTCATCGCCGAGGCCGAGCGCTCAGGCCTGATCAGCGCCCTGGGCGACTGGGTCATCGCCCGGGCCTGTGCCGATGCCGCGACCTGGGACCAGCCGGTGCGGGTCGCGGTCAACCTGTCGCCCGCCCAGTTCGACAATGGCGACCTGGCCGGCACCATCCGGGCAGCACTGGCGCGCAGCGGCCTGCCGGCCGACCGGCTGGAGCTGGAAATCACCGAGGCGATGTTCATCCAGCACGACGCCCAGGCCGAGGAGTTCATGCGCCAGATGGCCGAGCTGGGCGTGGGCATTGCGCTGGACGATTTCGGCACCGGCTATTCCTCGCTGGGCTACCTGGCCCGGTTCCCGGTGCAGAAGATCAAGATCGACCGGGCCTTCGTCTCTGGCCAGGCGGCGGCGGCGCGGCGCAGCGCCATCGTCCGCGCCGTGGTCGCCATCGCCCATGCCCTGAACATGGAGACCGTGGCCGAGGGCGTGGAGACGGAGGAGGACCTGGCCTGGGTCCGAGACCTGGGTTGCAGCCACGCCCAGGGCTACCTGATCAGCCGGCCCATGTCGCTGTCCCACGTGCCGGAGCTGCTGGCCCGCGATGCCCCCGCGGCAGAGGAAGCGGCCTGAGGCGGACGTCCGGCCGCGCCCCGGGCTTCAGGGTCGGATCTCGATCGGGGTCCCGTCCTCGACCGAAGACCAGATGACGTCCATGGCGGCATTGCTGACGGCGATGCACCCCGCCGTCCAGTCGCCGATGCGCCGGGCAGCGGCACGGCCCTCTGCACTGCCGGGCTCGCCATGGATGAAGATGGCGCCACCCGGGGCATAGCCGCCCTGCCGTGCCCGCAACCGGTCATAGGCGTCCGGGTAGGAGACGTGGAGGGAGAGGTAGTACTGGCTGCGCGGGTTGCGCGCGTCGATGCGGTAGCGCCCCTCCGGCGTGCGGCCGTCGCCCTCCCGCTGCTTCGGCCCCACGGGCGCGAAGCCCAGCGCCACCGGGAAGGACTGCACCGTGCGGCCATCGCGGATCAGGCTCAGCCGCCGCTGGGCTTTCTCCACCAGGATCAGGTCGACGGCGGCGCCGCCGATCACGACCGGCTCGGCGTGCGCCGGCCGCCCCGCCGCCAGCAGCAGGCCCAACGCGGCGATCCGGCCCAGCGCACGAATCGGCGGGAACAAGCGGGGCCAATCCATGGTTCGGTTATCGCCCCCGTGCAGCGAGCCGGCAAGAGCCGGCCCCCGGCGCGCCAGGGAGCGCGCCTGAGCCCCCGCGCGCTTGATGGATGGGGGCACTCGGCTATGCTGGCCGCCGCTTCATTGGTCCAACTGTTCCTGGAGGTTTCATGCGTGGCAGACCTGCCCTCGCCGCGGTACTGATGGCTGCCGGCCTTGCCGCCGGGTGCACCGGCCTCAGCGACGAGGATCGCGCCCTGTTGAACCAGGCCCTGTCCGAGGCCCGGGCCGCCCAGGATACGGCGAACCAGGCATTGGCCGCGGCCCAGGCGGCGCAGGCCCAGGCGGCCGGCTCGGCCCAGGCGGCCCAGGCGGCGCAGCTGGCGGCCCAGAACGCGGAGGCCAATGCCGCCGCCGCGGCGCAGCGCGCCGACCGCATGTTCAGCCAGTCGCTGCGCAAGTAGCGTCATGACCGAGTACCGGCCGCCCGGGATGCTGTCGTCGATGCCGACCTATGTCGCGCCATCGACGTTCATCCGTTGTCCCCGGCTGGAACCGGAGGAGGGGGCGGACATCGCCATCCTGGGCGTGCCGCTGGACCTGGCGACCACGTTCCGGCCGGGCGCGCGCATGGGCCCCTCCGCCGTGCGCCATGCCTCGGCTCAGCTGGCGGAGCTCAAGGCCTATCCCTGGGGCTTCGACCCCAAGGAGCGGCTGCGCATCGCCGATGCCGGTGATGTCGCCTTCGACCACGGACGGCCCCACACCATCCCCGCCCTGGTCGAGCTGGCGGCGGCCGAGCTGGTGAAGCGCGACATCTTCGTGCTGGGCATTGGCGGCGACCATTGGGTGACCTATCCGCTGCTGAAGGCCCAGGTCGCCAAGCACGGGCCGCTGGCCCTGGTCCATTTCGACGCGCATCCCGATACCTGGATGGAATCGGGGGAGCAGGACGCGATCGAGATGAACCACGGCACGATGTTCTATCGCGCGGTGAAGGATGGCCTGATCGTGCCGGAACGGTCGGTCCAGACCGGCATCCGGACCTGGGTCGACGACACGATGGGCCTGACCGTCCTCAACGCCCGCCAGGTCCATGCCGAAGGGCCGCAGGCCATCGCCGAGCGCATCCGCGGCATCGTGGGCGGTCACAAGGCCTATCTCACGATCGATATCGACGTGCTCGACCCCGCCTTCGCGCCCGGCACCGGCACCCCCGTAGCGGGCGGCCTGACCTTCGCGCAGCTGCAGGCGATCCTGGACGGGATCGGCGACCTTCCCTTGGTGGCGATGGACGTGGTCGAGGTGTCGCCCCCGTTCGACCATGCGGAAGTGACCGCGCTGGCCGGCGCCACCATCGCCTTCGAGCAGATCTGCCGGATGGCCGCGCGCCGCTGAGGCGCTCCGCCTCAGGCGATGACCTGGGGCACGCCGGTTCGCTCGGCGATCGCCTTCATCAGGGCGGCCGCATCCAGCGCCAGGCCGTGCTCCGCGGCCAGGCGGGCCGCTGCCTGGGTCAGGCCGGGCAGGGTGGTTGCCGGCCGCGCGGTGCCGGCCTCGACCGCGTCGATCGCGGCCCCCTCGACATGGACCTCGACCAGCAGGCGGCCGTCGACAAGGCCCAGCTTCCAGGGCTGGTCGACCACGGTCACCGGCGTGCCCACGGTGACCCGGCCGAACAGGTCCTCTATCCCCTCGGGATAGAGCCGGATGCAGCCCGACGAGACGCGCCGGCCCACGGCATAGGGCCGGTTGGTGCCGTGCACGCGATAGGCGCCGGCAAAGCCCAGGTCGATGGCGAAGGCCCCCATCGGGTTGTCCGGCCCCGGCGGGACCATGGCGGGCAGGTCGGGATTCTCCGCCCGCATCGACTCGGTCGGGATCCAGGTCGGATCGGTGCGCATCTGCACGATGGAGGTGCGGCCGACCGGCGTGTCCACCCCCTCGCGCCCGATGCCGATCGGCCAGGTGCGCACCGCGCCATCCTCGAACAGGTAGAGGCGCTGGTCGCCCAGGTTGATGACGATGCCGCGGGCCGGCCCCTCCACTTGCGGCAGCAGGTGCGCGGTCGGCAGCAGGATCGCCCGGCCCTCGCCCGGCAGCCAGGGATCGACGCCCGGATTGGCGGTGACCAGCTCGACGAAGCCCAGGTTGTACCAGCGCGCGATCTCGACGAAGGTGTCCTGGCCCTGGGCCTGGTACTGCATCAGCTGGCCGGTCAGGCGGCTTGCGGAGGCGGCGCGGGCCGGGCCGGGGACGGCGGCCAGGGCGGCGAGGCCCGCCAGCACGGCGCGGCGGTTCGGGGCGGTCTCGGCAGGCATCGGCACCTCAACGCTTTGGACGGGGACGCGCGGAAAGAGTCATCGAGTGGTCATTGCAGGCTTGACCGCGCGTCACAGCGCCTTATAGTGCGCGACCTTACGTGAGCCCAGCGGGTTCCCGATGGCATCTCCGTTCCTTTCTGGTGGTCTGGCGGGTTTCGAATGACCAAGCGCGCGGAAGCGAAGTACAAGATCAATCGCCGCCTTGGCGAGAACCTCTGGGGTCGGCCCAAGAGCCCGATCAACAAGCGCGAGTATGGCCCCGGCCAGCACGGTCAGCGCCGCAAGGGCAAGGTGACTGACTTTGGCATCCAGATGCGTGCCAAGCAGAAGCTGAAGGGCTATTACGGCAACATCACCGAGAAGCAGTTCCGCAACCTGTACGAGGAGGCGGTACGCCGCCGTGGCGACACGGGCGAGAACCTGATCGGCCTGCTGGAGCGCCGCCTGGACGCCGTCGTCTACCGCCTGAAGTTCGCGGCGACGCCGTTCGCCTCGCGCCAGTTCGTGAACCATGGCCATATCCTGGTGAATGGCAAGCGGGTGAACATTCCCAGCTACCTGGTGCGCGACGGCGACACGATCGAGATCAAGACCGCGTCCAAGCAGCTTGCCGTCGTGCTGGAAGCCAGCCAGTCGCGCGAGCGGGACGTCCCCGACTACCTGCACGTGGACCATGGCAAGATGGTGGGCACCTTTGTCCGCACGCCGGGCCTGGGCGACGTGCCGTACCCGGTCAAGATGGAGCCGAACTTGGTCGTCGAGTTCTACTCGCGCTGACCGGTACCACGCCCCTCGGGGCGCGACAGGATCAAGGCGGGCCCTCGGGCCCGCCTTTTTTGTTGGAACGGCGGGTTCTGTTGGAACGGCTGGCGGTGGGGCGCGACCGGATGGCGCCTTGCCGCAGGCGCACCTTGCTGGAATCCTCGGCCGCACGATATCCCGGTCATGGCCCTGCGCGCTCCCGGTGGCGATTCACGATCTTCCCCTGCCGGGTGTCGCGGCGCGGGTGCCCGCACCGCGCCTGTCCGCGCTGCTGGCCGGCCTGCGCGCCGAACTGTGCCAGGCCGCGTCCAGCCCGCGCGTGACGCTGGCCCAGGCGCTGGACCTGGTCCAGGAGCGCGCCTTTGGCGGCGTGCTGCTGCTGCTGACGCTGCCCTGCCTGCTGCCGGTGCCGCCGGTCCTGTCCATGCTGATGGAGGGGCCGCTGCTGCTGGTGTCGGCGCAGATGATCCTGGGGCGGGGCCAGCCCTGGTTGCCGGGGCGCGTGCGGCGCCTGGGCCTGGCGCGGCCGCGCGCGGTCGCCATGATCGACGCCGTGCTGCCCCGCCTGCACCGGGTGGAGGCGCTGGTCCGGGTCCGCTGGACAACCCTGACGACGCAGTCCGCGCGGCGGGGCCTGGGCGTCATCTGCTTCCTGAGCGCCAGCCTGGTGGGACTGCCCGTTCCGCTGATCGGCTGGCTGCCGGCTTTCGCCCTGGCGCTGATGGCCCTGGGACTGGTGGGGGAGGACGGCGTGCTGGTCCTGGCCGGCGTTGCCCTGGGTCTGGCCGGGATCGCCGCCGGCGCCCTGCTCCTGTTGGGAACCATCGACATGGGCGATCATTTGCTGAGGACACTGGAATCGTGACGGGTGCGGAATCGAAGACGTCACAGGCCCGTGTCATCCTGAGCTGTACGGGCGCGCAATCTGCGCAGCACGCGCCCGTTGCATGTCCCTGCGTTCCCCGACCCACCCGCCCCGACAAGGAGTGATCTTCTCGTGAAGACCCTGCCTGCCAACGTCGAGACTCGAGTCGATTCGTCCCTTGCCCCCCGTGGAAGTGCCCGCGCCCCGTCGGCCGGCAGCACGCTTGCCGCGCGGTGGCTCTACCTGAAGCAGATGCTGGCCCATCCCAAGCAGATGGCCTCGATCTTTCCCGCCTCGCGCGTGCTGTGCGAGCGGATCGCCAGCCATGTGCGGGTCGAGCCGGGCGAATGGCTGGTCGAACTGGGGCCGGGGACGGGCGCCGTGACGCAGGCCCTGCTGGACGGGGGCGCATCGCTGGATCGCACCGCGGTGATCGAGATCGGCGACGAACTGGCCCAGCATGTGCGTCGGTCCTTTCCCGGCCTGAAGGTCATCACGGGCGACGCCATGGACCTGGGGCAGCTGCTGCCCCCTGGCGCGGTGGGCCGCGTCGGCACGATCGTGTGCGGCATCCCGCTGGCCATGGTGCCGCTGGACGTGCAGCGGCGCCTGGTCGACGCGATGTTCAGCGTGATGCCGGAGGGGCGCTACTTCCTCCAGTATTCCTACTTCGTGACGTCGCCGCTCAAGGCCCGCGAACTGGGGCTGAAGGCGGAGCGGCTCGACTACGTCCTGCAGAACGTGCCGTTTGCCTCGATCTGGGCCTATCGCAAGGCCTGAGGCGCCGCGGCACAAACGAAAAGGGCCGGCCCCTCGCGGAGCCGGCCCTTCGCGTGTGGGGAGGTGTCGTCAGGCCGCGGCGGGCAGCAGGCCACGCTCCGCCAGCAGGCTCTTGAGCTCGCCGGTCTGGTACATCTCGCGCACGATGTCGGCGCCGCCGATGAACTCGCCATTGATGTAGAGCTGGGGAATGGTGGGCCAGTCGCTGAACTGCTTGATGCCATCGCGCAGGGCGGGGTCGACGAGCACGTCAAAGCCCTTGAACTTGACCTTCAGCGCGCTCAGCACTTGGACCACGGCGGCCGAGAAGCCGCACTGCGGAAAGATCGGCGTACCCTTCATGTAGAGCACGACCGGGTTCGTCCCGATGTCCTGCCGGATGCGCTCGAAGACGGGGTTGTCACTCATCGACGATGTCCTGTTTGGGGCGCTGGCCGCCGCTTGCGCCACCCCTTGGGCGGGATGTGGCCGCATGATGTCGATCATCAAATTAGGCGCGGCGCCCGCTGGCCGCAAGGCGGGGGCTGGACAATTCCCGCCCACGCCGCCTTTCTTGGCCTAATGTCACAGGACAGAAAAACCCATAAGACAAAGGGAGAAACGCGATGCGCTTGCGGCAGGTGGCCCTGGTGGCGGGCAAGCTGGAGCCCGTGGTCGACACGTTCCACAAGGTGCTGGGCCTCAATGTCGGGTACCGCGACCCGGACGTGGGCGTGTTCGGCCTGGTCAACGCGGTGATGCCGGTGGGCGGCGATTTCCTGGAGGTGGTCGAGCCGGTCAAGGACGACGCCTCGGCGGGACGCTACCTGAAGCGGCGCGGCGGCGATGCCGGTTACATGGTGATCCTGCAGGCCGAGGACGCGCTGCCGCATCGCGAGCGGATCGCGGGCCAGGGCGTGCGCATCATCTGGAAGCATGACAGCAAGGCCTATGCCTTCACCCACTTCCATCCGGGCGACTTTGGCGGGGTCCTGGCCTCGGTCGATTCGGTGCCCAATGCCGCCAACTGGCTGGACCCGGACGGCGACTGGCCGCCCTGTGGCAAGGAGTGGCGCAACCATCGCAGCGATCCCAACGTGCTGGGTTTCCGCAGCGTCACGATCCAGCATCCCAAGCCGGCCGAGATGGCGGCGCGCTGGGCTGAGTTGCTGGAGCAGCCGTTGGAGACGGTGGACGGCGTGCCGACGGTCCAGCTGACGGGGGCCGCGATCCGCTTCGTATCCCCGCGGGCGGGCGATGCCGACGGCACCGGGGTGATCGGCCTGGACGTCAGGGTCAAGGACCGCGACGCCGTCCTGGCCCGCGCCAAGGCAGCGGGCGTGCCCGTCAAGGACGGCACCATCACGATCTGCGGCACCGACTTCACCCTGAGCCAGGGCTGAGGTCGGAGCGCGTCAGCCGTCGCATCAACATCCTTCGAGACGCCCAGCTTGCCCTGAGGAGCCGCCGCAGGCGGCGTCTCGAAGGGGAGCTCCTCAGGATGACGCCTGTTGGATTTCTTCCAATGATACCAACAGCGTCATGCTGAGGAGGGCCGCAGGCCCGTCTCGAAGCATCAGGTGCATCGCCAGTTACGCGCCAGGGGTCTCAGGCGATCTTGCGGGTGTCGAGGCGTTCGCGCTTGAGGCGGATGCCGTGCTTCTCGCGGTCCCAGGTGTCGGCCGTCACGCCCTCGCTGCGCAGCAGGTGCTTCTGCACCTTTTGCGTCGGCGTCTTGGGCAGGTCGGACAGGAAGCGGATATAGCGCGGCACCATGAAGTGCGGCAGGCGCGGCTGGAGGAAGGCAGTCAGCGTCGCCGGGTCGATCACCTTGCCCGGCACGGGCGAGACGATGGCCAGCACTTCGTCCTCGCCGAACTCGCTGGCGGTCGCCACCACGGCCGCCTCGCGCACGTCGGGGTGGGCCTGGATCTCGGCCTCCACCTCGAAGCTGGAGATGTTCTCGCCCCGCCGCCGGATCGCGTCCTTCATCCGGTCGACGAAGTAGAAATTGCCCGCGGCATCGGTGCGGAAGGCATCGCCCGTGTGGAACCAGCCATTGCGCCAGGCCCGCGCCGTTGCCTCCGGATTGCGGTGATAGCCGTGGTTCATGGCCCAGGGCATGTCGGTGCGCACGATCAGTTCGCCCAGTTCGCCAGGTCCGACTTCGCAGTCGTTCTCGTCCACCACGCGCACCTCGACCCCGGCACGGGGCCGGCCGGCCACGCCGCGCTCGCTTGGGTTCGCCTCGCTGATGAGGGGGCACGACACTTCCGTCATGTTGAAGACGGTGAAGATGTCGGTGCCGAAGCGCTCCTTGAACGCGACGCCATCCTCGCTCAGCGGGACCATGGTCGCCATGCGCAGGCTGTGGTCGCGGTCGTCGGGGCTGGGCGGCCGCTTCAGCAGGAAGGGCGTCATGGCGCCGAGCAGGACGGTGGAGGTGACGCCGTGCTTGCGCACGATGTCCCAGAACGCATCCGTCCGGAACGATTCGGCGAGGACGATCGTGCTGCCGCGGATCAGGGCGCCGTTGACGGCGCCCGTCCCGCCGACATGGAACATGGGCAGGCTGGCCAGGTTCACATCGTCCGGCCCCATGACGTGGCCCAGCGCCATCATCGTCTCGTGGCTCTGGATATACGACGACAGCACGCCCTTGGACGGGCCCGTCGTGCCGGAGGTGTAGACGACGGTCTGCGTATCCCACGGCGCCACGGGGCGCGGCAGATCCTTGAGGCTGTCCGGATCTGCCGACAGGCGCGCCTCTGGCAGGACCTCAAGCCCCGGCAGGTCGACCGGGCCAAGGCCGACCAGGACGACCGTCTTGAGGAGTGCCTTGTCCACCTCGGCCAGGCGACCGGCTAGGCGGTCGTCGGCCACGATCAGGCGGGCGCCCGAATTGGCGACGACATGGGCCAGGATCGTGCCGCGATAGCTGGTGTTGATCGGCACATAGACCGCACCCAGGTAGTTCAACGCGTACATCACGGCGACCGCGTGCGGCCCGTTGGGCAGCCAGGAGAGGACGAAATCCTCCTGGTTCACGCCCAGGGCCTGCAGCCCGGCGGCATAGGTGCGCACCTGCACCGCCAAGTCGCGATAGGTCCAGCGGGTGCCATCCTCGAACACGGCGAACAGCTTGTCCGGCTGCTGGGCGGCGTGGCGGTCGATCAGGTTGCGGGCGACGCAAGCGTCCGCAGACGGCAGCCTGACCCGATCTCGGGCGTCCTGGGCCATGGGGGTTCCTCCGGTTCTTGTGCCTGAACGGTGTTCCGTTTCCGGGCCAGTATGCCGCCTTGGAGGCTATCAGGCGACACGCTGCGATACCGAAAGTTCATAACTGTGGGGCGAAGCTGTGGCGCCCGGCATCAGGCCGGTTCAAGGGGGAAACACATGCGTCTGTCCACGCGCGCCGCGGGCCTTGTCCTGGCGCTGGGCCTGGTGTCGGCTCCGGCCCTGGCCGAGGACCTGCAGTTCAGCTTCGTGAATGCGACTGGCGCCGCCGTGACCGAGATCTACATCTCGCCCGTCGGCGTCGATTCCTGGGAAGACAACCTGGTGTCCAGCGCCCTGGCGCCGGGCGAGACCGGCACCGCGACGATCGCGGATGGCCGCTCCGTGTGCGAGTACGACATCAAGACCGTGTTCGACGATGGCGACACGGCCGAAAGCCGCAACGTCAACCTGTGCGAACTGGGCACCTATACCGTCCACGAGTAACGCAATCGCCCGCGCTCCGGTCGCAACCGGGGCGCCCTGGCACGGGCGGTGCTATAGGCTTCGGCCATGACGCGCACCGCCCTGCCTGACGACCTGGTCCAGGCGCTGACCGCCCTGGGCCGGGTCCTGGCCAAGGCGCGGCAGCAGCGCCAGGCCCCCCGCTTCGCCCTTTCGGACGAGGGGACGCGATCCCTCATCGCGCGCAGCGTGCGTGGGCTGCTGGCCGTGCCGGCGGCGATGATCGGCCCTGCCGACACCGCGGTTCCTCGACTGGCGGCCCTGTACGGCCATCCTGCCGGGCCGCCCACCCTGGTCGACCGCTTCTGGCCTCGGCCCAGCGACATCGACCTGATGGCGGCGGGCGGCGGGCTGGAATACCTGATGCTGTTCCACCGCAGCGGCTTCGTGCGCGAAGCGGCGCTGGGCCGGCTGGGGGGAGGCCTGCCCACGCCCTTTGCCGTGGCGGCCATCGCCCTGCGCCTCAACGACTGGGTGCCGCAGGTGGCGGACGCGGCCGAGCGGGCCCTGGCGCGGACGTTGCCGGGCACGGCACCCGCGGTCCTGGCCGGTGCCGCGGTCGGCCTGATCCCCCGCCTGGACCAGTGGCAGCGCTGGACGCCGGTGCGTCGCGCGGGACTGGCGGCGATGTTCCGCCGGCCCGACGTGGCGGGCGAGCTGTTCGGCCTGCTGACCCGTCAGGCCACGGGGCCGATGGCGGCGACCTTGCGCTTCCTGTTGCAGGAGCCGGGCATGGATGGTGCGCTGCTTGCGCTGGCGCAGCAGGGGGCCCAGGCGCAGGTGCGCGCCGTGGCGCTGGAGACGCTGCTGGCGGGCAGTGCCACCTGGGTCACGGGGCGGGAGATCCATTGGATCGACCGCACGATGGGGCGCGGTCGCTGGGTGCCGACGATCGGCAGGCGCGCCGTCAGCGCGCCGCTGGACTTGCCCGATCTGCTGGCCATCGGCCTGGCCGACCGAGCGGCGACGGTGCGCAAGGTCGCCGGTATCGCCCTGGTGCGCCGGTTTTCCACCCTGCCGCCGGTCCTGGTCGCCGACCTGACGGCCCGCCTGGCCGCCGACGGCGCCGCCTCGGTGCGGGGCATCGGGGCGTGGCTCCAGAAGGCGACGCAGCCCGCCTAGGCGGCCCTCACGCGTCGGCGATGCGCAGGGCGAGGCCCGCGTCCTGGACCGCGCGGGCGAGGCCCGGCGGCAGGCTGGTGTCGGTGACCAGGTCGGCAATGCCGGCCAGCGGCATCACCCGCTCCAGCAGGGGCACGTTGAACTTGGCATGGTCCATCATGAACACGCCGCGCTTCGACCGTTCGAACATGGTGCGCTTGACCCAGCAGGCCTGGCTGTCGACGTCGGTCGGGCCATCCTCCGTCAGGCCGCCCGCGCTGGTGAAGGCCAGCGTCGCGTGGAAGCGGTTGAGGAAGGCGCAGGTGTCCTGGCCATAGACCCCCGCTTCCTGCGGGGCGAACGTGCCGGGGCAAAGGATCACCCGCGCCTGGGCCGAGCCGCCCAGCGCCAGGGCGATGTCCAGGCCGTTGGTGATCACCGTGACTTCGACCGCCAGGGCGGCCAGGCGGCGCGCCAGGTGCAGCGTGGTGGCGCCCGAATCGATCATCAGGACGTCGCCCGGCGCGACCAGGGCGGCGGCGGCGGCGGCGATCCGCTCCCGCTCCGCCACCATCGCCGCGTTGCGTTCGCGCACGGCGGGCTCCCGCCCCATGGAGGTGGTGGCGCCGCCATAGGTGCGCGCGACCAGGCCGCGGTCGGAGAGGTGGTCGATGTCGCGGCGCACCGTCTCGGTCGAGACGCGGAAGACGTCGGCCAGGGCCGATATGCGCACCGTGGGGTTCGAGCGCAGCTCCGCGATGATGCGGCGGTGGCGTTCCGCGCGCTCCAGACGGGTGCCGCGTCCCCCGCCATCCGGGGCCAGGGCGATCACGCTCGTCACGCGCAGGCCGCCAGGATGTCGGCCAATTGCGAGCGCAAGGCCCCCTTGGAGGGGCTGAAGCCGCCGTCGAACGCGGCAGAACCGACGGTGAAGGCGTCGACCCCCGCATCGGCCAGGAGGCGGATCCGCTCGGGCGAATCGATGTTGCCGGCGACCACCAGCGTGCCGCGGGTCGCGGCGCGCGCGGCGCGGACCAGGTCCATGGGATCAGCCTCCGTCGCGCGGTAGGCCAGCAGATCGACGCCCCCGGCGCCCATCGCCTCGTACCGGCGACAGTCGGCGGCGATGTCGTCCGGGCTGCCGCCCAGCTTGGTGGGGTGGCCGAGCGGCCGGCCCGGGAAGGGCAGGTAGGCGATGGCCGTACCCTTAAGGATGGCCAGCACCTCCGCCACCTGGGTGCCGCCCATGACGCAGTCGACGCCGATCTCCAGAGCGGCGCGGGCCGAGGCCAGGCTGTCCGCCGGGCTGGTCGAGACGACCTCCAGATAGCTCCTGGCGCCCGTTGCCTTGATCCGGCGGTTGAGCTCGACCAGCGTCGCCTTGGGCGCGCCCACGTCCTTGAAGCCGACATGGCGCAGGCCCGCGTCGGCGATGCCGTCGATCACCGCCAGGCAGTCCTCGACCGTGCGATCGGACCGGGTGAGCATGAAGATGAACTCGATCCTGGATCGCGTCATGGATCCCATCCCCCAACGGGTCGCGGCCTTTATGCCAGGATTACAACAAAAGCGCTTTGGAAGTGCCAAATTTCGTGTGGTACTTTTGGCATTGCGCTGCCGAAGACGGGCGGCGCAGGATTGCGGGGCGCCGCGGTGCGGCAGGACGGGGTGAACAGGCAGGAGTGGGGCAGTCTGGTCGTTGAGCGGTTGCGTCTGAGTTGTGGAGGGCGTTGAGCACATGGGGAGCGCGGGGGCGGTTCTCGCGGTCACCCTGGATACGCGTCGAGGTCGGCGGAGGGCCGGCTTCCTGACCACGAACGAGGGGAGACTTCGCGATGAGGATCAGCCGTCGAAGCTTCATGCAGGGGGCCGCAGCGCTGTCGGGCGTGGCGCTGGCCGGACCCCTGGCGCGCCGGGCCCATGCCGCGCGCGAGAAGGAAATGAACATCCTGTGCTGGGAGGGCTACAACTCGGCCCAGGTGCTGGACCCCTGGCGCGAGAAGCATGGCGCCACGGTCAAGGCCGAGTCCCTGACCAACGATCCCACGATGATCAACCGCCTGCGCGCGGGCGAGACGAACGTCTGGGACCTGATCAACGTCAACAATCCCTGGGCGCGCAAGGTCATGTACCCGGAAGGGTTGATCAAGCCGCTGGACCGGGCGACGTTCGAGCCGCATTTCGAGAAGATGCTGCCGTCGTTCAAGCCGCCCTACAAGTGGGCGATGAGCGACGATGGCAAGGAACTGCTGGGCATCTGCCAGCGCTTCGGTCCCTATAGCTACGTCGTCAACACGGACAAGATCAGCCGCGCGACGGCCGAGGACCAGGGCTGGGACCTGTTCAACGATGCGGCCAATGCCGGCAAGTACGGCATCCTGGATTCGGAGGACTGGAACGTCTTCAACATCTGCCTGATTGCCGGCTTCAATCCCTTCGTCGAGCACACGCCCGAGCAGGTCGCGGCGTTCGAGGCGACGGCCAAGAAGGTGTTCAAGGGGGCCAAGCTGGTGGGCGACATCGCCACCATGAACCAGGCCCTGATCTCGGGCGAGATCGACTTCCACATGACGGGCGGCACCTATTCCGCGTCGCCCGCGCGGGCCGACGGGCACCCGGAAATCCGCGGCATCACGCCCCTGCGGGGGCCGGTCGACGGCAAGGGCGGCATTGCCTGGATCGAGGTGACCTCCATCGTCAACAATCCGCAATTGTCGCCGCTGGCGGCGCCGTTCCTGGAATACGTGCAGGACCCGGCGGTGGCGCATACCGTCGCCTTTGCCGAGGGCACGTTCAATCCGGTGACGCAGATGGGCAATCCCGACTGCTTCAAGCTGTTCACCAAGGAGGAACTGGATGCGATCCAGTGGGACAGCCTGGAGGAGGAGATGGCGCGCTCGATCGAGTACGACATCGTGCCCGACTATCCCAAGCTGCTGGAGATCATGACCGCTGCCAAGCGCGAGGCCGGCGGCGGCTGAGCCCGGGCATTGTGGCCCGCCCCTACCGAGCCCCCTCACTTTCGCGGGGCCGGGGGGAGAGGACAGGGGCGCGCGTCGGCTCCACAGATCAGGCTGTGTAACCAGGGTGATTTCATGATCCGGTGTGCATGACGGCGCCGTTCCTGCAACTGGTCGGCCTGACCAAGAGTTTCGGGCCGCTGAACGCCGTTGCCGGCATCAACCTTGATGTCGGCGAGGGCGAGTTCTTCACGATCGTGGGGCCTTCGGGCTCTGGCAAGACGACGCTGCTGCGCATGCTGGCCGGCATGGAAGGCCCGACCAGTGGGACGATCGTGCTCGCCGGGCAGGACATCACCGACCTGCCGGCCAATCGCCGGCCCACCTGCATGGTGTTCCAGTCCCTGGCACTGTTCCCGCACCGGACGGTGGGCCAGAACATCGAGTTCCCACTGAAGATCCGGGGTGTTGCCGCCGAAACCAGGCGCGCCCGCGCGCTGGAGCTGATGCGCCTCCTGCGGCTGCCCGAGGGCTACTACGCCAAGCCGGTCACGCAGTGCTCGGGCGGCGAGCGCCAGCGCGTCGCCCTGGCCCGGGCCTTTGCCTATGACCCCAAGATCCTGTTCTTTGACGAGCCGCTGTCGGCCATCGACTATAAGTTGCGCAAGACGCTGGAGAAGGAGCTGAAGGACATTCACCGCGAGTCGGGGAAGACCTTCATCTACATCACCCACAGCCTGGAGGAGGCGATGGTGATGTCCGACAGGATCGGCGTCATGCGCGCCGGCCGACTGGTCCAGGTCGGCACGCCGGCCGAGATCTACAACCGGCCGCGCGATCGCTTCGTGGCCGAGTTCATGGGCGAGGTGAACCTGATCGACGTCCGCGCCGGGCCGGGGGGCCTTGAGGGCGTCAATGTCCCCGGGACGTTCCGGGGCCCGGCGGCGCCGGACGGCTTCGCCGGCGGCCACCTGGTGATCCGGCCCGAGGCGATGCGCTTCCTGCGATCGGCGGCGGAGGCGGACAATGCGGTGACGGGACGCCTCTACAACGAATATGCGCTGGGCTCGCGCACGCAGTACCAGGTGCGGGTGGGGACCCATGTCTTCATCGTCGAGCGCCTGCGCCAGCAGGACGACGGCCCCGCCCTCGACTCCGAGGTCACGATCGGCTGGGACGCGCGCGACAGCGTGCTGGTGCCGGGATGATTCCAGTCCTGCCCTTGGCCAACCTCATCCTGAGGTGCGAGCGCAGCGAGCCTCGAAGGATGGGCAGCCGGCGCGCGGGTGGCCCATCCTTCGAGACGGCCTGCGGCCTCCTCAGAATGAGGATGGATTTGCCCGAGAAGGGGAAGGAATGACCCGGCCGCTGCTCAAGGCGGTGCCGCTGGGCTTGCGGTTCAGCCTGCCGGTCGTGCTCCTGTTGCTGGTCGGCTTCGCCGCGCCGCTGTTGGCGGTCGTCGGCTACAGCTTCGTCGAGCCGCGGACGTTTGCGCTGCTGGGGCCGGAGGCGCAGGGGCCGACGCTTGCCAACTACCGCGCGATCTTCAACCCGGCCAACACCGTCTATACCTCGTTCGTCTGGTCGCTGCTGCTGGCGGCGCAGACGGTGGTCATCCTGGTCGTGGTGTGCTGGCCCATTGCCTATGGCCTGTCGTTCCTGTTCGGACGCTTCGCCAACCTGGTGACGCTTGCCTTCGTGATGCCGCTGTTCATCTCGGAGAACGTGCGCCTCTATGGCTGGGTGCTGTTCTTCATCAAGGGCGGCGTGCTGGACGGCACGTTCCGCAGCCTGTTCGGGGTGGGGGTGGAGGCGCCGCTGTTCACGCCCGTCGCGATCGTGTTCGGCATGGTCTATGTCTACCTGCCCTTCATGCTCTTCCCCATGACCCTGGGCCTGTCGATGGTGCCCAAGGACCTGAAGGATGCGGCCTTCGACCTGGGGGCCAGCCGCTTCCAGGTCTTTCGCGAGGTGGAACTGCCGCTGGCCATGCCAGGCCTGATGATCGGGGCGCTGCTGACCTTCGTCCTGGCCGTGGGCGCCGTGGCCGAGGCCAAGGTGCTGGGCGGTCAGTCCATCATCGTCATCACCCACGATATCGAGATCGCCTTCACCTATGCCCAGAACTGGCCCATGGGGGCAGCACTGTCCGTGCTCCTGATGCTGGTCGTGGGCAGCCTCGTCGTGGCCGTGCTGCGCTATCTCGACCTCGACCGCATCCTGGGCAGGGCCCGGTCGTGAGGGAAACGTCGTGAGCGGGGGCACGGCGACGGCGACGCGGCGCAGCCGGGGGCTGGTCACGCTGTGGACCAGTGCCGTCGTCCTGTTCATCTACCTGCCGGCGTTCTGCGGGCTGCTCGCCTCCCTCTCGCAGTCGCGCTACTTCGCCTTCCCGGTCAAGGCCTGGTCGACCAAGTGGTGGGAGGCGGCGCTCGGCTCGTTCGAGGTTGAGCAGCTGATCCGCACCTCCCTCACCATCGCGCTGATCGTGACGGCGATATCGGTCGTGCTGGCCTTCATGGGGGCGCTGGCCTTTGCCCGCTACAACTGGCGCGGGCGCAAGCTGTACCAGAAGCTGGTCCTGCTGCCGATCTTCTTTCCCCAGTCGGTGTTGGGCCTGTCCCTGCTCCTGTGGTTCAACGCGCTGGGCCTGACCCTGTCGTGGCAGACGGCGGTATTCGCCCATCTGGTATGGATCGTGCCGGTCGTGACCCTGGTCATCGCCATCCAGGTCTATTCCTTCGACCCCGCACTGGAGGAGGCGGCCTTCGACCTGGGCGCCAGCCGCTGGCAGGTCCTGCGGGAGGTGACGCTGCCGGTGCTGTGGCCGGGCATCTTCTCCGGCGCGCTGTTCGCCTTCCTGCTGTCCTGGGGCAATTTTCCGCTGTCGCTGTTCACCACTGGCGCCGACAGCACGCTGCCCAAATATCTCTATGCCAAGATGGTGGCCGGCTATACGCCCAGCGTGCCGACGCTGGGTGTGATCTCCACCCTGGGGGCGGCGACGCTGATGGCGCTGGGCTACCTGGTGGTGCGGACGGCGCGGCGCCTGCGCGGAGGGTAAGTGATGCCTGCCCAGACACTTGAACTGGATCCGGCGCTGGTCGCGGCGCGGGTCGGCGCCGAGCAGATCCCGCTGATCGACCTGGGCCCGTTCCTGCTGGGCGGGTATGACGAGCGGGTGGCGGTGGCCAAGGTGATCGGCCGCGCCGCCCGCGAGATCGGCTTTTTCTACATCGCCAATCACGGCGTGCCCGCGGCGCTCACCGGCCGCACCTTTGCCGAGGCGCGGCGCTTCTTCGCCCTGCCGGCGGAGGTCAAGGCCGGCATCGCGATCGAGAAGTCGCCCTGTCATCGCGGCTGGTTCGCGGTGGGGGGCGAGAACCTGGACCCCGCCAAGCAGAAGGCGGCCGGCGACCTGAAGGAAGGGGTCAAGATCGGTCGCGACCTGGGCGCCAACCATCCCCTGGTGGCGGCCGGCACGCCGCTGCACGGGCCCAACCAGTGGCCCGACGACCTGCCCGGCTGGCGCGGCGCCATGCAGTCCTATTACGACCAGATGACCAACCTGGGCCGGCAGCTGATGCGTGCCGTCGCGCTTGGCCTGGACCTGGAGGAATGCTTCTTCGACCCCATGCTGACCGAGCCGATGACGACGCTGGGTCCGCTGCACTATCCGCCGCAGGCCGGGCGCATCACCGAAAGCCAGCTGGGCGCCGGGGCCCATACCGACTTCGGCTGCCTCACCATCCTGGCCCAGGACGCGCGTGGCGGCCTGCAGGTCCGCAACGCGCAAGGGCAGTGGATCGATGCCGCCCCGATCCCCGACACGTTCGTGGTGAACATCGGGGACATGTTGGCGCGCTGGACCAACGGGCTCTATGCCTCGACCCTGCACCGGGTCATCAACGTCTCGGGCGCCGAGCGCTATTCGATGCCGTTCTTCTTCGATCCCAATTTCGATGCGGACGTCACCGTCCTGCCGACCTGCCTGGCCCCGGGGGAGACGCCCCGCTTTCCCCCGACGACCGGCGGGCAACACCTTCTCGACATGATCAACGCAACCTTCGAATACCACCGCGACAAGGCCTGAGCGTTGCTCCTGGCAGGATGGCCGGGATGCTCCGTTGACTCCATTGGCGTAGGGTGGCGCCTTCTCGAATGGGGGGCCAGAACGTGTCGGGACTTGCAGGAAAGCGGGCGCTCGTGCTGGGCGGCAGCCGGGGCATCGGGGCCGCCATCGTCAGGCGCCTCGCCGCGGATGGCGCGACGGTCGCCTTCACCTATGCCGGATCGGCCGCCGCGGCTGAGGCGCTGGCCAGGGAGACGGGCAGCACGGCAGCCCAGACCGACAGCGCCGACCGCGATGCCGTGATCGCGCGCGTGCGCGACAGCGGTCCGCTGGACATCCTGGTGGTCAATGCCGGCGTTGCGGTGCTGGGCGATGCGCGCGAGATCGCACCCGACGACGTCGATCGCCTGATTGATGTCAATGTCCGCCAGCCCTATCACGCGGCGGTCGAGGCGGCGAAGCAGATGCCGAATGGCGGCCGGATCATCGTGATCGGATCGGTCAATGGCGACCGCATGCCGTTCGCGGGCGGCGCCGCCTATGCGCTGAGCAAGTCGGCTCTGCAGGGCATGGCGCGGGGCCTGGCGCGCGACTTCGGCCCGCAGGAGATCACGGTCAACATCGTGCAGCCGGGGCCGGTCGATACCGACATGAACCCGGCCGACGGGCCGATGAAGGACGTGATGCACAGCTTCATGGCGATCAAGCGCCATGGCCGGCCCGAAGAGATCGCCGGCATGGTCGCCTATCTGGCGGGGCCGGAAGCGGGCTACATCACCGGCGCCATGCACACGATCGACGGCGGCTTCGGCGCGTGAGGCACAAGGGGGCGGCCGCCGTCGCCGCGGTTCCCTCAGTGTACCTCCAGGTACTCGTTGCGCTCCCACTCGGTGACGGTCGCGCGGAAGCGGGCGAGTTCGGCGCGCTTCACGGCGGTGAAAACCTTCACGAAGTCCTCGCCCAGCATGGCGCGCAGGGGGGCGTCGGCCTCGAACGCCGTAAGCGCATCCTCCAGCGTCGGCGCCAGGGGCTCGAGGGCCAGGTTTTCCTCCGACGGGCCGGGGGCCTGGTCCTTTAGTTCCAGCTTCTGCTCCACGCCCAGCAGGCCCGCGGCCAGCACGGCGGCGGCGGAGAGGTAGGGGTTCGCCATGGCCGAGGCGGCGCGCATCTCCACATGGCAATTGGCGTGGCCCACGTCCTTGATCCGCGCCGTCGCCGTGCGGTCCTCCACCCCCCAGGAGACGTTGGAGGGGGCGAAAGTGTGCGGCTTCAGCCGGTGATAGCAGTTGGGCGTGGGGCCAATGATGGGCTGGATCGCCTTCATGTGCGCCAGCAGGCCGGCCGTGAAGCTGCGGATCAGCGGGTTCATCGGCGCCCCGTTCGGCCCCGCGCCGGCAAAGGCGTTCGACCCGTCACGCGCGTTCAGCAGGCTGACATGGACGTGGCAGCCAGAGCCCGCCATGTCGGTCGCGGGCTTTGACATGAAGGTGGCGAGGTAACCGGCGCGGTGCGCCAGTTCCTTGATCGCGTTCTTGAAGGTGAAGGCCTTGTCCGCCGCCTCCAGCCCGATGGCGGGGCCGAAATTGGTCTCGAACTGCGAAGGCGCGTATTCGACATTGTGGGTGATGACGTCGATGCCCGCGTCCTGCAGCGTGTCCAGCAACGTATCCATGAAGGGCATGTACTGGTTGCGCGTGGCATTGAAGATGTGCACGCCCCCGAACAGCGGCTGCTTCGTCGCGACGTCCAGCATGTAGTATTCGAACTCGTGCCCGAACATCGCGTCGAAGCCCATGGCTGCGGCGCGGTCCAGGACGCGGCGCAGCACCGAGCGGGGCGAGGCGTGGACCGGCTGGTCCGGCGCCCAGCGCGCATCGCAGATCACCTTGGCGGTGTTGGGCAGCCAGGGCACCGCGCGGACGGTTCCGGGATCGGGGACGAGCTGCTGGTCGGCATAGGAAATGTCGCCGTGTAGGCCGCTTTCCCCGATCACGTTCGAGGCGGTGTCGAGGCCGACAATGCCGCCATAGAAGTTCAGCCCCTTGCGGGCATAGGACTCGACCTTGGCGATCGGGATGACCTTGACGCGGGCGATGCCGTGCAGGTCCGGCAGTTCGAAACGGACATAGCGCGCCCCCATATCCTTGAGCGCGTGCATCATCTGCGCGATCCCGTCAGCTGCCATCGGCCCCTCTTCTGTCCTTGTGGCAAGTTCCAAAGTCTATGTTGCACCTGCCACATGCCGCAACTACGATGAGCCCAAGTCTAGGCGGGCTCGAACATTTGGGCTGCGCCTATTTTTCGGGCAGGCGGGGGAAGGTCCGATGGCCAGTGGTCAGCGTCCGCACGGACGCCTTGCGGGCAGGCGCGCAGTGATCACGGGGGCGGCCCAGGGGATCGGGCGGGAGTCCGCCTTGCTCTTCGCGGCGGAAGGGGCGGCCGTCGCCGTCGCCGACCTGGACCTGGCCCGCGCGACCGATGTCGCGGCCGAGATCGCGGCCGCCGGCGGCACCGCCGTTCCGCTTGGCCTGGACGTCGCCGACGATGCCTCGGTCGCAACCTGCATCGCCGCGGCGGAGGCGGCCCTGGGCGGGGTCGACACCCTGTTCAACAATGCCGGCATCATGCTTGAAAGTGACCGCGGGCCGGAGGACACCTCGCTCGAGGCCTGGAACCGGACGATCGCGGTCGACCTCACGGGTGTCTTCCTGTGCTGCCGCCACGGCGTGCCGGCGCTGCTGCGCGGCGGCGGCGGGGCGATCCTCAACATGTCGTCGATGGTGGCGCTGCTGGGCTCTGCCGCACCCAACCTGGCCTATGTCGCGGCCAAGGGCGGCGTCCTGTCGATGACGAAGGAGATCGCGGTGCAGTACGGGCGTAGCGGCATCCGCTGCAACGCGATCCTGCCCGGCCCCATCGCGACCGACCTGGCGGAACGCCTGTTCGACACGCCGCAGAAGCTGGAACGGAGGCGCCAGCACATGCCATTGGGCCGCTTCGGCAAGGCGCGCGAGGTGGCGGAGGTCGCCTGCTTCCTGCTGTCGGATGCGGCTAGCTATGTCACCGGGGCCGGCTGGGTCGTCGATGGCGGCATCACCTCGGCCTACATCACGGCGGAGGATCCGGCATGACGGCCTACCTGCTGGGCGTCGACCTGGGCGCCACGGGGCTGAAGGCGACGATCATCGACGACCGCGGCGTCACCATCGCGGAGGCCACCCGCCCGATCCCGACCGCCAGCCCCCATCCCGGCTGGTCGGAGCAGGATCCGGACACCTGGTGGCAGGCGGCGCAGCGGGCCATCCGCGACGTGCTGCAGCAGTTCAAGCATGGCGCGGAGGCGATCGTCGGCATCGGCTTGTCAGGCGGGGCGCACATCGCGGTGCTGGAGGACGAGCATGGGCAGGTGATCCGCCCGGCCATCATGTGGAACGACCAGCGCAGCCATGCGGAGGCGGCGGCCCTGCACGAGCGCGCGGGCGACAGGATCATCGCGACCTCCCTCAACCGCGCCAACCCGACCTGGACCCTGTGCCAGCTGGCTTGGCTCAATGCGCACGAGCCCGACGTGCGCCGGCGGACGCGGCGCCTCTACATCGCCAAGGACCACCTGCGCGCGCGCCTGACGGGGGACTGGACGACCGACTATTCGGATGCGCTGGGCGCGCTGATGTCGGACGTCGCGACGCGAGGCTGGTCGGCGGACCTGGCCGCCCTGGTCGACTGGGATCCCGCCACCCTGCCCCCGGTGGGCCAGCCTACCGACATTGCCGGGCGGGTGACCGAGGCAGCCGCCATGGCAACGGGCCTGGCCGCCGGCACGCCCGTCGTCATCGGCTCCAACGATACGACCGTCGAGCTGTTCGGGGCCGGCGCCAACCGGGCAGGGGAAGGGGCGATCAAGCTGGCCAC
This sequence comes from Zavarzinia sp. CC-PAN008, assembly GCF_051903925.1. Taxonomy (GTDB): domain Bacteria; phylum Pseudomonadota; class Alphaproteobacteria; order Zavarziniales; family Zavarziniaceae. The sequence goes on from NZ_CP173678.1 coordinate 2,121,807, forward strand.
CGCCGGCGTCGTGTTCCTGACCACCGCCCGGCCCGAGGTGCACCCGCCGATCTCGTGCTATCCGCATGTGATCGACGGCCTGTGGTACATGGCCAGCGGCATCAATGCCTGTGCCAGCGCACACCGCTGGGTCCGCGATACGTTCTTTTCCGACCTGTCGGAGGCAACGGCCTTCGACACGATGGACCGTCTGGCCGCCGCGGCGCCGGCCGGCTCCGACGGCCTGATCTTCCACCCCTACCTGATGGGCGAGCGGGCGCCGCACTGGGACCCGAAGCTGAAGGGCGACTTCCTGGGCCTGACCCTGCGCCATGACCGCGGCCACTTCGCCCGCGCCTGCTACGAGGGGATCTCGTTCGCGCTGAACGACGTGCTGGGTGCGGCCAAGGCGCTGTCGGGGGCCACGTTCGGGGCCATGCGGCTGGTCGGCGGCGGCTCGCGCAGTGCCACTTGGCGGCAGGTCCTGGCCGATGTCACGGGCCTGCCCATGGTCCGGCCAGAGAATGGCGACGCCTCGTTCGGGGCGGCGCTGGTCGCCGGCATGGGCGTCGGCGTCTTCACCTCGACCGCCGACGCGCAGAGCCGCATGCGGGTGCGCGAGACGACCGAGCCCAACGCTGCGGCCCATGCCCGCTATGGCGAGATCTATGCCCTGTACGACCAGGCGCGGCGGGCGCTGACGCCTGTGTCCCACGCCATCCACGCCCAGACGGTGGAGCGCGCCGGAACCTGAGGCCGGATCAGTCCTGGGACAGGATCAGTCCTGGGACGGGCCGGCTTCGCGCATGGACTTCTTGTGCGCGTACATCGCCTCGTCCGCGCGGGCCAGGGCGGCGCCCGCGTCCTCGCCCCCCTTGAACGGGTAGACGCCATAGGCGGTGTTGAGGGGCAGCGTCTCCCCCTCCCAGACAAAGGGCACGGTCCGCACCAGGCTGGCCAGGCGCTCCGCCTTCTCGTTCGAGCTCTTGAGGTCGGACTGGACCAGGATCACCCCGAACTCGTCCCCGCCCAGGCGGCCGACGACGTCGGATTCGCGGATGTTGTCGGCCAGCACACGCGCCACGTGCATCAGCGCGGCATCGCCGGCGCTGTGGCCGAACTTGTCGTTGATCGCCTTGAAGCCGTTGACGTCGAAATAGATCAGGCTGGCCGGCTGGTTGTAGCGCTCGGCAAAGGACAGGTGGCGCGACAGTTCGCGGACGAAGGCGCGGCGATTGGCGACTGGCGCCAGCGCATCCTGGTCGGCCAGGCGCTCAAGCTGGACCAGGCGGCGCTGCGCCATGTTCAGCTCGCGCCGCATGCTGTCCACTTCCTCCATCAAGTGCATGATGGCGCTGCGCACCTTGGGCGTCAGCTCGGCCTCGGGGATGCCCATGATGCTGAGCGCGACCGGCGGCGGCGCCACGTCCATCACGCCGCCCTTGGTCGCCGCATCACCTGCCTTGGCCTGGCCCAGCCGGGGCTTCGGTGTCACGACACCCGGCCTGGGCTCGCTGATCTTCATGCGGCGTGACCGTCCCAGTCATGGCAGGGGATGCACCCGGCGCTGGCCCGTCGCGGCCATGCGATGCACCGCTGACTTTGCGCGAGTTCGCGTAAATTTTCCATTGAAAGAGCGAACGGCCGTCCGCTGTGCCGCGTTCCAGGTCCATCCTGTCGCATGCCTGCCGCAGCGGCGGGGCGTCGGGCTGTCGCGCGCGCGGTCAGGCGGTCGTGCCACGCGTGACGATGACGGCGCGGCAACGCTCCAGCACCGTGCGGCGCAGGGCCTCCGGCTGGTCGGCCAGGGCGTCGGCCACCGCCCGCAATTGCTGGCGAGCGGCGTGCAACTGGTCGATCAGCGAGAGCACGACGGGCAGCGCCTCCGCGTCCAGGGCAAGGTCGCGGGTGAAGCTGCGGATCATCTGCAGCCGCGCCAGGTCAACCGCGTCGAAGTGCAGGCCCTGGGGCGTCTCGTCAGGCAGGACCCAGCGCGCGGCGACCCAGGCCCGCACCTCGCCCTCGTCCAGGCTGGCCTCGGCCAGGATCTCGTCCAGGGTCATGGCGCGGCGTCCTGTGGCGTGCGCGGCGTGTCCGCCTGGCCGCCCGCCCATTGCGCGACGAACGCGTTCAGGTCTGCGTCCGGCGGGTCCGGCAGCATGACCTTCAGCGTCACGTAGTGGTCGCCCTTGTCCGAGCCGCCGGCGCGCGGCCAGCCGCGGCCACGCAGGCGCAGCGTCTTGCCCGTGTTGGAATTGGCGGGGATGCTGAGGGTGACGGCGCCGTGCAGGGTCGGCACCGGGACCTTGGCCCCCAGGATCGCCTGGGCAAGGCTGATCGCCAGGTCGCTGTGCACGTCGTCGCCCTCCAGGCGGAAGGCCGGATGCGGGGCCAGGCGCAGTTCGACATAGGCATCGCCCTGCGGTCCGCCATTGAAGCCCGCCTCGCCCTGCCCGCGCAGGCGCAGGGTCTGGCCATTGCGGGCGCCCGCGGGGATCGCCACGCGCAGCGTGCGGCCCTCCGGCAGGCGGAGCGTGCGCTCGGCTCCGGTCGCCGCATCCTCCAGGCTGATCTCCACCGCCAGGTGGACGTCCTGGCCGGGAAACTCCATCCGGGGGCCGCCCTGGGGCCCGCCAGCCTGGAATCCACCAGACTGGAACCCACCGGCGCGCCGACCACCGAACAGGCCGGACAGCAGGTCGTCCAGGTCCTCCGCGCCCATGCCCTGGGCGCGATACTTGGCGCCGCCCGGCCCTTCGCCAAAGCCGCGGTAGAAGTGGGCCTGGGGTTTTTCCTGGCCACTGGCGTCGATCTCGCCCCGGTCGAAGCGCGCCTTCTTCTCAGGATCCGACAGCAGGTCGTTGGCGGCATTCACCGCCTTGAACCGCTCCTCGGCCCGCTTGTTGCCAGGGTTCAGGTCGGGATGGAATTTCTTCGCCAGCTTCCTGTAGGCCGCGCGAATGGCGTCCGCATCGGCAGACCGATCGACGCCCAGTTCCTTGTAGGGATCGTCCATGGTGCTCGCGTGTTGAAGTTTCCCTAGATGTAGTGTGGATGGTCCTTGACCGCCATGGGGTGCCGCCGGACATTCGCAGCCGATGCAGGACCCCCCAGCGCCGGCCTTCCGGCAGCCCGTTCCCGAACAGCACCGGTACCGGCGCCAGGCCCTGTTGGGCATGGTCGCGGTCGTCATCGTCTGGGCCTCGCTCGTGCCTGTGGCGCACGAACTGCTCCGCACGATGGACGCGCTGCTGATCGGCGGCGGCCGCATCGCGCTGGCCGGCGTGATCCTGGGCACCGTCACCATCCTGGTGGAGCGGCGGGCCGACGTCTGGCGTGGCGTGCCCTGGGCGCGGACGGTGCTGCTGGGGGCGCTTGGCGTCGGCGGCTTTTCGGTCTGCGTCGTATTCGGCGTGCTCTATTCGGGCCCGATCTCCGCTTCGGCCATCCTGGCGGCGGGACCCGTTGTCGCCGTGCTCGTCGTCTGGCTGTTCGACGGCAGGCGGCCGGAACGGCGCCTCTATGGCCCGATCGTGCTGGCGGTCCTGGGCGCGTTCCTGGTCGCCCTGGGCAATCCGCAGGCGGCCACCAATGCCGCCGCCGCCCATGGCGGCGAGGCGCTGCTGCTGCTGGGCATGGCGCTGTGGTCCTGGTACAGCGTGCGGGCCCAGGCGTGGCTGGCCCACCTGGGCATCGGGCAGTTGCGCCTGACCTTCCTGACCTCGCTGGTGGCGGGCGTCACCCTGATGCTGGCCTGGGCCGTGGTGCATGACTGGGTACCGCAGCCCGCGGCGCCCTTCGACGGCACCTCCCTGGCCCTGCTGGTCTGGCTGGCGGTGGGGCCCAGCAGCATCGGCGTCGCGCTGTGGAATTTTGGCGCCAGCCGCCTGGGCGTCACCGAGGCGACGCTGATCATCAACCTGGTGCCGGTCCTGGGCGTGCTGATCAGCATGGCCATGGGGGTCGAGGCCAGCTGGTTGCAGCTCCTGGGCGGCGCCGTCGCCCTGGGTGGCGTGCTGTGGCTGCAGACGCGCTCCGCCGGCTGACGGCGGCGCCTTGCGGATTCCTGTCGAGTGGCGGGGCCGCTGCGGCTAGGATCGCGCCGGGAGTTGAGGAGGGGTCAGTGATCAGACGCGTCGTTGGCGCTGCGCTGTGCGCAGGCGTTGTTGCCTTGGGTGTCATGGGGAGCGTCGCCGGGGCGGCCTCGGCAGGCGAGGTCCTGGACCGCATCCTGGCGCGCAAGGAACTGGTGAACGCGACGCCGAAGGGCTTTGCCCCGGCGTCCTATACGGAACCGACGGGCGACAGCGCCGGCTTTGACCTGGACGTCGCGCGCGAAATCGCGAAGCGCATGGGTGTTGCGCTGAAGACGGTCGAGCCGACCTTCGAGGACGTGGTGGCCGGCAACTGGGGCGATGCCTTCGACATCGCCGTGGCTTCCGTCTCGCCGACCGAGGACCGGCTCAAGGTGCTGGACCTGTCGGCCATCTATTACTTCGAAGGCGCCGACATCGCGGTGCGCGAGCAGGACATGGAGAATTTCCTGCCCTCGCAGCTGGATGGGAAGGTCATCGGCACCTGTGCCGGCTGCACCTACGAGGGCTACCTGAAGCGCGACCTGAAGCTGGCAGGGCCGGCCGTGCCGCCGTTCAGCTACCGCATCAAGCCGGGCGAGATCGTCACCTTTCCGTCCATCCCGGACGCGCTGGCCGAACTGGCCAAGCCGGAAGGCTCGCGCATCGTCGCGGTGATGGGCGGCCTGCCCAAGATCTCGCGCGCGATGAAGGAGGGGCTGCCGATCCGTATGATGGGTGACCCCGTCTTCTTCGCGCCGATGGCCGTGGCGGTCGGCAAGGGGGATCCCGAACTGGCGGCGCGGGTCAACCAGATCGTCGCCGACATGCACAAGGACGGGACCCTGTCGCGGCTGTCCGAGCGCTGGTTCGGCAGCGACCTGACCAAGGTCGACTGACCTTGGCGCCAGGGGAACAGCCGGCGGCCCGCGTCGGCATCATCATGGGCAGCCAGTCCGACTGGGCCACGCTGCGTCATGCGGCGGAGGTGCTGGAGGCGCTGGGCGTTGCGCACGAGACCCGCATCGTCTCGGCCCACCGCACGCCGGAACGCCTGTACGACTACGCCAGGGGGGCCAAGGACGCGGGCCTGAAGGTGATCATTGCCGGGGCCGGCGGCGCCGCGCACCTGCCCGGCATGGCGGCGGCGCTGACCCCGCTGCCGGTCCTGGGCGTACCGGTGCAGAGCCGGGTCCTGAACGGCGTCGACAGCCTGCTGTCGATCGTGCAGATGCCGGCGGGGATTCCCGTCGGCACCCTGGCGATCGGCGAGGCGGGGGCAAAGAACGCGGCCCTGATGGCGGCCGCGATCCTGGCCCTTGGCGACGACGCGCTGGCCCAGCGCCTGGACGCCTGGCGCAGCCGGCAGACCGAGGCCGTGGCGCTGGCGCCGCAGGACGCGTGATGGCCGCCGCGTCGACCGCCATGACGGCGCCGCGCCTGGGCATCCTGGGCGGCGGGCAGCTGGGCCGCATGATCGCCCTGGCCGCGGCGCCGCTGGGCGTCAGCTGCCACATCTTCGATCCGGACCCGGACGCGCCGGCCCGCGACGTCTCCGCCCAGGCGACCTGTGCCGGGTTCGACAACGCCGCCGCCCTGGAGCGCTTCGCGTCCCAGGTCGACATGGTCACGCTGGAATTCGAGAACGTGCCCGTCAGCGCGCTGCAGCAGGTGGCGCGGCTGGTCCCCGTGGCGCCCGGCCCGCGCTCGCTGGCCGTGACCCAGGACCGATGGGAGGAAAAGAGCCTTTGCCACCGGCTGGGCATCGCCACCGCGCCGACCCGGCCGGTCGACGACCTGCGCAGCCTGGAGGCGGCGATCGACGCGCTGGGCCTGCCCGGCATCCTGAAGACCCGCCGCCTGGGCTATGACGGCAAGGGCCAGGCCCTGGTCGCCACGCTGGAGGAGGCGCGCGCCGCCTTTGGCCGTCTGGGCGCCGTGCCCTGCGTGCTGGAGGGGCTGGTCGCGTTCGAGCGGGAGATCTCGGTCATCGTGGCCCGCACGGCGGCCGGCGCCAGCGCCGCCTTCGACGCCGTCGAGAACCGCCATCGCTCCGGCATCCTGGACGTGACGCTGGCCCCGGCAACGCTGCCCCCGGGCCTGGCGGCGGAGGCGCAGGGCATCGCCGTGCGGCTGGCCGATCACCTGGAGCATGTCGGGATCCTGTCGGTCGAGATGTTCGTCACTGCCGACGGGCTGGCCGTCAACGAACTGGCGCCGCGCGTCCACAATTCCGGCCACTGGACGATCGAGGGGGCCGTCACCTCGCAGTTCGAACAGCATGTGCGGGCGGTGCTGGGCCTGCCGCTGGGCTCGACCGCGCGGGTGGGCGACGCCGTGATGATCAACCTGATCGGGGACGAGGTGCACTGCGCCGCCCGGGTCCTGGCCACGCCGGACTGCAAGCTGCACCTCTATGGCAAGCGCGACGTCCGCGCCGGCCGCAAGATGGGCCACGTCACCCGGGTCCAGCCCCTGCACAGTGGGCCGGACCCGGCGCCGCTCTATTCCGTGCGCGAGGGGGGGTAGCGCAGCCGCGCCAGCAGCGCCAGGGGCGAGGGCAGGCGGTCCGCCAAGTCGATCACCCGCCGCTTGGCCGCCTCGATCCGCATGATGTCGTCGATGCGGCGCTCCAGCATCTCCCAGGTGCGCTCGGTGTTCTCGGACTGGTCGTTCAGCCAGTAGAGCGTCACGCCGCTGAGCAGGCCCGCCAGCAGGCCGCGCTTGGTATAGAAGTTGTAGTCCGTCGCGGTATCACCGGCCGCGTGCCAGATGGCATCGACGCTGCGCCAGACCAGGCGGGCGCCCAGGGGCGCGTTGGTCGGCAGGCTGAGCAGCGCCAGGCCGCGCCGCATCGCCTCGCGGTGGGGTGCTGCCAGCTCCAGGCGGGTGCGCACGGCCGTGGCAATCCGCTCTCGGATCCGCATCCGGCCCAGGTCGCGTGCCTCCAGCGCCCGCAGCATGCGGTGGTCCAGGTCGTGGGAGAAGAAGGCCAGCAACGCGATCGGCCCACCGGGAAAGGCGTCCTGCGCCTCCGCCTCGCTCACGCCGACCGCCATTGCCGCATCGCGCAGCAGGCGCTGGGTCCAGCCGTCGAACGGCACGGCGGGCAGGGCCGCCTCCAGCAGGCGCTGCTTCAGGCTGTCATCAGGCATCGGGGGGACCGTCAGTCGTCGAAGGCGTCGGTATATTCCAGGCTGGCCATATCGCGCATCCGCTGCGGATAGAGCGTGCCGTCCAGGTGGTCGCACTCGTGCTGCACCACCCGGGCGTGAAAGCCCTCCGCCTCGCGCACGATGGTGTTGCCCTCGTGATCGAATCCTTCATAGCGGATGCGGCGATGGCGCGGCACCAGCCCCTTGAGCCCCGGCACGCTGAGGCAGCCCTCCCAGTCGTCCTCCGCCGTGGCGTCCAGGACCGTGATGCGAGGGTTGATGAGCACGGTGAGCGGCTGGCGGCTCAGGTCCATGCGGTCGATATCGGGCGTGGGTGGCGCGTGAAAGATCACGACCTGAAGGGGGACGCCGATCTGGGGCGCTGCGATGCCGCGGCCGCGCGCGGCGCGCATCGTCTCCTCCATGTCCGCCAGCAGCAGGCCGATCTCGGGCGCGGTCGGATCGGGCACCGGATCGGCCCGGCGTTTCAGGATCGGATGCCCCATCCGCAGGATCGGCCGCACCGTCACGGGGTTTCCCTCGCACTGTTCATCCGCGATAGGGTATCCAACATGCTGCTGAAGACAAATGCGTCAGGTGCGAGGACATGACCATCTCCGATGTCGCGGAGGCCGAGGCCAAGGTGGTGCCCCCGGTCCAGGCGGTGCTGATCCCGGTGACACCGTTCCAGCAGAACTGCTCGCTGATCTGGTGCACGGCCACGAAGCGCGCCGCGATCGTCGATCCCGGCGGCGAGGTCGAGCGCATCCTGGGCGCCGTCCGGAAGATGGACGTCACGGTCGAGAAGATCCTGCTGACCCATGGGCACCTGGACCACGCGGGCGGCACGGCGGCGCTGGTGCGGCAGCTGGGCGTGCCGGTCGAGGGGCCGCATGTCGAGGACACGTTCCTGCTCGACTCGCTGGAGGAACAGGGCCGGCGCTATGGCCTGGCGGGGGCCGAGAACGTGAGGCCCGACCGCTGGCTGGACGATGGCGAGACGGTGACGCTGGGCGAGACCGCGTTCGAGGTCTATCACTGCCCCGGGCACACCCCGGGCCATGTCGTGTTCTTCCACCGGGCGGCGCGCCTTGCCCTGGTGGGCGACGTGCTGTTCAAGGGCTCGATCGGACGGACCGACCTGCCGCGCGGCAATTTCAACGACCTGGTGGAGGCGATCTCGACCAAGCTGTGGCCGCTGGGCGATGACGTCGCCTTCGTGCCGGGCCATGGCGAGATGTCGACCTTTGGCTGGGAGCGCAAGTGCAATCCCTTCGTCTCCGACATCGCGCTGGGCGTCACGACCGGCGTCCCAGGTGTGCGATCAGCGTAACCAGGACGAACAGGCCCGCCGTACTGGCGATCAGGCCCTGGGGCCCCGCCAGGCCGATCATCAGGCCGGTCAGCGGCGGGCCCAGGAGCAGGCCAGAGTTCCACATCAGCGAGAACAGCGCCGTGGCGGCGCCCAGCTCGCCGTCGCGGAAACGCTGGCCCAGGAGCAGCAGGGTCAGCGAATAGGGCGCGTGCAGGGCGCCGCCCAGCAGCGCGCAATAGCCGAGCTGCAGCCAGCCCGGCCCGTCGATCACGGGGCCCAGGGCAAGGGTCCCGGCCGCCGCCAGGATCGCGGTCGCCAGCAGCACGCCGATTGCCGAGGTGCGGTCCGCGGCCCAGCCGATCGGCACCTGCAGCAGCAGGCTGCCGACCATGATCGCCGTCAGCAGTGACAGGGCCTCGCCCTCCGCCAGGCCGCGGCCGATGCCGTACGAGGGCAGGAAGGTGCCGAGCGATTCGGCCGCCCCGGCATAGAGCAGCAGGCCCAGGAACGGCACCGGCGCCAGGAACAGGAAGCGCACCATCGGCTGGCTGGAGCGACCCGGCAGCGCGCCGGAGCCGCTGCCCGCCAGCAGCAGCGGCACCAAGCCCAGCAGGCAGATCCCCGCCGCCGCCAGGAAAGGGGCCTGCCCCTCCGTTCCCACGACGATCAGGACCAGCGGTGCCAGTGCCGAGCCGGCCGAGCCGACCGCGCTGTAGATGCCGAGCACCCGGCCCCGCACGGCGTCGGGCGTCATGGAGTTGATCCACGTCTCGCTCGCCACCCACAGGCTGGAGGCGGCGGCGCCGAGCAGGAAGCGCAGCGGAAACCAGGCCCACAGGTCCTGGAACAGGCCCATCACGGGGAAGATGCAGGCCGCGGTCACCATCGACACCTGCATCACCCGGCCGGGGCCGACACGGCGCATCAGGTGCGGCAGCAGCGGCGCCACGACGAAGGCGGCCGCCGCCTGGGCCGCGGCGCTGAGCCCGATCAGCCAGGCGGGCACGCCCTGGCGCTCCAGCACCAGCGCCATCAGCGGCAGGCTGATCAGGTAGATCATGCTGACCGCCGCCATGGCGCTGATCACGGCGCCCAGGCGCAGCGCGCGACCGTCGCCCAGGCTCGACACGGACATGGGTGTTTCTCAGCGCCGGAGGAGAAGGACGAGTGCGGTGAGCGTACCGAAAAGCACAAGCTCGGTCGCGATCAACCCTGGCTGCCCCAGTCCGGTGATCGCGACGCCCGCCAGCATCGGCCCCAGCAGGGCGCCGGAACTCCAGAACACCTGGAACAGGGCGGAGGCAGAGGACAGGTCGGCGCCCGAGAAGGTGCGCCCCAGCAGCAGCAGGGTCAGCGAATAGACGGTGCTGTAGGTGCCGCCCAGCAGGGCAGCAAAGGCCAGGCCCAGGGCATAGGGCTGCAGCAGGAAGGGCAGGGCGACAAAGCCCAGGAACGAGCCCGCGGCGACCATGCTGAGGATGGGGCGCGGGCCCACCCGGTCCGCCAGCCAGCCGATGGGCACCTGCAGGACAAGGCCGCCCAGCTTGAACGCGGTCAGCATGGCAAGCGCCGCCGCCTCGCCCAGCCCCTGGGCGATGCCATAGGAGGGGAAGAAGGTGACCAGCGACTCGCCGCCGGCGGCATAGAGCAGGACCGCCGCGAAGGGCAGCGGCGCCACGACCAGGAAGCGGTGTGGCCGCACCTTCGCCTGGCCGTCCAGGGCCCCGGTGCCCGAGCCGCCCGCCAGCAGGGGCAGCACGCCCAGCGCGCAGATCGCGGCAACGGCCAGGAACGGCGTCGTCCCCTCCGTCCCCAGGACGATCAGGACCAGCGGCGCCAGGCCGCCGCCAGCGGCCCCCGCGGCACTGTAGAGGGCCACGACCCGGCCACGGACGGCGTCGGTGACCAGGGCGTTGATCCACGCCTCGCTTGCGATCCACAGGGCGGTGGCCGCCGCCCCCATCAGGAAGCGCAAGGGGAACCACAGCCAGACATTGGGCAGCAGGCCGATCAGGGCCAGCATGGCGGCCGCCATCAGCAGCGCCACCTGCATCACCCGTCCCGGCCCGAAGCGGCGGATCAGGCCGGGCAGGAACGGCGCCGCGGCAAAGACAGCCGCCCCTTGCGCCGCGGTGTTGAGGCCGATCAGGCTGGCGTCCACACCCTGACGGTCGAGCACGAGCGACATCAGGGGCATGGACGCCACATAGATCACGTTGACCGCGGCCATGGCGGCGATCACCCCCACCAGGGCGGCCCTGCGGCGGTCCGGCTGGTCGGGCAGGGCGGCGGCGGTCACGCGGGAGGCACCTCGATCACGGGCAGGACTTTACGGGGCGCCCGTTCTGCGCTTTAGTCAAGTCGAGACTTTCCAAATTCAGATTGAGGTGCAGCCCCCGTGTCCGCCAGCACCGAGCGCATCCTGTTCCTGCTCAAGACGCGCGGGGCGCAAGGGGCCCAGGCCCTGGCCGATGCGCTGGGCCTGACGGCGATGGCGGTGCGCCAGCACCTGGGCGCGCTGGCGGCCGACGGCCTGGTGGCGCATCAGGACGCGCGCCAGGGGGTGGGACGGCCGCGCCGGACCTGGACGCTGACCGAGCGGGGACATGCCCGCTTCCCCGACAATCATTCGGCGTTGACGCTGGACCTGATCGAGGCGGCGCGCGCGGCGTTCGGCGAGGCGGGGCTGGAGCGCCTGATCCAGGAGCGGGAGCGACGGGCGGAGGACGGCTATCGCGCGGCGATGGCGGGGGATCCGGACCTGGCCGCGCGCGTGGCCAGTCTGGCGGCGCTGCGCGAGCGGGAGGGCTACATGGCGCGGCTGGAGCCCCTGGCTGACGGCGCCGTGCTGCTGGTCGAGGACCATTGCCCGATCTGCGCCGCCGCCCAGGCGTGCCAGGCCCTGTGCCGGTCCGAACTGGCGCTGTTCCGCGCTGTGCTGGGGCCCGGGGCATCGGTGACGCGCGTGGACCACGTGCTGGCCGGGGCGCGCCGCTGCGCCTATCGCATAGCCGGAGTGGCGGGTGCGACTTCGGCCGAGTAGAATAGGCCTCGCAAGAGTGTCCAGAATTTTGGTTTTACAGAAATGACCGTCGACATTCTGTTTGACAGAACGGCCTGGCCGTCTAGGATCGCCGCATGAAGCTGGCCGATTGGCTGTCGCGTGCGGGCGTTCCCCGGCAGGAATTTGCCCGCGCCATCGGGGTCTCGCCCAGCGTCGTCACCCAATTGTGCAACCGGAAGGATGCCTGGATGTCGCGCGATACTGCCCTGACCATTGCGCGCGTGACGGCCGGCGACGTCACCGCGAACGATTTCCTGGACGTGGCCGGCCGGCCCGACGGCGACACCTTTGCCCGTGTGCGCGAGGCGGTGGACGCCTTCGCCAAGGGCGAGATCGTCGTCCTGGTCGATGACGACGACCGCGAGAACGAAGGCGACCTGGTCATTGCCGCCTCGCTCTGCACCGCGGCGAAGATGGCGTTCATCATCCGCAACTGCTGCGGCATCGTTTGCACGCCCGTCACCGCGGCCGAGGCGCAGCGCCTGAACCTGAGCCCCATGGTCGCCGCGAACGAGGCGCCGCACGCGACCGCCTTCACCGTGTCGGTCGACGTACGCCATGGCCTGACCACCGGCATCTCGGCCGAGGAACGGGCCAACACCGTCCGCGCCCTGGCCAATGCCAATATGGGTCCGGCCGATTTCGTGCGGCCGGGCCATGTCTTTCCCCTGATCGCCCGCGACGGCGGCGTGCTCATGCGCTCCGGCCATACCGAGGGGGCGGTGGACCTGTGCCGCCTGGCGGGTCTGCCGCCGGCGGCGGCGATCTGCGAACTGGTCAACGACGACGGCACCGTGATGCGCGGGCCGCAGGTGACCGCCTTTGCCGACAGGCATGGCCTGCGACGGCTGTCGATCGCCGACCTGATCGCCTTTCGCCAGGCGCGCGAGCGGCTGGTGGAGCGGGTGGCGACCTTCCAGGTCGAGAGCGAGGTGGGCCCCCTGACCGGCCATGCCTATGTGACGCCGTTCGATCCTGTGCACCACTTCGCCTTTGTCCATGGCGACCTGGGCGACGGGCGCGGCGTGCCCGTGCGCCTGCACCGCGCTGACATCGTGGCGGACGTGCTGGGCGGCGCCGGCCCGATCCGGGCGGCCCTGACCCATTTCGCGGAGGCGGGGCGCGGCGTCCTCGTCTATCTGCGTGACGGGACGGCGGGTGTTCCCGTCACCATGCCGGGGGGCGAGGCCCGCTCGTCCGAAACCGTGCGCGCGGAAGCCTGGCGCGACGTCGGCCTGGGCGCCCAGATCCTGCGCGACCTGGGGGTCAGCGCGATCCGCAACCTGGCCTCCACCCCCCGGCACTATGTGGGCCTGGCAGGTTTCGGCATCGACATCCTGTCGACCGAGTCGCCTGAAGCCTGAGACCGGCGCAGCGCCACCCTTCACGCTGGCGGGCGCGTGGTCTAGTCATGGCCTGTGCCGACCGATCCGCCCGCCAGCCCTGAGTCCCTGGTCGTCCGCCGCTCTGCCGCGGGCGAGCGGCGGCCGCTGTCGCTGTTCCTGCCCCAGCGCATCCCCGAAGGCCTGTGGCGCGAGCGGGTCCTGGTCCGGCGCCTGATCGGCCGCGAATTGGGCAGCCGCACGCGGGGCTCTGTCCTGGGCCTGGCCTGGATGGTGCTGCAGCCGCTGCTGCTTCTGGCGGTCTTCACCCTGGTCTTCGGCACGGTATTCCAGGCGCGCTGGCAGGGGGCGGCGGGGGCCAGCTTTCCGCTGATGCTGTTCTCGGGCCTGATCGTCTATCTGTTCGCCTCCGACGTGCTGGTGCGCAGCCCGGGCCTGGTGCTTGAGAATCCATCCTATGTGACCAAGGTGGTGTTTCCGCTGGAGGTCCTGAGCGCAGTGGCGGTGGGGGCGGGCCTGGTGGGCCTGGCCCTGTCGGCGATCGTGCTGGTGGCCGTGCGCTGGGTCGTGATGGGCCCGCCGCCGATGACGGTGCTGCTGCTGCCCCTGGTGGTCTGCCCGCTGGTCCTGATGCTGCTGGGGGTGTCCTGGTTCCTGGCGGCGCTTGGCGTCTACCTGCGCGACCTGCGCCATGTCGTGGCGCCTATGGTCCAGGTCCTGATGTTCCTCAGCCCCGTCTTCTTTCCCATCGCCGCCCTGCCCGCCGGCTGGCAGGCGGTCGCCCTGGCCAACCCGCTGACCGTGCCGATCGAGGGGGTGCGCGCGATCCTGCTGGACGGACTGCCGCCGGACTGGGCGGCCTGGGCCTGGCACAGCCTGGCCGCGCTGGCCGTGGCGGCCCTGGGCCATGCCTGGTTCGTCAAGCTGCGCAAGGGCTTCGCCGATGTCCTCTGACCCCGCGATCAGGGTGCGGGACCTGGGCAAGCGCTACCTGATCTATGACCGGCCGCAGGACCGCCTGCGCCAGATGCTGAGCCTGGGCCGCCCCGGCTTCGGGCGCGAGTTCTGGGCCCTGCGCGCGGTCGACCTGGAAATCGCGACCGGATCCTGCATCGGCCTGGTCGGGCGCAACGGGGCGGGCAAGTCGACGCTGCTGCAGCTGTTGGCCGGGACGGTGCAGCCGAGCACGGGGTTCGTGGAGACGCGCGGGCGCCTGGCCGCCCTTCTGGAGCTTGGCTCCGGCTTCAACCCCGAGTTCACGGGGCGCGAGAACCTGGTCCTGGCCGCGACCGTCCTGGGCCTGGACGAGGCGGAGATCCGCGCCCGCACCCCGGCGATCGAGGCCTTTGCCGATATCGGTGCCTTCATCGACCAGCCGGTGAAGCACTATTCCTCCGGCATGCAGGCCAGACTCGCCTTTGCCGTCTCGGCCCATGTCGATCCGTCGATCCTGCTGCTGGACGAGACGCTGGCCGTGGGCGATGCCGCGTTCACCCAGAAGTGCATGCGCGCGATCCATGCCTTTCGCGAACGCGGCACGCTCATCATCGCCAGCCACGACATGGCCGCGATCACCGCCCTGGCCGACCGTGTCCTGTGGCTGGACGGCGGCCGCGTGCGGGAGGATGGCGATCCCCGCACGGTGTGCGAGCACTACCTTGCCTCGGTCTATGGCAGCGACACCGCAGCGGCGGCGCCCGGCCGCCGCATCGCCGCTGAGCCCCGCTTCCGGCCGACGGTCGCGGCGGCCGAGGTGCAGCCCTTCGAGCCGGCGGGTGATGCCTTTGGCGAGGGCGCCGCGCGGATCGTCGATGCCGTCCTGACCGATCCCGAGGGGCGGCCGCTGGCGCGGCTTGAGGGGGGAGAGGCCGTGTGCCTGTCGGTCACGGCGGCGGTGACGGCCACGCTGGACCAGCCGCTGATCGGCTTCATCGTCAAGGATCGCATGGGCCAGGAGCTGTTCGGGGAGAACACGCTTGTGGCGCCGCGCCGCGCGGCCCCGGCCGGCAGCCGCCTTGTGGCCCGCTTCAGCTTCGTCATGCCCTGGCTGCGGGCCGGCGACTATGCCGTGACGATCGCGGTCGGCGACGGCACCCAGACCGCCCACCGCCAGCACCATTGGCTGCACGAGGCGCTGATCTTCCGCATCGCCACCAGCAGCGTCACCCGCGGCCTGGCCGGCGTCCCCATGCTCGACGTGAGCCTGGCGGTCGAGGGGGCTGACTGAGGCGTCGCACCAACATCCTTCGAGATGGTCCGTCGGACCTCCTCAGGATGACGCCGGTGGGATTTTCCTGAACGCAAACAACGGCGTTATGCTGAGGAGCCGCGAAGCGGCCTCTCGAAGCATGTTGACCGGGGCCTATGTCTCCCCGCGCGCCAGGCGGGCCTCGTACTCCGCACCGGAGATGAGGCCGCCTTCGCGTTCCGGCCGGCCCTGGTCGCGGGGCGGCAGGACGGGCTGGATCACGTCGATCCGCTTCCACGTCGCGAGCGGCACGCTGCCATCCGCCGCCGGCACGGCGGCGGACGTCGCCACGCGGTCATAGCGGTGGACATAGCGGGCACAGTTCACGAAGACCTGGTCCAGGGCGATCCGCACGACCAGGTCGGCGCCGGGGAAGCGGGCCAGCAGGGGGCCATCCGTCACCAGTTCGGCCCGGCCCTGGAGGCGCAGGCGATTCGGCGTCTCGAAGTCGATGAACAGCAGGCCGACCTCCGCATGCGCGGCGATGTTGCCCATCGAGTAGTACATGCCATTTCCGTCATAGCTGGGCAGGGCCAGCGTCCGCGGGTCCAGCACCTGGATGAAGCCCGGCGCCCCGCCCTTGTACGAGACGGTGGGGCGGCCGTCGGCATCCTGCGTCGCCAGGAAGACCATGTCGCGACCCTGGACGAAGGCGATCTCCGCGTCCGTCAGGTGGTCATGGACGATGGTCGCCTCCAGCGCGTCGGCCAGCGGCCGGGTGCCGAAACGGTCCTGAAGGGCGCGATGGGGCGCGCCGTAGAGCTGGCTCATGCCGCTAGTCCACGAAAGTACGGCGCACGCGGCGCGAGCGCAGCAGATAGGGAATGCCGATGGCGGCCAGGATGGCGCTGATCGCGATCTGCCAGTTGGTCGCCGCCACCGCCTGCTCGCCCGCCAGGGCGCGAGCCCACACGGCGTCCGCGATGGCGAACAGAACGGCAGCAGACCAGGTGGCGATCAGCACCGGGGGGTAGAGGCGACGGTTCGTCATCATCAGGATGATCGCCCACAGGCCGGCACCGGCCAGCGCCACCAGGCAGACGAACTCGAACGCCAGCAGTCCGTTGGCAGGGTGGTCGGGGCCAAGGGCGGCGAGCGGCCGCCAGGTCTGCCACGCCCCCCAGGCCCAGATCATGGGGCGCAGGAAGGTGGCGACGCCCATCAGCAGCATCCAGCCGCCCAGCCCCGTCTCGGACGTGTCGTCGGCACGCCGCGTCGCCGGGGCCGTGCCCGCCCGCACCGCCATGCGGCCGGCCGCCGCGGTGGCGCGGTCACGCCTGCGTCGGGTCCGGCTCACCGCAGCGGCCGGAAGGCGGTGCGCACGTCCTCCACGAACAGCTCCGGCTCCTCAAGCGCCGCGAAATGGCCGCCGCGCGGCATGTCGGTCCAGCGCACGACATTGTAGCACCCCTCCACCCAGCGCCGCGGGGGAAAGGGAAAGATGTCGCCCGGAAACACGGCAACGGAGGTGGGGACGGTGACGTAAGGATCGCGCAGCGGCCAGTCACGCTGCTGCAGCAGCAGGCCGCGATACATCCAGTTGGCCGTGTTGATCGTGTCGGTCACGGCATAGATCATGACCGTCGTCAGCAGCTGCTCGCGGGTATAGCGGCTATAGGGGTCGCCGTCCTTGCAGTCGCTCCAGGCGCGGAACTTCTCCAGGATCCAGGCGGCGATGCCGACCGGGTTGTCGTGCAGGGCAACGCCCAGGGTCTGCGGCTTGGTCCGTTGCAGGCGGTAATAGGCGCCCTCGTCCTCGAACACGCGGTGGGCGCGCTTGGCGTGGGCCGCCTCCACGTCGTTCTGCGGCGTCTCGTTGCGCCGGGCCAGGCCCGCCATGGTGATGTGGATGCCGGCCAGCGCCTGCGGATAGTCGAGGCCCAGGCACGAGGTCACGGCGCTGCCCCAGTCGCCGCCCTGCGCCGCGAACCGGCGATAGCCCAGCTGCTCCGTCATCAGCGTGTGCCACATGCGGGCGACATGACGCGGTGCGATCGGGTTGGTCGGCTTGCCCGAGAAGCCATAGCCCGGCATGGACGGCACGATCACGTCGAAGGCGTCGGCCGCGTCGCCGCCATGGGCCGCCGGGTTGGCCAGCGCGTCGATCACGCGGGAGAACTCATAGTGCGTGCTGGGCCAGCCATGGGTCAGGACCAGCGGCAGCGGATTCGGCCCCTTGCCCTTCACGTGCACGAAATGGACGTCGATCCCCTCGATCTCGGCCGTGAACTGGGGCCAGCGGTTCAGCTGCGCCTCGACCTGACGCCAGTCGAAGTCGCCAAGCCAGGTGGCGCAAAGATCGCGCAGCCAGGCGACGTCCATGCCGTGTTCCCAGCCATCGCCCAGGGTCGGGATGTCGGGAAAGCGGTGGTCGACCACCTTGGCGTAGATGCGTTCCAGAACGGCATCCGGCACGGCGATCCGGAAGGGCTTCACGCTCATCGCAGGCCCCGGAAGAAGCTGCGAATGTCGCCGGTCAGGGCCTCGGGCTGTTCCAGGGCGGCGAAGTGGCCACCCTTGGCGAAGGTGTTCATCTGCTTCAGGTTGCAGCCGCGCTGCACCACGCTGCGCGGCGGGTTCCAGGGGGCGATGTCCTTCGGGAACTGGGCAAAGGCCGTGGGCACCGGGATCGGACCGCTGAAGGGCGGCGCCACGGCCGCCTCCTCGGCCATGCCGCGGTACATCCAGATCGACGTGCCGATCGTGCCCGTCAGGGCATAGATCGCGATGTTGGTCAGCAGCTCGTCCTTGGAATAGACGCTCTCGATATCGCCGTCGATGTCGCTCCAGCCGGCGAACTTCTCGACGATCCAGGCGGCCAGGCCCGCCGGGCTGTCGTGCAGGGCAAAGGCGGGCGTCATCGGCTTGGTCGCGTGCTCGTTGAAATAGCCCATCTCGCTCGCGGTATAGGTGGCGACGCGGGCGGCCCAGGCCTTTTCCTCCTCGCTCGGCTCGGGCGGCATGGCGGCCAGGGGGAACAGGTTCAGGTGCACGCCGATCAGGCTGTCGGGGAAGTCATGCCCCAGAAGGGCAGAGACGGCACTGCCCCAGTCGCCCCCCTGCGCCCCGAAGCGGGAATAGCCCAGCACCTGCGTCATCAGCGTGTGCCACATGCGGGCCGTCGCCTTGGGCCCGATGGGCCGCGGCGGAGCACCGGAAAAGCCATAGCCGGGGAGCGACGGGATGACCACGTCGAAGCTGTCGGCCGCATCCCCGCCATGGGCGGCGGGGTCGGTCAGGGCGTCGACCATGTGCAGGAACTCGAAGAAGCTGCCGGGCCAGCCATGGGTCAGGATCAGGGGCAGGGGGGTGGGACCCTTGCCCTTCACATGGACGAAGTGGATGGGAATGCCCTCCACCTCCGCCCGGAACTGGGGATACCGGTTCAGGCCCTCCTCGGCCTTGCGCCAGTCGAACTGCGTGCCCCAGTAGTGGACAAGGTCGCGGACATAGGCGCTCTCCGCACCGTAGGCCCAGCTGGAATCGACGGGCGCGGGGGGAAACTCGGCGGCGCGGACCTTGGCCAGCACCTGCTGCAGCCGCGCCTCCGGCACCGCGATCCGGAAGGGTTCGATTGTCGCCATCATGCGCCCCTGGGGTTTTCCCGCGTCGTTTCCAGGCGCGCAGCATGACGCGGGTGCACAAGTGCGTAAACGGATGACGTGAGGGGGACCCTGCGCGCGACGCCGCAGGATCGGTCTTTCCTCAAAGCACCCTTGCAAGGCTCGAACTTCCGCAGCCGACGGCTTCGGCCTAGGATTTTGCGTCCTTGCATTGGGGAATACGACCATGGCGCTTGCCGCGCGGAAGATTGGCACGACCGAGGATCAGGCGCGGGTGTCGACGCCGAACGACCTTGAAGCGTTCTGGATGCCGTTCACGGCCAACCGCCAGTTCAAGAAGGCACCGCGCCTGCTGGCGCGGGCCAAGGGCGCCTATTACTACACGCCGGAAGGAAAGCAGGTCCTGGACGCCACGTCCGGCCTGTGGTGCTGCAATGCCGGCCACGCGCATCCCAAGATCGTGGAGGCGGTCCAGCGCCAGGTGGCGGAGCTGGATTTCGCGCCGACCTTCCAGTTCGGCCACCCGATCGCGTTCGAACTGGCCTCGCGCCTCGCCTCGATCCTGCCCAGCCCACTGGAATATGTCTTCTATGCCAATTCGGGGTCGGAGGCGGTCGATACCGCGCTGAAGATCGCGCTTGCCTATCACAAGGCCAGGGGCGAGGCCGGGCGGACCCGCCTGATCGGGCGCGAGCGCGGCTATCACGGCGTCGGCTTTGGCGGGATTTCGGTCGGCGGCATGGTCGCCAACCGCCGCACCTTCGGGCCGCTGCTGCCCGGTGTCGACCACCTGCCGCACACCGCGGACCTGGGGCGCAATGCCTTCTCCAAGGGCCAGCCGCAGCACGGTGCCGAACTGGCCGACGCGCTGGAGCGGATCGTCGCCCTGCATGACCCCTCGACCATCGCGGCCGTGATCGTGGAGCCGGTCGCCGGCTCCACCGGCGTGCTGCCGCCGCCCGTCGGCTACCTGCAGCGCCTGCGCGAGATCTGCACCAAGTACGGCATCCTGCTGATCTTCGACGAGGTCATCACAGGCTTCGGCCGCCTGGGCGCGCCGTTCGCCGCCCAGCATTTCGGCGTGACGCCCGACCTCATCAACTGCGCCAAGGGCATCACCTCGGGCGTCGTGCCGATGGGGGCGGTGTTCGCGTCGAAGCAGATCTACGACACGTTCATGAACGGGCCGGAAGGCACGATCGAGTTGTTCCACGGCTATACCTATTCGGGGCACCCGCTGGCCTGTGCCGCGGCTTTGGCGACGCTGGACGTCTATCGCGACGAGGGGCTGTTCGAGCGCGCGGCCGAGATGGCGCCCAAGTGGGAAGCCGCCCTGCATTCGCTGCGTGGCCTGCCGCATGTCATCGACATCCGCAATATCGGCCTGATGGGCGCCATCGAGCTGGAAGGCCGTCCCGGAGCGCCCACCGCGCGGGCCTATGACGCGATGGTCGATGCCTTCAACAACGGCCTGCTGCTGCGCACGACCGGCGACACCATCGCCATGTCGCCGCCGCTGATCGTCGAGGATTCGCAGATCGAGTTCATCGTCGAGACGCTGACCGCGATCCTGAAGCGCCTGGCCTGAGCCGCAGGCCTCTTGCCGGCTGGAATCCGGCCGGCAAGAGGCGCACGCTTCCCCTGAACGAGGGGGCGGCCAAGCCCCCCGCATCCGGGGAAGCGGCCATGCTGATCGGCGTTCCGAAAGAGATCAAGACCCACGAATACCGCGTCGGGCTGACCCCCGGCAGCGTGCGCGAGATGGTCGCCCACGGGCACAGGGTGATCGTCCAGCATGATGCCGGCACGGCCATCGGCCTGGACGATGCCCTCTATACCCGCGCAGGCGCCGAGATCGTGGCGGACGCGGCCGCCATCTTTGCCCGCGCCGACATGGTCGTGAAGGTGAAGGAGCCGCAGCCGCAGGAATGCGCCCTGCTGCGGCCGGGGCAGGTCCTGTTCACCTACCTCCACCTGGCGCCCGATCCGGAGCAGGCCCAGGCCCTGGTCGACTCAGGCGCGACCGCCATCGCCTATGAGACGGTGACGGACGCGCGCGGCGGTCTGCCCCTGTTGTCGCCGATGAGCGAGGTGGCGGGCCGCATGGCGATCCAGGCCGGCGCCCATTGCCTGGAGATGGAGCAGGGTGGCCGCGGCATGCTGCTGGGCGGCGTGCCGGGCGTGCCGCCGGCCAAGGTCGTGATTCTGGGCGGCGGGGTCGTCGGCACCAATGCCGCGCGCATGGCCATGGGCCTGGAAGCGCATGTGACCGTGATCGACAAGTCGCTGAACCGGCTGAAGGAGCTGGATTTCCAGTTCGGCTCGAAGCTCTACACCGCCTTCGCCACGCGCGACGCGATCGAGGAGCACGTGCTGGACGCGGACCTGGTGATCGGCGCGGTGCTGGTCCCCGGCGCCGCAGCACCCCGCCTGGTCAGTGCCCAGATGGTCAAGGCGATGAAGCGCGGCTCGGTCCTGGTCGATGTCGCGATCGACCAGGGCGGCTGCTTCGAAACCTCCCGCCCCACGACGCATGCCCAGCCGACCTATGTGGTCGACGGCGTGATCCACTATTGCGTCGCCAACATGCCGGGCGCCGTCGCCCGTACCTCCACCTTCGCGCTCAACAACGCGACCCTGCCCTTTGCCCTGGCCCTGGCAGACAAGGGGTGGAAGCAGGCCATGCGCGAGGATCCGCACCTGCTGGCCGGCCTCAACGTCCATGATGGCCGCATCACCTATGG
The DNA here is from genome assembly GCF_051903925.1 of Zavarzinia sp. CC-PAN008. Taxonomy (GTDB): domain Bacteria; phylum Pseudomonadota; class Alphaproteobacteria; order Zavarziniales; family Zavarziniaceae. The sequence goes on from NZ_CP173678.1 coordinate 2,143,291, forward strand.
CGCCGTCGCCCAAGTGCTCGGCTACGAGCTGTTCCCCCCAGACGCAGCGCTGGCTGCCTGACGCTGGCCCGCGCCCGTGGTACGTCGAGGGGGATGACAAGGCTTGTCGCAGCAGAACCCTCCCCCGTCCACAGGATGGGGGAGGGCAGGGTGGGGGCGGGACGGCACGTTTCAGCCGCTCCGTCGGCTCAACCCGCAGGATATCGCCCCCATCCCAGCCCTCCCCCATCGCTTCGCGACGGGAGAGGGAGCCTCTGGCGCGCCAGCCGATGACCCTGCCGATCGAGCCGCTGTTGCCGGAGATCGTGGCGGCGCTGCGGGACCACGGTCGCCTCGTCCTTCAGGCGCCGCCGGGCGCGGGCAAGACGACGCGCGTGCCCCTGGCCCTGCTGCAGGCGGGACTGGGGGGCACGATCCTGGTGCTGCAGCCGCGGCGCATCGCGGCGCGCATGGCGGCGAAGCGGATGGCGGCGACCCTGGGGGAGGGGGTAGGCCAGACGGTCGGCTACCGCGTGCGGCTGGATGCGAAGGTGGGCCGGGAGACGCGCATCGAGCTGGCCACCCACGGCATCTTCCTGCGCCGCATCCAGGACGATCCGGCCCTCGACGGCGTCGCCTGCGTCATCTTCGATGAGTTCCATGAGCGCAGCCTGGACAGCGACCTGGCCCTGGCCCTGGTGCTGGAGGCGCGGGCCGCGCTGGTGCCGGAGCTGAAGGTGCTGGTCATGTCGGCGACGCTGGACGCAGGTCCCGTCGCCGCCCTGCTGGACGATGCGCCGCTGGTGACGAGCGAGGGCCGCGCCTTCCCGGTCGAGACGCGCTATCTGGGCCGGCCCGCCGATGGCCGGATCGAACCGGCGATGGCCCGTGCGATCCAGGGCGCGCTGGCGCGGGAGGACGGCAGCATCCTGGCCTTCCTGCCCGGTGCGGCCGAGATCCGGCGTACGAAGGCCTTGCTGGAGGAGGCGGGCCTGGCGCCGGGCGTCGACTTGGCCGTGCTGCATGGCGAACTGGACGGGGCGAGCCAGGACGCGGCCATCGCGCCCGCACCGGTGGGGCGGCGCAAGGTCGTGCTGGCCAGCGCCATTGCCGAGACGTCGATCACGATCGAAGGGGTGCGGGTCGTGGTCGATTCGGGGCTGGCCCGCGTGCCCGCCTTCGACCCCGCCAGCGGCATGACCCGGCTGGTCACGGTGCCAGCCTCCCGCGCGACGGCGGAGCAGCGGCGCGGCCGCGCCGGGCGCCTGGGCCCGGGCCTGGCGTTGCGGCTGTGGGACGAGGCGGAGGATCGCGGCCGGCCCAGCCAACCCGTGCCGGAAATCCGCGCCGCTGACCTGGCACCGTTCGCCCTGGAACTGGCGCTGTGGGGCACGGACGGGCGCGACCTGGCTTTGCTCGATCCGCCGCCGGACGCTGCATTCCTGCAGGCGCGGACGCTGCTGCATGAGCTGGGGGCGCTGGGGGCCGATGGCCGGGCGACGGCGCACGGTGCGGCCCTGGCCAGGCTGGGCCTGCATCCGCGCCTGGCGCACATGATCCTGGCCGCCCCACCGGCCCAGCGCATGCTGGCGTGCGAGGTGGCGGCCCTGCTGACAGGGCGCGACCTGCTGCGCGGCACGGAGCGCGACGCCGACCTGCGCGGCCGGCTGGCGGCCCTGCGGGGGGAGGCGTGGGGCCCGCGGGCGGAGCGCGGACCGCTGATGGAGGCGCGCCAGCTGGCGCGCAGCTTTGCGCAGTCGGTGCGTGCGCGGCCTGACGCGCGTGCGGACGAGGACCAGGCGGGGGAGGTGGTGGCGCTGGCCTATCCCGACCGCGTGGCGCAGGGTCGCGGCAATGGCCAGTTCCGCATGGCGGAGGGTGGGGCCGCCGGCCTGGCCCCCGGCGATGCATTGGCCGCGGCGCCGTTCCTGGCCATCGCGCACCTGGGCGGCAGCTCTCAGGGCCAGCGCATCCATCTGGCGGCGCCCATCGGGCGGGACGCCATCGCGCGCCTGTTCGGCGAGCGGATCGTGCGCGATGCCCGCATCGTCTTCGATCCGGCGGCGCAGGCGGTGGCGGCGTCGGAGCAACGGACGCTGGGAGCCCTGGTGCTGGAGGACCGGCCGATGGCACGGCCGGATGCGGCGGCGGTGGCCGCCGTCCTGGCCGACGCGGTGCGAAGGGCGGGCCTGCATGTCCTGCCCTGGACAGAGGGCGCGCGCAGGCTTCGGGCGCGGATCGGCTTCCTGCACCGGCTGTGGCCGGATGCCTGGCCCGACCTGTCGGACGCGGCGCTGGAGCGGGACCTGGACTGGCTTCTGCCCTATCTCGACGGCCTGTCGCGCTTCAGCCACCTGGCGCGGCTCGACATGGCGCAGGTCCTGCGCGACCGGCTGGACCACCAGGCCCTGCGGCAGCTGGACCGCCTGGCGCCAGAGGCGCTGACCACGCCGACAGGGCGACAGGCGCTGATCGACTACACGGGCGATGCCCCGGTCCTGGCCGCGAAGCTTCAGGAAATGTTCGGCCAGCGCGAGACGCCGCGCGTGGCGGACGGCCAGGTGGCGGTCATCGTCCACCTTCTGTCGCCGGCCGGGCGGCCATTGCAAGTCACGCGCGATCTTGCCGGATTCTGGCGAACCGGCTATGCCGCTGTGAGGGCTGAAATGCGCGGGCGCTATCCCCGCCACCCCTGGCCGGAGGACCCCTTGAGCGCCACGCCCACCCGCGCCACCAAGGCCCGCAGCGGATGAGGTCGCATCGGAAGATTTCCCCGCTCATCCCCGCGAAGGCGGGGATCCAGGGGCAACATGGACCTGCGCTGGCGGCCCTGGATCCCCGCCTTCGCGGGGATGAGCGGGCATATTGAGATGACCCTCTATGACCTGAAACCGCGGTTCCAGGCGCTGCTGCGGCCGCTGGTGGCGCACTGGGCGGGGCGGGGCATCACGGCGAACATGGTGACGCTTGCCGCCTGTGCCGTGTCCGTCGTCATCGGCGCGCTGCTCTGCGCGTTTCCCCATATCCCGCTGCTGTTCCTGATCCTGCCCGGCTGGCTGTTCGCGCGCATGGCGCTGAACGCGGTCGACGGCATGCTGGCGCGCGAGTTCGGGCAGAAGAGCCGGCTTGGCGCCTTCCTTAACGAACTGACCGACGTCGTGTCGGATGCGGCGCTGTACCTGCCCTTTGCCTTTGTCGTGCCGTTCGACTGGCTGTGGGTGGTCGTCGTGATCTTCATCGCCGTGCTGACGGAGTTCGCGGGCGTGCTGGGCCTGATGGTGGGTGCCTCGCGCCGCTATGACGGGCCGGTGGGCAAGAGCGACCGGGCGCTGATCTTTGGCGCGCTGGCGCTGTGGGTGGCGATTGCGGGAACGCTGCCGGCCTGGGCGTGGTGGATCATGCCGGTGCTGGCCCTGGTGCTGGCCGTCACTGTCGCAAACCGTGTGCATCAGGCATTGAAGGAGGCGCCGGCGGCACCACCTCCCGCCGGATGATCGAGCCCCAGGAAAGACCGTTCGCGATGGACCCGTACAAGAGCTTCACGACGCATGACGGGACCCGGCTCGCCTATCGCCACTGGCCGGCGACCAGCGGCCCGCCCCGCGGCGCCATCCTGCTGTTCCACCGGGGGCACGAGCATTCGGGCCGGATGGAACATCTGGTCCCGGAACTGAACCTTCCCGACTTCGACGTCTTTGCCTGGGATGCGCGGGGGCATGGCCATTCGCCCGGCCTGCGCGGCGATGCGCCCAGCTTTGCCGCCATGGCGCGGGACGTACAGTGCTTCGTCCGCCATATCGAGGCCGCGCACGGCATTGCCGAGAGCGACATGGCCGTGGTGGCGCAGAGTGTCGGCGCCGTCGTCGTCGCCACCTGGGCCCATGACTACGCCCCGCGCGTGCGGGCGCTGGTCCTGGCCTCCCCCGCCTTCCACGTGAAGCTCTACGTGCCGTTCGCGCGGCCGGGCCTGCGCCTGCTCCGGAAGTTCCGGGGCAACTTCTTCGTGCAGTCCTATGTGAAGTCCAGGCTGCTGACCCATGATCCGGAACGGCAGCGCAGCTTCGACGCCGATCCGTTGATCACCCGGGCGATCTCGGTCCGCATCCTTCTCGGCCTGCAGGAGGCTGCGGACCGCGTCGTGGCCGATGCGCGGGCGATCACGATCCCGACGCAGCTGCTGATCTCGGGCAGCGACTGGGTCGTCCATCACGGCCCGCAGCACCGCTTCTTCGAGAACCTGGGTACGCCGACCAAGGAGCGCATCGTCCTTCCCGGCTTCTACCACGACACGTTGGGCGAGGCGGGGCGCCAGGTCGCCATCGACCGCATCCGTGCCTTTGTCCTGGCCCGCTTTGCCGAGCCGCTGGAACGGCCGAGCCTGCTGGACGCCCACCGCATGAGCTATACGCGGGACGAGGCGGATCGCTTGGCGACGCCGCTGGCCCCCCTGTCCCCGCGCGGCCTCTACTGGTCGGGGACGCGCGCGGGAATCGGCCTGGGCGGCCGCTTCTCCGACGCGATCCGCATCGGGCAGGAAACGGGCTTCGACTCTGGCTCGATGCTCGACTGCGTCTATCGCAACGCGCCGTCCGGCCGCGGGCCGCTTGGCCGCATGGTGGACAAGGTCTATCTCGACTCGATCGGCTGGCGCGGCATCCGCCAGCGAAAGGTTCATATCGAGGAACTGCTGCGCGACGCCATGGCCCGGCTGCGGGCGGAGGGTGCCCCCGTCCACATCCTGGACATTGCAGCCGGCCATGGCCGCTACGTCCTCGAAGCCCTGACCGAGGGGGGCGAGAGGCCCGACAGCATCACCTTGCGCGACTACAGCGAGATCAACGTCGCCGCCGGCGGCCGCCTGATCGAGCAGAAAGGCCTCAGCGCCATCGCCCGGTTCGAGAAGGCGGATGCTTTCGACGCGGACCAGGTGGCGACGGCCGAGCCCGCGCCGACGCTGGGCCTGGTCTCCGGCCTGTACGAGCTGTTCCCCGACAATGCGATGGTGCGGCGCTCGCTCGCCGGGATGGCGCGGGCGGTGCGGCCCGGCGGCTACCTGGTCTATACCGGCCAGCCCTGGCATCCGCAGCTGGAACTGATCGCCCGCGCGCTGACCAGCCACCGGCAGGGCCAGGCCTGGATCATGCGCCGCCGTACCCAGGCCGAGATGGACGAGCTGGTCGCCGCTGCCGGGTTCGAGAAGCTGGACCAGCGCATCGACGAATGGGGCATCTTCACCGTCTCCCTCGCCCGGCGGAAGGCCGAAGGCTCACCTTTTGAGGCCGCGATATCGGCCGTCAATGTGGGAATTCCTTCCCCCCTCGCGGGGGAAGGCAAGGATGGGGGGGCGGTGACGCCGCAGCACCCTTCAACTGCCAGTACTGGCGGTGACGCCCCCCCACCCCAACCCTCCCCCGCGAGGGGGGAGGGGGATTCCGGGCAGCACCCGACATGAGCGCCATTCCGCTGGAGCCAGCGCCGGCGGCACCCGCGGGGGAAGGGCGGCCCTGGGGCCGGGCGGCGCTGTGGCTGGCGTGCCTGGCACCCTTCTTCTATGCGACCTATGGCCTGGCCAACTTCCTGGCCGGGCAACGCGACGACGTGCCGGTGTTCGTTTTCGGGTGGGAGGCGGCGATCCCGTTCCTGCCCTGGACGATCATTCCCTATTGGACGATCAATGCCTTCTACGGCCTGTCGCTGTTCGTCTGCGCGACCCGCGCGGAACTGGACACCCACGGCAGGCGCCTGCTGACGGCGCAGATCGTCGCGGTGTTCTTCTTCATCGCAGCACCCTTGCGCTTCAGCTTCGAGCGGGGCGCTCCGGGCGACGGCCTGCCTGGCTTCCTGTTTGAAGCATTGATGGCCTTCGACCGGCCGTTCAACCAGGCGCCATCGCTGCACATCGCGCTCGCCGTGATCCTGTGGGTGCTCTACGCGCGCCACCTGCCACGCGTGGTGCACCCCATCCTGCACGTATGGTTCGCGCTGATCTGCGTCTCGGTCCTGACGACCTACCAGCATCATTTCATCGACATGCCGACGGGCGCGCTGCTTGGCTTCTTCTGTCTGTGGCTGTGGCCCGACCGGGGGGAGCCGCCGTTCCGCCGCTTCGCTTTCGCGCGCAGCCCGCAGCGCTGGAAGCTGGCCAAGAACTATGCCGCGGGCGCCCTGGTCTGCGGCATCCTGGCGGGCGGGATCGGTGGGCCGGCGCTGGTCCTGTGGTGGCCCTGCGTTGCCCTGGGCATCGTCGCCCTGGCCTATGGCCTGCTGGGGCCCGGCGCGTTCCAGAAGGGGGCGGACGGCCGCATGAGCCTGGCGGCGCGCGTGCTGCTGGCGCCCTATATCCTGGGGGCGCGGATCAATGCCTGGGCATGGACCAACGGCACGCCACCCGCAGCCGAGGTGGTGGGCGGCGTCTGGCTGGGCCGGCTGCCGCGCAGCGCCGGGTCCTTTGCGACCGTTGTGGACCTGTCGGCCGAACTGCCTGGGGGCGAGCCCGACCGCTGGCGTGCCGTGCCCTGCCTGGACCTGGTTCCGCCGCCGCCTGAGGCGCTGGCCCAGGCTGTCATGGCGATCGAGCAGGCGCGCGCGCAGGGGCCGGTCCTGGTGTGCTGTGCGCTGGGGTTCTCCCGCAGTGCTGCGGCAGTTGCCGCCTGGGCGGTTGCCAGCGGCCGGGCGTCGAGCGTGGCGCAGGCGGTCGTCCATCTGCGCCAGATCCAGCCGCGCCTGGTCCTGAACCCCGCCGCTCTCGCCAATGCGGCAGAAGGCGCGCGCCTGGCGGCGCCGGGGACCGCGGCATGAGCGACCGCCTGGCCTTCGGCATTGCCGCCGACCTGCTGGCTCAGGGCGCGGTCATCGAACGGCTGTCGCTGCTGCTCAGCCTGGCGGGCGTGGTCTATGCGGTGCTGGGCGCGTGGCCCATCGGCCTGGCCGTGCTGGCGCTGGGCCTGGCACAAGGCTGGATCGCGCTGCGTGTCGGCTTCGACGCGCGCCTGTTCGCCCGGCTGGCCCAGGCGCCCGACCTGGATGCCTTCGATGCCGCGATGACGTCGCAAGGGCTGATGCCGGCGGCCAAGGCCGGGCGGCCGGCGGCCCTGCGCATCGCGGGCGCCCGGCGCTTGATGGCGATGCAGGTGGCGCTGCTGGGAACGCAGGTGGTGGTACTGGCGGTGGGGGTGGTCGGATGAGCCGAAGCTGGCTGGAATGGGGCGCTGGCCTGCTGGTCATCGCCTTTGCCTGGGTGGTGACCGGATGCCGGGCAATCTGGGCCGGGACTGCGCCCGAACCGGGACCGCGCATCTATTTCGCCAATCACCGCAGCCATGGCGACTTCGTCCTGATCTGGTCGGTCCTGCCCATGGCCTTGCGCGCCCGGACCCGCCCCGTGGCGGCGGCCGACTATTGGGCGGCGGATTCCTTGCGCCGCTTCCTGGGGGCGGGCGTGTTCAACGCCGTGCTGATCGACCGCAACCCGCTGGAGCGGCATGTCGATCCCGTCGCCCAGATGGCGGACGCGCTGGACGCCGGCTCGGCCCTGATCCTGTTCCCCGAGGGCACGCGCAATACGGGGGAGGAGGATCTGCTGCCGCTGAAGTCCGGCCTCTACCACCTGGCGCGGCGGCGGCCCGAGATCGACCTGATCCCTGTCTGGATCGAGAACCTGAACCGCGTGATGCCCAAGGGGGAATTCGTGCCCGTGCCGCTGCTCTGCACCGTCACCTTCGGTGCGCCCCTGCGGCTTGAGCCGGAGGAGGACAAGGCCACCTTCCTGGCCCGCGCCCGCGCCGCGATGCTGGCCCTGCGCACGCCAGAGGTTGCGGCATGACCCCGCGCGAACAGACCATCGCCCTGTTCGTGGGCATCATCGTCCTGCTGTCGGTGGCGTCCGCCATCGGCTACTGGCTGCATCTGCGCCAGGGGGCCGTGCCGAACCCCGTCATCACCAACCTGAACGATCGCATCCGCGCCTGGTGGGTGATGGTCCTGGTGATCGGCCTGGCCTTCCTGGCCGGGGCGACCGGCGTTATCCTGCTCTTCGCCTTCGTCAGCTTCGCTGCGTTGCGCGAGTTCGTGACCCTGACCGACACGCGGCGCGGCGATCACTATGTGCTGGCGGCGATGTTCTTCATCGTCCTGCCGGTCCAGTACGCGCTGATCTGGATCGACTGGTACGGCCTCTATTCGATCTTCATCCCCGTCTATGTGTTCCTGCTGGCGCCGATCGTCGCGACCATGCGCGGCGACACGACCCGCTTCATGGAGCGGGTGTCGGAGGTGCAATGGGGCCTGATGATCTGCGTCTTCTGCATCTCGCACGTGCCGGCTCTGCTGACGCTGGACATTCCTGGTTACGAGGGGCGGGAGTTGCTGCTGATCGCCTTCCTGGTGATCGTGGTCCAGTCCAGCGACGTGCTGCAGTACGTCTGGGGCAAACTGCTGGGCCGGCACAAGGTGGCGCCCCGCCTGTCCCCGTCCAAGACGTGGGAGGGGTTGGTCGGCGGGGTGCTGAGCGCCAGCGCGCTGGGGGCCGGCCTGTGGTGGATCACGCCCTTCGGCTTCTGGCATGCGGCCGTGCTCGCCTTCCTGATCTGCATGATGGGCTTCCTGGGGGGCCTCGTCATGTCGGCGATGAAGCGCGACCGCGGCGTCAAGGACTGGGGCCACATGATCGAGGGGCATGGCGGCATGCTGGACCGCATGGACAGCGTGATCTTCGCCGCCCCGATCTTCTTCCACGTCACCCGCTTCTGGTGGGTGCCCTGAGGCCCAGGGTCGCGGGCCAGGGCAGCGGCGGGAACGAAGACGGACCCCCAGGCGTTACGCCGGCAATGGTCCAAAAGATTGTACATGCAATGATTGGGCTGTTAATTTCTAGCCATAGACGCTAGTTCGGCCCTTTCAGATACACGTTGTGCATGTACATTATGAAGCGATTCCGTTTGCGCCTTCCCGGGGCGGCCTGTGCCCTGCTGCTGCTGGCGCTGCCCCTGGCCGCCTGCGATACGACGCCCGACGAGCAATGCCAGGGCTTCGGCTATTCGAGGCCGTCGACAGCCTGGATCGAATGCGTGCACCAGCTCGAACAGGCCGGCCGCCACTGACAGTCGGTGGGAACGGTGGTGTGCTCCGCCTCTTCCCGCCTGCGCCACCGGGACGAACCGGGCGACGCAGGTCGGAAGGATGAAGCCGATTGAGCTGAAGCCGATCAGGCGTCAGCGGGCCAGCTGCTCGGCCAGCAGGTCGAGCGCGGCGGCGGCAAAGGCGTACATGTTGCCCACGCGATCGTCGCTGCCGGTCTGGATCGTGCGCGAGGTCGAATTGGGGCCGGCAACCGCGATGCAGCTCATCCCCGCCGGGTCGCCATAGCGGCTGCCCGTGGGGCCGCTGGCACCGATCTCGCCCACGGCCCAGGTGGTGCCCAACTGCTGCTGCGTGCTGGCGGCGAAGAAGTTGGCCCAGTCCTCGTTCAGGCCGCGCTTGCCCTTGCCGAAATCGTCGGCGGCGGGCGGCAGGAACGCCTTGCGCGAGGCGATGGTATAGACGACGGCGCCGCCCACATAATAGGCCGAGGCGCCCGCCACGCTGAGCAGGGCGGCCGAGATCAGGCCGCCGGTCGAGGACTCCGCGACCGAGACGGTCTCCTTGCGCTCCTTCAGCTGGGCCCCGATCGCCTGGGCGCGGTCCAGCAGGTCCTGCATGCCGATCGTCATGTCTTCCCCCCTTTGTTGTCGTCTCTAGAGCGAATAGCCGCCGTCGATGACCTGCACGGCGCCGGTCGTGGTGGCGCTGCGGTCGGAGAGAAGATGCACGATCTGGCCGGCAATCTCCTCCGCCTCCGCATAGCGGCCGAGCGGCGTCGCCATTCCGGCCAAGGCCGCGAAGGCCGCCTCCTCGCCGCCATGCTCCGCGATCAGGTCGCGGAAGAAGTCCATGTCGCGCCAGATCGGCGTCTTCACCCCGCCGGGCGCCAGGACGTTCACCCGGATGCGGTCGGGCGCCCCCTCGCGGGCGGCGACCTTGCCCAGCTGGATCAGGCCGGCCTTGGACGCGCCATAGGCCGCGGTGCCAGGTTCCGCCTTGAGCCCGGTGACCGATGAGACGAGCACGACGGCGCCGCCGCGACCGCCGCGTCGGATCAGGCGGAACGCCGCCTGCAGGCTGAGGAACGCGCCATCGAGATTGGCCGAGAGGACCCGCCGCCAGTCGCGGAAGGCCAGCGTCTCGATCGGGCCCGCGGCACTGATGCCGGCATTGACCACGGCCAGGTCCAGGCGCCCGAAGCGATCGCGGATGTCGGCCTGGGACTGGTCCCAGGCGAGCGGATCGGCCACGTCGTGCACCAGGGGCAGCGTCTCCACCCCGGGCGGCAGCCGCCGCTCCAGCAGGCTGAGACCGACAGCGTCGCGGTCCATCAGGGCCAGGCGGCCGATCCCGGCCTCCGCCAGGGCGACGGCGGTGGCGGCGCCGATGCCGGAGCCAGCGCCCGTGACCAGGGCGGCAAGGTCCTGCGGCGCCCGGAACAGCGAACGCTCAGCCATCGTGCGGCGTGGCCAGCGCGTCGGGACGGGGACCGCCGGTTGCCCAGTCCAGCAGTTCCACCGTGTGGACGATGGGCACGGCCAAACCGTCGGCCAACTGCGTCATGCAGCCAATATTGCCGGTCGCCACCACCTGGGGCGCGGTCGTCGCGATGGCCGCGAGCTTGTCGCGCTTGAGGGCGCCTGCGATCTGGGGCTGGAGGATGTTGTAGGTCCCCGCCGAACCGCAGCACAGGTGGCCGTCCGGGACCTCCTGCACCGCGAAGCCCGCCTGCGCCAGCAGGGCGCGCGGGGGTGCATTGACCCGCTGGCCATGCTGGAGCGAGCACGCCGCGTGATAGGCGACGCGCAGGGGATCCGCGTGGCCGCCAGGCGGCAGGCCAAGCGCCGCCACCACTTCGGTCACGTCCCTGGCCAGGGCGGCGATCCGCGCGGCGGGCTTAGCCCATTCCGTATCGGTCCGCAGCATGAAGCCATAGTCCTTGACCGTCGTGCCGCAGCCGGACGCGGTGATGACCACGGCGTCCAGCCCGCCGCTGCCCAGCGTCCCCATCCAGGCGGCGATATTGGCGCGGGCCTGGGCCTTGGCCTGTTCCTCGCGCCCCATGTGGTGGACCAGGGCGCCGCAGCAGCCGGCCCCTCGCGCCACCACGACCTCGGCCCCGGCGCGGGTCAGCAGGCGGATGGCGGCGGCATTGATCTGCGGCCCGATCACCTGCTGCACGCAGCCCTGCAGGATGGCGACGCGCGCCTTCTTCGGCCCCACTGCCGGAAAGACCTGCGGCCGGTCGGTCTGGGCCGGGGAGGGAGGAATGCCGGGCGCCAGGTCCAGCATTGCGCGCAGCCGCGCGGGCAGGACCGGCGCCGCCACCCGGCCCAGGGCTGCCGCCGCCAGGGCCAGGCGGAACCGGTTGGGATGGGGCAGGACATGGGCCAGCAGGCCGCGCACCAGGCGGTCGCCCAGCGGCCGGGTGTGATGCTCCGCTATATGGGCGCGGGCATGGTCGACCAGGTGCATGTAGTTCACGCCGGACGGGCAGGTCGTCATGCACGACAGGCAGGACAGGCAGCGGTCCACATGCGTCACCACCTGGGGATCCGGCGGGGCGTCCGATTCCAGCATCGCCTGGATCAGGGCGATGCGGCCGCGCGGACTGTCCCGCTCGTCGCCCAGCAGCCGGTAGGTCGGGCAGGTCGCCGTGCAGAAGCCGCAATGCACGCAGGTGCGCAGGACCTGCTCCGACGCCGCTATGCGCGGGTCTGCCCGCTGCTCTTCGCTGAACTGGGTGCGCATTGCCTAGAGGAGTGTCCTGAGCAGGGGAGAGCAGGTCATGCAGGTGATCTAGAAGTCGGGACGCAGGCGGCCGGGGTTCAGGCGGTGCTTGGGGTCGAACTGGTCTTTCAGTCGGCGCTCCAGCATCGCCTCGGGCGGGGAGGGCGGCTGGAAGGGCGCAAGCTGGCGACGCAGGTCGGCGCGCGCCTTGATGATCGTGACATGGCCGCCCAGCCGGGCCACGGCGGCCCGGGCGCGGGCCAGCACCTCGGCCAGGTCCGCCTCGACTGCGCAATGCCACACAAGGCCCCCCGCCCAGTCGGCAAAGGCCCAGGCCTCGGGCCCCAGCCCGGCCAGGGCGCAATAGGCGGGAAGGTCGGCCGGGGCGATCGACGCACGCAGGATCGGCGGCCGGTCGCCGGACCGCGCGAGCGGCAAAGCCTGGCGGATCTCGCCCCAGATGTCGCGGCTGTCCAGCCCCTCCAGCCATTGCAGGGGACCGCTTGACGCACAGAACGCTTCCAGCAGCGGGCGGCGGGCGGCGACCGACTCGGCCGGCCCCTCCAGCCGGATCAGGGTTGCGGCTCCATGCCAGCTCCAGGCGCGCGTCGCCTCCGGCCACAGGTGGCAGGCGGCCGACACCTCGACCGGCAGGCCCATGGCGGCCGTCATCAGGGTGGAGGCGGCCGACGGGTCCAGGTCGCCCACGACCAGGGTGTGTTCCACCTGCGGCTGCGGCAGGACCTTCAGCGTGACCTCTGTCAGCGCGGCCAGCGTGCCGAACGAGCCCGCCATCAGCTTGGGGATGTCGAAGCCGGTCACGTTCTTGACCACGCGGCCGCCCGCCTTGAACGCCGCGCCGTCGGCCGTCACGGCGCGAAAGCCCAGCAGGTGGTCGCGCGCGGCGCCCGCCTTGATCCGGCGCGGGCCCGAGAGGTTGCACGCGATCATGCCGCCGATCGTCCCGGAATGTGCGGCCTGCCCGTCCAGGGGCCCCAGGTCCAGCGGCTCGAACGCCAGCATCTGGCCGTGGGCGGCCAGTTCGGCCTCGACCTCCGCCACGGGCGTGCCGGCGCGGACGGTCATCACCAGCTCCTCCGGCTCATAGAGCTGGATGCCGGTCAGGCCATTGAGGGCGATGCGGTGGGCGGCGTCCACCGGCCGGCCCAGCCCCTTCTTGGTCCAGTTGCCGCTGATCTCGACCGGTGCACTGCCCAGGTCGCGCAGCGCATCGGCCAGGTCCGCCTCGCTGGCCGGGGCCAGGGCGGCGTGTTCAAGGACGTCCACGCGCATCGCCCCCTCAGAACCGGTCCAGGTGGGGATGGGAAAGCTGGCCGTGGTGGACGTGGACGCGCCCCAGTTCGGCACAGGCATGGAGCGTCGGGAACACCTTGCCGGGATTGAGCAACTGCCCCGGATCGAAGGCGCACTTGATCGATTCCTGTCGTGCCAGGTCCTGTTCCGAGAACATGTCCGGCATCAGATCGCGCTTTTCCACGCCCACGCCATGTTCCCCCGTCAGGACGCCGCCGACAGCCACACATAGGCGCAGGATTTCGTTACCAAACTCCTCGGCCCGTTCCACTTCCCCGGGCACGTTCGCGTCATAGAGGATCAGCGGGTGCAGGTTGCCGTCCCCGGCATGGAAGACATTGGCGACGCGCAGGCCGCAGGCCTTGCTCATCGCATTCATCTTCTCCAGCACCTCGGGCAGGCGGACGCGGGGGATGGTGCCGTCGACGCAGTAATAGTCGGGGGAGATGCGGCCGACCGCGGGGAAGGCTGCCTTGCGCCCCGCCCAGAAGGCGGCGCGCTCAGCCTCGCTGGCCGAGACGCGGCAGGAGACGACACCGTTTTCGGTCGCGATTGCCTCAACCCGCGCGATCAGATGGTCGACCTCGGCCTGGGGGCCGTCCAGCTCGACGATCAGCAGCGCCTCGACATCAAGCGGGTAGCCGGCATGGATGAAGGCCTCCGCCGCATGGATCGCGGGGCGGTCCATCATTTCCATGCCGCCCGGAATGATGCCGGCGCCGATGATGCGGGCCACGCATTCGCCGGCTGCAGCGACCGCGGGAAAGCCCAGCAGCACCGCGCGCGCTGTCTCGGGCTTGCGCAGCAGGCGCACCGTCACCTCTGTCACGACGCCCAGCAGCCCTTCGGAGCCGATCATCAGGCCCAGCAGGTCATAGCCGGCCGCATCCAGATGCTTGCCGCCCAGGCGCAGCACGGTGCCGTCGATCAGCACCATCTCGATGCCCAGCACGTTGTGTGTGGTCAGGCCGTATTTCAGGCAGTGCACCCCGCCCGAATTCTCGGCCACGTTGCCGCCGATGGTGCAGGCGATCTGGCTTGACGGATCGGGCGCGTAATAGAAGCCGTAGTGCTCCACGGCCTTGGTGATGCCAAGGTTGGTGACCCCCGGCTGGACCACGGCGCAGCGGTTGGGCAGGTCGATGTCGAGCACGCGGTTGAGGCGGGCCAGGCCCAGCAGAACCCCGTCACCCAGCGGCAGGGCGCCGCCCGACAGGGACGTGCCGGCGCCCCGCGCCACGACCTTGACCCCCTCGGCATGGCAATAGGCAAGCACGGCTGCGACCTCGGCCGTGCTGCCGGGCAGGACGGCGACCAGCGGCCGCTGGCGATAGGCGGTCAGCCCATCGGATTCATAGGCGGTCAGGGAGGCGTCGTCGGCGATCACGTGGCCGGGCACGATCGCCTCCAGCGCACTGACGATCGCGACCCGCCGGGCAAGCACGCCCTGGTCCGGTTCCGGCATCTTCATGGTGCGCCGACTATAGGCGCGCCGTCATCCGGCGTCAGCGTCCAAGTCCGCGTGATCCGGATCCAGGGTCCCTGTCCAGGTCGTCCCCGTGGTCAGGCGCTGGCGCGCCGGCGCTCGGCGGCATAGCCGAAATGGCCGGCCAGGATTTCCAGCGCGCCTTCCAGCAGGCCCTGCGCGACGCCCGTCGCCACCGGCCGGCCCGGCGCAAACCCATGGGCCCGGGCCCAGTCCTCCAGCGCGCGGCCCTGGCCGATCACCTCCAGCGCAACGCTGCCGACCGGGCTGGTCGGCCCACCCAGCGCGTCGAGCGCCGAGGACAGGCGCTGACGCGCGTCGCCGCGTCCGCGCGGGTCCGAGGCCAGGCGCGGGGACAGGCCCGCCTGCCGCGCCATCAGCTGGAAGTGCCGGCCCGCCGCCACATGCGTCTCTGGCACCCGGCGGGTGCGGTAGAGCTGGCCCAGCAGGTCGAGGCTGCGCAGGTCGCTGACCGCGTGCGGAATGCCGGCTGGGGCGCTGTGGACGGATGCGTCGGACATCGTGGCGGTACTCCCTTGGTACAGGACAGATGACGGTCGGCTGTTGCAATTGCAATACTGTCAAGCGGATCCGTGGCGGCGATCACATTTTAGTGCAGGTTCCGGGCGCCATCGGCGTGGAACGTGTTTGAGACACGATGCTTGAGCCCGGCCCCCGGCTGGACCAAGTAATGCGCCAGGACAGAAGGAACCCGCATGGACCGCCGCGACCGCCTTACCGCCAATCCCTTCCGCGCCGGCCGCGCGGCGTCGCTCAGCCGGCGTGCCGTCCTGCCGCTGCTGCTGGCGCCGCTGCTGGCCCCCGCCTTCCGCGCCCAGGCCCAGACCACGGCCCAGACCAATGCCCAGATCCAGGCCGACGGGCAGGGTGCCGTGCTGACGGCCGAGGACAGCGCCGCGCTGGAACGGATCGCGGCGGCGGTGAACGAGGTGCGGACGCTGAAGGCGCGCTTCCAGCAGATCGCGCCTGACGGCAGCGTGACGGCTGGCCAGTTCCTGATGCAGCGCCCGGGGCGGATGCGCTTCGACTATGACGCGCCGACGCCGATCCTGATCGTGGCGGACGGCACCTGGCTCACACTGGTCGACCAGGAGGTGGACCAGGTCACGCGCTTTCCCCTGGGCGAGACGCCGATCGGCATGCTGGTGCGCGACCGCCTGAGCTTTACCGACGCGACGATCCAGGTGCTGGAAGTGGTGCGCGAGCCGGGCGCCACGACCGTCGTCGTGACCGACCCGCGCAACCGCGACGAAGGCCATATCGCCATGGTCTTCACCGACGATCCGGTCGGCCTGCGCGAATGGCGCGTCACCGATTCCCAGAACCTGCAGACGGTGGTGGCGCTGTCGGACGTCGAACTGAACATCGCCATCGACTTCCGCCAGTTCATCGTCCGCGAACGCACCGACGTCCGCCCGGATCGGTAACGGCGGGGGCTCCCCGGCTACCAGCGTCCCTTCCGGCGGTTCCAGGCAAAGAGCAGGTCGGCAAAGCGGTCATAGGCCACGCTGGCCGCGGCGTGGATGCCCGGCAGCTGCATCAGCCGTCCGGCCCAGGCGAGGCCCGGCGTGCGCAGCCAGATGGCGATGGCGCAGTCGATGCCGACCAGGAGGAGCCCATGGCCATCGACGGCATGCAGGCGGCGGCGCACGTCATCAACCGTGGCGCCGAAAGGTGAGAGGGCCTCGGGCTCGTCATTGATGTCGCGGAAGACGATCAGCCCAGCCCTGGCCGCGCGACGCAGCCGGCGCTGTTGCCAGCCGATCCCCGCATTGCAGATCGGGCAGCGCGAATTGTACCAGAGGAGGAGGGGTGCGGGCGCGGGCCTCAGGCGGGCGGCGTGATCGTCTTGCGCCGGGCCGCCGCGGCGCTCTCCCGGCGCAGGGGGCGCGAGCGGGGACACACCTCGCCCACGAAGCCCAGGAGCGTGTTCGCCAGGGCTTCCTGCTTCAGGCCATAGTGCACGTTCTGGCCGCGCTTCTCCCGCCAGACAAGACCCGCATTCTCGAGGATCGACAGATGCTTCGAGATGGCCGGCTGTGACATCACGTCGGCGAAGCGCTGCACGATTTCCCCCGCCGTCATGTCCGTCTTGGACAGATAGGCGAGGATCAGCCGCCGCGGTGCAGACGACAGCGCTTCGAACACCTTGTCGATCGACATGCCTTCTCCGGACCACCATGGCCACCCCCAAACGTGTCACCAGGTGAACCCCGCGACAAGCAGTTGATGATATAACTATATAGTTATATAACGGTCCAGTAACCGGAAATTGTGAACGGGTGCAGGCATGCCAGTCAGCGTCGACACCGAACGTCTTGCATCCGGCCGCCACATCGTCATCGGAGGCGGCACCGGCTTCATCGGAAGCGCCCTGGCCCGGGCTCTCGTCGCCCGGGGCGATCATGTGACCCTGATTTCCCGCCAGCCAGGGCCAGGCAGGATGACCTGGGCAGATCTGGAGAGGGATGGCCTGCCCCGCTGCGATGCCGTGGTCAACTTCGCGGGGCAGCACATCCTGGACCTGCGCCGCCGCTGGGACGACACCTACCGGCAGGAGGTCGTGCGCTCGCGCGTCGACACGACGCGCGCGCTTGTGAAGGCGATGAACGAAAGCGCCACACCGCCACTGCTGTTCATCTCCACGGCCGGCAAATGCTTCTATGGCACCCGTGAGCTCGACCAGGCCGAAGCGCATCCCGAACTGGACGAGGAATCGCAGCCGATGGGCCGCGACTTCCCCTCGGAACTCGTGGCCCTGTGGGAGGCGGCCGCCGATGGGGTGGACACACGGCGCATCCGTCATGCCAAGGTCCGGATTGGCGTCGTCCTGGGGGCTGTGGAGCGTACATCGCTGCTCGGCCGCCTTTGGCAGGTGGGGCGTGCGCGGGGCTTTCTTCCGCTGATCCGGTTGCCCTTCTGCCTGGGCGTCGGCGCGGTCATCGGGCGTGGGAGCCAACCCTTGCCCTGGGTCCATATCGCGGATGTCGTCGGCATCCTGCTGCATGTGATCGACCAGCGGGAAACCCAGGGTCGCTATAACGCCGTCGCGCCCGGCATCGTCACCAACCGCCAGTTCATCGAGGCATTGGCCCGTCGGCTGCGACGCCCCATCCTGTGGTCAGTACCCGAGTGGCTGGTCCGCCGCGTGGTTGGGGACGAGCGGTCGTCGATCCTGCTGCGCGGCCAACTGGTCAAGCCGCGGCGGACGCTTGCGGCCGGCTACAGGTTCATCTATCCGGATCTGGTCCCGGCGCTCGAAGACCTCGTATACGTGACGATCTAGCGACAGGATGCCCCATGCTGCGCAAGGATGAACGGCGGCCCTATCCCCTTGCGGCGGGGACTGCCGATCCCGTGGAAGTCGCACGGTTCAACGCGCTGGCCGACGAATGGCACAAGCCCGATGGCGCGTTCAAGCGGGTCCACGCCTTCAATGCCGCCCGCGTCGGTCACTTGGCGGCGCGACTGCCGGTCCTGTGCGGGCGCGACCCGGCGGGGCTGCTGCCGCTGGGGGGCTTGCGCCTGCTCGACGTCGGCTGTGGTGCCGGACTGGTGGCGGAGGCCATGGTCCGCCTGGGGGCTGAGGTCACGGGCGTCGACGCGGCCGAGCGGAACATCCAGGTCGCGCGTCGGCACGCTGCCAGCGGTGGCCTCGACATCGCCTATCGCCAGGCCTTGGCGGAAGACGTGGACGGCACGTTCGACATCGTCCTGTCGCTTGAGGTCGTGGAGCATGTCGCCGACCTGACCCAGTTCCTGGGCGCATTGGGCCGTTGTGTCGCGCCTGGAGGGGTGTTGGTCATCGGGACCCTGAACCGCACCCTGCGCTCGTTCGTGAAGGCGATCGTGGGCGCGGAGTACGTCATGCGCTGGCTGCCGCGCGGCACCCATGACTGGCGCAAGTTCGTCCGGCCGCAGGAGCTCGAGGCAGGTCTCGGCCGCCACGGGTTCAGCGTGCTGGAGCGCACGGGCGTCGGCTTCAACCCCCTGACCGGGCAATGGACCCTGGGCGCCGATACCAGCGCCACCTACCTTCAGTTTCACCGCAAGGCCTGAAATCGGCGCCAATCGGGACATTGCGGGCATTCGAACGTTGCAGAGCGGGCCGCCTTGCGGCCTCCTATGTAATGGCGGTACAGATCGCCCGATCCTGGAGCCCGCTTCGATCATGACGTCCGGCCCTTCGCCCTCCGGTGGCCTTCCCCTTGTTGGCGTGCCCTCCTGCTCCCGCCTCATCGACGGCCATCCGTTCTGTGTGGTGGGCGAGAAATACCTGACGGCCGTGGTCCTGGGGGCCAGGGCGCTGCCGCTGGTGATCCCGTCGCTTGAGGCGGCACTCGACCCCGATGCGGCGCTGGAGCCGCTGGACGGCCTGCTGCTGACCGGCAGCCCCTCCAATGTCGACCCGGCCCTTTATGGCGGCGCCGCCGCGCGCGAGGGCGTGCTGGCCGATGCCCAGCGCGACCGGACGACGCTGCCGATCATCCGCGCCGCGATCCGGCGCGGCCTGCCGATCTTTGCCATCTGCCGCGGCTTCCAGGAGCTGAACGTCGCGATGGGCGGCACCCTGCACCAGCATGTCGAGGAACTGCCGGGCCGCTTCGACCATCGCGCACCCAAGGATGTGTCGCGCGAGGTCGCCTATGCCGACCGCCATCCCGTGGCGCTGCTGGAGGGGGGGCAACTGCGCGCGCTCCTGGGCGCCGGCACGATTCAGGTCAATTCCCTGCACGGCCAGGGCATCGACCGCGTGGCCGACGGCCTGGTGGTCGAGGCGACGGCCGCGGACGGCACGATCGAGGCCGTCCGCATCGACGGCCATCCCAGCTTCGGCTGGGGCTTCCAGTGGCACCCCGAATGGAAGCTGATGGAAAACCCGGTCAGCCTCACCCTGTTCGGCGCCTTCGCCGGGGCCGTGGCGGCGCACCGCCAGGCCCGGCTCGACGGGCGCCTCAAGAGCCTTAAGGCAGCAGCCGAGTAGGGGATGAAGGACATCGAGACCTGGCTCAAGGAGCGGCGCGTCACCGAGATCGAATGCCTGGTACCGGACATGTCCGGGATCGCCCGGGGCAAGATCCTGCCGGCGCAGAAGTTCATCCGCAGCGCCGGCGACAAGTCGCTGCGCCTGCCGGAGAGCATCTTCACCCAGACGGTGACGGGGGAGTTCGTCGACTCCGACGTCGCCGACCCGGTCGAGCCCGACATCGTCCTGGTCCCCGATGCGGACACCCTGTCCCTGGTGCCCTGGTACAACGAGCCGACGGCGCAGGTCATCAACGACTGCGTCTATCGCGATGGCAAGCCGGTGCACGTGTCCCCGCGCCAGGTGCTGAAGAACATCATCAAGATGTATGCCGACCGCGGCTGGGCCGGGGTCGTGGCGCCGGAGCTTGAGTTCTTCCTGGTCGCCAAGAACACCGATCCCGACCTGCCCCTGACGCCGCCCATCGGTCGCTCCGGCCGGCCGGAGACGGGCAGCCAGTCCTATGGCATCGACGCGGTCAACGAATTCGATCCCATCTTCGAGGATGTCTACCGTGCCTGCGACATCCAGGGCATCGACGTCGACACCCTGATCCACGAGGGCGGCACCGCCCAGTGCGAGATCAACTTCAACCATTCCGACCCGCTGTCGATGGCGGACCAGGCCTTTTTGTTCAAGCGCACCGTGCGCCAGGCGGCGCAGCGCCACGGCGTCTATGCGACCTTCATGGCCAAGCCCTATTCGAACGAGCCGGGCAGCGCCATGCACGTCCACCAGTCGGTGGTCGACCTGGAGACGGGACGCAACTTGTTCGCGGACGAGGAGGGCAACGACAGCCCGCTGTTCCTGTCCTACATCGCCGGGCTGCAGAAGTACCTGCCCGCGGCGATGCCGATGATCGCGCCCAACGTGAACTCCTACCGCCGCCTGACGCGGCACATGTCGGCCCCCATCAACGTGCATTGGGGGCGGGAGAACCGCACCGCCGGCCTGCGCGTGCCCGAGTCCGAGGCCAATGCCCGGCGGGTGGAGAACCGCGTGCCGGGGGCCGATGCCAATCCCTATCTGGTGATCGCGGCGACGCTGGCCTGCGGCTATCTGGGCATGGTCAAGGGGCTGGAGCCGACGCCGCCGGTCGTCGGCAGCGCCTATCGCCTGAAATTCGCGCTGCCCCGCTACATGCCGGACGCGCTGCACAAGTTCCACGGCTCCGACGATCTGCGCGAGACGCTGGGCGACGACTTCGTGACCCTGCTGATCGAGATCAAGCAGGCCGAGCACGACGCCTATCAGCAGGTCATCAGCGCCTGGGAGCGCGAGCACCTGCTGCTCAATGTCTGATCCGCGCGCGCATCTGTGCGTGGCGCTCGACCTGCCCGATGTCGGGCAGGCGCGGGCGCTGGTCGCAGCGCTTCGCCCCCATGTCGGGTGGTTCAAGATCGGCCACCAGCTGATCTTTGCCGGCGGGCTGGACCTGGCCGCCGAACTGGCGGAGCAAGGTGCACGCGTCTTCCTGGACGCCAAGCTCTATGACATCGGCGAGACGGTGGCGAACGGCGTCGGCTCCATCCGTCGCCTGGGCGCGCAGTTGCTGACGGTTGAGGGCAATGCGCGCACCGTCTCCGCAGCCGTCGCCGCGCGGGGCGACAGCGGCCTCAGGATCCTGGCCGTCACCGTGCTGACCGACCGCGACCAGGCGGACCTGGCGGCCGAGGGCCTGTCCGGGAGCGTGGCCGATCTGGTCGAACGCCGGGCCCGGGCCAGCCTGGACGCCGGGGCCGATGGCCTGATCTGCTCGACCCTGGAGATCGAGCGTCTGCGCGCGCTGGCGGGCCCAGGCCGGCTTCTGGTCGTGCCCGGCATCCGGCCCGAAGGGACCGAGAGCGGCGGGCAGAAGCGCATCGCAACCCCCGCTGCCGCGATCAGGGCCGGGGCCGACATCCTGGTGGTCGGCCGGCCGATCACGCGCAGCCCCGATCCCGCCGCCGCTGCGGCCGCCATTGTTGCGGAAATCGCCGCCGCCTGAGGCGCCTGGCTTCCGGCTGGAGAGCGCCTATGACGACGCCACAGATCGGCGGCTACCGAGGATGCGACCTCGCAGGGGCGCTGTGGATGCCTGGGCTGCTTCTGTCATCGTCGGCCTGAGATCACGACCCATACATCGTGTCGCTGTTAAAGCCCGCTGGATTGAACGCAGCACCAATCATGGGGATGCGTGAGACGTCCGGACGTACCCAGGCTTCCCGCTGCGCGGTCGGCTCAACCAATTGCTCGTCGGCGTCCTCGATCTTGCCCATTTCGTCCTCTTTCTCTCCGGAGCAAGTGTGCCACGCGAACGTCGCGGGCGGAAGCCGTCCGTGAACGAACTGATATCGGCCGGGAGCTGAGGCTGGAGGGTCGGGGGGAAGACACCCTCGCTCGAACAAACTGCTCCATCCGGCCATCACCAGTTCGTTCCATCGCTGACCCATAACGGCGCGTCGCCGCGGCAAATCAGCGATTGCGAGTCATTATTATTTGTGAGATCGTCCTCCGCGTAGGCACGGTGGGTGCAGCAGCGGCGTGTCGAGGGCCATGCCGCTGCTGCGAGCGAGACGCAGTCGCGCACGCGAACTGTGGTTTTGGGGATAATCATGAACATTGGGGGACGGGCCTTGGCCCGCATGGGCCGGGGCGTGGCGCTGGCTGCATTCGTCGTGGGTTTTCAAGGCTTTGGCGTCGCGCCGTCCGTGGCGCAAGGACAAGCCGAGGAGGTGCAGGCGGGCGCCGTGCGGCTCCGCCTGGCACCGGGAAGCCTGTCTTCCGTCCTTGATTCGTTCTCACGCCAGTCGGGCCTGACGGTCAGCGATCCGCAGGGCCTGGCCGCGGGCCTGAGCTCGCCTGGCCTGAACGCCGCGGTGCCTCCCCGGGATGCACTGGGCCGGCTGCTGGCGGGCACCGGCCTGACCTATGCGCTCGACGGCTCCGTCGCGACCGTCGTCCCCGCCGCCACTGGTGCCGAAGCGGCAGGCGCCATGGTCCTGCCCACATTGACCGTCTCCGGCGAACGGGTCGAGCGATCGGTCATGGACAGCCCGACCAGCATCGCCGTGTTCGACGAGGCGACGCTGGAACGGCGCGTTGGCACGCTGGCGACCGGCCGCGGCGTCCTGGAGAACACGGCGAACGTCACCACCACCGGCCAGGGCAGCCAGGCCCCGACCGTGCGCGGCATCGACGGCACGGGCCCCGCCAAGGGGGGCGATGCCTTCATCGCGGGGGTGCGGCCCCGCTTCAACGTTCAGGTCGACGGGCGCCCCAGCAGCTATAACGAGATCGTCTATGGCGATGCGCCGTTCTGGGACGTGAAGCAGGTGGAGGTCCTGCGCGGGCCGCAAAGCACGATCCAGGGCCGCAACGCGATCGGCGGCGCGATGATCGTGGAGACGAACGACCCCAGCTATGACTGGGAGTTCGGCGGCCGCATCATCGGCGGCAACCTGGAGACCTTCGACAGGGCGGCGGTCGTCTCTGGCCCCCTGGTCGCGGAGCAGCTGGCCTTCCGCCTGGCCGTCAACCACCGCCAGTCGCGCGACCAGGTCCACAATGCGGGCTTCGAGGATGTGGCGGATCCCAGCGACAAGGACTTGCTGAACGTCCGCGCCAAGCTGCTGATCGAGCCGCAGGCCTTGCCCGGCTTCACCACGCTCCTCACCGTCACTCATTCTGACGCGACGTCGCCGCAGACGAGCGGCACGACCCGCCCGTTCGAGGATCACACCAACCTGGGCAGCTTCCAGCCGCAGTTCCAGGAGACGACGACCGGCGGCATCGCCCGGTCTTCGTGGGAGATCAACGACCAGTTCACTTTGGAAAACACGTTCACCTATACCAGCGTCGGCGTGATCCGCCGTGCTCCCGGGATCGGTGGCGGCAAGGTCGACATCGATGGGGATGAGATCCTGGTCGAGCCGCTTCTGCGCTATAACCTGGCGGGTGGCACGGTTCGCGGCATTGCTGCCGTGCACTATTTCCACAACGAGCAGACCGAAGACTTCCTGTTCTTTGTCCCGTCGGTGTTCGAGGACGAGACCAACACCTATGCCGTGTTCGGCCAGGCCGACATTTCCCTGACCGATGCCCTGGACCTCACCATCGGCGGCCGTTACGAGAGCGAGCATCGCGAGCGGGTGGGGCGCAGCACGCTGTTCCCCATCGCGTTCGAGGAGACGTTCGACGCCTTCCTGCCGCGCTTCGGCCTGACCTGGTACCTGGGCGACGAATGGACGACGGGCGTCACCATCGCCCGCGGCTTCAATGCAGGGGGGGCCGGCGTCACATTCGGCAATCCCGTCACGGCCTATATCTACGATGCCGAGTATGTCTGGAACTACGAGGCGTTCGGCCGGGCCGACCTGATGGACGGCGCGCTGCAGCTGACCGGCAACATCTTCTTCGCGGACTATGACGGGCTGCAGCTGCCGTTCCAGCTGGGCCCGCTGTCGACCGTCATCCGCAATGCGGAGCGGGCGACGACCTATGGCGTGGAACTGGGGGCCCGCTATCGCGTGGCGCCGGGCCTGACCGTGTTCGGTGATATCGGCGTGCTGCGCACCGCGATCGAGGACTATCCCGGATCTGGCGTGGAGGGCAACGACCTGCCCTTTTCCCCCGGATTCACCGCGGCATTCGGTGTCGACTACGAGCACCAGAGTGGTTTCGACGCGGGAATCGATGTGCGCTACTCCGATTCCTACTTCTCCGACGTCGACAATATCGGCCGCTTCCGCACCGATGACTATGTGAAGGTTAACGGGCAGGTGGGCTATACCTATGGCTCGATGCGGGTGTTCGCCTACATGGCCAACATCTTCAACGACGAATCGCCGCTCCTTCTCTCGGATTTCGGCACCCTGACGGCTCAGCTCAACGCGCCACGGACCTGGGGCCTGGGCCTGGAGGCACATTTCTGATCGCCGAGGATGATTTTGAGACTCAGTTGCGGTATCAGCATGAGCAGCATACCGGCGCCAGCAGGGGAGTTTGAGGGATGAGCGCGCGCAGCCTGCGGGCATGGTCCTGGGTGCATAAGTGGACCAGCCTGGTCTCGATGGTCTTCCTGCTGGTCCTGTGCCTGACCGGTCTGCCGCTGATCTTCCACGAGGAGATCGACGCCCTGACGGGGGCGCACGCGGCCAGTTCCGGTAATGGCGAACTGGGCATGCCGATGGACCAGATCCTGGCCAATGCCCAGGCGCACAAGCCCGGCCTGGTGCCGCTGTACTTCAGTCCGCCGAGTGCCGAGCACCCCGAGGTCTTCGTCACCCTGGGGCCGCGCCCGGATGCCGACATCGACGCCATGCAGTTCATCGTCATGGACCCGATGACGGGCCAGAAGCTGGACGAGCCGACGCTGCGCGGCGGCTTCATGGGCCTGATGTATTCGCTGCACGTCGACCTCTTCATGGGCGTGCCGGGCAAGCTGTTCCTGGGCCTGATGGGCCTGCTGTTCGTCGTCGCCATCGTCAGCGGCGTCGTGCTCTATGCCCCGTTCATGCGGCGCCTGCCGTTCGGCACGGTGCGCAAGGACCGCAGCCCGCGCACGCGCTGGCTGGACCTGCACAACATGATCGGCGTCGTGACCCTGGGCTGGGCGCTGGTCGTGGGCCTGACGGGCATCCTGAACACGCTGGACGACCTGCTGGTCATGGCCTGGCAGAACGGGGAGATGGCCGAGATTTCGGCCCCCTATGCCGGCCAGTCGCCGCCGACTCGCCTCGGCTCCCTTGATGCCGCGGTGGCGACGGCGCTGGCCCAGGCGCCGGACATGGAAACGGCCTTCATCGCCTTTCCCGGCACCGCGTTCAGCACGCCGCACCACTATGCCGTCTACCTCCATGGCAGCACCCCCCTGACCGAGCACCTGGTGAAGCCGTTCCTGGTCGAGGGGGCGACGGGCACCCTGACCGACGTGCGCGAACTGCCCTGGTACCTGAAGGCGCTGCTGCTATCGCAGCCGCTGCACTTCGGCAATTACGGCGGACTGCCGCTGAAGATCATCTGGGCCCTGCTCGACCTGGCCACGATCGTGGTGCTGGGCAGCGGCCTGTATCTCTGGCTGAAGCGGCGGCGCGTCCCGGCGGAGGCGCGGCTGGCCGAGGAGCTGGGCGAGGGGCGGGGCCTGGTCCCGGCGCCGGGCGAATGAGCGGGACGCAGCGTCGCGCGGGCCTCAGCCTGTCGCGCATCTTCGCGGTGCCCCTGCTGCTGGTGGTGGTGACGCTGGTCGGGCTGGTGTCGGCCCTGGTCGGCAATGGCCCGGCCGATGCCCTCTCCTGGGCGGCGCTTGGCGCGCTGGTCCTGGTCATGGCCTGGTCCTGGCTCAAGCCTGGCGCCCCCCGAACCTGAGGGGTGGGGCGAAGCGGCTGCGCGCTATCGCCCGCAGGGGGGCATGTCGGCCGGGCGGACGCTGCGGGCGCGGGCCTGCAGCGTGGCAGCGCGGGAGCTGACATAGCCGCCGGGCCGGCCGGCGTTCCATTCCAGGGGATTGGGCAGGACGGCCGCCAGCAGCGCCGCCTGGCGCGCCGTCAGCCGGTCGGGCGTGGTGTCGAAATGGTGCCGCGCGGCCGCGGCGATGCCATAGACGCCGGGCTCCCACTCGACGACGTTCAGGTACATCTCGAGAATGCCCTGCTTGGACCAGAAGGCCTCGATCAGGACGGTGAAGCCGGCCTCCAGCCCCTTGCGCGTCCAGGTCCGGCCCGGCCACAGGAAGACGTTCTTGGCCACCTGCTGGCTGATCGTGCTGCCGCCACGCAGCGAGCGGCCGGAATTGAGCCGGTCCAGCGCCTGTTCGATCGCCTCCCAATCGAAGCCGTGATGGCTGCAGAAGCGCGCATCCTCGGCCGCGACCACCGTGCGCTTCATGACGTCGGCGATGTCGTCATAGGGCGTCCAGGGGGCGTCGATGCCGACACCGTCCTCGATGCTGCGCATGACCATCAGCCAGGTGACGGGTGGCGGCACCAGGCCCCACAGCAGGACGACCAGGACGCTGGCCGCGGGCAGAGCCAGCACGGCGGCCAGGGCCAGGCGCCATAGCCGGCGCCCGCGCGGCTTCACGCGGGCGGGACGCGCCGCCCCGGTCAGCCTTCGCGCCCGATCGCCTGGGCCAGCAGCTGGTACAGCTTGCCGACATCCGACGACAGGAAGGTGGTCGACAGGTAGTCGTCATGGTCGACGTCCACCGCCCGGTCCAGCAGTTCCTCGAACTGCCGCAGGTAGCGCTGGACATAGGTGCGGAATTCGCCGTCGTCGCGGTACTTGCGGGCGATCGCCTCGTGGCTGAAACGATGGCGGGCCGAGGCCAGGCGCTTGGAGAAGATCGTCTTTTCGCCCTTCACATAGCGCTTCCAGATGTCCTCCGGCACCTCGTCCTCAAGCGCGCGGGTCAGGTCGATCGAGAGGGAGTTCAGCCCCTCCACGATGGCGGCGGAGCCCTTCAGCGTGATGGTGCGGCGTTCCTCGCGGTCGGCATCGACCAGGTCGCGCGTCTTGGCCTCGATCTCCTCGGCATCGGCGACCAGGGCGGCGCCCTGTTCGGCAAAGGTGGCGGCAGCGCGGGCCGCGATCTCCGCCGCGGCCTGGGCCTGGGCCAGCAGCTCCTTGCCCCGGGCCTGCAGGCTGTCGCCTACCTTGGCGACAGCGTCGGCAGCCATGTCGGCGGACCGGCGCAACTCGCCGCTCTGGGCGCTGACGTCCTTGATCGCACCGGCGATGGCCGCCGCCGACTTGCCTGCCTCGCCGTCCAGCGCCTGGCGTTCCTGGCGCACGGCGCCGGCCGCGGAGCGGACCTGGTCGACCACGACATTGGCCGCGTTGGCGATCGCCTGCTCGTCCTGGCGCAGCATCTCGGCCGCCTCGTGGATCGCCTGGGCCGCGGCCAGCAGGGCGCCGTCCAGCTGCTTCTTGTGTCCTTCCAGCGCCGCGGCGACAGTCGCGATCGACTGAACCGAGGTCTGGGCGTGCTGGGCCACCTCGGCCGCGCGGGCCTGCAGGCTTTGGCTGGCGCGCGCGACATCGTCCGAGGCGCGCTCGGCAATGCCGCCCAGGCCCTTGCTCTGCTCTGCCAGCGATTCGGCCACGGCATCGACGCGGGCCGACACCCGCTCGGCCAGGGCTTCGGCCTGACCCACCTGGCGCTCGAAGGACTCGCCCAGTTGCCCGACCCGCCGCGCGATCGTCTCTACCGCCTGGTCGAAGTCGCCCGTCTTCTGGCGCAGGACCTCGCCCAGGCGGTCGATGCGGCTGCCCGCGCGGTCGGCCCCGGCGCCCACCTCGTCCCCCTGCGCGCGAAGCGCGGAGGCGATCTGGGCGATGCGCTGCACGGCGTGGTCCGCCGCGGCCAGCAGCTCCGCCGACTGGCGCTGCAGCGCGGCACCGCTGTCGGCGATCGACTCCTGGGTCCGACGCGAGGTGTCGATCAGCCCCTGGGCCTGGCGGTCGAACTGTCCGCCGGCCAGCTCGGTGTCCGCCGCGGCCCGGCCGGCCGCCTCGGTCAGCTGGCGGACATAGCCGGTGATCTGGCTGCCGATCTTGTCGATCTCGCCCGCGACCAGGCGCGAGACCTTGGCCAGCGTCTCGCTTTGCGCAGCAATCTTCTCCTCCAGGTCGACTGTCCGCTGCTGCGCCAGGTTGGCGGCCTGCTCGATCCGGCCGACCATGCCTTCGTAGCGCTCGGTCAGGCCGCCCATGCGGAGTTCCGCCTCGCCCGCCACGGTGCCCAGGTTGGCCGCCTGCTGGCGCAGCGCGTCGCCCGATTGCGAAACCCTGGCATTGGCCTGGATGCTGGCCTGGGTCAGTTCCTCGGCAATGCGCTTGAGCTCGCCAGCGTCGGCGCGGATGCGCTCGCCCGCCGTCTTGGTGGCGCCGTCCAGGTCCTGCGCCGCGCGCGACAGGGTGCTGCTGCTCTCCCCCAGGCGGGCCAGGGCGCGCGTGCTCGCCTCGTCCAGCGTGGTCATCTGGGTGCGGACCGAATTGCCCGCCTCCTTCAGCCAGCTGCTGGCGCCTTCGGCCGACTGGCGCACCGCGTCCGCGCCTCGGGCAAAGCCGTCGGCGGCGGTGTCGATCAGGGCCGTCGAATCGGTGATCGCCTGGGCCAGCTGGCCCGTGCGCTGGTCCAGCGTGTCGGCCAGGGTGTTGAGCTGCCCGGCGGTGCGTTCGGTCGTGGCCGTGATCGCCTCCGCCGCGCGGTCGGCGGTGTGGACGGCATAGTCGGCCTCGCGCTGGAACGCGGCCCCCAGGCCGTCCAGGCGGCCGATCGCCTCGTCCACATTGGCCATCAGGGCCTGGCCATGGGCGCGGGCGACCTCGTCCAGGGCACCGGCATGGTCGAGCAGGCCCTGGCGCAGGGCTGCCGCCTGGGCGTCGAAGTCGCTGGCGATGGTGCCGGTGCGCTCCGCGATCTGGTGCGAGAGGGTGTGGAGTTCGGCGGCGCGCTGGCCCAGCCCGTCGCCCGCGGCTTCGGCCGCGGTGCGCGCCGCCTCGCCCGCGGCGGAGATTTCGGCCGCCCGCTCGCGATAGAGCTCGGCCACGGTGTCGACGCGCTCCAGCGCCTTGGCCGCCGCCTGGTCCAGGCCGGCGACGACGCCGTTCAGGGTGCCGGCCACGCCCTCGGCCCGGGCGGCGGCCCGCTCGCTGGCGTCGATCAGGGTCTTGGTCTGGCCGGCCAGGCTGCCGCCCGCGGCCTCGGCCCGGCGGGCTGCCTGTTCGGCATCGTTGACCAGGGTGCGCACCCGCTCGTCCAGCGCCTGGCGGATGGCGACCGCCTGGGCCTGCACGCGGTCGGCCAGGTCGGCCACGTCGCGCGTTTCCTGCACCAGCTGGTCGCGGATCCCCTCGGCATGGCTGGCGGCCTGGCCGGAGGCCCGGACCAGCTCGCTCGCCTGGCGGCGGAAGGCGTCCTCGATCGTGCGCACCTGCGCCATCGCGAACTCACCGGCCTTCATCAGCTCCCGCGATTGCAGGCGCAGGCTGTCGCTGATCGTGGCGACGCGGCTTTCCGAGCCTTCGACCGGATAGGTCAGGTCGCGCAGCACGCCCTGGATGGTGTTGGCCATGCCGCGCAGCTCGTCCGAGCGGCGCAGGTAGAGCGCGACCAGCCAGACAAAGGCCAGTGGCATGAAGACGCCGATGCACAGCGCCGCCACTTCGTGCGGCAGCAGGAACGCCAGGCCCTCGAGCCCGACCGCCTGCGAGAGATAGGCCAGGCACAGGCCGACCCAGGCGGCGCTGCCCGCGATCAGGGCCATCAGGCCGATCGGCGCGCGTCGGCGTCCGCCGCCGGGCGGCGGGCGGTCGCCTGGGTCGCCGCCACGCGGCTCCGGCGGCTGGCCCTGGGGATTGGGGCTTGGGGGCTTCAGCCCCAGATGGTCAAGCTGACGGTCCACATCGGCACTCATCTGTGGCTTGGGCTCCCCGTCCGACGCCGCACTGTCCGCAACACAACCCTGGCGGCCGGCGGCGCTGGCGACGGCCCATCGTGATTCGACCGCCGATTCTACGCGCGACTGCGCGGAACGCGTAGACTTCGCCCCCGATGGACCAGAAAATGCCGGGCGAGACCTTTGCCCTGGCCGGTGCCAGGGGCGCGAATGACTGGGTGATGCGATGATCTCCCTGGCCGCTGCTGCCGTGTTCTTCCTGGCCGTTCACATCCTGGTCCCTGGCACCGCCCTGCGCGGGCGCCTGGTTGGCCTGCTGGGAGCGCCGGCGTACCAAGGGCTGTTCTCCGTCGTCTCGATCCTGGGCATCGCCTGGCTGGCCTGGGCCTACAACCAGGCCGCCTATGGTCCGTTCCTGTGGGGGGAACTGCCCGGTTCGCGCCACCTGGCGATGACGCTGATGCTGCCGGTGTTCATCCTGTTCTTCTCGGGCCTGATGACGCGCAACCCCACGGCGGTGGGGCAGGAGGCGACGCTGGAACGGGCGGAGCCCGCCCGCGGCGTGCTGCGTATCACGCGCCATCCCTTCATGTGGTCGGTCGTCGCGTGGTCGGTGCTGCACCTGCTGGCTAATGGTGACGGCGCATCGCTGATCCTGTTCGGCACGATGCTGGTGCTGGCGCTGTGGGGACCGCTGCTGATCGACCGGCGCCGCGCCGCCACGCACGGCGCGGCGTGGCAGCGCTTTGCGGCAATCACCTCGAACGTGCCCTTTGCGGCGATCCTGGGCGGCCGCAATCGCCTGGCGCTGGGCGAGATCGCCTGGTGGCATTGGCTGGGTGGTATCGCGTTGTGGGCGCTTGTCCTGCTCTTCCACGGCGACATTCTTGGCGTTCCCGTGATCGACCGCGGCGCCCTGTTCTGAGCAAGGGGCCTAAGGACCGGCCCCGAGGCCCGGCCGTGCGGCCCGATAATGAAAGGCCCCGCATCGGGCAGCGATGCGGGGCCTGAGTCTGTTGGGTCTTCCTGTCGATCTTTCGGCCCTGTCCCCGCCAAAGGCGCAGGACCAGGCCGTGTGTTTTGCCAGCCGCGACGCGGATCCCTTCTAGAAGAGACCCACCACGACCAGCAGGCAGAACATGAAGGCGGCCCCAGTCATCAAGGTATCGATCGCCATTCCAGCCTCCCTTGATGTTTCGTTCATCGTGACGGCATCAACGCACGGGCACAAGAAATCGCTCCTGTTGCAGCGCCGCAACGCGCGGCCTTACCAAGCGAGGGGCGAGCCGTCATATTTCAAGTACTTGCCGCTATCCTCTAGCGTCAGAGTCGAGATTGTGCGGCGCAGCGCCTCTACACTTTCTTGTGAACTCAGCGGCGCGTTCGGTCCCCCCATGTCGGTGCGGACCCAGCCGGGGTCCAACGCCACCGTCGTGACGCCCCGCTCCCTGAGGTCCTGGGCCAGGAGCCGGACCAGCATGTTGAGCGCCGCCTTGGACGTGCGATAGGCATAGAAGCCGGGTCCCGTCCCGGCGATCGACGCCATGGAGGACGAGATCGCGACGAAGCGGCCCTTGGCCCGCGCCAAATGCGGGACCAGGCCCTGGATCAGGCGCATGGGGGCGATCGTGTTGACCTGGAAGGTCTGCGCCCAGGCGTCATAGTCCATGCCGGCCAGGGTCTGCTGAGCCGGGCCATAGACGCCGGCATTGGCGATCACGAGGTCCAGCGACACGTCGCTGAGGTCCAGCGCCAGGCGCTCCATCGCCGCCTGGTCGGTCACGTCGCCTTCGTAGTGGCGGATGTTCAGCGTCGCCTGCGGTCCGCGCGCCGGATTGCGGGCCAGCGCGTGGACCGTCCAGCCGTCCTCGGCATAGGCCCTGGCGAATTCCAGGCCGATGCCCCGGCTGGTGCCGGTGATCAGTACGTGCGGCATGTCCCGTGTCCTTTCCTGGGCCGTGCGGGGCGGCGGCCTTGACCAGGAACGCTAATGGCGAAGGGGGCCGCGCGTTGCCTCTACTCGGCGCCGTAGACGTCGAAGGTGAAATAGCGGTCGTTGATCACGCGATAGGTGCCGTCGCGACGGATCTGCTGGATCGCGGCGTTCAGGCGCTCGCGCAGGGCATCGTCGCCGGGCCGCACGGCGAAGCCGACGCCGTCGCCCATGATCGGATCGACGATTGGCGGGCCCTTCTGCTCGAACGCCGCCCCCTCGGGCGTGGAGAGCAGCGAGTCATAGACACTGAGCGAGTCGGCCAGGAGCAGGTCGACATCGCCCTTGACCAGGGCGCGGTTGGCCTCGGCCTGGGTGTCGAACGTGCGGATCGCCAGGACGTCGCCGAACTTCGCCTGGACGAAGTTGAAGTGGATGGTCAGGACCTGCACCCCCACCGAACGGCCCTTCAGGCCCGTGCGGTCGAGCGCGATGGCCTGGTCGCGGCGGCCGACGAACCAGGCCGGGGTGTTGTAGTAGGGCTCGCTGAAGTCGACCTTGCGGCGGCGCTCGGCGGTGATCGACATGCTCGCGGCGATCGCGTCGAAGCGACCGTCCCGGAGCGCCGGGATGATCGTCTCCCACGGCTCGACGACCCAGGTGCAGTCCAGCCGGGCGGCCGCGCACACGGCCTGGGCCAGGTCGATTTCGAACCCGCGCAGCTGCCCGTCCTCATCGACCCAGGTGAAGGGGGGATAGGCTTCCGGCGTGGTGCCCAGGCGGATCGCGCGGCCCTCGGCCTGGGCCGCCTTGCCGGCGGCCAGTGCCACCAGGGCGAGAGTCGCCAGCACAAGAGTCGCCAGCACCGGTCCCGCGATCCGCCGCATCGCCCCCACGTCCCCACACTCCCTCAGTCCCCGGACGGGATCTTGGAAGCAATAGCCCCCTGGCCGCAAGCGCAGGGGCGGTCAGAAGCGTGCGGGAAAGGTCCAGGCGCCATCGGCGGGGGGCAGGCCGCGCGGCTCCGGGTTCAGCAGGGCCTGGAACGCCTGGTGGCCGACCGGCCAGCGGCTGCGCAGATACGCGATCACGGCCCAGACCTCGTCCGCCGTCATGCGGTCGGCAAAGCCGGGCATCGGGCTCAGCACGCCGGCGGTGCCGGCTTCGGGACCGCGGGCGATGATCGCGAACAGGGCGGCATCGGCGCGCTGCCAGGCGGGGCCGCTGGCATCCAGCGGTGGCGCCGCGACCGAGCCATCGGGTCTGGGCTGCTGCCAGCCCGGTTGACCGGCCAGGTCGGCGCCGTGGCACGTGGCGCAATGAGCCTGCGCCAGGCGGGCGCCCTGCTGCACCAGGGTCGCGTTGCCGGCATCGGGCCAGGCCGCCGCGCTGGGTGCCGCCTCCACCCGCAGCACGGCCCAGGCCCCCAGGCTGGTCAGCGCGCAGGCCAGGGCCAGGACGGGGAGGGCGAGACGGGGAAGGGCGAGCAACCCGCGCCCGGGCTTGCGCCGCCTCATGTCGTTCCCGCCGACAGCGGAACCGGAGTCGCCACCGGACCAAGCAGGTCGCGCAGCACCTCCGCCATGACGACGCCGGGCGTGCCGGGACCGAACAGCCGCACCAGGCGCCCGCTGGGGGCGACCAGGAAGGCGGCCGGCGTGCTGCGCCGGGCCGGCCGCGGCGCGGCGGCGTCCGGGGCCCCCGCACCCTGCGCCGGCGCGGGACCCGTCTCCTCGACCCCGACATGGAAGGCGCGCATGGCCTGGTCCACCTGGGCCTGGCTGCCAGTCAGGGGCACGATGCGGCCATCGAAGGTGGCGGCAAAACTGGCAAGGTCCTCCACGCTGTCGCGGCCGGGGTCGATCGTGACGAACAGCGCCTCGACCCGGCTGGTGTCCTCGCCCAGGGCGTCCAGCGCCTCGGCCAGTTCGGCCAGCGCCTCCATGCAGATGTCGCTGCAGCCGGCGTGGCCGAACACGACCAGGCGCCAGCGGTCCTGCGTCGGCCGCTCGGTCACCACCTGGCCCTGTGGCCCCACCAGGGCAAAGGGAGCGATCGCCAGGCCCGGCGCTGGCGGCGCGGGGTCCGGCGCCAGCAGGCGCAGGCCCAGGGCGATGCCGGCCCCCAGGCACAGCACCGCAAGGATGGGCAGGATCAGTCGACGCACATGCATCGACCTGTCCTAGCCTGTTTCGCGCGGCCGCGCACCCGCCAGCGGCGGCGTGCCTCAGCGCGCCGCAAGCCGCCGCTCAGGCGGCCAGGGGCACGCCCTCGATGGTGATGCGGTGCATCACGCGGCGCTCGCCGTGATAGTCGTTCTCGGCCTTGTGCCAGGTGGCGCGGTTGTCCCAGAAGGCAACCGAGCCGGGGCGCCACTGGAAGCGGATCGCATGCTCCGGCCGCATCGCGTGCTCGAACAGCGCGTGCAGCAGGGGGCGGCTCTCCTCCTCGGTCTGGCCATCGAAGCGGACGGTGAAGCCCGGATTGACATAGAGGACGGGCCGGCCATTGGCGGGGTGGCGGATCACGACCGGGTGCACGGTGTCATGCGTCGCCATGTGGGCATTCTTCATGCCCGTATCCTTGGCATAGGCCGACTTGGCGCCAAAGGCGTGCGCCGTCGAGTGGACGGCCTTCAGGTCGGCGATGCGCGCCTTCATCTCGTCCGGCAGCGTCTCATAGGCATGGACCATGCTGGCGAAGAGCGTATCGCCACCGGACGGCGGCAGGTCGCGGGCGACCAGGATCGAGCCCAGCGCCGGTTCCAGGTCATA
Organism: Zavarzinia sp. CC-PAN008; assembly: GCF_051903925.1. Taxonomy (GTDB): domain Bacteria; phylum Pseudomonadota; class Alphaproteobacteria; order Zavarziniales; family Zavarziniaceae. The sequence continues at coordinate 2,178,011 of NZ_CP173678.1, forward strand.
GGAATGGTCGGTATGCCAGCCGCCGCCGATGTTCATCGTCTGGTCCGGCTCCTTCCGCACCTCGGCGATCATCGGGTAGTCGGCCACGGTGCGGAAGAAGCGGTTGATGTTGATCGGACCGAACCGCTCCGCCAGCGCGACGTGCTGGTCGGGTGTCAGGCGCTGGTCGCGGAAGAAGACGACGCCATGCTCGTCCAGTGCCTCGCGGATCAGGCGGGCCAGGGCGCCATCGGGGCGGGACAGGTCCACGCCCAGGATCTCCGCGCCGACGCGGGCCCCAACCTTGCGGATCTCGATCGTTGCCGTGCCCATCGCTGTTCCCTCTCGCCTTCTTGTGCGGCATAGTGATGATATAGAAACGATAGTTCGGATTCTTTTTCTTGTCCAGCGTCATCGCAGACCAACCGCATATCGCTGATTTCGACCTGGGGGACACGGTCCTGCCCGGGGTGACGCCCGCGCGCCAGAAGCGCAGTCAGGACACGATGCGCGCCCTGCTCCAGGCCGGGGAGGGGATCCTGCGCCGCGGCGGCTATGACGACCTGTCGATCGATGGCCTGTGCAACGCGATCGGGGCGAGCGTCGGCGCCTTCTATGCCCGGTTCGAGAGCAAGGACGCCTTCCTGAACGCGCTCGAGCACCTGGCCCTGGCCCATTCCGTGGGCCTGGGGCGGCAGGCCCTGGCCGCCGCCGCGACGGCGGGCGATGTGCAGACGATTTGCCGCATCCTGGTCGAGGCGCATGTCGGCTGGATGCGCGCGCACGAGGGGACGATGCGGGCCGCCCTGCAGCGCAGCTCCACCGACCATAGCCGCTGGGCCCCGTTCAAGGCCCAGGGGCAGACCCTGGTCAGAGCGGCGATCCCCTTGCTGCTCAAGGCGATGACGCCCGCGGACGAGGCGGCGTCGGCGTTGCGGATCGCGATCGCCTACCAGGTCCTGTTCGGGGTCCTGGTGAACATCGTGCTGAACGATCCCGGGCCGTTGCGCCTGCGCGATGCCGCGCTGGAGGACGAACTGACCACGATCATGGTGCGCAGCCTGGCGTCGTGAGTCGGGTTGCTGGTTCCACAGCGGTGTCTTGGATTGAAATGCGCGGCGTGCCGCACCAGTGTGATTTCCATGCGCACATCCCTGGCGTTTCCCGTCTTTGAGCCCGGCACGGTCTGGCTGGCCGGTGCCGGTCCCGGTGATCCCGGGCTGCTGACGCTGGCCGTGGCCAATGCCCTGGAACAGGCGGACGTCATCCTGCACGACGACCTTGTCGGGCCGTTGGTCCTGGACATGGCGCGGCCCGGCGCGGTGCTGGAGCGTGCGGGCAAGCGGGCCGGGCGCCCTTCGCCCCGCCAGGTGGAGATCTCGGCCCGGCTGGTGCAGCTGGCGCGCGCGGGCCGGCGGGTGCTGCGGCTGAAGGGTGGCGATCCGTTCGTCTTCGGGCGCGGCGCCGAGGAGGCGCTGGCCCTGGTGCGCGCCGGCATCCCCTTCCGCGTCCTGCCCGGCATCTCGGCCGGGATCGGGGGCCTGGCGGCGGCCGGCATCGCCCTGACCGACCGCGCCACGAACTCCTCCGTCACCTTTGTCACCGGCCATGCGGCATCCGGCGGGGGCGTCGACTGGCGGGCTTTGGCGGCTGGCACCCAGGCGCTGGTCGTCTACATGGCCCTGACCAACCTGGCCGAGATCGCGGCCGAGCTGATCGCGGGCGGGCGCAGCGGCGCGGAACCGGCGGCGGTCGTCGCCCACGCCACGCTGCCGCAGCAGCGCGTGGTGACGGCGACCCTGGCGACGATCGCGGACGTGGCCAGCGCCGCGGCGATCACCGCGCCCGCCATGCTGGTGGTGGGTGAGAACGTGCGCCTGCGCGGCGCCCTGGACTGGCAGGCAGCCCTGGCCGGCGCCGCCCTCGATCCCGATCCCCTGGGGGTTGCCCGCGCCGCCGGTTGAGCTGGCGCCGCGTCAGCCGCGCTGGCCGACCAGCGAGAACATGGCCCCCTGCGGATCGATGGCGTTCACGATCCATGCGCCGCCGGGCACCTCCATCGGGCCGTTCAGGACCTGGCCGCCGTTGCCCTTGACCTGATCCAGCGCCGTGTCGATGCCGGGTACCTGGAAATAGTACTGCCAGGACGGCATCGGCATCTCGGCCGGCTTGGTCATGATGCCGCCGCCGATGGCCGCGTCCGTCTGGGGCATGAACAGCTGGTAGGTGATGCCGTCCATCTCCAGCGTCTGGTCCTTGCGCCAGCCGAACAGCTGGACATAGAAGTCCAGGATCGTGGCATGGTCGGCGGCGTAGAGCTCGTGCCAGCCGCCACGGCCGTCCTGGCCCATCTGGGCAGGTTCCGTCGTCCAGTCGGGGCCGCCGCGGAAGATCGCCAGCACCGCCCCCTGCGGGTCGCCGATGATGGCAAAGCGCCCAACGCCCGGAATGTCGTGCGGCGGCTGGTGCACGGTACCGCCCAGGGCCGTCGCCTTGGCCGCGGTTGCGTCGACATCGTCGACGGCGACATAGCCGATCCAGACCGGGCCCATGTCCATGCCTGGTGGCGGCGCCATCAGCCCGGCGGCAAGGTCGCTGCCCATGGTGAACAGGGTGTAGTCCATGTCCGGACTGCCTCCGTCCTGGGTCCCCCAGCCAATGACATTGCCATAGAACGCAGCAGCGGCGGCCGTGTCGGGCGTGACCAGTTCGTACCAGACGAACGCACCGTGGGGGGCAGGCATGGGCAGTCCTCCGATCCTTTGTCTGTGGACCGACCTATAGCCCGCATTCAGCGTGTTGTCATTTTGTTCTTGTCTCTTCGTGTGTCGTCAGCACAAAGAAAAAGGGCCGCCCAGGGCGGCCCTTTCGTCTGTGGTGCGTCGCCCAGGCTCAGGCGGCCTTGGGTGCCGCGTTGCGGATGCCCTCGTCCACGTGCGCCTCGAACTGGGCGAAGTTCTTGATGAACAGGCCGACCAGGTCGCGCGCCTTGGCGTCATAGGCCGCCTTGTCCGCCCAGGTGGAGCGGGGGTCGAGAACGTCGGTCGGCACGCCCGGCACCGCCGTGGGCACCTGGAAGCCGAAGTTGGGATCGATCCGCGTCGGCGCATTGGCCAGCGACCCGTCCAGCGCCGCCTTCAGCAGGGCGCGGGTGACGGCGATCGGCATGCGGTGGCCGACGCCAAAGACGCCGCCGGTCCAGCCGGTATTGACCAGCCAGCACTTCACACCGTGGCGGGCGATCTTCTCCTTCAGCAGGTTGCCGTACACCGTCGGATGACGCGGCATGAAGGGGGCGCCGAAGCAGGTGGAGAAGGTCGCCTGCGGCTCGGTCCCCACGCCCTTCTCGGTGCCTGCAACCTTGGCCGTGTAGCCCGACAGGAAGTGGTACATGGCCTGTTCCGGCGACAGGCGCGCGATCGGCGGCAGCACGCCGAAGGCGTCCGCCGTCAGCATGATCACGTTCTCAGGATTGCCGGCCAGGCCCGTCGTGCTGGCGTTCGGGATGAACGACAGGGGATAGGCGCCGCGCGTGTTCTCGGCATAGCGGGCATCGTCCAGGTCGACCACGCGGCTGTTCTCGTCGATCACGACGTTTTCCAGCACGGTGCCGAAGCGGCGCGTCGCGGCATAGATCTCGGGCTCGGCCTTGGCGCTCAGCCGGATCATCTTGGCGTAGCAGCCGCCTTCGAAATTGAAGACGCCATGGTCGGTCCAGCCATGCTCGTCATCGCCGACCAGGGTGCGGTCGGGATCGGCCGACAGGGTCGTCTTGCCGGTGCCGGACAGGCCGAAGAACACGGCCGAATCGCCGCGCGCACCGACATTGACCGAGCAGTGCATGGGCATCACGCCCTGCGCCGGCAGGAGGTAGTTGAGGATCGTGAAGACCGACTTCTTGATCTCGCCCGCGTAGGACGTGCCGGCGATGATCACCAGCTTCTCGGCGAAGTCGACGGCAATCACGACTTCCGAGCGGCTGCCGTCCTGGGCCGGATCGGCCAGGAAGCCGGGCGCCTGGATGATCGTGAACTGCGGCACGAAGGCGGCGCGATCGGCCGCCGGCGGCACGATCAGCAGGTTGCGGATGAACAGCGAGTGCCAGGCGCTCTCCGTGACCACGCGCACCGGCAGGCGATAGGTCGGGTCGGCACCGCCGTACAGGTCCTGCACGAAGGCGTCGCGGCCCTGGTAATAGGCCAGCACCTTGCGCTTGATCTGCTCGAAATGGCCGCGCTCGATGGGGGCGTTCGACTTGCCCCACCAGATGTCGTTCTCGTAGGACGGATCGCGGACGATGAACTTGTCGTTGGCGGAGCGGCCGGTATGCTGGCCTGTGCGCACCACGAACGGCCCGCCGTCGGCCATGACGCCCTCGCCGCGCCGGATCGCTTCCTCGTACAGCGCCGGAACTTCCAGGTTCCAGTAGGCATGTCGAAGATTGCGCAGACCCTGCGCGTCAAGGCCTACATGGCTGATGGTTGGGCCGGACTGAAGCACGAAAATCCCTCCTGGAAACGAAAAGGCATCGCAGTCCCCCCAAAGGGCCGCGTCACCGACTATCCCGCGCGTGCGTGCAACATAAGGTGCACGCCCCTCTACCGCAATGTGCCTAGGGGGTTCCCTTGGCCCGTGCGTCCTGCGTCAAAGCGACCAAGGCCTTGCGGGCCGAAGGGGCGTCGGTCACGGCGAACGGGAAGTCCAGCCGAACACTGTCAGCACCCCGCCCCAGGTCCAGGCCCTCCGGATCGCAGCCGGTCATGCGCCAGCCCTCGGCCGGGCGTGCCGCCAGGTGCTGCGCATAAAGCGCGATGGCGTCGGCATGATCCTCGTTCATGTGGGCCAGGATGTCGGCCTCCGCCGCAGCCAGGGCCGGGGCCGGCTGGCCGCGATAGAGATCGCCCGCGATCCAGTGGATGCGGCCAAAGCCGGCGACCAGGTGCGCCCGCTCCACCGTCATGTGCCAGAAGGCGAAGTCGCCAAAGCCCGCGTAGCCGGCGGCGTCGGCATGCCGCGCCAGGAAGCGCGCCTTCAGGCCGGCGTCCTGCGTGACCTGGGCCGTGCCGACCAGGCTGACCCGCGCGCCGGTCAGGCGGCTGTCCAGCCCCTGCGTGCCGTCGAACAGCAGCGAGCAGCGGGCGTCGCCCTTCAGGGCCTTGGTATGCTCGGCCAGGCCCGAGATCAGCAGGATCGGCTGCCCCACCTGGTCGACCGCCGCCAGGACCAGCGAGGCATAGGGCTGTCCGTCCGCCATGACGGTGGCCAGCGCCGCGGTCGGCTGGCTGCGCACCAGCCGCCGTGCGGCCACGGCAATGTCGAAACGATCGGATGTCGGCTCGGTCCGGCTCATGATCGTCGCCAAATGTTAGTCATAGAGTTGATGCCATTCGCCCTTGTCATCTCTTGCTAGTCGACTGTTGTGAACGATTCTCCCTCCGGGTTCGCTTACAAATATTTTAAATGAGATGCGGCCGTTGTCATCGGTTGAGCCGTTGATTGTGAGAGTCCTATCGGATTTTACTGCTTTAATTCTCATAGATTGCGTGGGCTCGCCATTTGCAATTTCATTTTCCATCTTTGTGATTCTTGTCTTGATTGTAGACGGCTCTAGGTGGGCATAACCTCCAATAATCTTCAGAATAAGATCTAATTCTCTATCGCCAACCTCGCCAAAGCTAGACTTTGATGGAAGGCTCATGGAGTTATCTATATTTTCTATGGTTCCTGCGGTCAGGGATTCTCTTAGTTTTTCTCGAAGCGTTGCTATTTCGTCCTGCATTTGGGCCAGCATTGCCGCTTGTCTGCTGGGATTCTCGGAAGTTATTCTATGTGTTCGCCTGGCTCCGTCCGCAGATAGCTCGCGCACCTGATGCTTGAGCATCGCCATTTCGTCTTGCATCTGAGTTAGTATAGTGCCCTGTGGATCAGGATCCTCGGCAATTTTCTTATGTGTTCGGTAACGAGCAACTACATTTTGAAAAATGTTAGGATTTGATTCGGCCGCTTTTATATGTTCGCGAAGTTCTTTTTCTATTCTTCTCAAATCAGAGAAGCTAGTCCCGGATATATTAATAACATTGATATCTTTTATGTCAAAAGGAAGCTCATTGATATCTGATATCAGGTGGATATAGGGCTTCGCAACAAAATGCCTCAAGGCAAGTTCGTAAAACACATTTGGATTGCGTCCTGTGAGGTCGGCGATAACCAAATCAGATTCAAATATGGACTCAATTATTTTAGGGGTTATCTCGCCCGGTTGATTGTCGTCGACAATTCTTGCTGCTCGATAGCCAAATTCCTCACAAATCGGCTTAACTACGTTATTGTATAAATCATCGGATCGAGTCCGAACATCGCCAATACCAATAGGACAGATTACAAAACAAGTCTTTGAGTCTTGTCTAATAGCGGTGGAGATCTGGTCGGTCATTTGATTATCGTTTGGGTGCAATTTGAGAGAGCAATCATATTTGATTTGGATGCTCCGTGAAACCAAAAAATTGACACTACTATCCGCGTTGGTACGGTGTGGGAAATGCGACGTCGGAATGGGAAGTCAGGGCGGCGAGGCTGAAACGGGTGAATAAATCGTCCTTGCCCTTCCATCGTCATCTGATCGACACCGCCCTGTTGGCGGGACCCGTCATCGCCAGCCGCACCGGCATGCTGATCATGCTGACGGTCGCCACGATCCTGGTCGGCCGCTCCGGCGGCGAGGAACTGGCCTTCCTGGGCCTGGGCCTGGCGCCGCAGGTGGTGATCCAGCTGGTTGGCATCGGCGCGCTGCAGGGCACGCTGGTCCTGGCGGCACAGGCACGCGGTGCCGGACAGATCGAGCAGTGCGGGGCGGTGTTGCGCGTGGCGCTGCGCATGGCCGGCGTGCTGGGCCTGCTGGCGGCCCTGGCCTGCCTGGGCGTCGGCGACCTGCTCCATGCGGTGGGGCAGCAGCCGGCCCTGGCCGATGGTGCCGGCGCGGTTTCGGCCCGGCTGGCCTGGGGCATGCCGGGCCTGCTGCTGTTCGTGACCTGCACCCTGTTCCTGGAGGGGATGGGGCGGCCCCGGGCCGGCATGATCGTCATGGCCTTCGCCAATGTCGTGTTCGCCGTGCTGTGCTTCGCGCTGGTGCTGGGCTGGGGCCCGTTCGCGGCGATGGGCGCCGATGGCGCGGCGATCGCCCTGTCGGTCGCGCGCTGGGCCATGGCGATCCCGATGCTGATCTGGCTGTCGGTCCTGCCACAGCGCCAGGCCTGGGGCTTCGGCGTGAAGGCGACGGCGGTGCGCGGCATGGCGCGGCGCCTGCTGCGCATCGGCTTTCCCCTGGCCATCGCGCAAGGGGTCGAGAGCACCGCCTTCACCACGCTAGTGATCTTTGCCGGCTGGCTGGGGGCGACGGCGCTCAGCGTCTACCAGATCGGCAACAACGTGACCGCCGTGCTGTTCATGGCGGCGATCGGCACGGGGGCGGCGACCGCCGTGCGTGTCGGCCATGCGGTGGGGCAGGGCGACGCCGCCGCCATGCGTAAGGCCGGCTGGGCGGGGCCGACCCTGATCGCGCTGCTTATGGGTGGCCTTGCTCTGGCGCTGCTGGCGTGGCGGGCGGAGGTCGCGGCCTTCTATACCGCCGATCCCGCGCTGCTGGCCCCGGTCGCCGGGGGACTGGCCGTGGTCGCCGCCGTCATCCTGGGCGACGGGCTGCAGGGGGTGCTGGGCAACGCGCTGCGCGGGGCGAGCGATCCCTGGTTCCCGACCCTGGCCCAGGCCGCCAGTTTCTGGGCCGTTTCGGTGCCGCTGGGTTATTGGCTGGCCTTCGACCGGGGCCTGGGGGCGCCCGGCCTGTTCTGGGGAATCGCGGCGGGCGCCAGCATGGCGGCCCTGATCCTGGCGGTCCGCTTCCAGATCGTGGCGCACCGGCCGCTGCGCCGCCTGTAGGCTGGACACGTCGCGCTGTGACCATGCTTACACTTGGGCGCGTGCGGCCTTAATTCTGCCGCCAGCGCGCCCAATGTAGTGCGGCGGGCAGCCAGAGTCGGACCCGGGGGCACAGGTCCCGTGGCCGTCTGGATGAGAGGGAAGACGCGTTGAGTGCCACGATCGCGCTGGTCGACGACGACCGCAACATCCTGACGTCGGTTTCCATGGCGCTGGAGGCGGAAGGCTTCCGCGTGCGCACCTATGGCGACGGCGCCCAGGCGCTCACCGCCTTCGGTCGCGAACTGCCGGATCTTGCCGTGCTCGACATCAAGATGCCGCGCCTGGACGGGATGGAGGTGCTGCGCCGCCTGCGCCAGAGCTCGGCCGTGCCCGTGATCTTCCTGACCTCCAAGGACGACGAGATCGACGAGGTGCTGGGCCTGAAGCTGGGTGCCGACGACTACATCCGCAAGCCGTTCAGCCAGCGCCTGCTGATCGAGCGCATCCGCGCCCTGCTGCGCCGCGCGGAGGCGGTGCGCCGCCCGGGCGAGGCGGGGGCGGAGGTGCCCACCATCGTGCGGGGGCGGCTGGTCCTGGACCCGGTGCGCCATACCTGCACCTGGGCCGGGCAGCCGGTGGTCCTGACGGTGACGGAGTTCCTGATCCTGCAGGCCCTGGCCCAGCGGCCGGGCCATGTGAAGAACCGCGACCAGTTGATGGATGCGGCCTATGACGAGCAGGTCTATGTCGACGACCGCACCATCGACAGCCACATCAAGCGCCTGCGCAAGAAGTTCAAGGCCGTCGACGACGATTTCGGCGCGATCGAGACGCTGTACGGCGTCGGCTACCGCTATAGCGAGGAATAGGTCGCGCGCCCGGCGATCGTTCGACGTGAGCGGGAGGCGGTCCCCCCATTGCATCGGTGTCGTCCGCTTCATGCGGGGGACCCATGGACCGACCGGCAAGGACTTGGCACGGTTGGTTCACATCGGGATGGGAGCGGTGGTCAGCGATCAACCCTGACACCCGACCGCTCCAATCCTGGGTCCCAACCACGCGTGCCAGGAACACGATGAGTCCGACAGGTCCGGAAGCGGGGGAGCGACGGCGGCGTGCGCGGGTGACGCTGACCCGGCGCATCCTGGCGGTGAACCTGCTGCCGCTGGCGCTGCTGGTGGGCGCCGTCCTGTACCTGGACCAGTATCGCGCCGGGCTGATCCAGGAGCGGCTGGAGAGCCTGTCGCTGCAGGCGCGGATCATCGCGGGCGCATTGGGCGAGGCGGCGACGACGGACGACGAGGCGACCGAGCTGTCGATTCCCGCGGCGCGCCTGATCCTGGGCCGCCTGGCGGAGCCGACGGGCAGCCGCGCGCAGATCTTCGACAGCGGCGGCACGCGCATCGCCGACAGCCAGCGCGACGTGATCCGCCTGCCGCTGCCGCCGCCGGAGGAGGCGATGGGGCTGAGCTCGATCTTCGAGTGGCTCTATGACCTGGTCCTGCCGCTGGTGCCCGATTTCCGCGACCGGCCGCTGGCGCTGGAGAACGGGCGCGCGGTTGCCGCCGACTATGTCGAGGTCGTCGGCGCGCTGGCCGGCAATCCGGCGGGCATGGAGCGCGTGACCGAGACCGGCACGCCGGTGCTCAGCTATGCCGTGCCGGTGCAGCGGGTGCGCAAGGTGGTGGGCGCCCTGCTGCTGAGCTCGGTCGCGACGGATATCGACGAGGCGGTGCGCGACCAGCGCCTGGCGATCGTGGAGGTGTTCGTGGGGGCCATGGCGCTGACGGCCGCCCTGTCGCTGTTCCTGGCCAGCACCATCGCGCGGCCGGTGCGCCGCCTTGCCGCCGCGGCCGAGGCGGTGCGCCTGCGGCGCAACCGGCGCGTGGCCATCCCCGATTTCAGCACGCGGGGGGACGAGATCGGCGACCTGTCGCGGGCACTCCGCGCGATGACCGACGAACTCTATGCCCGCATTGACGCGACCGAGCGCTTCGCCGCGGACGTCGCGCACGAGTTGAAGAATCCATTGTCGTCGATCGGCAGCGCGGTCGAACTGCTGGACCGCATCCAGGACCCGGAGAAGCAGGCCGTGCTGCGCCGCGTGGTGCGTGATGACGTGCGCCGGTTGGACCGCCTGATCACCGACATCTCTGAAGCCTCGCGCCTGGATGCGGAACTGTCGCGCGACGAGGCGACGGCGATCGACCTGCTGGCCCTGGCCGAGAGCCTGGCGAGCTACGAGCGCGCGCGGGGCGAGGACCGGCCCGGCGCCCCCGTGGTCGGGACGCAGGCGCTGGATGCCGGGCCGTTCATCGTGCGCGGCGTCGAATCGCGCCTGGGCCAGGTGGTGCGCAACCTGATCGACAATGCCGTGTCGTTCAGCCCCCCGGGCGGGGCGATCCGCCTGCTGCTGGAACGGCAGGGGCCCGACGTCGTCCTGACGGTCGAGGACGAGGGGCCGGGCATCCCGGAGGAGGCGCTGGAGCGGGTGTTCGAGCGATTCTATTCCGAACGCCCCAGCGCCGAGGGCTTTGGCAATCATTCGGGCCTGGGCCTGTCGATCGTGCGGCAGATCCTGGCCGCCGGGGGCGGCGCGATCCGCGCCGAGAATCGCCTGGATGGCGAGGGCCGCGTGCTGGGCGCGCGCTTCGTCGTCCACCTGCCGGCGATCGCCTGACACAATCCGACCTGACACAATCCGACACGAGGCGTGACGGGTGCGGTTGACGGCGGGAATGCTGCGGCGCAGTCTGCCCGGCATGATCCTGGTCCACGGCACCTGCATCGAACTGGCAGGCACCGCAGTGCTGCTGCGCGGACCATCGGGGAGCGGGAAGTCGGACCTGGCCTTGCGATTGATCGACACTGGGGCTGCCTTGATCGCAGACGATCAGGTTGCGCTCGAACGGCGGGAGGGCGGCATCTTTGCCCGCTCGCCCGCGGTGATCGCCGGCATGATGGAGGTGCGCGGCCTGGGCCTGGTCGGGGTTCCGACACAGGCGGTGGCGCGCCTGGGCCTGGTCGTCGACCTGGTGAGCCCGGACGAGGTGGAGCGCATGCCCGAAGTGCGGTCGGTCGACCTGCTGGGCTGGCCGGTCCCGGCCTGCGACCTGGCCCCGTTCGAGGCATCCGCCGCGGCCAAGGTGCGCATGGCCGTGCGCTGCCTGAACCAGCCAACGCGCCTCGACTGATGCCTGCGCCCGCAACCGCACCCGCGACCGCACCGGAAACCGCGCCGGCCGACAATGCCGCGCGCCTGCCCGTCCTGCTGGTCACCGGCATGAGCGGGGCGGGCAAGTCGACCGCGCTCGACGTGCTGGAGGACCTGGGCTACGAGGTCGTGGACAACCTGCCGCTGGCCCTGATCGACGACCTGCTGGCGGCGCAGCGCCCGGCGGAGCAGGGGCGCGCCAAGGCCCGCCCGCTGGCGCTGGGTGTCGACAGCCGCACGCGCGATTTCGACGACGCCACGTTCTGGGCCCGGGTCGACGCCCTGCTGGCGCGGGAGGATGTCGCTGTCTTCGTCGTTTTCCTGGACTGCGACGACGATGTGCTGGCGCGGCGCTACAGCGAGACGCGGCGGCGCCATCCGCTGGCGCTGGACCGGCCGGCGCGTGACGGCATCGCCCTGGAGCGGCGCCTGATGCAGGCCTTGCGCCTGCGCTGCGACCTGGTGGTCGACACCAGCCTGATCACGCAGCACGACCTGAAGCGCCTGCTGGCCGCGCATTTCGCGCCGCAGGGCGGGCTGGACCTGACCGTGTGCCTGACGTCCTTCTCATATCGCCTGGGCCTGCCGCGCGAGGCGGACCTGGTGTTCGACGCCCGCTTCCTGGCCAATCCGCACTGGGACCCGGACCTGCGCCCCCTGACCGGGCGCGATCCGGGGGTTGGCGCCTATGTCGCCGCGGACCCGAACTTCGCGCCCTTTTTCGATCTGCTCTCGCGCATGATCCTGGGCCTGGTCCCGCACTATCGGCGCGAGGGCAAGTCCTATCTCACCATCGCCATCGGCTGCACGGGCGGGCGCCACCGGTCGGTCTACACGACCGAGCGGCTGGCCCAGCGGCTGGGCGAGGACGGCATCAAGACCACCGTGCTGCATCGCGACTGCGCCGGTGAACAGACGCAGGCTGCGGCATGATCGGATTGGTCGTCGTTACCCATGGCGCCCTGGCGCGCGAGTTCCTGCTGGCGCTGGAGCACGTCGTCGGCCCCCAGTCCCAGGTCGAGGCCGTCTGCATCGGCCCCAATGACGACATGGAGCAGCGCCGCTCCGAGATCCTGGACGCGGTGGGGCGCGTCGACCGCGGGCGCGGCGTCATCGTGCTGACCGACATGTTCGGCGGCACGCCGTCGAATCTGGCGATTTCCCTGCTGGACAAGGCGAACCTTGAGGTCATTGCCGGCATTAACCTGCCCATGCTGATCAAGCTGGCGAGCGTCCGCAACCGACTGACCCTGGCAGAGGCCGTGACCGCGGCCCAGGAAGCCGGGCGCAAGTACATCAACATCGCCTCCCACCTGTTGGCGGGGAGCGAGCAATGAGCAGCCCGAAGGCCAGTGCCACGCTGCTGATCCAGAACCGGCGGGGGCTGCACGCGCGCGCCGCCGCCCGCTTCGTTCAGACTGTGGCGGGGTTCGAGTCACGCGTCACAGTGAGGCGCGACGGCACCAGCGTCGCCGGCGGCTCGATCATGGGCCTGATGATGCTGGCCGCGGCCAAGGGCTCGACCATCGAGGTGACGGCCACGGGCCGCGACGCGGATGCCGCCATCGCCGCGATCAGCACCCTGGTCAACGCCCGCTTCAACGAGGACTGAGCACCGCTCTCCTCTGGACTTGGCTCTCGTTCGCCCGCAAAAACACGGGCGAAACGAGACGCAAGGCGGGGAAGCACAATGGTATCTGCGGTTCTGTGGGATTTCGGCGGGGTGATCCTGTCCAGCCCGTTCGAGGCCTTCAACACGTTCGAGGCCGAGCGCGGCCTGCCCCGCGACCTGATCCGCACGATCAACGCGACCAACCCGGACGACAATGCCTGGGCCCGGTTCGAGCGCAGCGACATCGACCTGGACGGCTTCGACCACCATTTCGCCGAGGAGGCCAAGGCCCGCGGCCATGACGTGCGCGGACGCGACATCATCGCCCTGCTGGGTGGCGAGATCCGGCCCCAGATGGTGGAGGCACTGCGCCGCTGCGCTGCCCGCTTCAAGGTGGCCTGCCTGACGAACAATGTCCTGGACCCCAAGGAGCCGGACCCGGTGCGCAGCGCCGCGATCAGGGACGTGATGAACACGTTCCACTTCGTGGTCGAGTCGAGCAAGGTGGGCGTGCGCAAGCCCGACCCCCGCTTCTACCAGATCGCCCTCGACGCGCTGGGGATCGAGGGCAAGGACGCCGTCTATCTGGACGACCTGGGCATCAACCTGAAGCCGGCCAAGGCGCTGGGCATGCAGACGATCAAGGTGGGCGACCCCGACGTGGCCCTGGCCGAGCTGGAGGCGATCGTAGGCATACCCCTGCGGTAGCCGCTGCGCCCCCATCTTCGGGCATTGGGGGACAAAGGGCGCCTAGGAACTGGGGGCGACGAGGGCGGCGAGGCCGTCGGCCAGCATGCGGGGCGAGGCGCCCCCCGGGAACAGCAGGACAAAGCGGCCGTCGGGCGCGAAGACATAGAAGCCGTCGGGGTGCTCGATGGTCGCCCCGTCGTCGCGCGGCACGCGCACCGCCTGAGCCTGGAAACTGGCCAGCGTCGCGTCGACCTGGGCGGCCGTCCCGGTCAGTGCCGCCAGTCCGCCGGGAAAGCCCCTGGCATAAGCCGCGAGGACCGGCGGCGTGTCATGCTGAGGGTCGACCGTGACCAGGATCGGCTGTACCCGCTTGGCGAAATCGCCAAGCTCGCCCAACGCGGCGTCCAGGCTTGCCGGCGCGCTGCCGCAATCGTCGGGGCAGCGGGTATAGCCGAACATCACGACCATCCAGCGCCCGCGATAACTGTCCTGGGTGACGGCGCGGCCGTCCTGGTCGACCAGGGCGAAGACGCCGCTGATCTCGGCCGTGGGCAGGCCAGGGGTGGGGCCATCGCCCGGGCGCAGGACGAGCACCAGCAACAGGCCCGCGGCCAGCACCAGCACAAGTCCAAGGGCGACCGGACGGTTCATGCCGGCCAGTGTGCCACAAACCGGTGCGCCACAAAGCGCGATGGGTGGCTGCCCGTGGCGTCGCTTGCACGACCGCGCCGCATCCATTAACGACGGGGCAGAGCGGGCTGGTGGGATTGCACATGTCGGGGCCACAGGGAGCAGGCACGCCCATCGGGGGCCGCAACGAACTGATCGCGTGGATTGCCAAGGGCGAGAAGCCGGCATCCGCCTGGGCGATCGGGACGGAGCACGAGAAGTTCGGCTATCGCACCGACGACCTGCGGCCGCCGCCCTATGACGGCGACGCGGGCATCCGGGCGATCCTGTCTGGCCTGACCCGGTTCGGCTGGGAGCCGGTGCTGGAGGGCGGCAACGTCATCGCCCTGGCCCGCGACGGGGCCTCCGTCTCGCTGGAGCCGGGGGGGCAGCTTGAACTGTCGGGCGCGCTGTGCGCCGACCTGAACGCGACAGCGGCCGAACTGGCCAACCACCTGGACGAAGTGCGCCAGGTGGCCGAGCCGCTGGGCGTCAACTTCCTGGCGCTGGGTTTCCAGCCGAAATGGCCGCGCGCCGACATACCCGTGATGCCCAAGGGACGCTACGGCATCATGAGGGCCTACATGCCGACGCGGGGCAGTCGCGGCCTGGACATGATGTTCCGCACCTGCACCGTGCAGGTGAACCTGGACTTCTCCAGCGAGGCGGACATGGTGCGCAAGCTGCGCGTCTCCCTCGCCCTGCAGCCGATCGCAACGGCCCTGTTCGCCAATTCCCCGTTCGTCGAGGGCGGGCTGACCGGCCGCCTGTCGGAGCGCAGCGCCACCTGGCTGGACACCGATGGCGACCGCACCGGCATGCTGCCCTTCGCCTTCGAGGACGGCATGGGCTATGAGCGCTATGTCGACTGGGCGCTCGACGTGCCGATGTACTTCGTCTATCGCGACGGCCGCTATGTCGATGCGCATGGCCAGTCGTTCCGCGATTTCCTGGCCGGGCGGTTGCCCGCCCTGCCTGGCGAGCTGCCGACCACGGGCGACTGGGCCGATCACCTGACGACCTGCTTTCCCGAGGTGCGGCTGAAGCGCTTCCTGGAAATGCGGGGCGCCGACGCCGGCTCCCCCGCGTTCCTGAACGCGCTGCCGGCGCTGTGGGTCGGCCTGCTCTATGACGCTGGCGCGCTCGATGCGGCCTGGGACCTGGTCCGCGACTGGACCGAGGCGGAACGCCAGGCATTACGCCTGGGCGTGCCCGACCGCGCCCTGGCGACGCCGTTCCGCGGCGGCACGGTGCTTGATGTGGCGCGGCAGGTCGTGGCCATCGCCAGGGCCGGGCTTGCCGCGCGCGGCCTGGGCGAGGAGCGCTTCCTGGAGCCGCTGGAGACCGTGGTCGACCGCGGCACCTCGGCCGCGGACGAGCTTGTGGTGCGGTTCAGCGGCGCCTGGGGCGGGGATATCGCGCGTGTCTTCCGCGAGCAGTCCTTTTGGTGAGCGTGGCCCGGTCCTGGCCACGCCGCGCCTGATCCTGCGGCGCTGGCGGGCGGAGGACCTGGCGCCCTTTGCCGCGCTGAACGCGGATGCGGAGGTGATGCGCTTCTTTCCCGCGCCGCTGGACCGGGCGCAGAGCGATGCGCTGGCCACGCGGGCGGACGCCCTGTTCGATGCCCACCCCTTTGGCGTCTGGGCCGTCGAACGCAGGGCCGATGGCGCCTTCCTGGGCATGGTCGGGCTCAACCTCGCGGACTTTGCCGTGCCCTTCCTGCCGGGGGTCGAAATCCTGTGGCGGCTGGCGCGGAACGCCTGGGGTTACGGCTATGCCACGGAAGCGGCGCGGGCCGCGGCCGACCATGGCTTCGCCTCGGCCGGGCTTTCCCAGATCCTGGCCTTCACCTATGCCGGCAATGCACCCTCGCGCGGGGTGATGGTGCGGCTCGGCATGACCCATGACGCGGCCAGCGACTTTGCCCACCCCCTGCTGCCGCCGGACCATGCGTTAAGCAGGCACGTGCTCTATCGGTTGAAGCCCGATTGAACGAGACGGGGGCAGGCCCGCTCAACCCTTGGTCACGAAGCTGTCCAGGACCTTCTTCGAGCCGGAATGCTCGAAGGCGATTTCCAGGCGATTGCCTTCGACCCCGGTGATCCGGCCATAGCCGAACTTCTGGTGAAAGACGCGGTCGCCCCGGCCGAACTTCTGCGCCGCGGGGTCGCTGACCGCCAGCAGGGCGGGCTGGGCATCGACCAGACGCTGCGTCTCGGCCGTGCTGCGGCGGGCCCTGGGATCGGCGGCAAACGCCGACTGGGCGCGCCGCCAGCCGGGGCTGGTCGCGCGCGAGCCGAAATCGTCCGCCTCCACCACGTCGAAGCGGGTGGGCCCGCGCGGGTCCAGGCCCGGCGGGGCCGACCGCTCGACATGCTCCGGCGGCAGCTCCTCGACAAAGCGGGAGGGGACGGCCGATTGCCACTGGTTGTAGATGCGCCGGTTGGCGGCATAGGAAATGAACGACCGTCGCCGCGCCCGGGTGATCCCCACATAGGCCAGGCGCCGCTCCTCCTCCAGCCCCGCGATGCCGGATTCGTCCAGCGTGCGCTGGCTGGGGAACAGCCCTTCCTCCCATCCGGGCAGGAAGACATTGCCGAATTCCAGGCCCTTGGCGCCGTGCAGGGTCATCAGCGTGACCTGGTCGCCGGTCTGGTCCGCCTCGTTCTCCATGACCAGCGAGACATGATCCAGGAAGGCGGCCAGGGTTGGAAACTCGCCCATCGCCTGGACCAGTTCCTTGAGGTTCTCGAGGCGGCCGGGGGCATCGGCCGAACGATCGGCCTGCCACATCGCCGTGTAACCTGATTCGTCCAGGATGGTGCGCGCCAGGTCGGTATGGCTGGCCGTTTCCAGCTGCCCGCGCCAGCGGGCCAGGTCGGCCATCAGGGCGCGCAGGGCCGAACGCGCGCGGGCCTTGATCTCGTCCGTCTCCACCGCCTCGACCGCGGCACCCAGCAGGCTGAGGCCGCGGGCGCGGGCCAGGCGGCTGAGCGTCTGGATCGTGGTATCGCCCAGGCCGCGGCGTGGCGTGTTGATGATGCGCTCGAACGCCAGGTCGTCGTCCGGCTGGTGCACGACGCGCAGATAGGCAAGCGCATCGCGGATCTCCTGCCGCTCATAGAAGCGGGGACCGCCCAGGACGCGATAGGGCAGGCCGATCAGGATGAAGCGTTCCTCGAAACTGCGCGTCTGGAACGAGGCGCGGACCAGGATTGCGATCTCCGACAGTTTCTCGCCCTCGCGGTTAAGCTGCTCGATCGCGTCGGCGACGGCGCGGGCCTCCTCCTCCCCGTCCCAGAAGGCGGTGACGCGCACCGGCTCGCCGGCCGCGTCCTCGGTCCACAGCGTCTTGCCCAGGCGGCTGCGGTTGGCGGCGATCAGGCCTGACGCGGCGCCCAGGATGTGCCCGGTCGAACGATAGTTGCGCTCCAGCCGGATCACCGTGGCGCCGGGAAAATCCGCTTCGAAACGCAGGATGTTGCCGACCTCTGCCCCGCGCCAGCCATAGATCGACTGGTCGTCGTCGCCGACGCAGGCGATGTTGCGGGAGCCCTGCGCCAGCAGGCGCAGCCACAGGTACTGCGCCACATTGGTGTCCTGGTACTCGTCCACCAGGATGTAGCGGAAGCGGCGGTGGAACTCGCCCAGGATGTCGGGCCGCTCGCGGAACAGTTTCAGGTTCAGCAGCAGAAGGTCGCCGAAATCGGCGGCGTTGAGCGTCAGCAGCCGCGCCTGGTAGGCGGCATAGAGCTCGACCCCCCGGCCGTCGGCAAAGCTGTCCGCGTCCTGGGTCGGTACCTCGTGCGGGGCGAGGCCGCGGTTCTTCCACTTGTCAATCTGGCTGGCCAGGCCGCGGCCGGGCCAGCGCTTCTCGTCCAGGTCGGCCGCCTGGATCACCTGCTTGCACAGGCGGACCTGGTCGTCGGTATCCAGGATCGAGAAGTTGGGCTTCAGGCCCACCGCCTCGGCATGGCGGCGCAGGATGCGGGCGGCGACGGAGTGGAACGTGCCCAGCCAGGGCATCCCCTCCACCGCCTCGCCGATCAGGGCGCCGATGCGGTGCTGCATCTCGCGGGCGGCCTTGTTCGTGAAGGTGACGGCCAGGATCTGCGAGGGAAAGGCGCGCCGCTGCCGCAGCAGGTGGGCGATGCGCGTCGTCAGCACCCGCGTCTTGCCCGTGCCGGCACCGGCCAGGACCAGGACCGGCCCCTCCGTCGCCTCCACGGCGGCGCGCTGCTCCGGGTTCAGGCCGGAGAGGTAGGAGGGGGCAGGGCTGGGCAGGCGGGCGGACGCGGACTCGTTCATGGGAACGAAACTAGCACAACAGGCGGGCCGGCCGGCAATCGGGGGACCGCGTTCAAGCCCTGTTAGCTTTCGCCGTCTACAGAACACCGGAAGAATTCGGGAGGGGACAAGGTGCAGGATCACGCAACGGCGACGGCTCAGCCCGCGATGGACGGCCAGGCGATCGACCTGGCGCAGCGGCTGGCTTTCCTGAGGCTGGACGACACCGCCGACCTGGCCCAGGTCGGGACCGAGGTGACGGACGTCCTGCCCGCCCTCAGCCACAAGTTCTATGACTACGTCATGGCCTGGCCCGAACTGGCGGCCAAGTTCGGCGACGGCAGCAATCTGCCGCGCCTGAAGCAGACGCAGGCCGATCATTGGCGCCGCCTGTTCCAGGGCCGCTTCGACGCGGCGTTCGTGCAGCGGGCGACGCGCATCGGCTCGATCCACGACGCCGTGGGGTTGGAGCCGCATTGGTACCTGGGCGGCTATGCCTTCATGCTGGACGGCATCCTGGGCACGCTGCTGGCGCGCGACGGGGTGGCGCCGGCGCGCATCGCAGGCATCACCGCCGTGGTGCGCGCGGCCCTGCTGGACATCGACCTGGCGCTGGGCAGCTATGTCCGCGCAGGCGAGGACGGGCGCATGCGCGCGCAACTCCTGGCCATGGCTGCGGCGATCGAGGACGAGATCGCGTCGAGCGTCGGCAAGATCGCCTCCCAGACAGATCGCCTGGTGGCGGAGGCGACCTACCTGCGCGGCGTGGCCGAGACGCTGCACCAGTCGGCCGGCACCGTGAACCAGGCGGCGGGCACGGCGGACGCGAACGTGCAGACCGTGGCCGCCGCGACCGAGGAGCTGGAGGCGGCCAGCGAGGAGATCGCCGCCCAGATGGACCGCACCTTCGCCGTCATCCGCTCCGCCGTGGAGAAGGCAGACGAGGCGGGCTCGGCCCTGGGCGCCCTGGAGCAGACGACGGCGCGCATCAACGAACTGGTCAAGCTGATCCAGACGATCTCGAACCAGACGCGGCTGCTGGCGCTGAATGCCACCATCGAGGCGGCGCGCGCCGGGGCCGCCGGGCGCGGCTTCGCCGTCGTCGCGTCCGAGGTGAAGAGCCTGGCCGGCCAGACCGAATCCGCGATCAACACGGTCAGCAGCCAGGCCGACACGATCCGGGGCGCCACGACCGACGTCAGCCGCAGTGTCGGCGCCAGCCAGGGCGACATCCGTGCCGTCGGTGCCATCGCCGAGGAGACGATGCGCGCGGCGCGCGAGCAGAAGGCCGCCACCGCCGAGATCACGCACAGCGCCGTGGCAGCCGCCGAACAGGTCCGCCGTGTAACGCAGGAAGTCGCAACGGTGCTGGATCGCGCGAACGCCACCGGTACGACCTCGCGCAATGTCTTCGACCAGGCACAGAAGGTCGACCGCGACATCCACGACCTGAACCAGCGCCTGGGCGCCATCCTGCGTACCTCGGCCATGCTGGAGACGGGGCAGGGGCGCTATCCGGTGATTGTGCCGGCCCGGGCCATGCTGGGCGGCCGCGCCGGCGACGGGCGCACGCTGGACCTGGCGGCCCATGGTGCCTTGCTGGCCATCGATGGGACAGGCCTGACGATTGGCGCCGGCGGCACCATCGTCCTGGGCGACCTGGGCAGCATTGGGGCGACCGTCGTCAACATCAGCCCGGTCGGCGTCTATTGCCGGTTCGACGCGTTGGAACGCCATCAGCGCAGCGGCATCGCCACCCTGATCGAGGAAGAGCGGGCGCGCGACGCGCGCTACCAGGGGGCCGC
This sequence comes from Zavarzinia sp. CC-PAN008, assembly GCF_051903925.1. Classification (GTDB taxonomy): domain Bacteria; phylum Pseudomonadota; class Alphaproteobacteria; order Zavarziniales; family Zavarziniaceae. The sequence continues at coordinate 2,198,181 of NZ_CP173678.1, forward strand.
GCGCAGCTTGGCGCAGCGCCTGCAGCAGGCCCTGGAGGAGGCGCTGCGGCGGCGCGAGACGACGCTGGAGGCGCTGTTCGACAGCCGCTATGTGCGCATCGAAGGCTCCGACCCCGCGCAGTACCTGGCCGGCTTCACCGACCTGGCCGACCGCCTGTTCGCCGGGCCCATGGCGCAGACGCTGGGTGCGGATGCGGCGCACATCTTTGCCATCGCCTGCGACCGCAATGGCTATGTGCCAACCCACAACGTGCAGTATTCGCAGGCGCAGCGGCCGGGTGACGTCGCCTGGAACACCGCCAACTGCCGCAATCGCCGCATCTTCGACGACCGCGCCGGACTGCTGGCCGCGCACAACACGGCGCCCGTCCTGGTCCAGGCCTATGCCCGCGTCATGGGTGGCGGCCGGGTCGACTTCATCAAGGAGGTGGACGCGCCCATCACGGTCGGCGGCCGCCATTGGGGCGCCGCCCGCCTGGGCGTGAAGGCCTGACCGCTCCAGCCCCGACGGGACGTACACGGATCGACGTCGCGGACTGGTTCGGGCCAGAATGAGGGCCGGGAGGACCAGTCATGGCGCAGCGATCGATCCTGAACCGGGGGGCAGCCACGCCGCTGGCCGCCCTCGTGCTGGCCGCGGCGGCCTGGGGCCTGGCCGCGCCCGGACAATCCGCGCTTGCGCAGGCGAGCCCCGCTGCCCCGGCGGCGCCTGCCTCGGGCGAAGCGGCGGCGCCCCCTGCGGGCCTGCCGCGGGTCCGTGCCGGCCAGGCGATCGAGGCCTATGTGGCCGAGGCGATGCGACCGCTGCGCCGCGCCGACCTGACCGGCGAGGGCCTGTCGGCGGAGACGATCGGCCTGGACAGCAAGTGGGCGCGGGCACGGGCGCGGGCGGCCTATCTGGGCCGGATCTACCGCTATGACCTGGACGGGGATGGCCGCATCGCGCGTTCGGAAGTCATGCAGTCCATCGCCGACCAGCGCAACCTGTCGCCGGACAGGACGATGAGCGTGCGCCGCATGGTCGAGCGCGAGATGCAGGCCGACGCCGACGGCGACCGCGTGATCACCTTTGACGAGGCCCGTGCCCATGGCGAGCGGATCGGCACGCCGGAACTGCGGCGGCTGACCGGGCTGTTGCAGTTCGACGCCGATGGCGACGGGGTGGTGACGCCTGCCGAGCTGGAGGCCGCGGCCCGCGCCGAGTTCGCCAAGGCCGACGTCGACGGCAACGGCCTGATCGGACGCGAGGAATTCCGCACACTGCGTGCGGCGGAACGGGGCGAGCGCCCTGAACGGATGGGCCCCGGTTCCGGGGAAGACGGCGAGGATGCCGACGCGGCACCGCCGGCTGATGCGTCGCCCTCGGTCCCCGTGCCTGCCGACGCGCCGGCCGCCGTCCCCTGAGGTATCAGCCCCGGGCCAGTTCCGCCTTGTGGGCTTCCGCCAGTTCGATCAGGGACTTGAAGTGGAAGTCGGGCACGGCCTTGCGCGGGGGGACGGGGCTGGCGCCATAGCCCTGCTCGGCATGGCGGCGCTCGATCCAGGCGGTGTTCAGCTTCAGGTCGGTCGCCGGCACGATGTCGTGATACTGGCTCTGTGCCACGTGCAGCCATTGCGGGCGCTCTATCCCGAGGCCGTTCAGGTACGCCTCGACATAGGCGAAGGTCTGGGGATGCGGCTTGGTAAAGCCCATGTCCTCGACCGTGATCGTCTTGTGGAAGGTATTGGCCAGGGTCCGGGCCAGGATGTCGGTCGCGACCCGTCCGCCATTGGTCATGGCGACCAGGTGGAAGTGCTCCCGCAGATAGCTCAGCGCCTCGACCGAATCGGGGAAAGCCGGCCATTCGGCGACGTTCTTCGTGAAGAAGGTCTGGGCATCCTCGTCGTCATAGATCATGCCCAGGGCATGGCACATGTCCTGCCAGATCAGGGGCAGCATGGGGGCGAAGGGCTTTTCCGGCTCGGCGACCTGGCGATGCTCCTCCCAGGTGGCGAAGGCTTCCAGGATCTCCTGGTCGGTCATGGTCTTGCCGGCCGCATCGATGCGCGGGCGCAGCCATTTCAGGATGCCTGCCTCGAAATTGATCAGCGTCCCGATCACGTCGAACGTCAGGGCCTTGAACTGGGTCAGCTTCATGGGGGTGCCTCTCTGCGCGCGGAAATCAGGCCGCCAGGGCCGCGCGGTGCGCCTGCGCCAGTTGGGCCAGGCTGTGGAAGTGGAAGTCGGGCGTCTCGCGATGCGGCGGGACGGGCGATGCGCCATAGCCCCTGCCATGGCGCCGCTCGATCCAGGCGGAGTGGATGCCCAGCGCCCGCGCCGGCACGATGTCGTGATACTGGCTCTGCGCCACGTGCAGCCATTCGGCCCGGGCCACGCCGACGCCGTTCAGATAGGCCTCGGCAAAGGCGAATGCCTCCGGATGGGGCTTGTTGGTGCCCATGTCCTCGGAGGTGATCAGCTTGTGGAACGGGCTGCCCAGGCGCTGGGCAAAGATCCCGGTCGCGACCCGACCGCCATTGGTGATCGTCACCAAGTGGAAATGCTGTCGCAAGTAGGCCAGTGCCTCGACCGAATCGGGAAAGGCGGGCCAGGCATCGACGGAGTCGGTGAAGGTCGCACCATCGGCCGGGTCATGGGCGATGCCCAGCCTGGCGCACAGCTCCTCCCAGATGAAGGGCAGCTGCTTGGGGAACGGCATTTCCGTGCCCAGCCGCGACTGATAGGCGTCCGTCGCGGAGAACATGACCAGCAGGTCGTCGTCGACGATATCCTTGCCCGCCGCGGCAAGGCGCGGCTGCATCCAGTCCAGCAGGCCCTGCTCATGGTTGATCAGGGTGCCGATGACGTCGAATGTCAGCGCCTTGAACTGTGTCAACTCCATGCCGCGCCTCCGCCCGGGGAGGCACCATGCTGCGCCGCAAAATCCTGCCGTCAATCGGCGATGCCAAAAGCCTGCTTTTAGCGCCCGATCAGCAGGGGCCCCACGAAGCGGTCCAGGCTGATGGCGCCCGGCCCGCGCACCAGCACGGTCAGCAGAAGGCCGGTCCACACCAGGTGCTCCGGCCAGTTCTCGGGAAAGACGAAGAACTGGATCGTCGCGGTGATGCCCAGCAGGCCCAACGCCCCCAGGCGGGCGAACAGGCCAAGCGCCAGGGCGATGGCGCCGCCCAGTTCCACCGCAGTCGCCAGCCAGGCCGCAAGCTCCGGCGGCAGGACGGGCACGGCATAGATGTCGCGGAACAGGTCCACGGTCTTGTCCATGTCGGCCACCTTGGTCATGGCCGAGCGCCAGAAGACATTGGCGATGGCCAGGCGGACGACCAGCAGGCTGAGCGGTTCCAGCGCCTCCAGCCCATGGCGCAGGCGGTGCAGGGCGATCGACAGGCCGGCGGGCAGCAGGCCGGTGGCGCGCGGGTCAGGCATGGATCGGGCTTTCCGGATGGGCGGGCGCGGCAAACAGCCCGCGCGCGCAGGCAAGGGCAAGGCTGACGGCAAGGTCGAATTCGGGGTCGGCGGCGGCGTCCTCGGCGGCGGGCCCCAGTGCGGCACCCGCCAGCAGGGCGGCCAGGAAGCGGGCGATCGCAGGCTGCAGGACCTCGAACGCGGTATCGCCGTCCTGGTCGCGGAATACCAGGATATGGGTCGGTGTCGCCGGTGGCGGCGGGGCCTCGGCGTCGCGCCAGGCCGGGCCGACGTCAAACGCCAGATGCAGCAGGCGGCATGACGCCAGCCCTTCCAGCACCAGGGCCGACAGGGCGTCCGTCGGCAGGCTGGCCAGATGGTCCAGGGCCAGGGGGCGCGCGTCGGGCGCCCCCCAGCAGGCGTGCAGCGCCCAGTCCAGTTGCGCCAGGTCCGCTGCCCAGTCTGGCACGCCGATCCGTGTCCCTTGCGCCAGGGCCTGTGGCAAGCCCGCGCCGAAATGGGACAGGCGCGGCTCCTGTGGCGGGCAGGCGGCGACATATCCCGCCGCCACGCGGTCGAACAGATCGGCCCCGATGCGGGCGCGCGTCACGGCGAAGGTCGTGCCCAGCGCCCCCACCAGGCTGATCCGGTGGTGATTGCGATAGACGGCCAGGCGCCGCTCCGCCGACAGGCCCATCGCCGGGATCAGGTCCAGCAGGGCGGCATCGCGCGGCATGCCGCGCACGGTATCAGCAAGCAGGCGCTGCACGGTCGCCAGGTCGGGCATTGTTTTCACCCCCCAGCCCCGCCTGCGCGGGCACGAGCAGGGCCATTGCACAAGCTCGCGGCATGCGCCACCTCGGCCAGCAGGATGTTGAGCGGGGGAAGGTTGCTGTCCCATTCGACCAGGACGGGCAGCGGGCCTGTCCTTTCCAGGACCGCCGCCAGGAGGGACCAGACGGCATCGGGCACGGCACTGCCATGGTCGTCGATCAGCAGGTCGACCCCGTCGATCCGCTTCACCGCGTGGCCGGCGACGTGCACCTCCCCCACCGCCCCCAGCGGGAAGGCGGCCAGATCCGCCCATGGGTCGCGGCCCAGGTTGACGGCCGAGACATGAAGGTTGTTGACGTCCAGCAGCAGGCCGCAGCCCGTGCGCCGCGCCAGCGCGGCCAGGAACTCCCCCTCTGCCATCGTCTCGTGCGCGAAGGCCAGATAGGCGGACGGATTCTCGACCAGGATGGGACGCTTCAGCCGGTCCTGCACACGGCCGACATTGGCGGCGACGACGGCCAGCGCCTCGTCCGTCCGCGGCAGCGGCAGCAGGTCGTTGAGGAAGACGCCGCCGACCGTGCTGAAGCTGAGATGGTCCGACACCAGCATCGGCTCAAGCCGGTCCACCAGCCCGGCCAGGCGTTCCAGATGGGCCGGGTCGATCCCGTCGGTCGAACCCAGTGACAGGCCGACCGCGTGCAGGGCAACCGGCCGGTCGCCCCGCACACGCTCCAGCAGGCGGCGGGCCGTGCCGCCCGTCATGAAGTTCTCCGGGTGGACCTCGACCCAGGCCCCCGGCCGCATTGCCGGTCCGCCCGCCGCAACCGCCTGCAGGTGCGGGTGGCGCAGGCCAAAGCCGGCGGCGGCGGACATGGCGGCGGCTGGCGCGCGATCAGCCCGCCTTGGGCTCCAGGCTGCCACCCGGCGTGGTCAGGCAGGTGCCGGCCGGCACATAGATCCAGGCATCGCCCTGGTTGTCGGTGGTGGACGTCCCGGCGCAGGAGGTGGTCGCTGTCTGGCAGTCGTTCTTGCCCGCCTTGGCGATGCCGTAGCACTTCTCCTTGTCGGCGGCCTGGGCCGACACGGTCATGCCCATCGTTGCGGCCGCGGCAACGGCGGAGGCCAGCAGGATCGCAGTGCTCTTCATGGTCATTCCCCGGTTGTGCGGCACCCTGCCGCGTCGCCCAATCTAGGGCCGTCCTGTCGCCATGGAAGTGGCGACGGTCAATACATTCGTATTGCCCGGGGATCGGTTACAGGGACGCGCTCAGTCGCGCATGGGCAGGCCCAGCAGGTCACGCGTCGCCTCCGCCCCCATCACGTCCGCCCCCATCGCCTCGATGATGGTGACGGCTCGGCCCACCAGGTCGACATTGGTCGCGAACACGCCGCGCCGCAGATAGATGTTGTCCTCCAGCCCCACGCGGACATTGCCGCCCAGCAGCACGGCCTGGGCCACCATGGGAAGCTGCATGGGACCCACGCCAAAGCCCGACCAGATCACGTCATGGCCCCGGACCATGTCGGCCATGGCCTTCATGCCAACCGTATCGGCCGGCGCGCCATAGGGGACGCCCAGGCAGAACTGGATCATGGTGGGCGCATCGAAATGGCCCTGGTCCATCATCTCCAGCACGAAACGCACCTGGCCCAGGTCGAACAGTTCCAGTTCGGGCCGTACGCCAAGCGACCGGATATGGGCGGCCCCCTGGCGGATCTGGTCGCTGGTGGAGATGTAGACCAGGCTGCCCGCGCTGGCATTGTAGCTGCCGCAGTCCAGCGTGCAGATGTCGGGGCGCAGGGCCTGGACATGGACCAGCCGCTCGGTGGCGTTGACCAGGTCCGTCTCCGGCCCGAAGGCAAAGGGATCGGCGCCGGCACCCACGTCCAGGTCGCCGCCCATGCCGCCCGTCAGGTTCAGGATGATGCTGCGGTTCCTGGCCCGGACCCGCTCCACCACCTCCGCATAGAGGTCGGTGCGGCGGCTCGGCTTCTTCGTATCCGGCTCGCGGACATGGACGTGCGCGATGGCCGCGCCCGCCTCGGCCACCGCCAGGACGTCGTTGGCGATCTCCTCCGGCGTTACCGGAACCAGGGGGCTCTTGAAGGCACCCCCGCCGCCACCGGTCACGGCGCAGGTGATGAAGGGCTTGCGGTTCATGGGCGCGCGTCCTGCCTGTTGTCCGCCAGGATTGTGCGGGGCCAGGCGCGCGCCCTTCAATCGCGCTTCGTCAAAGCGCAAGCCGTGGAGGGGCAGAAGCGATCAGGCGGCGGCGGGTTCGCGCTTGCGGATGCCCATGGGGCGGCCGGCCTCCACCGGGCGGGGCAGGTGGGCATGCGCCTCCGCCAGCGGGCGGAGCAGGTCCATGATGTGGTCGGCCATCGCCTCGGACCGGCGGGTTTCCATGTTGACGTGCATGGTCACCTGCTCGGACGTCGCGGCCAGGTAGCCTTCCTCGGCATGGTACATGCGCATGAAGTAGTGCATGCGCTTGCCGTCCAGGGCCAGGAACTGGAAGTCGAAGCGAAGCGGATCGCCCTCCTTCACTTCGCCCTGGTAGGTGATGTGGTTCTCCAGCACGAAGAAAGACTTGTGCTGCGTCTTCACGTAGTTGGCCGACAGGTCCCAGCGCTCGAACAGGCGGTCCAGCGCCTGGTCGAAGGCCAGCACGTAGAAGGCCACGTTCATGTGCCCGTTATAGTCGATCCACTCGGGCAGCACCTTGGCCGGCCCGGGATCCAGGAGGTCTGCGGTCGTCGTCATGGCAAAAAGTGTAGGGGAGCGGTGCTGCCCTCGACAACCACGGAACGTTCAGGCCACCGGGACCCACAGCACGTCGTCGATCGCCTCGGCCCCCGTGACCAGCATGACCAGGCGGTCGATGCCAAGGGCGATGCCGGCGGAAGGGGGCATGTCTGCCAGGGCTGCCAGGAAATCCTCGTCAACCGGATAGCGGTTGCCGTACAGCCGTTCCTTCAGGTCCTGGTCCGCCATGAAGCGGCGGCGCTGTTCGGCGACATCGGTCAGTTCGCCGAAGGCATTGGCGATTTCCAGCCCGGCGACATAGAGCTCGAACCGGTCGGCCAGGTGGGGTGCGCCCGGCTTGGCCCGGGCCAAGGCCGCCATCGCGATGGGCCAGTCGCGCACGATGGTGGGCCGCGGACTGCCGATTGCCGGTTCTATCCGCTCCATGAAGATGCGAAAGAACAAGTCGTCCCAGCGGTCGTCCGGGGCCGTGCGGACGCCGATCGCCTGCGCGGCAGCCGCCAGCCTGGCCGGATCCTCGGCCGTCGCCATCAGGTCGATCCCGGCATGGCGCCGGAAGGCTTCCGCCACGCTCAGCTGTTCGAAGGGGGCGCCGGCTTTGGCCGAGCGTCCCTTCCAGCGCAGGGGCGCATTGCCGGCCGCCGCCGCCGCGGCGGCGACCAGGCCTTCGCAATCGGCGATCAGGTCGTCGGTCGTCCCCCCGGCGCGATACCATTCCAGCATCGTGAACTCAGGGTGGTGCGTGGCCGAGCGCTCGCAGTTCCGGTAGACCGCACTCATCTGGAAGATGCGCTCCTCGCCCGCCGCCAGCAGCTTCTTCATCGCGAATTCGGGCGAGGTGTGGAGGTAGCGGACGAAGCGCTCGCCGTCGGGCGCCTCCAGCACCGTCGAGAAGGCCTGGAGATGGGTCTCAAGCCCCGGGGAAACCTGGATCGCCGGGGTCTGGACCTCGATGAAGTCCTGGGCTTCGAACCAGGCGCGGATCGCCTTCAGGATGCGGGCGCGGGCCACAAGATTGGGCCTGCGGGCGGCATAGCGGGCGCGCTGCCAGGACGGAACAGTCATGCGCGTGGCGCTAGCAGGCGCGGCACGCATTGTCTATGCCTCGCGCGGTTGCTAGGTTCCGCGCCCAGATCGTCTCCGGTTCCGGCCGGGCCGGACATGAACCCGTCATTCGACCGCAGCGGGGCAGGGGCCACAAGCCGCCACAGCCCATCGCTTCGGCACCAGCGCAAGGTAGCCAATGCCCAAGATCAACGCGAACTCGCTCAGGATCGGCAACGTGATCGATCACCTGGGCAAGCTGTGGCAGATCACCAAGACCCAGGTGGTCCAGCCCGGCAAGGGCGGCGCCTTCCTGGCGGTCGAACTGCGCGACGTGCGCACCGGCAACAAGCGCGACGACCGCTTCCGCAGCTCGGAACTGGTCGAGCGCGTGAGCCTGGAGGATCGCGACTACACCTACCTGTTCCAGGAGGGTGACAACTACACCTTCATGGACAAGGAAACGTTCGAGCAGCTGCCGGTGCCCAAGGACGTCATCGGCTATCCCGCCGTCTTCCTGCAGGAAGGCATGGAAGTCGTCATCAAGACGTTCGATGGCTCGCCCCTCTCGGCGGAACTGCCGCAGTCGGTCGTCGTGACGGTGGTCGAGGCCGACCCCGTGGTAAAGGGGCAGACGGCCTCCTCGTCCTACAAGCCGGGCATCCTCGACAATGGCGAGCGCGTCATGATCCCGCCGCATATCGAGGCGGGCACGAAGATCGTCGTGGCCACGGCCGACGGGTCCTACATGGAACGCGCCAAGGGCTGATTTGGCCAACCAGACAGGAACGGGGGAGGGACGCATGAAGGCGCTGTTCGACATTTCGGGCAAGGTGGCCGTCGTCACCGGCGGCAGCCGCGGCATCGGCGAGATGATCGCGACCGGGTTCGTGGAGAACGGCGCCCGCGTCTACATCTCCTCGCGCAAGGCATCCGTCTGCACCGAGATCGCCGAAACGCTCTCGAAGCGCGGTACCTGCATCGCCCTGCCGCACGACCTGTCCTCGCTGAAGGGGATCGAGGCGCTGGCCGCCGACCTTGCGGCGCGGGAGGAGAAGCTCGACATCCTGGTCAACAATGCGGGTGCGGCCTGGGGCGAGCCGATCGACTCCTATGCCGAGGGCGGCTGGGACAAGGTCGTCGACCTGAACCTGAAGAGCCCGTTCTTCCTGACGCAGAAGATGCTGCCTTTGCTGCGCAAGGCCGCCACGGCCGAGGCACCGGCCCGCGTCATCAACATCGCCTCGATCAACGGCATCCAGCCGCCGGAACTCGAGACCTATGCCTATTCGTCGTCCAAGGCGGGCTGCATCATGCTGACCCGGCACCTGGCCAAGCGCCTGGCGGCGGAGAACATCCTGGTCAACGCGATCGCCCCCGGCCCCTTCCAGAGCCAGATGATGGCTGCCACCCTGGCCGAGCATGGCGAGGCGATCCGCGCCCGCAACCCGCGCGGCCGCATCGGCCAGCCGGAAGACATTGCCGGCGTCGCGATCTTCCTCGCCTCCCGCGCCAGCGCCTACACCACCGGCGCCGTCATCCCCTGCGACGGCGGCGCCGCCGAGGTCTGATCATCAGGGTGCGAACGCGCGCGCGTCCAGCCCGGTATCATCCACATAGAGGGCGACTGCCTGTGCCAGGGTGTTACGGCTGGCCTCCGACAAGCCGCGGGCGCCCTGCCTGACGGCAGCTAGCCAGCGCGGTCCGCGCTCGCAGGCCTCGATCCAGGCCTCGGCCAAGTCTGCAGCGCGCCCGCCTGCCAGGGCCCCGACCAGTGCATCCGCCTGGGCAAGATCCTTGGTGATCTTGGGTGAGCCGCTTTGCCGGCGTGTCGCCACGATCAGCTTGTGAACGGCATAGCGTTCCGGACGCGGCACGTTCACCGGGATCCCGGCGTCGTAGAGCAGTGTCGTGGGCACTGCCTGATAGATCAGGAAGTCCAGGAAGCGCAGGGGTTGGGCGTCAGAGCCGCCAAGGGCCGGCATGCGGGCCGGGCTTCGCGCCAGTTCGTCCGAACCTCGGTTTGGCACAAGGATCTCCACCCTGTAGCCCGCCGCGTTGGCATAGGCTTTGGGCGCGGCCGCGGCATCCAGCTGCGGGACAGGCTCAAATGTCGGGTCGACCTGGCGGATCACGTCAAGGATGGGCGGTGTGCTGTCCTCAACCGCGACCGAGATGCTATGGAATTGTGCGAGGTCCAGGTCCTGCGTGGGGAAGGTCTCGTCCGGAAAGCGTTGCCCCAGCATTGCGACATAGGCACGGAAGGCGGTCGTGCCGACCAGGACGCCGCGCAGGCGGAAAACGCCCGCCCGAGCAAGGGCCGTCAGGATGGCCCCCACTTCCCTGTCGAGCATGGGCAGACCCGCGCGGCCCAGGGCATCGACAATCTGGCGACGTTCGCGATAGTCGTTCTTGACCTTGCGATGGCGCGCAAGCCGATCCAGCAGGGCGGGCGACTCCGGACCGACATACCGCACTGAGCGTTGACCCCGGTCATACCCGCGATAGTACCAATAGGCGCGTCCCTGCCGTTCCCGCCGTTCGAAGCTGCCGTTCTCCGGGAAGTCGCGGTCAAACTCCGCCATGCGGCACCGTTCGTCCAGTTCGGCGAACAGGGTGTGGATGGGTAAGGGAATCCGGTCGGCCATCGCGGGACAAAGTGTGTGAGCAAACTTCACTATTTGCTCACACATATTCATGTTTTTCAATTGTTTAGGACTTCATTCAAGGCAAATCCTGGCAGTTGGGACCCTTCTGCCTTGCCCTTGTCATGGGGGGCACCCATGATGCGGCCGCGCATGCGAACGGTCCCATGGCAAGGGGCGGGAGGAGAGCACGATGCTGACCAAGGCCGACGAATATCCGATCCACCAGACACCGGAGCCGATCGCCTATTCGGGCACCGACCCCAATTTCTACGACCGCTTCTTCTTCAACGGCTATGACGCGGAAAGTGGCCGGTTCTTTGCCGCGGCGTTCGGCGTGTACCCGCACCACGGCATCATGGACGGTGCGTTCTGCACACTGATCGACGGCGTCCAGACCTCGGTCCATGCCAGCCGCCACTTCAGCTACGAGCGTATGGACACCCATGCCGGCCCCATCACGATCGAGGTGGTGGAGCCGCTGGCCAAGATCCGGGTGAAGGTGGCACCGAACGAGCACGGCCTGTCGGCCGACCTGCTGTTCGAGCGCCGGACCGAGCCGATGGAGGAGCCGCGCTTCCAGCATCGCATCGGCACGCGCACCCTGATGGACCTGACGCGCCTGACGCAGCACGGCACCTGGACCGGCTGGATCGAGGTCCATGGCAAGCGGATCGAGGTGACGCCCGACACGTTCTGGGGCACCCGCGACCGGTCGTGGGGTGTGCGTCCGATCGGCCCGCAGCAGATCGCGCAGAACGCCAATGTCCTGCCGCAGTTCTACTGGCTGTGGGCGCCGGTCAACTTCAAGAACGCCGGCGTGCTCTACGACGTCAACGAGTATGCGGACGGCGTGCAGTGGCACAGCAACGGCATGATCGCCCCCTCACCCGGCGGCGAGCCCAAGCGGTCCAAGGCGGTGTCGCAGACGATCACCTACAAGTCCGGCACCCGCCATGCGGCAACGGCCGAGATCTGCTTCCATGGCTGGGACGGCGGCACCCACGTGATGAAGCTGGAGCCGATGTTCAACTTCTACATGCTGGGCATCGGCTATGGCCACCCGGAATGGGCGCATGGCACGAACAAGGGCCCGGCCACCGTCGGCACCAGCAGCCTGGACACCCGCAACGCGGACGAGACGCTGCCCCATCACCAGCACATCCAGGCCATCTGCCGGGCCACGCTGACCGCGCCCGACGGCACGGTCGAGACGGGCTATGGCGTGCTTGAGCAGCTGGTGATCGGCGTGCACGAGCCGACGGGCCTGAAGGGCGTCATGGACATGGCGCCCTGAGCCCATCCCAACGGGGTGGCGACCCGGCCGGGGTCGCCACCACTTGTTAACCCTCCCCGTGGCACGGTCCGTCCACCAATCCTGAACAGGGTGGGCGGCCGTCCCTGGCTGGGGGCTGCAGGTCCCCCGCAACGGGGACAATGAAGCACGTCTCAAAGGGCATGATCCTGGCGACGATGGCCCTGACCATCGCCATGACCTGCCTGCTCGCGATCATCTGGGAGTTCCTGGTCAAGGTCCCCGTGTTCGAGACACTGGGCCTGGGGCAGGTCGCGCGCAGCCTGGGCGAGCGCTGGGAGTACGTGCTGACCGCGACGGGCTTTGCCTCCCTGGCGCTCGTCGTCTCGCTGGTCCTGCTGCTCGACCTGATCCGCGACCTGCGCCGCACCTATGACGATCTGTCGGATGCCCAGCAGCGGGCCGAGGCGCTGGCCCGGCACGATGCGCTGACCGGCCTGCCTAATCGCCGCGTCCTGTCCGACCAGCTGGACAAGGTGATCCAGCGCGTGCGCCGGGGCGAGACGAGCTGTGCCGTCCTGGTGATCGACCTGGACCGGTTCAAGCCGGTCAACGACGTCCACGGCCATGTCATGGGGGACAGGGTCCTGTGCATCCTGGCCGACCGCATGCGCATCTGCGCCCGCCGGTCAGAGACGCTGGCCCGCCTGGGCGGGGACGAGTTCGCCGGCATCATCGAGTTCGATTCGGACCTGTCGGCGCCCATGCGCTATGCCCAGCGCATGATCCGCGAAATCGCCAAGCCGATCCGCATCGACGACCTGGAGTTCGAACTGGGCGCCACGATCGGGGTGGCGGTGTGTCCGACCGATGCAGTCGATGCCGACACCCTGCTGAGGTCTGCCGACCTGGCGATGTACAAGGCCAAGCGTGAGGAAAAGGGCACGATCCGTTTCTTCGAGCAGAGCATGGACGCCGACCTGCGCACCCGTGTCGCGGTCGAGGCGGACCTGCGCCGGGCGATCGCCAATGGCGAGATCCAGCCGCACTACCAGCCGCTGGTGTCCCTGCGCGACCAGCGCCTGATCGGATTCGAGGTCCTGGCCCGCTGGTACCACCCGGAAAAGGGCATCATCTCGCCAGCCGTGTTCATCCCGGTGGCCGAGGATGCGGGCCTGATCTCCGAGATGAGCTACGGCGTCCTGCAACGGGCCTGCGAGGAGGCGCTCCGCTGGCCGGACGACCTGACGATCGCCATCAACATCTCGCCCAACCAGCTGAAGGACCGGCGCCTGACCGAGCGGATCCGCACGATCATGATGGTGACGGGCTTTCCCCTGGACCGCCTGGAGATCGAGATCACCGAGAATGCGCTGATCGGCGACCACGAGATGGCCAAGCAGGCGCTGGACTCCCTGCGTGCGCTGGGCATCCGCATCGCCCTCGACGATTTCGGCACGGGCTATTCCAGCCTGGGCCATCTGCGCGAGTTCGGCTTCGACAAGGTCAAGATCGACCGGTCGTTCATCGAGTCGATGACCCAGTCGTCGGACAGCGCCAAGATTGTCAGCGCCATCGTCAACCTGTGCCTGAGCCTGGGCCTCAGCACCACGGCCGAGGGGATCGAGAACCCGGGCGTGATCGACACCCTGATCGACCTGGGCTGCGACTGCGGCCAGGGCTACCTGTTCGGCCGACCCATGCCGGCGCACGAGATCGAGGCCCGCCTGAACCAGCATCGGCAGTCCCTGCTCTTCCCCGACGACGCCACCGCGCCGGCCTTTCCCGCCGCCTGACGCACGCTGCCCGCAGCCCGTGGGCGCGTCGACGCGCCTCAGGCCAGGCCGAACTGTGCCAGCGCCTCCCATGCCAGGGTCAGGCCCAGCGTCGTCATCACCGCCGCGATGACCAAATCCAGGACGCGCCAGGCCGCCGGCCGGCGGAACACCGGCGCCAGCACGCGCGCGCCGTAGCCCAGGCCCGTGAACCACAGGACGGATGCCGTCATCGCCCCGCCCGCGAACCAGGCCCGCTCCGGCCAGGGATGGCGGGCCGAGATGCTGCCCAGCAGCACCACCGTATCCAGGTAGACATGCGGGTTCAGCAGCGTCACGCCTGCGACTACGGCCAGGTCGCGGGCCAGGGGTTGCGGCGGCGCGTCGGTCGGCAGCAGGGCCTGCGGTCGGGCCGCGCGCTTCAGCGCCAGCGCACCATAGGCCAGCAGGAAGGCCGCCCCGCCGGCGCTGATCGCCCCCATCAGCCCGGGTGCCGCCTGGACCAGCGTGCCCAGGCCAAGGACGCCCGCCAGGATCAGCAGGGCATCGCTGGTGGCGCAGAACGCGACCAACGGCCCGACATGGCGGCGCATCAGACCCTGCCGCAGGATGAAGGCATTCTGGGCGCCGATCGCGACGATCAGGCCCAGGCCCAGGGCGAAGCCCTCGCCCGCTGCCGTCACCGCCATCATCCGGATGTCCGCCCCGTCCGCCTCAATTGCCGAACAGATTGTCGAGGCCGGGCAGCCCGCCGGGCAGGGGATTGGGTGCCGTACGGCGCTGTCCCTGTCCTCCGCCTGAAGGCGCCGTGACGCCCGGGATCTGGAGGCCGGGTACGCCCGGCAGGATCTGGCCGGGCAGGTCGTCCAGGGCCGGCACCTGGGGCAGGCGACCACCCAGGCCCAGTTCCACCGCCTTCTGCGCCAGCCAGGATTCGAGCTGCTGGGTGCGCACCGTGTGGCCGGGCGCATCGAGCGGGCCACCCAGGTCGACCGCGACGCGCGGCGCCTCGGGATGGGCGCTCAGGCCGGCGTCCAGGGTGACGGCGATGGTCCAGGCAGGCAGGTTGATGGCGCCCGAGGCATTCGCGCTGACGGCCGGGATGTCGGCGGCGAAGCTTGTGATCGTGGCGATACCCTTCTCGATCCCGAAGGTCATGCGGATCGAGCGATACGGCGTCTGGCCGGACGAAGTCGCGGTGGCCACCATGGCAACCAGGTTCGGCACCTGCCTCAGGTCGTCCAGCTGCTGGCTGAGGCGCGGCAGGTCGGCCCCGCGGATGGCGCCGTTGGCGGCGGTCGCCTCCGCCGTTCCGGCCAGGGTGGAGACCAGGTCGAAGGGGCTCTGCCCGGCGGCGCGGACGCTGGTCCGGGCGTCCAGCGTGCCCGTCAGCTGTGCCCCCGCGCCCTGGATCTGCTCCAGGCTGGCGCCCGCAATCTGGGCTTCCAGCGCCATGGTGGGCGGGGACGGGCCAAGGTCGACTTGGCCCGCCGCGGTCACCTGGCCGCCATAGAGGCCGGCCCGGACATTGCTGAGCGCCACCTGTGCGCCATTGCCCGAGAGCTGAAGGCTGGGCTGCGCCAGGGTGAGGCCGTTGAGGTCGATGCGCTCCACCGCCAGCTTCAGCTGAAGGTCGATGGCGCGCAGCACCTCCAGCGGCAGGGGCTCGCGCGACCAGCGCTCGGCGCTGCGGATGCCCTGGGCGCGGGGTGTTCCAGCAGCCGGGGCGCTGCCGCGCAGGTCGATGGGGCCGGCCTTCAGCTCGGCCTCGACCCGGGGACGGGATCCGCCGGTATCGACCCGCGCCGTCCCGCCCAGGGTGAAGGTGCCCATCTGGGCGGCCATGCCGTCCAGGATGAAGACGTTTGGGCCGCTGGTCAGGCGGGCGTCGAACGACAACGCGCCTGGCGCCGGCGGCTGGCCGCCGACCAGGGCAAAGAGCGGGGCCGCGTCCGCGGCATAGACCTTGATCGCGATGTCGGGCCGCATGGCCAGGGGCAGGCCGCTCACCTTGCCCGCGATCGAGAACTCGGCACCCGCCGTGCGGATCTCACCCTTCGCGTCCAGGGCCGGGAGCGATCCGGCCAGATCCAGGCGCGCGGAGACTGGGCTGTCGGCGGTGCCGGCCAGGTTGGCGCCCAGGTCGGCCGCCAGCTTGCGCACGCTGGGATTGGCCAGGTCGACCTTCAGGTCCAGCGTCGGCTGCGCCGTGGCCAGGCCGGTCACCGTGCCGGATGCGGCGACGCGCGCACCCGCCGCGTCGGCTGCCGCAAGGCGTCCCAGGCGCAGCGTGTCGCTTTCGAGCGTCGCCGCGATGTCCAGGCCGTTGACGCTGACGCCGCGCGCCGCGAACTGGCCGGCCTTCAACGTCAGGTCCAGGTCGAAGGGCAGCTGCGGCACGCCGCCCGGGGTGCCGCCGGCGTCGGGCGGCGCGACCGCACCCGAGGCGCGGGCGCCCATGTAGGCATCGAGGTTCAGGCTGTCGAGTGCCAGGTCCAGGCCCAGCTTGGCGCGGCCGCCCGCCGTCCCCGGGATCAGCGCGACATTGCCCTGGATGCGGCTGGCATCCACCTTCAGGTCCGCCTGGCTGAGGTCGACGCGGCCGTTGTTGACGCCCAGCCGGCCAGTCAGCTCGACCTTCGTCAGGCGGTCGGCGGGCACGGCCGAGGTGTCGATCCCGGCCCAGGCGGCCAGGCCCCGGAAATTGTCGGAGGCCAGGTCCACCGTCCCGGCGAAGCGGCCGTCCGCCTCGACCGCGCCGGCCAGAGCAAGGTCGGTCCCGCCCGGCAGCCGGGCGCCGGCGGCGTTGAGGGTCAGCCGGCCATCGGCCAGCGCCGCATTGAGCTGCGCCTGCTGGATCACACCGTTGCGGAAGGCGATGGCGTCGACCGCCAGCTCGATCTGCGCGGCGATCCCGCCGGGCAGCACCATTGCTGCCGTGGGGGTTGCCGGATCCGTGGCGGCGGCGGTTCCGCTGCCGGTGCCGGCGGCCGACAGGATGCGGTCCAGGTCCAGGCGCGGCGCCTTCAGCGCGACGGTCACCTCGACCGGGTCGCCCTGGACGACTTCGATCCGGCCGGTCAGGCCATTGTCGCCCAGGCGGCCGACCAGGTCGGACAGCACGGCGCGTGCTGGCGTCAGGTCCAGCCGGCCGTCGATCTGAAGGGGTGCGGCCAGGATGGGCGGGCTGCTGCCGGTCAGGGGGGCGAGCGCCTTGGCCAGGTTGGTGCTGCTGATCGCGATGGAGCCGTTGGCGCCGGTGCTGCCGGCGGTGCCGTCAAAGCGCAGCGCCGCGGCACCGGGACCCAGGTCCAGCGCCACCATGGCGGTCGTCTGGGCGTTGCCGGCCAGGGCCCCCAACGCCAGGGTGAAGCCCAGCGTCTGGCCCCGCGCGACCAGGGTGCCCTGGGCCTTGAACGGACCGCGCAGCGTGTCGGCGCTCATCGTCGCCTGGATCTGCTCGGCGCGTTCGACGCTGCCGGACGCACCATCGCGCCAGATCGCCGTGCCGCCGGTGATCTTCAGCTCGGATACCCGCAGTTCCTGCGGGCCATCGCTGGTGGCGGCGGGGTCGGCGGGGCGCGGCGTCATCGTCCAGTTGACGGCGCCGGTCGGGCTACGCTCCAGGGCGATCACCGGCTCGACCAGCTCGACCTCCTGGATGTCGATGCGGCCCGACAGCAGGGGCAGCGGCGACAGCGTGACGCGCAGCTGCTTCAGCGTCACGAAGTCGCCCTCCGGCCCACCGGCCGGATTGGCCAGGCGCACCGTCTGGGCGGTGAAGTGGGGGCGCGGCAGGATGGCGAAGTCGATCGGGCCGTCCAGCGCCAGGCTGCGGCCGGTAGCCTGCTCCACCGCGTCCACGATCATGGGCTTGCGGGCCTCAAGGTCGATCAGCGCCGGGGCCACCAGCGCAGCACCCAGCAGGGTCACCAGCAGCGCCGCCAGGCCGATCAGGATCCACCGCATCACCGTGAGCACTCCCAAGTCGAACTCAGGGCCAGCCCGGCCCCCGCCGACCCCCGCGCCGGCCCCGCCATCATGCAGATTCGAACGTGTCGGGGTAGCGTCGAGCCTGCTAGACTTGTCGCAGCATGGTCCGGCCGGATGGATTGGCATGGGCGACGTCGTCAACCTGAACCAGTACCGCAAGCGGCGCGAGCGCGCGGAGCGTGGGCGCAAGGCGGCGGAGAATCGCGTCCGCTTTGGCCAGGACGCGGCGGAGCGTACCCGCAACGCCGCCGACCGCAGCCAGCGCGACAAGACCCTGGACGGCAAGAAGCTGGACAGTCCTGGCAAGGCCGAGGTGCGGCCGGGTGACGCTCGACCGGGGGACCTTCGACAGGGGGAGACCCCGGCCGACAAGGGCGACCCGTCGACCGATTGAGCGGTTGCGAACGGCTCGCCATTGCGTCATGGGTCAGGCGGGTCGTGCGTGCTGCGGCCGTTGAGGGAGTCTGTGCTTGATCATTCCCGTCATCCTGTCCGGCGGTTCGGGGACCCGTCTGTTCCCCATGTCGCGCAGCCTGATGCCGAAGCAGCTTCTGCCGCTGGTGTCGGAGCGGACGATGCTCCAGGAAACGGCGCTGCGCGTGCCGCCGGCGGCCGGCTTTGGCAACCCCATCGTGATCTGCAACGAGGATCACCGCTTCCTGATCGCCGAGCAGCTGCGCGCCGTGGGCGTCACGCCGCAGGCGATCATGCTGGAGCCGGCGGCCCGCAACACCGCGCCGGCGGTTGCCGCGACCGCGCTGGTCGCCCTGCAGGGCGATCCCGACGCGCTGATCCTGGTGCTGGCCTCGGACCACCAGATCGCCCGGCCGGATGCCTTTCTCGAGGCGATCGGCGTCGCCGAACGCGTTGCCCGGCAGAGCCGCATCGTCGTCTTTGGCATCACGCCGACCGCGCCCGAGACGGGCTACGGCTACATCGAGCAGGGTGCCGCGATCGAGGGCGGGGCCTTTGCCGTGGCGGCCTTTCGCGAAAAGCCGGACCTGGCCACGGCCGAGGCCTATGTCGCCGGTGGTCGCCATACCTGGAACAGCGGCATGTTCCTGGCGCCCGCGGCCCTGCTGCTGGACGAGCTGCGCCGGTTCGAGCCGGAGGTCGTGCGCGCGTGCGAGGATGCCGTGGCCGCGGGCGCGCGCGACCTGGACTTCCTGCGCCTGTCCCCGGCCTTTGCCGGCAGCCCATCGATCTCGCTCGACTATGCGGTGATGGAGCGGACGGACAAGGGCGCCGTGGTGCCGGCGGCCATCGGCTGGAGCGATGTCGGCTCGTGGTCGGCCCTGTGGGAGCTGGGCGAGCGCGACGCCGACGGCAATGTCCTGGTGGGGGATGTGATCTCCCACAACAGCCGGGATACCTATGTCCGCACCAGCGGCCCCCTGGTGGCGACGCTGGGCCTGAAGGATGTGGTCGTCGTTGCCACCGGGGACGTGGTGCTGGTTGCCGACCGCGCCCAGGTCCAGGACGTGAAGGCGATCGTCGACCGCCTGAAGGCGCAAGGCCGGCCGGAGGCGACCAGCCATACGCGGGCCTATCGCCCCTGGGGCTGGTACGAGACGCTTGCCCTGGGCGACCGCTTCCAGGTCAAGCAGATCCTGGTGAAGCCGGGCGCCCGGCTCAGCCTGCAGATGCACTATCACCGTGCCGAGCACTGGGTCGTGGTCGAGGGCACGGGCCTGATCACGCGGGACAACCAGTCCGAACTGCTGCACGAGAACCAGTCGACCTATATCCCGCTGGGCGCCGTGCACCGGCTGGAAAACCCGGGCAAGGTCCCCTTGCGCCTGATCGAGGTCCAGTCGGGATCGTACCTGGGCGAGGACGACATCGTCCGCCTGGACGACAATTACGGCCGAGCGCCCAAGGCGGCGGAGTAAGGCGGCGGGCGCTGCGCGGATGCTTCGAGACGCGGCCCTCCGGGCCGCCCCGCAGCATGACGCCGTTGATTTTATGGGACAATCCCCAACACTCGTCATCCTGAGGAGCGTCGCAGACGCGTCTCGAAGGATGGTGGCGTTGTCCTCCCCGCGGTGATTGGATGGGGGCGCGTGAGCCCCCGCTACAACGCCAGCACCGCCGCCAGGGCGAGGGGGGAAAGCCCTGCGCCACCCGCCTCGGCATGCGCCAGGAGGGTGCGGCGCATGTGCGGGTCCCAGAACTTCTGCAGGTGCTCCGTCACGGCCAGGCGGCCGCGCGGTTCGGGGAACGTCTCGAAGAAGGCGGCGATCTGGTTGGCCATGTGCACCAGGCGCTGCACCTTCGGAGCGGTCGTGGCGGCGTCCGCCGCCTCATGCCGGATCGCACTCATTCCGCGGCCTCGATCCTGGGGGGTTCGATGGTCTGGGCGGCGACCCTCTGGCGGTGGTCGCGTTGCCAGGCGGTCGGGCCGTTCGACAGGCGGACCTGCACGGCCGTCACCTTGTATTCCGGGCAGTTGGTCGCCCAGTCGGAATGCTCGGTCGTGACCACGTTGGCGCCCGACTCGGCATGGTGAAAGGTCGTGTAGACGACGCCCGGCTGCATCCGGTCGCTGATGCGGGCCCGCAGCGCCGTCTCGCCCGAACGGCTGGCCAGTGCGATCCAGTCGCCATCCTTGATGCCGCGCGATTCCGCGTCAAAGGGATGGATGTCCAGCACGTCTTCCGGGTGCCAGGCGACATTCGCGGTGCGCCGCGTCTGCTGCCCCACATTGTAGTGGGCCAGGATCCGGCCGGTCGTCAGGATCAGGGGGAAGCGCTGGGTCGTGCGCTCGTCCGTGGCCACGAAACGGGTCACCATGAACAGGCCGCGGCCGCGCACGAAGCCGTCGACATGCATGATCGGCGTGCCCATCGGTGCGGCCTCGTTGCAGGGCCACTGGATGGAACCCTGGCGCTCCAGCCGGTCATAGGACACGCCGGCAAAGCTGGGGGTCAGGGCCGCGATCTCGTCCATGATCTGGCTGGGGTGGTCATAGTGCATGGGCACGCCCAGGGCCGCCGCCAGGCCCAGCGTGATCTCCCAGTCGGCCAGGCCGGCCAGCGGCCGCATCGCCCTGCGCACGCGCGAGATGCGCCGTTCCGCATTGGTGAACGTGCCGTCCTTTTCCAGGAAGGATGAGCCTGGAAGGAAGACGTGGGCGAACTGGGCCGTCTCGTTCAGGAACAGGTCCTGCACGATCACGCATTCCATGGCCGACAGGCCGGCGGTGACGTGCTGGGTATTGGGATCGGATTGGGCGATATCCTCGCCCTGGATGTAGATCGCCTTGAACCGCCCCTCGACCGCGGCGTCCAGCATGTTGGGGATGCGCAGGCCCGGCTCGTTGTCCAGGTGGACGCCCCACAGGGCCTCGAATCCCGCCCGTGCGGCATCGTCCGAGACATGGCGATAGCCTGAGAATTCGTGCGGGAACGAGCCCATGTCGCACGCACCCTGCACATTGTTCTGGCCGCGCAGCGGGTTCACGCCGACACCGCGCCGCCCGATGTTCCCGGTCGCCATGGCCAGGTTCGCCATGGCCATGACCATGGTCGTGCCCTGGCTGTGCTCGGTGACACCCAGGCCGTAGTAGATCGCCCCGTTGCCGCCGGTGGCGTAGAGGCGGGCCGCGGCGCGTACCTCGCCCGCCGGCACGCCGGTCAGCAACTCGGTCGCCTCCGGCGACTGCTCGGCCTCGGCCACGAAGGCGGTCCAGTCCTCGAAACTGTCGCTGTCGCAGCGCGCCGCCACGAAGTCGCGAGCGACCAGGCCTTCGGTCACGATCACATGGGCCAGGGCATTGACCAGGGCCACATTGGTGCCGGGGCGCAGCTGCAGGTGATGGCTGGCGGCGACATGGGGTTGCCGCACCAGGTCGATGCGGCGCGGGTCGACCACGATCAGCTTCGCCCCTGCGCGCAGCCGCCGCTTCATGCGGGAGGCAAAGACCGGGTGGCCGTCGGTCGGGTTGGCGCCGATGACCAGGATGACGTCGGCCTGGTCGACGCTGTCGAAGTCCTGTGTCCCGGCCGAGGTGCCGAAGGTCGCCTTCAGCCCGTAGCCGGTCGGGGAGTGGCAGACGCGCGCACAGGTATCGACATTGTTGTTGCCGAAGCCCGCGCGGATCAGCTTCTGCACCAAAAAGGTTTCCTCGTTGGTGCAGCGGGACGAGGTGATGCCGCCGACCGCCCCGCGGCCGTATTGCGCCTGGATCCGGCGGATCTCCGACGCGGCATGGGCGAAGGCCTGGTCCCACGTCACCTCGCGCCAGGGCTCGTGGATGCTGGCGCGGATCATGGGGGAGGTGATGCGGTCGCGGTGTGCCGCATAGCCCCAGGCGAAGCGGCCCTTGACGCAGGAATGGCCGTGGTTCGCCTGGCCGTCCTTCCACGGCACCATGCGAACGACCTCCTCGCCCTTCATCTCGGCCTTGAAGGAGCAGCCGACGCCGCAATAGGCGCAGGTCGTCACCACGCTGTGCTCGGGCTGGCCCGCCTCGATCACGCTCTTCTCGGTCAGCGTGGCCGTGGGGCAGGCGGCCACGCACGCCCCGCAACTGACGCAATCGCTGGCCAGGAAGCCGGCATCCGCCCCCGCCTGCACGGCAGACGCCAGGCCGCGACCGCCGATGGTCAGCGCGAACGTGCCCTGCACCTCCTCGCACGCGCGCACGCAGCGGGAGCAGACGATGCACTTCGACCCGTCGAAGGTGAAATAGGGGTTCGACTCGTCCTTGCGCGCCGTCGCATGGCCGGCCCCGTCATGGCCATAGCGCACCTGGCGCAGACCCACGGCGCCGGCCATGTCCTGCAACTCGCAATCGCCATTGGCGGCACAGGTCAGGCAGTCCAGCGGATGGTCGGAGATGTAGAGTTCCATGACGTTGCGGCGCAGCCTCGCCAGCCGCGGCGTCTGGGTGCGCACCTTCATGCCCGGCTCGACCGGCAGGGTGCAGGACGCGGGCGTGCCGCGCCGACCCTCCACCTCCACCAGGCAGAGCCGGCACGACCCGAAGGGTTCGAGCGTGTCGGTCGCGCACAGTTTGGGAACCTTGACCCCCAGATCGGCCGCCGCACGCATGACGGAGGTGCCGGCGGGGACGGTCACGGCAAAGCCGTCGATTTCCAGCGTGACGGGCGCCCCGTCGCGGGCTGGCGTGCCGAAATCCGGTTCTTTCAGCAGGGTCATCGGGGGCGTCATGGCGCGCTCCTACTCGGCTGCCACACGGGCGGGCCTGCCGAAATCGTCCGGGAAATGGCGCAACGCACTTTCGACCGGCAGCGGCGTCAGGCCGCCCAGCGCACAGAGCGAGCCGTCGCGCATCGTCTCCAGCAGGTCGTGCAGCAGGTCCAGGTTGCCGGCCATGTTCTGCCCGCTCCTGATGCGGTCGAGGACCTCCACCCCGCGGGTCGAGCCGATGCGGCAGGGCGTGCACTTGCCGCAGCTCTCGGCCGCACAGAAGGCAAAGGCGAAACGCGCCTGGGCGCCCATGTCGACGCGGTCGTCAAAGGCGACGATGCCGCCATGGCCCAGCATGCCGCCCGCTGCCGCCATCGCCTCGTAGTCGAGCGGCACATCGAGCAGGCTTTCGGGGAAATAGGCCCCCAGCGGCCCGCCGACCTGGACCGCGCGGAGCGGCCGCCCGCTGGCCGTGCCGCCGCCAAAGTCCTCCACCAGTTGGCGGATGGTCAGGCCAAAGGCCACCTCGACCAGGCCGCAGTGCTTCAGGTTGCCGGCCAGCTGGAACGGTTGCGTGCCCCGCGACCGGGCCAAGCCCAGGGCGGCATAGTGTTCCGGCCCCTTGTCAAGGATCAGGGGGATCGCCGCCAGCGACAGGACGTTGTTGACGATGGTGGGCTTGCCGAACAGGCCCCGGATGGCGGGCAAGGGCGGCTTTGGCCGGATCACGCCGCGGCGCCCCTCCAGGCTTTCCAGCAGCGCCGTCTCCTCCCCGCAGATATAGGCGCCGGCGCCCAGCCGAGCCTCCAGCCGGAAGGGCCGGCCGCTGCCGGCGACGTCGTCGCCCAGGAAGCCCGCGGCCTCGGCCAGGCGGATCGCCGCGCTGAAGGTGGCGAAGGCGTCCGGGTATTCGGAGCGGATGTAGACGTAGCCTTGGGCAGCGCCGACGGCGAGGCCGGCAATCGCCATCCCTTCGACCAACAGGAAGGGGTCGCCCTCCAGCAGCATCCGGTCGGCAAAGGTGCCGCTGTCGCCCTCGTCCGCGTTGCAGACGACATAGCGGCGATCGGCTGGTGCAGCGGCGACCGTGCGCCACTTGAGGCCGGTCGGGAAACCCGCACCACCCCGCCCGCGCAGGCCAGAGGCGACGACCGCCTCCACGATGTCGGCGGGGGCCATGCGCGCGGCCTTTTCAAGTCCGCCCCAGCCACCGTGCGCGCGATAGTCGTCCAGCGACAGCGGATCAGTCACGCCAACGCGGGCAAAGGTCAGGCGCTGCTGCCGCGCCAGGAAGGGGATCAGGTCAGGCGGCCCCAGGCACAGGGGGTGGGTGCGGCCCTGCGCCAGGATGGCGGGCACATCCTCGGGCCCAACCGGGCCAAAGGCGATGCGTCCGTCCTCGCCCTCGATTTCCAGCAACGGCTCCAGCCAGTACAGGCCGCGGCTGCCATTGCGTACGATCGGTATGTGCGGCGCGTGGGCCGTGACGGCGGCCGCCACATCGTCAGCGCCCACCGACCGGGCACCGGAATCGCCGGGCACGAAGATCCGCCTCACGGCACGATCCTCGCCAGGAGCGCGTCCAGCCGCGCCGTCGTCATCCGCCCGCACAGGGTCCCGTCCAGGGCGACACTGGGCGCCAGTGCGCAATTGCCGAAGCAGTAGACGGTGCGCAGGGCCACGGCCCCGTCGGCCGAAACCTGGTCGAAGCCAAGCCCCAGGGATTGCTCCGCTCTATCAGCCAGCGCCTCGCCCCCCATCGCCTGGCACGCCTCGGCCCGGCAGACCTGGAGCAGGTGGGCGCCATCCGCCTCGTAGCGGAAGTCGCTGTAGAAGGTGACGACGCCATGCACCTCGGCCGCGGAGATGTTCAGCGCCTCCGCGATCTGGGGCACCAGCGCGCGCGGGATACGCCCGAAGGCATGCTGCACGTCATGCAGGACCGGCAGCAGGGGTCCTTCACGCGCAGCATGACGGGCGAGGATCGCGTCAAGGCGATCCCGTTCCCCCGTTCCGTCCTGGTCCCGCACCATGCCGCGCTCCGCTGCCCTCCAGCTGTGCAGCGTGTACCCACACGGTACGTGGGGGCAAATCGGATCGCATGATGAGTTGATAGAGCTAGTCTATCAACTCATCATCGCAGGTGCTGGTTCAGATCAGGCCCGCCTGGGCGTCGCGGATCATGTTGCGGGCGATGATCACCTGCTGGATCTGGCTGGTGCCCTCATAGATGCGGAAGATGCGCACGTCGCGGTAGAAGCGCTCCACGCCATAGTCGGCGACATAGCCGGCACCGCCATGGATCTGGACGGCGCGGTCGGCGACCCTGCCCACCATCTCGGTCGCGAACAGCTTGGTGCAACTGGCTTCCGTCGAGATCGTCTCGCCCGCATCGCGCCGGCGCGCGGCGTCCAGCACCATGCAGCGCGCGGCATAGGCCTCGGCCCGGCTGTCGGCCAGCATGGCCTGGATCAGCTGGAAGTTGGACAGCGCCTCGCCGAACTGCTTGCGCTCCATCGCATAGCGCAGGGCGTCGCGGATCAGGCGCTCGGCAACGCCGACGCAGACGGCAGAGATGTGCAGGCGGCCGCGGTCCAGCACCTTCATCGCTGTGCGGAAGCCGACCCCCTCCTTGCCGCCCAGGACGGCGTCGGCGGGCACCCGGCAATCCTCGAAGATAATGTCGTGGATATGGGCGCCCTGCTGGCCCATCTTCTTTTCCGGCTTGCCGATGCGCAGGCCGGGCGTGCCCGCCTCGACCAGGAAGGCGGTGATGCCGCCGGCACCCTTCACGTTGGCGTCGCTGCGCGCCATCACGGTGAAGACGCCGGCGACGCTGGCATTGGTGATGTAGCGCTTGGTCCCGTTCAGGACCCACTCATTGCCGTCCTTCCGCGCCGTCGTCTTGACCGAGGCGGAGTCCGATCCCGCCTCCGGCTCGGTCAGGGCAAAGCTCGATACCAGCTCGCCGGTCGCCAGGCGGGGCAGGTACTTCGCCTTCTGCTCCGGCGTGCCGTCCATCACGATGCCCTGGCTGCCGATGCCGACATTGGTGCCGAAGGCGGAGCGGAAGGCGGGGGAGGACTGGCAGAACTCGAACAGGACCGAGACCTCGTCCTCCAGGCTCAGGCCCAGGCCGCCATATTCCTCCGGGATCGACATGCCATAGAGGCCCAGATCCTTCATGCCGCGCACGATCTCGTCCGGGACCTTGTCGTCCTCGGCCATGCGGGCTTCGGCGGGGACCAGTTCGTCGCGCACGAAGCGGCGGATGGTGTTGAGGAACTCGGTGCGGGTCGCGGCGTCCAGGGCCATGGTCAGCTCGTTCTGTTTCTGTGTCGGGCCGTTTCTCGCGCGGGATCGTGCCCGCATCAAGTCCGCGCGTCGATCCTCGCAAGCGTGCCGGGCCAAGCCAGGAGCAGGCGGTCGGCGATCACGAGTGAACGATGCGCCCGGTTCTGTCGTAATCATAGGTGGCAGCCCCGAAGGGCTATGCCGGATCGGAAGGATTTTGGATGCGCAGCGTTGTGGTCACGGGCGTCTCCACGGGCATCGGCTGGGCGACGGCCCGCGTGCTGATGGGCAATGGCTTCCGGGTCTTTGGCAGCGTCCGCAAGCCAGCCGACGCCGAGCGCCTGGCGTCGGAGTTTCCCGAGCGTTTCGTGCCGCTGGTCTTCGACGTGACGGACGAGGCGGCGGTCAAGGCCGCGGCCGAGCAGGTGCGCGCTGCCCTGGGCGGCGAGACCTTGGCGGGCCTGGTCAACAATGCGGGAATCGCGGTCGCCGGCCCCATGCTGATGCTGCCCGTGGCCGAGTTCCGGCACCAGCTGGAGGTCAACCTGACCGGCGTGATGATCGCTACCCAGGCCTTCGGGCCGCTTCTGGGGGCCGACCTGGCGCTGAAGGGTCCGGCCGGGCGCATCGTCAACATGTCATCGGTGGGCGGCCGCAACGGCACGCCGTTCCTGGCGCCCTACAACACCACGAAGTTCGGCCTGGAGGGCCTGTCTGAGGCGCTCCGGCGGGAGCTGCTGCTGTTCGGCATCGACGTCGTCATCGTCGCGCCGGGGGCGGTGGCGACGCCGATCTGGGCCAAGGCCGAGGCGGTGGACGTCAGCGCCTATATGGACACCCCCTATGGCCCCGGTCTGGAGAAGGTGCGGCGCTTCATGATCGACGATGGGCCCAACGGCCTGCCGCCGGAGCGGATCGGCGAGACGGTGCTGAAGGCGCTGACCGCGCGGCGGCCCCGCGTGCGCTATACCGTGGCGCCCCAGCCGGTCCAGACCTTCCTGTTCCGGGTCCTGCCGCGCCGCTGGGTCGATTTCGGGATGGGCCGCGCCCTGAAGCTGCTGCCCCGCATCCGCCCCTGAAACCCTCCCCCACCGGAAGTGGGGAAGGGGGTGGTGTCAGGCGCGGCTGCCCTCAGGCGCGCTTCTCGACGAAGGACCAGCCCGCTTCCGCCAGGTTGCGGCAGCCGGTGGCGTAGGTGATCGCCGTGTCGGACGAGGCATTGCCGTCCAGGCCGCGCTTGTAGACGCCTTGCGTGATCGAGGCGAGGCGGAAGAACGAGAAGGCGAGGTAGAAGTCCCAGTCCTTGATCCCGTCGCGACCCGTGCGCCGGCAATAGGCCTCGACATATTCCTTCTCGCCAGGGATGCCGGAGCCGGGCTCGATATCGGTCAGGCTGCCCATCCGCTCGTGCCGGCGATGGTAGAGCATGCAGTTATAGCTAAGATCAGCCAGCGGGTGCCCGATCGTCGCCAGTTCCCAGTCCAGCAGCGCGATCATCCGCGGCTCGGTCGGATGATAGATCGAGTTCTCCAGCCGGTAGTCGCCATGGGCGATGGCGACGGAGTTGTCCTCCGGGATGTTCTTGGGCAGCCAGGCGATGAGGTTGTCCATCGCCTCGATATCGTCGGTCTTGACCGGCTCGTACTGCTTGATCCAGCGCGCGATCTGGCGTTCGAAATAGTTGCCGGGCCGGCCGAAATCGCCCAGGCCCACCGCTTCGTAATCAACCTTGTGCAGCTCGGCCATGACGCGGTTCATGTCGTCATAGATGGCGGCGCGGTCGGCGGGGGACACGCCCGGCAGCTGGGGATCGCGGAAGATGCGCCCCTCGACATGGCCCATGATGTAGAAGGCGGTGCCCACCACCTCGTCGTCCATGCACAGGGCATAGGCGGGCGCCACGGGCACGGCTGTGCCGTTCAGCGCCTTGATCGCCTTGAACTCGCGGTCGACCTGATGCGCGCTCGCCAGCAGCTTGCCAGGCGGCTTCTTGCGCATGACATAGCGGCCGCTGGGGCTTTCCAGGAAGAAGGTGGGGTTGGACTGCCCGCCCACGAACTGGCGCACGACCAGCGGTGCCTTGAAGCCGTCCACGTTCTGGAGGCACCAGGATTCCAGCTTCTTAACGTCGAACGTGTGCGCGGCGCGGATCTCCGTCGTCTCGACGGCTGAGGGATCCGCGGCGCTCACTTCGCACCTGCCCGCTGGGCGAAGGCCCAGGCGCGTTGGGCCATCGGGCGCACGTTCTCGGCATTCTGCGCTGCATGAGCGCTCGCCGCCGTGCCGTCGCGAACCCGGCCGACGATCCCCTGCATGATGCCGGCCAGCCGGAACAGGTTGTAGGCGAGATAGAAGTCCCAGTTCTCGATGGACGTGCGGCCGGTCCGTCGGCAATAGGCGGCGGAGTATTCCTCGGCCGTCGGGATGCCCAGCGCCTTCAGGTCCAGGCCCATCAGGCCGTTGAACAGGTCGGGCGGCTGGTGCCAGGTCATCATGTGATAGGTGAAGTCGGCCAGCGGATGGCCCAGCGTGCACAATTCCCAGTCCAGCACGGCGACGACGCGCGGCTCGGTCGGGTGGAAGATCATGTTGTCCAGGCGATAGTCGCCGTGGACGATCGAGGTCTCGTCGCCGGGCGGGATGTTCTCCGGCAGCCACTCGATCAGCTTGTCCATCTCGGGGATCGTCTCGGTCTCGGAGACCTTGTACGTCTTGCCCCAGCGGCTGATCTGCCGGGCGAAATAGTTACCGGGCTTGCCGAAGTCGCCCAGGCCCACGGCTTCGTAGTCGACCATGTGCAGCTTGGCGATGACGTCGTTCATGGCGTCGAAGATGGCGCCCCGCTCGGCCGGGCCGTAGCCGGGCAGTGTCGGCTCCCACAGGACGCGGCCGTCGACGCAGTCCATGATGTAGAACCAGGTGCCCACCACGCTCTCGTCCTGGCACAGGGCATAGGTGCGCGGCACCGGCACGTCGGTCTTGCCCAGGGCCGAGATCACCTTGTACTCGCGGTCGACCGCATGGGCGGAGGGGAGCAGGTTGCCGGGCGGCTTGCGCCGCATCACATAGCGCTTGCCGCCGGCGGTCAGGCGATAGGTCGGGTTGGACTGCCCGCCCTTGAACTGCTCGACCTCCAGCGGGCCCTTGAAGCCCTCGACGTGCTCCGCCATCCAGGCTTCCAGCTTCTTCACGTCGAAGCGGTGGCTCTCGCGCACGCCTTCGGTGCCGCTGAAGATTTCCTGCCGCGATTGCGTCGTGCTCATTGGCACTCCTCCCTTATGTGCTTGAGCGGTGCTTACACCGCGAAGATGGCGATGTCCCGTCGGGCATAGCCGCCGGGCCAGTCGATGGCATCGACGCCCCGATAGGCGCGGGCCCGGGCCTCGGCCGCGTCGCGGCCTGTCGCGGTGACGCACAGCACGCGGCCCCCCTCGGCCAGGATCGTGCCATCCGCCTCGCGCGTGCCGGCGTGAAAGACGGTGACGTCCGGCATGGCATCCGCCGCCGCCAGGTTGCCGATGGGCTCGCCCTTGGCGCCGGATTCGGGGTAGGCCTTGGACGCGACGACGACGCCGATCGCGATGTCGTCCTTCCAGGCCAGGGGCGCCGTCGCCAGCGTGCCGTCGGCGCAGGCGCGCAGCAGCGGCAGGAGGTCGGAGCCCAGGCGGCGGACCAGGACCTGCGCCTCTGGATCACCGAAGCGGACATTGTATTCGATCAGCTTCGGCCCGCTCCTGGTCAGCATCAGCCCGGCATAGAGCACGCCCGAATAGGGCATGCCGCGCGCGGCCATCGTGTCGACCGTGGGCTGCACGATCTGCGCCATGACCTGGGCTTCCAGTTCGGGCGTCAGGTCGGGGGAGGGGGAAATGGCGCCCATGCCGCCCGTATTGGGGCCCTGGTCGCCGTCCAGCGCCCGCTTGTGGTCGCGTGCCGTGCCGAACAGGCGGGCGGTGCGACCGTCGACCAGCGCGAACAGGCTGGCTTCCACCCCCTCCAGGAACTCCTCCACCACGACTTCGGCTCCGGCCTGGCCGAATCGGCCGGCAAAGCAGTCGTCGATGGCGGCGTGCGCCTCGGCGATCGTCATGGCGACGGTGACGCCCTTGCCCGCGGCCAGACCGTCCGCCTTGACCACGATGGGTGCTCCTTGCGCATCGACGAAGGCGCGGGCCGAGGCGGCGTCGCGGAAGCGGCCATAGGCGGCGGTCGGCACGCCGGCCTCGCGTGCCAGATCCTTCATGAAGCCCTTGGAGCCTTCGAGCTGGGCCGCCGCGGCACTGGGGCCAAAGGCCGGGATGCCGGCCGCCTTCAGCCGGTCGGCCAGGCCTGCGACCAGCGGCGCTTCCGGTCCCACGACGACGAAGTCGATGCCCAGGTCCTGCGCCAGGCGAACCTGCCCGTCCAGGTCGGTCGCAGGAACGGGATGGCAGCAGGCCAGGTGCGCGATCCCCGCATTGCCGGGGGCGGCGTGCAGGTCCGTGACCAGCGGCGATGCCGCAAGAGCCCAGGCCAGCGCATGCTCGCGCCCGCCACCGCCAACCACCAGGACCTTCATGCCCGCATCCACCCCCTTGGTTTTCCGGGGCAACTTGTAACACGGGCGGGCGGGCATACAATGCGCCGCCCATGGCCACCCCTGCGTCCCCGCCCAACCTCCGCGAATACTCGGTCGGCGAACTGGCCGGCGCCGTCAAGCGCACGGTGGAGGATACGTTCGGCCTGGTCCGCGTGCGGGGCGAGCTGTCGGGTGCCAAGCGGCATTCCTCGGGCCATCTCTATTTCAGCCTGAAGGACGACAGCGCCCTGATCGACGGGGTGGCCTGGCGCAACACGGCGGCGCGTCTCAGCTTCCGGCCCGAGGATGGGCTGGAGGTGATCGTCACGGGACGCCTGACCACCTATCCCGGGCGCTCGCGCTACCAGATCGTGGCCGAGGCGATGGAGGTGGCGGGGGCCGGCGCGCTGCTGGCCATGATCGAGGAGCGGCGCAGGCGTCTGGCGGCGGAGGGCCTGTTCGCGCAGGAGCGCAAGCGGCCGCTGCCCTTCCTGCCGGGCGTGATCGGTGTCGTCACCTCTCTCTCCGGGGCCGTGATCCGGGACATCCTGCATCGCCTGGCGGACCGTTTCCCCCGCCACGTCCTGATCTGGCCGGCTGCCATGCAGGGGGACGGGGCGGCGGAGCAGGTGGCCGCCGCGATCGCCGGCTTCAATGCGATTCGCCCTGGTGGCCCCGTGCCGCGGCCGGACGTCCTGATCGTGGCGCGGGGCGGCGGCTCGCTCGAAGACCTGATGGAATTCAACGAGGAAGTCGTGGTGCGGGCGGCTGCGGCCAGCACCATTCCGCTGATCGCTGCGATCGGGCACGAGACCGACACGACCCTGATCGACCACGCCGCCGACCGGCGCGCGCCGACGCCGACCGCCGCGGCAGAGATGGCGGTGCCCGTGCGCACCGACCTGATGCGCAGCCTGGCCGAACTGGGCCACCGCCTGGACCAGGCGCAGCAGGCCAGGGTGGAGCAGCGGCGCGAGCGGGTTGCCGCCCTGGCCCGGGCCCTGCGCCGGCCGGAGGACCTGCTGGGGCCGCTGGAGCAACGCTTCGACGCGCTGGCG
The DNA here is from genome assembly GCF_051903925.1 of Zavarzinia sp. CC-PAN008. Taxonomy (GTDB): domain Bacteria; phylum Pseudomonadota; class Alphaproteobacteria; order Zavarziniales; family Zavarziniaceae. Next base: position 2,229,901 of record NZ_CP173678.1, read on the forward strand.
GAGCGCCTGCCGCGGGCGCTGCTGGCCCGGGTTGGGCAGGGGGAGCGGGCGCTGGGCGGCGCCAGTGCGGGCCTGCGCCCGCGCCTGCTGTCGGCCGAGGTGCAGCGCCTGGCCGAGGCCCTGGCCGGCCGGTCGCGGGCACTGGAGCAGGGCTACCGGCGGCGCCTGGACGAGCGCGGCGCCCGCCTGGACGCGGCGGCGCGCCTGCTGGACAGCCTGGGCTATGGCCGGGTGCTGGCGCGCGGTTATGCCGTTGTCCGCCAGGATGGCCGCATCCTGCGCCATGTGGCCCAGGCTGTGCCGGGCGCCCTCGACATCGAACTGGCCGATGGCCATCTGGCCGCCCGGGTCGCAGGCGACGGTGCGGCCGACACTGCGCCCCGGCCGGCAGGTCCGGAACCGGCCCGCGCCGATCCGCCACGCCGCACGCGCAAGGCGCCACGGGACCAGGGCGACCTGTTCTAGGCGTGCGGTGCCGTTCGTCCTCATCAGTTGCCCCTTGATACCTCGCATAACAAAGCATAGAGTGCCGAGGTATGGATGCCGAGATGCTCAAGGGACACCTGGACACGATCGTGCTCGCGGCGCTGGCCGCAGGGCCGGCGCATGGCTACGCGATCATCGAGGCGATCCGTAACCAATCGGGCTCGACCTTCGATCTACCGGAAGGGACGATCTATCCGGCCCTGCACCGGCTGGAGGGGGCAGGCCTGCTGGCCAGTACCTGGCAGGTGCCGCCGGGCGGGCGCCGACGCCGCGTCTATGCCCTGACGCCGGCCGGCACCGCCGCCCTGGCTCAGCGACGGAAGAGCTGGGCGCGCTTTGCCAACGGTGTCGAACGCATGCTGAAGGGGGCGCCGCCATGGCCGGCCTGATCGACCAGTACCTGCGGGAGTTCGACCGGCATAGCGGGGGCGATCCCGCCTTTCGCGATCTGCGGGACGAGGTCGAGGACCACCTGCGCTGCGCGGCGGAGGCCGATCCCGCGCAGGAGGCGGCCGCGATTGCGCGCTTCGGGCGGCCCGATGCCCTGCTGTCGCCCATCGCGGCGGCGGCGCTGGCCGGGCAGGCTGAGCGGACCTGGCGTGTTGCGGCGGCGGCGCTGGCTGCCAGCTTCCTTGCAATGCGCCTGCGGACGCTGTGGCTGGGGCCAGAAGGGGTGGCGGACCTGGCCCATGCGCTGGACCGCTATGGCTTCGTGGCGGCGCTGCTGCTGGCACTGGCGGCGTGGGCCGCGTTCGGCCGCGCCTGGTCCGGCTGGTCGACGCGGCTGGCAGGGCTGTCGTTGGTGGCCCTGGCCCTGGCGACGCTGGCCGGCTCGGCCCGCGTCATGGGCGGGGCGCCCGGGCTGCCGCCGGCCCACGTCCTGGGCAGCCTGGGCGTTGAACTGGGGCTGACCGCGCTCCTGGCGCGGGAAGCCTGGCGGCTGGCGCGGTGGCAGCGGGCCAGTGCCCGCCTGTCGATCCAATAGTGGGGAGGGGACGATGCGGACGTCCACATGGTTGCGCCTGGCCGACGGCTGGTCCCTGTTCTGGCTGCTGACCGGCGCGGTCGGCGTGCTGGTTGCCACCTCGGTCCTGGCGGTCGGGGGAACCGACGGATTGCGCCTGGGCATCCGGGAGACGGCGCGCACCTCCCTCGTCCTCTTCCTGCTGGCCTTCACCGCCAGCGCCGCCGTGCAGCTGGCGCCCAATGGCTGGACGCGATGGCAGCGGCGCAACCGGCGCATGCTGGGCCTGGCCTTTGCCACCTCGCACTTCCTGCACCTGGGCCTGCTGGTGGGCCTTGCCAGTGTGGACACCGCGCTGTTCTGGAGCCTGACCAACCCGACGACGATCGCGACGGCGGGTCTGGCCTATGTCTTCATCGCTGCCATGGCCGCGACCTCGTTCCCGCGCAGTGCCGCCCTGCTGGGGCCGCGCGCCTGGCGGGTGCTGCATTGGGCCGGCAGCGCCTATGTCTGGATCAGCTTCGCCGTCGCCTTTGGCAAGCGGGTGCCGCTGGATGCGGCCTATGCCCTGCCGGTTGCGCTGCTGTTGGGCGGGTTGGCACTGCGCATCGCGGCGCGGGCCGGCACCGGCAGCCCGGGCCTCATGCGTTTCCGCCCTCGACCTGGCGGATGAAGCGGCCCGCCGCCAAGCCCCGGCACAGCGCCAGGTGGTGCTCGCGCATGACCGGGGCCGAGTTGAAATCGCCTTGGGGCCAGTTGTCGACCAGGCGGCGCAGACGCGGCAGGTCCAGGCAGGTGCTGGCGAAGGGACTTTGCTCCAGGCGGGCGATCTCGTCCGCGAAGGCACTGCGGGAGCGGGTCGCCTCCACCCCCCAGTCCGCCGCCTGCAACCCCTTGCCCACTTCCTGGTGCACCTCGTCCGGGACCAGGTCCTGGAGCACGCGGCGCGCCAGGTAGCGGTTGCTGCCCGCGCGCAGGAACTGCTCGTTGGGGATCGCCAGGCAGAACTCGGCCAGGCGCCGGTCGGCGGTGGGATCCGTCGCCTGGACCCCGGTCAGGCGCAGCTGCCCGATCATCATGGCGCCGGGATCGATGCGCGAGAACACGGCCAGGCGCGGATCGAGGCGGCCAAGCTCCGTGCGCAGCATGTTGCCGCCGGTGTCACGGCCTTCGTCCCAGATGCCGGTCTTGCGGGCAAAGTCGGGGTTGATCGCCGTGACCATGTCATAGCTGACGATCGTCTTCCCCAGGGCCCGGCGGATTGCCAGGGCCGCGGCTTCCGGGAACAGCGGCTCAAGCGCCGTGCTCAGCAGGAAGTTCCAGCTGTGGCCGGCGTGGCGCAGGGCCCGCATCTCCTGCGCCAGGCGCAGCCAGCGGCCCTGCCGCGCCAGCTTGCCGAGCCAGGCCATGCCGTCATAGCTGAACGTCATGTTGCCCATCTGCCCGGTCAACAGGCGGGTGCACCCCTGCGCCCGCGCCGCCCGCCCGATCGCATTGATCCAGATCTGATTGAACGGATTGAGCACCGGCATGTCGCAGGCCTGCCCCGACTGCTCGACAGCGTCCATGACCGGGCCGGAAATGTTGGGCACCCGGACATGGTCGACATTGGGAAAGCGCGCGGCGGTACGGGCGGCGCGGGGCCATTCGTCGCCAAAGCGCCTGTGCTGGGGCGGGATGTCGAACGGTGCGCCGGGTGCTGCGGTATAGGCGATCAGCCGCCGTCCGTCCGCCTGGAGGATCGGCGCGGCGCTGGCGACCACGAACGAACTGTCCATGCCGCCGCTGAGATGGGCGGCCACGGGGCCGGTGGAGCCGATGCGCGCGCGGACCGCCTCGTCCATCAGCGCGCGCACCGCCTCCACATAGTCGGCGTCGCGCTTCAGGCGGATGGCGGGCAGCGTTTCCGGCCGCCAGTAGCGATGCCGGGTGACGCCGCCGGCGTCGATCAGCGCCGTCTCGCCCGGGACGACGCGCAGCACGTCGCGGAACGTCGTCAGCATGCCCTTGGCCGACATCAGCATCAGCCACCGGCCCATCCATTCCTGGTCGATCTCGCGCGGGACCTGGGGCAGGGCGTGCAGGCCGCGTGCCTCGGTCGCGAACAGGGTGGTGTTCCCCTGCCGCCAGAAGACCAGCGGCACGATGCCGATGAAATCCCGCGCCAGGACCAGGCGGCGCGCCGTCCCGTCCCACACCGCACAGGCAAAGTCGCCCAGGAACTGGTTGGGAAAATCCGGGCCCCAGCGGCGCCACGCGGCCAGGACCAGATCGCCATCGGTGGGCAGCGGCACGCGCCCGGTCAGGTTCAGCGCAGCCAGGACCGCTTCCCGGTTGTCCAGCCGGCCGTCGAACAGGGCGGTGGAGCCGTCGGGCGCCGGATCGGACCACAGGGCCCCGTCGACGCGGGCAAAGGCGGCGCCGGTGCCCTGGCGAACCTGCGGCCGTGCCTTGCCCAGGGCCATGGCGGCGGCCATGCGCGCGACGTCCGGTGGTGCCGGCCAGCCGTGCCCGAACGCAACACCCCCCGCTATCGCCAAGGAGCGGCCGCCCTTCCGGTCCCGTCCACGACGACGCCACCCAACCCGGTCAGCATCCCGTCGTCCTAGTCGCCATGATGCTCCACCAGGACCTCGCGCTTGCCCACGTGGTTGGCGCGGCTGACGACGCCTTGCGCCTCCATCTCCTCGATGATCTTGGCGGCGCGGTTATAGCCGATGCCCAGGTGGCGCTGGATGAAACTGGTCGAGGCCTTGCCCTCGCGCGCGACCAGGGCCACGGCGCGGTCGTAGAGGTCTTCCTCGTTCCCGGCAGCGCCGCCGCCCGTCAGCATCTCGACGCCGGGCGCGCTCTCGCGCTCCTCTGTGATCTCGTCGTTGTACTCAGGTGTGCCTTGCGTCTTGAGGAAGGCGACCACGTCCTCAACCTCCCGGTCCGAGACGAAGGGCCCGTGCACGCGCGTCACACGTCCGCCGCTGGCCATATAGAGCATGTCGCCCTGGCCCAGCAGCTGCTCCGCCCCCTGCTCGTTCAGGATGGTGCGGCTGTCGATCTTGCTCGTCACCTGGAAGCTGATGCGGGTCGGGAAGTTCGCCTTGATCGTGCCGGTGATGACGTCGACCGAGGGACGCTGAGTCGCCATGATCAGGTGGATGCCGGCGGCGCGCGCCATCTGCGCCAGGCGCAGCACCGCGCCCTCGATCTCCTTGCCCGCGATCATCATCAGGTCGGCCATCTCGTCCACGATGACGACGATCAGCGGCAGAGGGGACAGGTCGATCTCCTGCTCCTCCATGATCGGCTGGCCGGTTTCCTTGTCGAAGCCGGTCTGGACCGTGCGCTTCAGCGACTCCCCGTTGGCACCGGCCTCAGCCAGGCGCTGGTTGTAGCCGGCCAGGTTGCGCACACCCAGTTTGGACATCTTGCGGTAGCGGTCCTCCATCTCGCGGACCGTCCACTTCAGCGCGACGACCGCCTTGGGCGCCTCGGTCACCACGGGCGCGATCAGGTGCGGGATGCCGTCATAGACCGACAGTTCCAGCATCTTGGGGTCGATCATGATGAACTTGCACTTGTCCGGCGGCAGCCGGTACAGCAGCGACAGGATCATCGTGTTGATCGCCACCGACTTGCCGGAGCCGGTGGTGCCCGCGACCAGCAGGTGGGGCATGCGGGCAAGATCCGCGATCACCGGCGTGCCGCCAATGTCCTTGCCCAGCGCCAGCGTCAGGATGGCGGACGTGTTCTCGTAGTCGGGGCTGGCCAGCAGCTCGCGCAGCAGCACCATCTCGCGCGTGGCATTGGGCAACTCGATGCCGATCACGTTGCGGCCCGGCACGACCGAGACGCGGGCCGAGATGGCACTCATCGAGCGGGCGATGTCGTCGGCCAGGCCGATCACGCGCGACGACTTGGTGCCCGGCGCCGGTTCCAGTTCGTACAGCGTGACGACCGGGCCGGGGCGGACCTTCACGATCTCGCCCCTTATGCCGAAATCGTCGAGCACCGTCTCCAGCATGCGGGCGTTCTGCTCCAGCGCCTCCTCGTTCAGGGCGGGGCTGGTGGCGGACGGCTTGGGCTCCTTCAGCAGGGCCAGCGGCGGCAGGGTGAAGGCATCGTCGGGCCCCAGGTCGAGCGCCGCCTGGCTTTCCTCGCTCAGCCGGCGGCTGGGCCGGGGCGGCGGGGGCGGCGCCACGACGCGGCGCTCCAGGGGCGAGCGCGGCGCGGGCGTCGCGGCCTGGGTCATGACGTCGGGCATGGGCGCCGGCGCGTCCAGGTCGAAGGGGGGATCGTCCTCGGCCTCGGCCACGGGCTCGGTCTCGGGCAGGCGCAGGGCCGGGGCCTGGGGCGGCTCGGGTCGCGGGGCCGGCTCCGGCGCTGCGCGGGGGGCGCCGCGGGGCACGGCGGCCGGGTCGACCGTGGGCGGCACGGGGGCGCCCCGCGGATCGCGCACCTGGCGCAGGGCCGGGGCGGGTCGGCTCGGCGGCTCGGCCGGCGCGGGCACATCCCGCCGGCCGCGCAGCCAGGCAATGCCGCCCGCGACCGCACGCACGCTGCTGCCGGTGCCCTGGCCCACGGCGCGCCAGTCGCCGAAGGACAGGCCCATGGCCAGGGCCGCGACCAAAGCCGTGGCCCCGCCCAGAGCCAGCGTCTGCGTACCGCCCTCCAGCACCAGCCCCCAGGCCGCGGCCTGGGCCGCGAGCCAGGGCCAGGCAAGGCCGCCCAGCACGCCGCCGCCGCCCACGTCCAGCGGCCAGCCGGACGGGGTGGGCAGGCTTGCGGCGGTGGCCGCGGCCAGGGCCAGCGCCGGGACCAGCAGGGCCAGGTTGAGCCAGAACCAGCGCAAGCCCTTGTGGCTGACCAGGCGCCAGGCCCAGGCGGCCAGGACCAGGACCAGCAG